>DATJRS010000032.1:0-112290 GCA_035504535.1 Solirubrobacteraceae bacterium | reverse complement strand
CGGCGGCGCCATCACCGTTGCCGGAGGCCGCACCGTCAGCGTCGAAGTTCGGCGCGCCGGCGCTCTCCTGAGCGCGCTGGTACATCGCCTCGGAGACCTTGTGGAAGGAGGCGTTGAGCGCTTCCTTGCGGCTGTTGATCTCGGCTGCGTCCTCGCTCGTGAGCGACTCCCGGACGGCCTTGATCGCCTCCTCGATCTCGCTGCGCGATGACTCGTCGACCTGGTCGCCGAGCTCCTTGAGCTGGCGCTCGGCCTGGTAGGCGGCGTTCTCCGCCTCGTTGCGTGCCTCTGCGACCTCGCGCTGGCGCTTGTCGTCGTCGGCGTGCGCCTCCGCGTCGTGAACCATGCGCTTGATCTCGTCGTCGGAGAGGCCCGATCCGGAGCGGATCTCGATCTTCTGTTCCTTGCCGGTGCCGAGGTCCTTGGCGGAGACGTTGAGGATGCCGTTGGCGTCGATGTCGAAGGCGACCTCGATCTGCGGCACGCCACGCGGCGCCGGCGGGATGCCGGTCAGCTGGAACTTGCCGAGCGACTTGTTGTAGCTCGCCATCTCGCGCTCACCCTGCAGCACGTGGATCTCCACGCTCGGCTGGTTGTCCTCGGCCGTCGAGAAGACCTCCGACTTGCGCGTCGGGATCGTCGTGTTGCGCTCGATCAGCTTGGTCATCACGCCGCCCTTGGTCTCGATGCCGAGCGTCAGCGGCGTGACATCGAGCAGCAGCACGTCCTTGACGTCGCCCGCCAGCACGCCCGCCTGGATGGCGGCGCCGACGGCGACGACCTCATCGGGGTTGACCCCGCGATGCGGCTCCTTGCCGGTCAGCTCCTTGACCTTCTCCTGCACGGCGGGCATGCGGGTCATGCCGCCGACGAGCACGACGTGGTCGACCTTGTCGACGCCCTTGTCCTTGGCGTCGTCGAGCGCCTGGCGCACCGGCGCGACCGTGCGGTCGAGCAGGGCGCTCGTGAGCTCGTTCAGCTTCGCGCGGGTGAGGCGCGTGTCGAGGTGCTTCGGGCCGCTCGAGTCAGCCGTGATGAACGGCAGGTTGATCTGCGTCTCCTGTGTGGTGGAGAGCTCGATCTTGGCCTTCTCGGCCGCCTCGTAGAGCCGCTGGAGCGCCATCGGGTCGGCGGCCAGGTCGATGCCCTGGGACTTCTTGAACTCGCTCACCAGCCAGTCGACGAGCGCCTTGTCGAAGTTGTCGCCACCCAGGTGGTTGTCACCCGCGGTTGCCTTGACCTCGAACACGCCGTCGCCGATCTCGAGCACCGACACGTCGAACGTGCCACCGCCGAGGTCGAAGATCAGGATCGTCTGGTCGTTCTCCTTATCGAGGCCGTAAGCCAGCGAGGCCGCCGTCGGCTCGTTGATGATGCGCTTGACGTCCAGTCCGGCCACCCGGCCGGCGTCCTTGGTCGCCTGCCGCTGGTCGTCGTTGAAGTAGGCGGGGACGGTGATCACGGCGCTGTCGACCGTCTCACCCAGATACGCCTCGGCGTCAGCCTTGAGCTTGCCGAGGATCATCGCGCTGATCTCCGGCGGGCTGTACTGCTTGCCGCCGGCTTCGACGCGCGCGTCGCCGTTGGGTCCGGAGACCACCTTGTACGGAACGATCGACTCCTCCTCGCGCACTTCGGCCTCTTTGCGGCCCATGAAGCGCTTGATCGAGAAGATCGTGTTCTGGGGGTTGGTGACGGCCTGCCGCTTGGCTACCGTCCCGACCAGGCGCTCACCGGACTGTGTGAACGCGACGACGGACGGCGTGGTACGGCCGCCCTCCGCGTTCTCGATGACCGTCGGCTCGCCACCCTCGAGCACCGCCATGCACGAGTTGGTCGTTCCGAGGTCGATTCCGATTGTCTTTCCCATCGAGTTCTGCTCCTGTTTGTTCGCAAAAATCTTAGTGGGAGGGTAGCAGATTTGGGTGGAGGTCAAAGCGCGTCTGGCCGCCCTGTGCGACTTCGTCTGCCTCGATGGGCGGGGGTGGTCGTGTCGCGAGGGCGGCCAGACCCGCTCCGCCCTCCACCCATCCTCTGCGGGGGAAGCGGGCCGGGCTCGCGGTTCGGTCCCTTCCGGCCTCCCGATTCCGGATCCTCGGCCCCCCGATGCCGGATAACTCACCACTCACCCCATCCCGGGGGGGTGAATGGCCGTTCACCCGCCAACGGGACGCTCGCGCGACGCTGGAGGGCGAGTGGTGAGTTATCCGCCCTCAATCGGGCGCATCCCGAGCCTACGCGGCCGGCTATCCGAACGTGAATGCGCTCGGGCACATGCGCTGGAGCGCGCAGTCGGCGCACGCCGGCCGCCGTGCGTGACAGGTCCGCCGGCCGTGGCGGAGCATGTTCAGGTGGAGCTCGAGCTCCTCGCCCGGCGGGGTGATCGCGAGCATCTCGTCGTGCATCTCCTCAAATGGCGCACCCGGCCGGAACAGGCCCAGCCGCGTCCCCACCCGCGAGACGTGCGTGTCGACCGGCACGTCGCGCATCCCGAGCGCGAATAGCAGCACGCACGCCGCCGTTTTGCGCCCCACACCCGGGAGTGAGGTCAGATAGCGCTGGGCTTCGGGCACTGGCTGGCTGGCCAGCCAGTCGAGGGAGAGCAGGTGATCCAAGGCGACGCCGCCCGACGCGGCCTGCTCCGGGGCGGTCTCGGTGATCGCGGCCAGGATCGACTTGATGCGCGCCGACTTGACCTTCGATATGCCGCCGGGCCGGATCGCCTCCTCGACCGCGTCCACGGGCGCGTCGCGCACGTCCTCCCAGGTCGGGAAGCGCTCGCGCAGCGCCAGATAGGCGACGTCCCGGTTGCGATCGTTGGTCGACTGCGACAACACGGTGAGGATCAGCTCGGCGATCGGATGCCCGTGGGGCTTGGCCAGCGGGACGCCGTAGACGAGCCGCAGACGGTCGCGGATCGCGCGCACCCGCCGGCGGGAAGGACGCTTCCAGCTCCGCGACGTCCGTTCGCGCAACGACGCCCGCGCCCCGCTACTCAAGCGCACTCCCACTCAAGCGCGTCCCTACTCAAGCGCGCCCCACCGCTCGCACGCCAGCGAGGACTGCACCACCGCCTCGCGCAGCGCCGCCGCCACCGCCGACGGGTAGTAGGCCGAGGTCGCCAGGCGCGCCAGCAGAACGCCGGTCAGGACGTCGCCGGCGCCGATCGTGCTTCGCACCGCCGCCGGGCGCCCCGGCGCGTCCAGCGCGAGCTCGCCGCGCAGGATCGCGCCCTCGGATCCGAGCGTGATCACGACCATCCGCGCGCCGGCCTTCAGCAGCGCGAGCGCCGCCCGTTCGAGATCGTCCTCGCCCGTCATCACCGAGGCTTCCTCGGCGTTGGCGCGCACCAGCAGCGCCCCAGGGACGCACGCGTTGGCGGCGGCCGCGGCTTCGGCCCGGGAGCGCCAGCGGCGCAGCCGGAGGTTCGGGTCGAACACGACCGGGCGCCCCAAGCCGAGGGCCACGTCACGTGCGCGCATGGTGATCTCGCGCTCGTTCGCGCCGACTAGCGTGTTCGAGCTGAAGTACAGACCGGCGGCGCCCTCGATCGCCGCCTCCAGCCGGCCACCGAGGGCCTCCACGGCGGTGGCGATCGTGTCGCCGTAGATCTGGTAGCTGGGCTCGCCCACACCGTTGACCACCACCAGCGATACCGGGGTCGGCGCTTCCGGCGTGAGCTCGAACAACGACACCCCAACGCCCTCCTGCTCGAGGCGGTGGCGAAGCCAGCGGCCCCAGGGGTCATCGCCCGCCCCGCTGGCCAGGGTCACGCGCGCGCCGCCGCGGGCGGCGATCACCGCGACGTTCGCCACCGACCCGCCGAAGTGCGGCACGAACGCGTCACCGAGGGCGACGTCGTCGAGCGGGCGCTCGCAGATGAAGTCGACGAGCGCCTCGCCGAGGCACACGGTGGCGGCGCCGGGCGGCGGATCGGAGGGCGCTCGATCGGGACGATCGCCCGGCGGATGAGGAGGGCTGGCGCCGGAACCGTTATTGGGGCTGGTACCGCTCACTCGCGCGGACGTTATCCTCGCCGGCGGGTGCACGTCGACGAGCACACCATCTCCCTCGACGACTCACCCGTCTATTACCGCGTTGCTGAGGCGGTGACGGGCGCGCCGCCGCTGTACCTCCACGGGATCCCCACCAGCTCGGATGACTGGACCGAGTTCCTGGCCAGGACCGGCGGGCTCGCGCCGGATCTGATCGGGTTCGGGCGCTCGGGAAAGGGCGAGCACCTCGACTTTTCGCTCGACGGCCTGACCGATTTCGTCGAGGATTTCCTGGCCCATCTCGACGTGGACGAGGTGCAGATCGTCGGCCACGATTGGGGCGCCGCCGTGGCCCTGAAGTTCGCCCACCGCCATCCCGAGCGGGTCTCGAAGCTCGTGCTGTGCAACGCGCCGGCGCTGGTCGAGGGGTTCGCGTGGCCCCGGTTCGTCCGGTGGTGGCAGATCCGCGGCGTCGGCGAGATGCTGATGGGGGCGACCACGCGAACCGTGCTGACCCGGGCGCTGCGGCAGGGCTGCGTCGAACCGGCCGCGTGGCCCAAGGCGCGGATCGATGCGGTCTGGAATCAGTTCGACCAGGGCACGCAGCGGGCGATCCTCCGGCTTGTCCGTTCGGCGCAGGAGAACATGGTCGGTGGCGATGTCTCCGGCCAAAACGGGGAGGAGAGGCCCGGGCCGGCGGGGACGGAGGAGCGGACCGCAATCGAGCCGGCGGGAGCGAGTGGCGCGAGCGCGAACGGTCACGCGGCCGCGGCGCAGACCACACTGATCTGGGGCGAGAAGGACCCGTGGTATCCGCCGGCGCTCGCCGACGCGTACGCCACCCGGCTTCCCGGAGCGCGGGTCGAGCGCGTCGCCGATGCCGGCCATTGGCCGTGGCTGGACCGGCCCGAGGTGGTGGAGCGCGTCGCGGAGCTACTCGAGAGATAGACGGGCCCGATGGCGCCTGCCGCCGTTTCGGCGGGTGCTGCCGACGGTCGCGGCGGCGGTGATCGCGGCCGCGTACGTCATCATCTCGCCGCGCAGCGAAGACCTGGCGGCGCACCTGCTCCGCGCCAAGCTGTTCGCCGCCGAGGGGTTCGGGATCTGGAACAACTGGTGGTACGCGGGGCACAACGTACCTGGCTACAGCGTGCTCTTCCCGCCCTTGGGAGCACTGCTGACCCCGCAGGTGGCCGGCGCGATCGCGATCATCCCGAGCGCTGCGCTGTTCGAGTCGATGGTGCACCGGCGCTTCGGCCCGGACGCTTGGCTCGGGGCACTGTGGTTCGGAGTGGCAACCAGCACGAGTCTGTTCACCGGGCGACTCACGTTCGCCTTCGGCCTGTTGCCCGCGCTCGGGACGGCGTGGGCCCTCCAGCGCCGGCGTACCGGGCTGGCGGTGGCGCTGGCGGCGCTCACTGCGCTGGCCAGCCCAGTTGACGCCGTGTTCGCTGCGCTGGCCGGCGTCGCGCAGGCCGCCGGCGCCTACATCGAGGAGCGCCGCCTGAGAGCCGCGCTTCCAGGCATCTACGTTGTCATTGCCTCCGCACTGCCGGTGCTGGCGCTGGCGCTGGCGTTTCCCGAAGGCGGGATCGAGCCGTTCGCGTTCTCCGCCCTGTGGCCGCTCGTCCTGATCTCGGGGGCGTTCCTGTTTGTCATCCCGCGAAGTGATGCCGCACTACGGACCGGCGCGGCCCTCTACGCGGTCGGCTGCGTCCTCTCTTTCGCCGTTGCCAGCCCGGTTGGCAGCAACGTGACCCGGCTCGGCCCGCTCCTCGCCGGTCCGCTGGCGGCGCTGTTGTTGTGGCCACGGCGCAAGTGGGCGCTGGTCGCGGTGGCGCTGCCGCTTCTGTACCTCCAGTGGCAGGCGCCGGTCCGTGACATCCGCACCGCCGACGACAACCGGGAGGTGACGACCGCGTACTTCCAGCCGCTCATCTCCTACCTAAGGCGGCAGCCCGACCAGCCGTTCCGCATCGAGATCCCGTTCACGCTCTTCCACTGGGAGGCGTACGCAGTGGCGCCGTACTTCCCCATTGCCCGCGGCTGGGAGCGCCAGCTTGACGTCAAGGACAACGCGCTGTTCTACGCAGGCAAGCTGACCGCCACCCGCTACAGCGCCTGGCTGCATTGGCTGGCCGTGCGTTACGTCGCGGTGCCCGACGCCAAGCTCGATTACTCGGCCAAGGCCGAGGTGGCGCTGATCGACCGCGGCTTGCCCTACCTGCACCTGGTGCGTCGCACCAGGCACTGGCGCATCTACTCGGTGCTGGACGCGACGCCTATGGTTCAGGGAGCCGCCGTCCTGCGCGCACTGGGGCCGAACTGGCTCCAGCTCCAGGCGCGCCGTCCGGGCCAGGCCCTGATCCGCGTCAGATGGAGCCCGTACTGGGCAATCACCGAAGGCTCGGGCTGTGTTGCGCAGTCCGATGGGTTTACGGAGGTGCAGCTGCGCCGCCCCGGGCCGGTTCACCTGGCGATTCGCTTCTCGCTCACGCGTATCGGCGCGACCTCACCCCGGTGCAGCTGACGGCGACCGAACATCCCGCCTCGCTAGCATCATTTCGATGGGGTCCCCGCCCGCCCCGCCAACCCCACCTAACCCGGCCGCCTCGTCCTCCCCCTCCAGCCGGGTGACCCGCGTCCTTCAATTCATCGGGACGCGGGTGCTGCCGCGTGGCTGGGTTGACCTCTTCCGGCAGATCGCGCTGTTCGTCGGCGCGCTGTTGCTCTACGACCTCGTGCGGGGAATCGTCGACAGCGACAACCCGTATAAGCCGTTCGGCGACGCCATGCGAATCATCGACCTCGAGCGGACGCTGCACGTCTTCATCGAGCCGAGCATCCAGGCCTGGGCGATCAACAAGCACTGGCTGATGGACGGCCTCGACTGGATCTACCTGAACGGGCACTTCGTCGTCACGCTGGCGGTGCTCGCGTTCATCTACGCACGGCGAAACGACTCGTTCTACTTCGTGCGAAACATGTTCATGATCGCGATGGGATTGGCGCTGATCGGGTACTGGCTGTATCCAACGGCGCCGCCGCGACTGATGCCGGAGTGGGGCTTCACCGACGCGATCTCCCAGTTCGTGACCGGCGGCAGCGGCTCGATCGACTTCGGTCCCTCCAAGGAATTCTTGAACTTCTACGCAGCCGTTCCCTCGATGCACGTGTGCTTTGCGGTCATGGTCGGCGGCTCGATGTCACGACTCACGTCCTGGCGGCCCGGCAAGATTCTGTGGGCGCTGTACCCGTTGCTGATCACCTTCGTCGTCGTGGCGACCGCCAACCACTACCTCACCGACGTGTTCCTCGGGGCTGTCACCGCCGGAGTGTCCGCGTGGCTCGCGCAGAGCCTGCTGGCACGGGCGAGACCCGACGCGTGGGCGTTCGCGCGCGTCACGGCGTGAGCACCCCCGAGCAGACCCGGCCTCCGCGTCCGCGGCGCAGCGCGAGCGCGCGTCGCGCCCGGGGCCCGCGGAACGGGCCCACCGCGCAGGAGATGGTGCGCAACCGGCTGATCGAGTCGCGGCTGACGCCGAATGCGATCTCGCTCACCGGCTTTGCCCTGAACGTCGCCGCCGCGGCCCTGATCGTGGACCGCCTGTTCTTCCTCGCCGGGCTCGCGTTCATCATCGGCTCGATCATGGACACCCTCGACGGGCGCTACTCGCGCATGTCGGGCAAGGGCAGCGTGTTCGGGGCGTTCCTGGACTCGACCCTCGATCGCATGGAGGAGGGCATCGTCCTGATCGCGGTGGGCGCGTATTTCGCCTCGCGCAACAACCAGGTCGCTGCCGCCGCCACGGTGGCTGCCGTGCTTGGCTCCTTGATGGTTTCCTACACCCGCGCCCGGGCCGAGGCCCTCGGCGTCGAATGCAAGGTCGGATTGGCCACGCGCCCGGTGCGGGTGGTGATCCTGTCGATCGGCCTCGTGTTCGCCAAGGGCGCCTCGCTCGGCCACTTCGAGCTGCTCGCGCCGGCGGTGTACGTCCTGGCCGCCCTGACCGCCTTCACCACGCTGCAACGCATCTTCCACGTACGCCGCCAGCTCAAGCGGATCGCCGCTCAGCAGCCGGTGTAACGAACCCGCTCGCGCGGACTATCTTCAGTGGCCCGGGATCTCGAACCCGCGACTTGACACGTAGAAAGGCAGCCCCAAACAGTGAGCACGACCAACGGTTCCACGAACGGCGCCGCTCGCTACCAGGACGGCAAGGTCCGGGTGGCGATCATCGGCGTCGGCAACTGCGCGAGCTCGTTCGTGCAAGGCGTCCAGTACTACCGCGACGCCGACCCAAGCGAGGCGGTGCCCGGGCTCATGCACGTCGATCTGGGCGGTTATCACGTGCGCGACATCGAGTTCAGCGCGGCGTTCGACATCGACGCCGACAAGGTGGGCAAGGATCTGTCTGAGGCGATCTTCGCCGGTCAGAACAACACGCTGAAGTTCGCCGGCAAGGTCCCGCAGATCGGCGTGCCCGTGCAGCGCGGAATGACGCACGACGGGCTGGGCAAGTATCTGAAGGAAAAGATCACCAAGGCTCCCGGCCCGACCGCGGACATCGTCGACATCCTCAAGGACACTCACACCGATGTCGTCGTCTCCTACCTGCCGGTGGGCTCAGAGCAGGCCACGAAGTGGTACGTCGAGCAGGTGCTCGAGGCCGGCTGCGCGTTCGTCAACTGCATCCCGGTGTTCATCGCGCGCGAGGACTACTGGAACAAGCGCTTCAAGAAGGCCGGGCTGCCGATCATCGGCGACGACATCAAGTCGCAGGTGGGCGCGACGATCGTCCACCGCGCACTGGCGCGCCTGATGCATGACCGAGGCGTGAAGCTGCTCCGGACCTCCCAGCTCAACGTCGGCGGCAACATGGACTTCTACAACATGCTCGAGCGCGAACGTCTGGAGTCCAAGAAGATCTCCAAGACCAATGCGGTGACCTCGATCATGGGCCACACGCTGCCGGCCGGCGACGTGCACGTCGGGCCCTCGGACTACGTTCCGTGGCTGACCGATCGCAAGTGGGCGCACATCCGGCTCGAGGGCGAGGCCTTCGGGGACGTGCCGCTGCAGATGGAGCTCAAGCTCGAGGTCTGGGACTCGCCCAACTCGGCCGGGATCGTGATCGACGCGGTGCGCTGCTGCAAGCTCGCCCTCAACAATGGCCTTTCCGGCCAACTCGACGGCCCGAGCTCGTACTTGATGAAGTCGCCAATGCACCAGCGCCCGGACGACGAGGCGCGCGAGCTGACCGAGAAGTTCATCGCCAAATACGCCCGGAATCCGGCGGCGGCGAAGCCTGCCAAGCAGAAGGCCGACAAGAGCTGAGAAGCAAATAGACTGCCGCTCGTGGCCAGCGAGCGGCTCGCGATCGCGCAGGTGACGCCGTTCGCCTGGGAGGTTGCGCACGAGGTCAACGACTACGTAAGGCGGGTTTCGCACGAACTCGTGCTGCGCGGACACCGGGTGCTGATCATCGCGCCGTCCGAGTCGGGGGCGCTGGTGCGCGAAAGCCGCCGGGCGATCCGCAACGACGGCGCGTCCTTGCTCGAGCGCGCCGACGGGGAGCCACTCGTGCTCGGCGTCGGGGAGGTGCTGCCGTTCTCCCCCACTCGCCGGCGCGCCGCGTCGCTGCCGATCGACGTGGCCAGAACGATCGAGGAGGCCCTTGGCAGCCTCCCGCTCGACATCGTCCACGTCCACGAGCCATTCGCGCCCAGCGCCTCCAGCGTCGCGCTGCGGCAGTCGCGCGGACTGAATGTGGGCAGCTTCCACGGCCCGACCGAGCGGATCCTCTCGACCCAGCTGACCAGGCCCCTGTCGCGACTGCTGTTCAGCCGCTTGGACGCCCGCATCGCCAGCTACGGCGCCACGCGCGACCTGCTCCAGCGCTACTTCCCGGGCGATTATCGGGTGATCCTGCCCGGGGCGGACGTGGACGCCGATCGTGCGCCGGGACGCTCGAACGGGGCGGCGGATGCGCCGGAGCCTGGTCCCGCGCAGCTGCTGTTCAGCGCCGCTGAGGAGCGCGCCGCGCTGCGACTGTTCCTGCGGGCGCTGCGTGCGCTGCCGGCCGAGCCCGAGTGGCGGGCGACCGTATGGTCACCGCGGCCGCTGGCGCCGCCGGCGACGCTGAGCCGGCCGCTGCGCGACCGGGTGCAGTTCGTGGACGCCGAGCAGATGCCCGAGGCGCAGGCGCTGGCCGGTGCCGACGTGGTCGTGCTCGCCTCAGAGGGAGTGCGGCCGGCGCCCGGCTCGCTCGTTCGCGCGCTCGCCGCCGGTGTGGTCCCCGTCGCGTCACGGCTGGGCGCCTACGAGGAACTGCTCGGCCAGGGCGAGTACGGCTTCGAGTTCGAGCCCGGTGACGTCCAGACGCTCTCGACGCACCTCACGCGGCTGATCGCAGAGCCGGAACTCCGGGACTCGAGCCGCAAGCGCGCTCAAGCGCTCAGAACCCGGTTCGGCTGGCCCAGGGTGGCGGATGAGCTCGAGGACGTCTATGCCGGGCTCGTCGCCCGCCGGCACGACGACCGCGCCAACGACCGGATCCGTGCGCGCCTGCGAGAACGGCGCATGATCGACGTGGATCTGCACATGCACACCGACCACTCCTACGACTGCGCCACACCCGTCGAGGTGCTGCTGGCCGAGGCGCGGGCCCGCGGGCTGGGGGCGATCGCGGTGACCGACCACAACGAGATCTCGGGCGCCCACGCGGCTCGAGCCCGGGCGGACGGGATCGAGGTGATCGTCGGCGAGGAGGTCAAGACGGCCGACCAGGGCGAGGTGATCGGGCTCTTCATCGAGGAAAAGATCCCGCGCGGAATGACCCTGCAGGAGACGATCGCCGAGATCAAGCGCCAGGGCGGCCTGGTTTATGTGCCCCACCCGTTCGACCGGCTGCACTCGGTCCCGGACTACGAGCACTTGCTGGACGTGCTCGACGACGTGGACGCGATCGAGGTGTTCAATCCGCGTGTGGCGATCAGCGAGTTCAACGATGAGGCGGCTCGCTTCGCAGCCAAGTACCGGATCCCGGCGGGCGCCGGCTCGGACGCTCATGTGCCCCAGGGCTTGGGGTCGGTACGGATCCGTATGCGCGAGTTCGACGGCCCCGAGGAGTTCCTCGAGGCGCTCCGGGACGCCGACATCGTCCGCAACCCGGCCAGCCTGCTCTACGTCCAGGCGCTCAAGTTCTTGCAGACCAAGGCCCTCCCCGAATCGGCCCGGAAAGCCTCGCGAGAGCGCCGCGTACGGCGCGCGATGGGGCTCGATCGACGCGGCGCGAACCACCGTGGCGGCCGCAACTCCTGATGCACCCGCAAGGACAAGCTCGCGAGCCGTCCAATCGGACAGCGATGCCGGCAACCGACGACGAGATCCGGGAGAAGTACCTCGAGCGCGCGATCCGCGAGCTGAACGCCTTCTCCCGGGAGGTCCAGGCCTGCACCCACTGCCCGCGGGGTGCGCTGATGCCCGTCCTGGGCTCGGGGCATCCCCAGGCCGACATCTTTTTGATCAAGCACTTCGCCCGGCCCTCTGAGGTCGAGGAGGGCGTGGCCTTCTACGGCCGCGCCGGGAACGCGCTGATGAAGTCGCTCAAGCGCCTGTCGATCGACCCACTCGCGGTGTACGGCACGCTGTGCGTGAAGTGCCCCGTGCCCGACCCGGCGATGGCCGACCCCGGATGCGTGGGCAGACTGATCGAGGAGCTTGAGATCGTCTCGCCCAAGATCGTCGTGGTCATGGGGCTCGATGCTCTGACGGTCGTCAACGAGCTCGACCTGCCGTTGCGCCAGGACCTGCACCCGATCCCCGGCGATCTGCAGCGCCTCACACCCTCGATCGAGGCCCTGTACGTGCCCAACATCGACGACTCGCTCGATGAGGAGAGCGCCAAGCGAGAGTTCTGGGCCGCGTTTCGGGTGCTCGGCCAGTGGTGGGCGGATCTACCGCCGTACTGATTCCACGGTTGGTCGCCCTTTACGATCTTGGCGATGAGCGATCCGAGCGATCAGCTCCCCGCCCTTCGCGCCTCCGATGCCGAACGCGAACAGACGGCCGAGCTCCTGAGAGGTGCCGCCTCTGAGGGCCGGCTGGACGTCGAGGAACTCGAGGACCGGCTCGGGTCGGTCTACACCGTGAGGACCCGCACCGAGCTCGAGCGGCTGATCGCCGACGTCGACCCGCAACGACTTGGACTGAGCCGCGCGATCGTCACGCCGGGACAGCGCGGAGGTCTCACGGTCCGGCAGGGACCCGGGGGCGATCGATGGGTGATCTCGATCATGGGCGGAGCTGAGGTCCGGGTTCCGCACGGCGTTGAGGTGCAGGTGACGAACTTCGCCCTGATGGGTGGCAACGGTGTGGAGCTCGGCGACGAGGTGACGCCGGCCGGCGGGCCGGTCATCCGCATCCGGATGGTGTCGGTGATGGGCGGCACCGGCCTGAAGCGGGGCCGGAAGCTCTCAAAGCAGGAGCGCAAGGAGAAGGAGCGCCGAGAGGCGCAGCAGCTTCAAGAGGAGCAGCAGTCGCGCGAGCTCGAGCCCTAGCGTCCTGAGACAGCCGCCAGCGCCAGGAAAACCCGCTCGCAGCGGCTTCTCCAAACCGCTAGGCTCGCGCCCATGGACCTTGAGGAGAGATCCCTCGACGAGGTCGGCGACCGTTGCGAAGAGTGCGGCGCCAAGCTCACCCGGGCGGAGATGCAGGCCGCGCTCGAGTCGGGCGGACCGGCGCTATGCACGGTCCACGCGGATGAGTTCGTCCCGGTGGGCGAAGAGGACGACCTGTTCGAGGACGAATAAGCGGTAGCGCTCCCGACCCGGTCGACGGGCGCCGCCAACCGACCGACGGCAGCATCCCCTACATCGTGAGGATGATCTTGCCGAGCTTGCCGCCTTGCGCGAAGCGGTCGTACGCCACGGGCGCCTCCTCGAGCGGGTAAGTGGCCGCGACCGGTACGCGGACCGCGCCGGAGGCCAGCAGCGGCAGCACCGAGCGCTCGACCGCGCGGGCGGTGATCGCCTTCTCCTCGAGCGGGCGGGGCCGGAGCGTCGAGTTGTAGATCCGGGCCCGTTTCTGCATCGCCAAGCCCAGGTTGAAATCGGCCTGGGCGCCGGCGCCGATCCCGATCACCATGATCCGGCCCCACAGACCGAGGGCCTGCAGGTTGGCGGGGAAGTTCGGGGCACCGACGAGCTCCAGGATCACGTCGAACGGGCCGTGCACCTCGAAGCCCTCGGGGGCGATCACCTCGGCACCGAGCTCAGCCACCACGTCACGGTGGTCCGGGTTGCGCACGGTCGCGGTCACCCGCGCGCCCGACGCCCGGCCGAGCTGGATCGCCGCCGTGCCCACGCCGCCCGCACCACCGTGGACGAGCAGCCGCTCACCGGCCTTCAGGCCGGCCTGGGTGAAGACCCCGTCGTGGGCGGTGGTGAACACCTCTGGCACGCCCCCGGCCGCCGGCCAATCGAGATTGGCGGGCACCGGCATCAGGATCCGTTCGTGCACGACCGCCAGCTCGGCCTGGCCGCCGCCGGCCACGATCCCCATGACCCGATCGCCAACCTGGAAGCGGTTGGCACCGGGACCACGTTCGATCACCTCGCCTGCCAGCTCGAGGCCTGGGATGTCCTGCGGCGCACCCGGGGGTGCTGGATAGAAGCCGCGTCGCTGCATCATGTCGGCGCCGTTCAGGCCCGCAGCGTGGACGCGCACGAGGCACTCGCCGGCGCCCGGGCTCGGGTCCGGGTGATCCTCGACGGTCAGGTTCTGATCTTTGATCGTGACGGCTCGCATAGCGCGGACGTGGGAACCCTAGCTGTCCCCGGGCACTCGGCTAGCTCTCGGAACGCACTCGCCTACGGGAGGACCGTGACCAGCGTCCCGTAGGTCAGATAGCCCCAGGCCTGCTCGGCGGCGGAGTAGGGCAGCTCGACACAACCCAGGCTCTGCGGCGAGCCGTAGTCCGCCCGCGGCATGTAGTGCACGGCATCGCCTCCGTTGAAGTACGCCACGAACTGAACGAAGTCGGCGTAATGCGACCCATCCGGGTTGGTTCCCTGCATGGTCTGGCTGCGCAGACGCTCGTACACGGGGAAGGTCCCTGTCGCCGTGCCCTGTCCCGGGATCCCGGTGTTGGCCGGGGTGCTCAGAACGACGTGTCCGTTGTGGTAGAGGGTTAACGTCTCCGGGCTGTTCTCGCTGGCCACCGCGTAGGTGTAGCCGCCGGTGTTCCACTGCCGGCGAGCGCGGGCAGTCAGTAGCGCCTGCCACAGGGCCGTGCTCGGAACGCCGTCCATGGCCAGCCCGTGCTGGGACTCGAAGGCCATGATCGCCCCTCTGAGCACGGTGGCGCTATCGCCCGACCACAGCGCGCGCAGCTCCGTTGGCCACTGCGCACCGAGCGCCAGCTTGACCGCTGGCGGCTGGAAGATGGCGCGGAGCTGTGCCGGCGTATCGCGCGGGGCCGGCTGCTGGGCCGAGACGACGTGAACGGGGAGGTAGCGCAACTCCGCGAGCAATTGGGTGAGACGTACCACCGACCCGCTGCCCACCTGGAAGGAGGCCGTGTCAGCCTGGCGCAGCGCGCTGCCGTCGACGGCCGTCAGCGTCTTGGGGACCGTGATGTGCACGACGGTTCCCGGCAGGTACGCGCCGGTCGGAATGAACCTGAGCGTCGTCGGATTCGGCTGCGACCAGGTCCCGGTGGCGGCCGGGGACAGCCGAGGCTCGGACCGCGCGGTAATCGGGGCGAGCCCGGTTGAGAACCGCAGGACGATCGTGGCATCGCCCGGGGCCGTGCCCTCCGGAAACGCACCGGTCAGCCGCAGCGCGGGCGGACGTGGCGTGGCTTGCGCGCGCGGCGCACCAGCCCCGAGCAGCAGGGCCATAGCCAGCAGGGCCGCCGCCGCGACGAACCGGAACTTGGTGGGAGCCCCCTGGTCAAACCCGGGCTGACTCAGACGGACGCTGCGAGCTGCCATACCTCGAAAACTACCCGGTCGTTCGTTCACGCTACCCGCGCTCGAGAAGCGCGACCGCCTCGATGTGCGGGGTCTGCGGGAACATGTCGACCGGCCTGACACGCCGCAGCTGGTACCCCGCCTCCACCAGCTGGGCCGCGTTGGGGGCCAGCGTCGTCGGGTTGCAGGACACGTACACGATCCGGCGGGGCCCGGCTTCGATGATCCGGCGGACCACCTTCTGCGAGAGGCCCGACCGCGGCGGATCGACTAGGAGCACGTCGGGCCGGCCGGCGCGCTGGACGAGCTCGCGCAGCGCCAGGCGGACGTCGCCGGCGAAGAAGTGGGCATTGTCGATCTCGTTGCGCCGCGCGCCCGCGATGGCGTCGGCGACCGCCTCCTCGACGAGCTCGAGCCCCCAGACCTCGGCGGCCCGGGGCGCCATCAGCAGCCCGATCGTGCCGATCCCGCAGTACAGGTCGTACACCCGGTCGGTGCCGCTGGGCTGGGCGTAGTCGATCGCCAGTTCGTAAAGGCGCTCGGCCATCTCGGTGTTGGTCTGAAAGAACGCGCTCGAGGAGATGTGCATGCGCAGGCCGCCGATCTCCTCCCTGAACCGCTCCCGGCCACTGATCAGCTCCGTCTCGCCGAGCTGGGTCGTCTCAGCCACGCTGTCGGTCTGAGTCCACAGCAGCCCGCCAACTGGATCCGCGGCTCTGGCCAGGTCTTCGGTGTCGAGCCGGCCGGGGCTCGTGACCAGCCGGATCTGCAGCTCGCCGGTCCGCCGGCCTTCCCGCACCACCAGGTTGCGCAGCAGCCCCTCGCCAGTGCGACGGTCATACGCGGTGAGGCCCTGAGCCCGGCACCACGCGGCGACGCGCTCCCTGGCGGCGTTGCCCGCCTCGGAGGCGAGCAGGCAATCGGTCACCTCGACGATGTCCTGCCAGCGGCCCGGCGCGTGAAAGCCGCACACCAGTCGGCCGGCCTCGTCGGTGCCGAACGAGTACTCGAGCTTGTTGCGGTAGCGCCACTGCTCCAGCGCGGGCACGATCGGCTCGAGCTCGAATCCCTGGAGCCGCCCGATCCGGCGCAGTGCATCCTCGACTTGCTCCTGCTTGACCTGAAGCTGGCGCTCGTACCGAAGCACCTGCCACGAGGCGCCCGGGTGGGCCGCGCGCGGGGTAATCCGGTCGGGGCTCGGCTCGAGGATCTCGACCGCCCGAGCCTGGGCGTAGGCGCGCTTTGAGTTCTGCACCTCGGCGCGGACGCGGTCCCCCGGGAGGCCGTCCTGGACGAACACCACGTATCCATTCAGGCGCGCGACCCCCGCGCCGCCGTAGGCCAGCGAATCGACCGTCAGCTCGAGCATCTCGCCCCGGGCGGGACGGCTTGCAGCCGTGGTAGTGGGGGCGGTGGCACGCTCCATCGTTGCTCCTAGGATGGCAGCCGCGTGCCGCGTGCCGCCTGAGCGCCCGTTTATGCCCGGTCGATCGCGGCGCGGACGGCCGTTAGGTCGGCGTCGAGCTGGAGGAGGATCCGCGCCGCCGCGCCGCCCGGCTCGTGCAGGAGCGCGAGCAGCAGGTGCTCGGTCCCGACCTGAGGCTGGTCGCGCATCGATGCCTCCCGGCGGGCTCGATCGACCGTGTCCTCCGCGCGTCCCGTGAACGACAGCTCGGCATTGGGCGCCTCGACCCCCACTCCCATCATCCCGAGCACCGCCGTACGCACGTCCGGATATCTCACCCCGAACGTGGCGAGCACCTGAGCCGCGGTGCCCTCAGGCACGCCCAGGAGCCCGAGCAGGATGTGCTCGGTGCCCACGAAGCTGTGGCGCAGCTCGCGCGCCTCCTCGTGAGCGCGCTGGAGGGCCGCGCCCGCAGACTGTGTGAAGTGCTCGTTCAGGCCTGGGAGAGGTATTTGTCGATCGCCGCGAGGACGGTCTTGCGGTTGGCGTGCCGCCGCTCGTAGTCGCGCACCTTGCGCAGCTCCGCCGGGGGGAGTCCGTCGAGGCGGCTCTGCACCTGGGTGGCCGTCAGCTCGTCGTAGCCAAGGATCGGAAACGACTCCCCGGGGCTAACCGTTTGGCGTGCCCGGTCGGCGCGGCGGAGCAGAAGATCCAGGGACTCGCTGCGCCGTGCCCGTACGGCGGCCGATCCGAGCTGCTGGCGCCCGCGGCCGAACAGCCGCTCGGCGTCGGAGATGAGCTGTTCGGTCTGCTGGCGCCCGCGGTTGACCAGCTCGGCGGCCAGCTCGTTTGCATCCGAGCGCGTCACCCGGCCGCGCGAGGCGGCGTCGTCCAGCACTTCCTGGATCCGCTCGCGCGTGAGCACCACCAGACCGAGGGGTCTGATGATCCGGTTGACGAGCTGCTCAGCCAGGTTCGCCGCACCCTCATTCGAGGAGTCGGGCTCGCTCGCCGAGCGAGTGCGGCCACTCGACCGCGTGCGACCCGACTGGGACTTGGGTGAGGGCATAGTTTGCATATCTCCTTACCGGACGCTCCCGACTGAGCGTACCCAACCGCCTCGGGCTGGGGCGCCGCCCGGTAGGCAGGTGTCGATCCATTCCCTTTCCCGGGTTCAGGCGCCCGCGACCAACTCGAGCAACGCCTTCTGGGCGTGGCGCCGATTTTCGGCCTGGTCCCAAATCCGCTGGCGCTCGCCGTACAGCACCTGCTCGGTTATCTCCTCCCCGGGATGCGCGGGCAGGCAGTGGAGCGCGATCGCGCTCGGCGCGGCGAGGTCGAGCAGCTCATCGGTGAGTTGGTAAGGGGCCAGCAGTCGGCGTCGTTCGGCGGCCGAGTCGGGATCGTCGCTCATGCTCACCCAGACGTCGGTGTAGAGGGCGTCGGCACCCCGTGCCGCCTCGCGGGGGTCGTCGGTCAGGACGCCGCCGTCGCTGGCCTCGAGCTGAAAGCCATTCGGCGATGCGACCCGAACCTCGACGCCGGCCGCCGCACCCACGTCGAGGAGCGAACGCGCGACGTTGTTGCCGTCGCCGACGTAGGCGAGGGTCAGCCCGTCGAGGCGGCCGAACGTCTCGTGCAGGGTGAGCAGGTCGGCCAGCGCCTGGCACGGGTGGTATCGCGGGCTGAGCATGTTGATCACCGGAACAGTCGCGTGGGCGGCCATCTCCTCGATCAGCTCGTCGCGGCCGGTGCGAATTCCGATCGCCGCGGCGTGGCGGGACAGGACATAGGCGGTGTCGCGCACCGACTCCCCGCGGGAGAGCTGGAGCTCGTCGGGACGCAGCACCATCGGGTGTCCCCCGAGCTCGGTGATCCCGGCCTCGAACGAGACGCGGGTGCGGGTGGACGGCTTCTCGAAGATCAGCGCCACCGCACGCTTGCGCAGCGCGTCCGAGCCGTAGGGCGCCGCCTTGAGCTCGAGCGCGCGCTCGATCAACCCGTGCAGCTCGTCGGCGGTGAGTTCGGTCCCGGTGATGAAGTGGCGCGGCAAGCGACGAGTGTACGTTGGGCTGTGACCGATGCGCGTGCTGAGTTGGAATCTGTTGCACGGGCGTTCCGTGCCGCCCGCCGGACGGGACCTGTTTGACGAGTTCGCGGGCGCGCTGGCCGGCTGGGAGTGGGATGTCGCGCTTCTCCAGGAGGTCCCGCCATGGTGGCCTCCCGGGCTCGGGGCCCGGCTGCAGGCCGACCAGCGGCTCGTCCTCACCTCCCGCAATGGGCTGCTGCCCGCCCGGCGCGCGATCGCCGTCCGGTGGCCAGATCTGGTCAAGTCCAACGGCGGGGGTGCGAACGCGATTCTCGTACGGGGCGACGCCGTGGCCGAGCACCGGTGGCGCCGGCTGTGCGTGTGGCCCGAGCGTCGGTGGGTCCACGCGGTGCGGCTGCGCAGCGCTGAGGTGTGGGTCGCGAACCTGCACGGAGGCGGCCCGCTCCGGGATGCGCAGCGAGCGGCCGAGAGCGCCTTGCGCTGGGCCGAGGAGGGTCCGGTGATCCTCGGTGGCGACTTCAACATCCGGGAGCTCTCGCTCGAGGGCTTCCAGTACGCCGGGGGCCACGACGTCGACCTGGTGTTCGCCCGTGGCTTCACCCCCGTCGCATGCGAGGTTCCCTACCGGGGACGGCTCTCAGACCACGCTCCCGTCCTCGTGACCGTCTCTTCGCTGAGTTAAGGGCGAACCGCCGGCCCAGGTGGCCGAGAAGCTTCACCGCGTGCGAGCCGCCGCGAGCGTGCAGGGCCGCGAGCTGCGGTTCGGGATCCGCCTGCACGCGATCGCCCGGGACACCGCCGAGGAGGCGTGGGCCGAGGCCGATCGATTGCTGGCCGGTCTGGACCCGGAGGGCATCGCGAGCTATCGTATACTCTAGTTACTCGATCAAATTTACCCAGATTAGAGGTAGGGGAAGTGAGTCTCAGCAACACCCGGACGATCCCGCTCCCGGGTCGAATCAGCCGGACCGAATCGAGCGCCTCGCCCCGCGCAGAGCGGCGGGGTGGGAGGTGGTACCGGTTGCTCAGCCCACTCGTGGTCCTGCTGGTGTGGCAGCTGGCCAGCACCGCCGGCGTCATATCAGCCCAGAAGCTGCCGCCCCCGACCCAGGTGTGGCACACCGCGGTGCAGCTGATCACGACCAACTCCGCCGCGTACGGGACGCTGCAGCACGCGATGCTGATCTCGCTCGAACGCATCGCGATCGGCTTCGCCCTGGGCGCCACCGCGGCCCTTGGCCTGGCCATCGTCGCCGGCCTCAGCCGCTTCGGCGAGAACGCGGTCGACCCGCTGATGCAGATGATCCGGACCCTCCCCCTATTCGGGCTGATCCCCGTATTCATCGTGTGGTTTGGCATCGGCGAGCTGCCCAAGGTGCTGCTGATCGCCCTGGCCGCGGCCATCCCGCTGTACCTGAACACGTTCTCGGGGATCCGCGGCGTGGACGGACGGCTCGGCGAGCTCGGCCGCACGCTGGGTCTGAGCCGCGGGGAGATGCTCCGGCACATCATCCTTCCCGGGGCTCTGCCCGAGACCCTGGTCGGGTTACGTCAGAGCCTCGGTTTGGCCTGGCTGTCGCTCGTCGTGGCCGAGCAGCTGAACGCGAACGCCGGCCTCGGCTACATCATCAACCAGGCCACACAGTTCCTCCAGAACGACGTCATCTTCGTCGCCCTTCTGGTCTACACGCTCCTCGGGCTGCTGACGGACTGGCTCGTGCGAGTGCTCGAACGGAGGGCCCTGGCGTGGCGTCGCGGCTTGTTGGCTTCGTAGCCCCCCACCCGGCCCCGGACGCAGTCGCTCCCGAGCAGCCGAACGCCCCGGCGGCGCGGCTGCGCCGCGTGTCCCGGTCCTTCGGCCAGCGGCGGGTGCTCGACCGACTCGAGCTCGAGATCGGCGCCGGCGAGTTCGTCGCCATGCTGGGCCGCAGCGGCTCGGGCAAGTCGACGCTGCTGCGGGCGATCGCTGGGCTCGATGACGAGGTGGAAGGCGAGCTCGAGGTGAGCGGGACGGTCGCAGTGGCCTTCCAGGACGCCCGGCTCGTGCCCTGGAAGCGGGCGCTGGAGAACGTCCGGCTCGGACTGCGTCGCCCGGACGCTGCGGCGGTGGCGCGGGCCGCACTCGAAGAGGTCGGTCTGAGCGACCACCTCGACGCGTGGCCCCTGACCCTGTCCGGCGGCGAGGCCCAGCGGGTCTCGCTGGCGCGCGCGCTCGTGCGCGAGCCGGCGCTGATGCTGCTCGACGAGCCGTTCGGTGCGCTCGACGCGCTGACCCGGATCGCCATGCACGACCTCGTCCTCGGCCTGTGGCAGCGCCACCGCCCCGCCGTGCTGTTCGTGACCCACGACGTGGACGAGGCGCTCAGCCTCGCCGACCGTGCGGTCGTGCTGAGCGCGGGCCGCATCCGCCATCAGGCGCGGATCGATCTGCACCGGCCGCGCGAGCGCGAAAACCCCGAGCGTGTGGAGCTGCGCTTGCGCCTGCTTCAGGAGCTCGACATCGACACAAAAGGAGCAACGACATGAGCGTTCCGAGGATCAGGCTGGCTGGGGCGTTGCTGCTGTGCGCGCTGTTCGTGGCTGCTTGCGGATCGAGCTCGAGCTCCCGCACCCCGGCGACCGCGGCCACGGTGGCCTCGGGCGGATCGCCGAATCTGTCTGGCGTCACCCTGCGTATCGGCGACCAGGCCGGCACGGGCGCCGAAGCGGTTCTCAGCGCCGCCGGCCTGCTCCACAAGCTCCCCTTCAAGGTCAGCTGGTCGGACTTCACCTCGGGGCCGCCGATGCTCCAGGCGATGAGCGCCGGCTCGCTCGACGTCGGCGGCGTCGGCGATGCGCCACCGGTGTTCGCCGCGGCCGGAGGGGCCAAGATCGCGATCGTCGCGGCCATCCGCAACGACCCCGACAGCGCGGCGCTGGTGGTCCCGAAGGACTCGCCGATCACCTCGATCAGCCAGCTCAAGGGAAAAAAGATCGCGGTGGCACAGGGGAGCTCGGCCGACTACCACCTGCTCACCGTGCTCACCAAGGCCGGCCTGACCGTGCACGACGTGAGCATCAGCTACCTGCAACCGGCCGAAGGCCTGGCCGCGCTGAATTCCGGGAGTGTCGCTGCCTGGGACATCTGGTCCCCCTTCATCGAGCAGGTCCGGGTCCAGCACGGGGCCAGGATTCTGGTCAACGGAGACGGTTATGGCAGCAACTTCTCCTATGTTGTCGCCTCGCGCGACGCACTCGGGAACCGCGCCAAAGCCGTCGCGATCCGTGACTACATCAAGATCCTGGCCGAGGCCCACGCGTGGGTCAACGCGCACCCGCAGGCGTGGGCCGCAGAGTGGGCCAAGGCAACCGGGTTGCCGCTGAACGTCATGGTCGACGCGGCCAACGACGACACGCAGAGCTTCACCCCGATCACCCCGCAGATCGTCGCCAACGAGCAGGGCCTGGTGAACGCGTTCTCGGCCGCCGGGCTGATCCCCACGAAGTACGACTTCTCGCAGTACTCCTACAGCGGCTTCAACAGCGCCCTCGGCACGGGCGCCTAAACCAAATGGAGGTCAACGATGTCTGACTACGAGCACATCGAGGTACAGAAGGTCGGGGGAAACATCGGGGCCGAGGTCCGAGGCGTCCGGATCAACGGCGAGCTCGAACCCGAGATCGTGGCCGAGATCCGGCGCGCGCTGCTGCGCCACCGCGTGGTCTTCCTCCGCGACCAGCACCACCTCGACGACGCCCTTCAGCGCCGCTTCGCCGAGCTGTTCGGGACGCTCACCAAGGCCCACCCGACCGTCGCGGGCGACGGAGCGGCCGTACTCCCGGTCGACTCGGAGAGCAGCAAGGCGAACAGCTGGCACACCGACGTGACGTTCGTCGATCGGATCCCGGCGATCAGCTTCCTGCGCGCGATTACCCTGCCGCCGTACGGCGGAACGACGGTATTCGCCAACACCGTGCGGGCCTACGAGCGGCTCCCCGAGCCACTCCAGGCGCTCACCGATCGGCTGTGGGCGGTGCACTCGAACCTCTACGACTACGCCCGCCCCGAGAAGACCGGTGACGACGGTGAACTGAACCCGAAGTACAGGGCCTACCGCCAGGAGTTCGTCCGGCTCGAATTCGAGACCGAGCACCCGGTCGTCCGCGTTCACCCGGAAACCGGCGAGCGAACGCTCGTGCTGGGTCACTTCGTGCGCCGCTTCGTCGGCCTGAACCCCCAGGACTCGGGCGACCTGTTCGCGCTGCTCCAGCGTCACGTCACCAAGCTCGAGAACACCGTCCGCTGGACGTGGCGCCCCGGTGACATCGCCGTGTGGGACAACCGGGCCACGCAACATTACGCGGTCGACGACTACGACGACCACCCGCGCCGGCTGCACCGCGTCACGCTCGCCGGCGATATCCCGGTCAGCATCGACGGGATCGCGAGCGTCGTGCGCAAGGGCGATGCGACCGAGTTCTCACCTGTCGCCGAGGTGGCCGCGGTCGGTTAGCTCTCAGCGCGCGCGATGCGCTCGCCCCGCGCGAGTTCAGGCCAGGCGACCGGTCAGCTCGACGTCCTCGTCCGAGGCCTTATGGGTCGACCCCGAGTCGAACGGCGGCTCGGGGTCGTACTCGATCGCCAGCTGGATCGCGCGCGCCACGTCCTCGCCGGCTATGCGCGCCGCGAGCGTGAGCGCCATGTCGATCCCGGCCGAGACACCGGCCGCGGTGATCACCTTGCCCTGCTAGACGACCCGGCGGCTCACCGGGATGGCGCCGAGCTCGCTTAGCCGCCCGAGCACGCGCCAGTGGGTGGTCGCCTCCAGTCCTTGAAGCACGCGGTCAGGGATAGCGTCCCGTTGCCCGTGCGCTTGGGTCCGGGCTCCTTGGCGATGAACTGCACGCGGGCGCCGGGCAGCCGCGAGAGGACCTCATAGGGCCCGATCGCGTCGAGCGCGGTGATGCCGTCGAAGATCGGAATCGCGACGTCCATGGCCCGCGGCTAGGCACCCCGTCCGGCGCGGAGCCCGAACCCGCGGAGCATCAGCAGCGCCTTCTCCCCGAGAGTCCCCCGGCCGGGCAGGATCCCGAGCTGGGTGGCCGCGTCATACAGGTCGTAGAACCCCCGCACGCGGAGTAGCCGGTTGCGGCGGACCTCGCAGTAGAAGACGCAGTGCATGACCACGAACCGGTTGGTGGCGGGGAGGCCTTCGAGCGGCCCCCGGTGCGTGCCGAGCACCTTGCACGGGGCGGCCACGAAGCGCTCGTTGGCGAGCCGCTCGCCGGTCTTCTCGACCCGGGCGTCGGGGAACGCGGCCCACAGGCGAGCCGGGTGACGGAGGAACTGCTCGATGCCCTCGAGCGGCTCGGGGGTGAGCGGGTCCTCGTAGTGGATCTTGCTCGAGCAGACCGCCGAGAAGGCCGACTCGTCGCGACCCGACCACGCGGCCTCCCAGGCGTCCATCAGCCCGTCGACGTTCGTGCTGGGCTCGATGCTCACTGGTGGAACACCGGGAGCCCCTCGTCCGGCGTCGAGGCCTCCGCATAACGCCGGCGCGGGATCCGGCCGGCTCCCCGGGCCAGCCAGCCCGACTCGATGGCCAGACGGATCGCCGTCGCCATCGCCACCGGGTCGTGAGCGCGTGAGATCGCACTCGCGCACAGCACCGCGTCGCAGCCCAGCTCGATCGCGAACGTGGCGTCCGAGGCGGTGCCCACGCCCGCGTCGAGGATCACGGGGACGTTTGCCCGCTCGATCATGATCGAGATGTTGTACGGGTTGCGGATGCCCATACCGCTGCCGATCGGGGAGCCGAGCGGCATCACCGCGGCACACCCGACGTCCTCGAGCCGGCGCGCCAGGATCGGATCGTCGGTGGTGTAGGGGAGGACCACGAAGCCGTCTTCCACCAGTGCCTCGGCGGCGCTCACGAGCTCGACCGCGTCCGGCAGCAGCGTCCGGTCGTCCCCGATCACCTCGAGCTTGATCCAGTCGGTCTCGAACGCCTCGCGCGCGAGTTGTGCGGTGATGATCGCGTCGCGGGCGGTGAAGCAGCCGGCCGTGTTCGGCAGCACCTGCACGCCGGCGGCCTCGAGCACGTCGAGGATCGACCCCCTGGCCGCCGGATCGAGCCGCCGCAGGGCGACTGTGCACATCTGCGTCCCGGACGCCTCGAGCGCGGCAGCCAGGATCTCGTGGTTGGTGAAGCCGCCGGTCCCGAGGATCAGGCGTGACCCCAGGGTGCGGTCGGCAATCGTGAAACTCATCTGGTCAACCTCCTTGCACGGCGACGACTACCTCGATGCTGGCGCCCTCATGTAGCTCGGTGCTCGGCCAGCGATTGCGCGGCACGACCTCGCCCTCCACCGCCACCGCGACGCCGCGACCCTCGGGCGCGTTCGGCAGGGCGGCAACTACGCTGGCTACCGTCGCGCCCTCGGGTAACTCGCGGCGGTCGCCGTTGACCGTGACCGACACGGTCATGCCGTCACCGTGACGCCGGCCGCGAACCGCGTGGGCGCGAAGTCCTCGGGGACGGCGGGGTTACCCGTGAGCGCGCCGGCGACGAGTTCCGCCGTGATCGGCGTGAGCAGGATCCCGTGGCGGTAGTGGCCGACGGCCCAGTGCAGGCCCTCGATCGACCCGGGACCGATCGCCGGCGCGTTGTCCGGGGTGGCCGGCCGGAGTCCCGCGGACAGCTCGTCGATCACGAGCTCGGTAACGGACGGCAGCAGCTCGAACGCGTTGCGGAGCAACTCGAAGGCGGCGCCGGCGGTCACCGTCCTGTCAAACCCACGCTCCTCCATCGTCGCGCCGATCACGTAGCGACCGTCTCCTCGCGGAACCACATAGCCGCCTGTCATGCGCAGCACGCGCGTGAGGAGTCCGGGTCCGGCCGGGTCGTGGAGCCGGAGAATTTGGCCTTTTATTGGATGGATCGGTACACGTGCGCCCTCGGGGATGCCATCGAGCGAGCTCGACCAAGGGCCGGCGGCGACCACAACATTCTCCGCTGCGACCTCGGACCCGTCCCCCAGCGTGATTCCCATCACGCGCTCGCGCGCAGTCGTCACCGCGTTCACGGTCGTCCGCGTCCGCAGCTCGCCCCCGGATTTCCTCAGCGCCTCGGCCAGCGCCGCGGTCAGCTTGCGGGGATCGATCGCGTGATCGTCGGGAATCCCGAGCCCCAACCGCAGTGTCGGCGCGAGCGCGGGCTCGAGCTCGCGCGCCTGGCTTGCCCGCAGCCGCTGGACGGGGAGGTCGAGCGTCTCGCGGAGCTCCCGCTCGCGCTCGAGCCACTCGGCGTCGTCGCGGTCGCGCGCGCCGAGCAGCGTGCCGCAGCGCAGGTATCCGGTGTCCATCCCGGTCATCTCGCTCAGCTCCGCGACGAAGTCCGGGTACGCCTCGGCGCTCGCCATCCCGAGGCGTATCAGCGGCCGCTCTGAGGCCAGCGCCTCGCTGATCGGCGCCAGCATGCCGGCCGCCACGCTCGAGGTTCCCGCCCCCGGATGCTCGCCGCGCTCGAGCACGAGCACCTTCAGACCGCGCTGGGCGGCCCGCCAGGCGACGGCGAGGCCGATCGCGCCCGCACCTACAACAGCGACGTCGAATGAGCTTGAGCGGTTGGGCAAGGTTCACGCTCCCTGCGCCGGCATTACCCGGTTCAGGTTCAGACGGTCGGCGGCTCGGAGTCCGCCCTCTCAGCCCGCTGGTAGGGCTCCCGTTTGGTCAATCCTAGCGCGGGGTTGGTGGCGGCTTGGGGGTGTGATGCACTGCTTGCCCGAACGTAGTACTCACGATGATGGTTCGACGCGTTTGCGTGCTCTTGGCTCTGGCGGCGGCGATCGGACTGGCGATCGGACTGGCAATCGCGAGCGTGACGCCCGCAGCGCCGCGTGCTGCCCGTACACCGACGGTGAGGGTGTCCGGCCCGCTGCTGCGTGCCAGGAGTTGCTACGCCGCCGGCCAGTCGTGCTCGAGTCGCCCGTGCGTGGAGTACGTGGCCGGCTCGCTCCTCACCACTTCCCCTGCGCCGCTCGTCCTACCGAAGCGCCAGATGGTGATCCCAGGCCCACCCCTGATGGCGTCGGTCTGCCGCCGGGTGCCGCCCGCGGGAGCGCACCGGCTGCCCGTGTCAGCGCAGCGACCGCCAGTCGGCGGCTCCTAGAGGGTGCAAAACGCGCAAAACCGCGCCCGGCCGATCCGCCCCCGCAACATAAGCGCCTCGGCGGCGCTTATCTGCGGTTTGTCATCGCGGCGCTCGCGATTTCGCGCTTTTTGCACCCTCCCAGCGTCGAGGCCCTGAAATCAACGATGTAACGGCCGGGCGGCTCGTCGCCGCGGTCCTGCCACACTTGAACGTGTGTCAGACCGGCGCGAACGACTGCGATCCGCCCGCCTGTACCTCGTCTGCGACGAACAGTCCGACGAGTTCCTGAGCGCCGTCCTGGGCGCCGGCGTGGACATGATCCAGCTGCGCATGAAGGACGCCCCGGATGCCGCGATCGTCGCCGTGGGCCAGCGCTTCGCCCGCGCGGCATCAGAGCATGGCGCGCTGTTCATCCTCAACGACCGGCCGGACCTGGTCGAGGCGGCGGGCGCCGACGGCGTGCACGTCGGACAGGACGATGTGACGGTGGCCGACGCGCGCGGCGCCATGGGCTCCGACCGGCTCGTCGGCCTCTCCACCCACAGCCCCGAGCAGATCGACGCCGCCGCCCGCATGCCGGTCGACTACATCGGGGTCGGACCGGTCCACGCGACGCCGACCAAGCCGGGCCGCCCCGCGGTGGGGCTGGCGCTCGTGCGCTATGCCGCCGAGCACGCCACCGTTCCGTTCGTCGCGATCGGCGGGATCACGCCCGCGAACGCGGGGGCGGCGCGTGAGGCCGGAGCCGAGCGGATCGCGGTCGTCCGAGCACTGACCGAGGCCGCCGACCCGGCGCAGGCCGCCCGGCGCCTGTGGAGGGCGTTGGGCGCCCCCGCGCCCGGGGTCGGTGGCGAGGTGCGAGTTGGCGCAGCGGAGTAGTCGTAAGCGCGGCCGACGCCGCCAGCCGGTCGCCACGCCGTCAACCACCGTCACGCAACCGCGACCCGGCCCGGTCGCGTCAGTCCCACCGGCCGCCTCGCCGCCATCAGCCCCGTCGCCCCGACCTAGCTCCGAGGCGCGCAACGCGGCCGTGCGGGCCACGCTGGCGCCGCTGGCGCCGGGCGAGCGGCCTTGGGCGCTCAAGATCGCGGCGCTCGTCGCGCTCCTGATCGGCGCCAGCGACCTCGTGGTGGTGCTGATCAACGGAAAATTCGACGTCGGGGGCGCCCAGAGCGGCGCCGGGGGCGTGATCCTGTTCTCGGTCGTGATGATCGTGTGCGCCGTGGGGATGTGGCAGCTGCGCTACTGGGCGGTGCTCGGCTTCCAGGCCATCCTGGTGTTCGTGATCCTGTTCTTCTCGCTGTTGCTGCTGCGGGCCGAGAACGTACTGGCGGTGGTGGCGGGCGTGATCGTCGTCGGCGGTAGCGGCTACCTGTTCTTCAAGCTGGTCCGCGTGCTCAGCCGCCTCCAGATGCCCAAGCCGCCGCCCCGCTGAGGCGCCCTTCTATAGTCTCCGGCCGCATGCCAGAGGCGTCATACGATTGCATCGTGATCGGCTCCGGACCCGGCGGGTACGTGGCCGCGATCCGGGCCGCTCAGCTCGGGATGAAGACCGCGGTGGTCGAGAAGGATCGCGTCGGTGGCCGCTGTCTGAACTACGCCTGCATCCCGGCCAAGGCCATCCTCCGGGTGGCCGACGTGCTCACAGAGATCCGCGAGGCGGATGACTTTGGGATCAAGCTCACCGGAGACCCGCAGGTCGAGTGGCCGGGGGTCATGGCCCGGCGGGAAAAGGTGGTCAAGACGCTGACCGGTGGCGTGTCGGGCCTGTTCAAGAAGAACGGGATCGAACTGATCGAGGGCGAGGGCGCGCTTGCCGGCGGTGGCGCCGTCACCGTCGACGGCAACCAGATCGCCGCCAAGACGATCATCCTCGCCACGGGGTCGGTCAAGCGACCGATCCCGGGCACCGAGTTCGGCGGCCGGGTGATCGGCACCGAGGAAGCCTGGGCGCTGCCCGAGCTGCCCAAGACCCTGGCCGTGGTCGGCGCCGGCGCCTCGGGGGCTGAGATCGCATCGGCCTACGCCCGCCTCGGCTCAGAGGTCACGCTGTTCGAGGCACTCGAGCGCGTCCTGCCCACCGAGGACGAGGACATCTCCAAGGTGGTCGACCGGGGCCTCAAGCGCCAGGGCATCACGCTCCACACGGCCACCTTCGTCGAGAACATCCAGTCGACGGAGTCGATCTGCCGGTACACCCACGGCGATACCCAGGCCGAGGCCGAGTGGCTCGTGATCGCCACGGGCCGCGGTCCGGACGTCGAAGCCCTGGGCCTGGACGCGGCGGGCGTCAACCGAGCAGAAGCCGGGCTCATCGAGGTCGACGGCGCGATGCGCACGACCGCCGCCGGCATCTACGCGATCGGCGATCTCGTGCACGGGCCGGCGCTCGCCCACAAGGCCTCGGACGAAGGGGTCATCGCGGTCGAGGACGCGGCCGGGCTTGAGACCCACCCGATCGAGTACCCCGACATCCCCCGGGCCACCTTCTGCACCCCGAACGTCGGCAGCTTCGGCCTGACTGAACAGCAGGCCCGCGACCAGGGCTACGACGTCACCGTCGGCAAGCTCCAGTACGGCGCGGTCGGCGCCGGGACGGTCTATGGCGACCGGACCGGTCTGGTCAAGGTCGTCGGAGAGAAGCAGTACGGCGAGTTGCTGGGCGGACACATCGTCGGCACTCGGGCGACCGAGCTGATCCAGGAGCTCGTGAACGTGCGAGCGCTCGAGGGCGGCTACCCCGAGGTGGCGCGGATCATCCACGGCCATCCGACCCTGTCGGAGGCGGTCATGGAAGCCGGGCGCGCGGCCGACGGGTGGCTCATCCACGGATAGCGTGGATCAGCAGCCGGTCTTCTACTACGACCTCGGCAGCCCAGACTGCTACCTGGCCGCGGAGACGATCATGTCGGCGCTCCTGGTGGTGCCCGAGTGGGAGCCGCTGCTCGGCTCTGACATCGCCCCGCTCGATCCCCAGCCCGACCGCGACCGGATCGCGCGCGAGGCCGCCGAGCTCGGCCTGCAACCGCTCCGCTGGCCCCGCGGATGGCCGCCCGACACCGAACGCGCGATGCTGGCGGCCACGTACGCCAAGCGCATCGGACGCGCCGTCGCGTTCTCGCTGGCCGCCTTCCGCCAGGCGTTCGCCGGCGGCCGCGATCTGGCCGACGAGGATACGATCCTGATCTCCGGCGCCGCCTGCGAGATGCACCCGACCGCACTGCGCAAGGGCATCGAGTTGGCGAGCACCCGAGCCGCCCTGGCCGAGGCCGCCCGGCGCGCGCGAGAGCGCGGCGTGACCGAGCTGCCGGCGATCCAGATCGGGGATGCCGTCTTCTCGGGTCCGACCGCGGTCCCTGAAGCGGCGGCCGCGCTGGAGCACGCACTGAAGTGAAGGCCAACCGCGCCTACGAGCTGATCGTCTCGCGCGGGGGCCGCGAACCGGCGTTCCTGTCTGACCCGAAGCGCACCGACCGGATCGAGGTCGTCGCCATCGACGACGGCGAGGTCATCCTGTACTGGGACGTGAACGTCAAGCAGGCGTCCAAGCTGCTCAGGCTCCTGCGCACCGACCTAGCCGGCCTCGACGCCGAGGAGTTCTTCGACAAGTGGCTTGACGCCGACGCCGACGCAACCTAATCATTGGACCCTGCCGAGCGATGCTTCGCATACGCTCGGGTCAGGATGTCCCCCCGCCAGGCCCTCGAGTTAGCGCAGGCGCTTCGCCCGACGATCGACGACGAGCGCGTGCTGGCCGCGATCGCCAGCATCCCGCGCGAGCGCTTCATCCCGCGGTCCCAGCGAAACCGCGCCTACGCCAACGTTGCGCTCCCGATCGGCGCCGGGCAGACGATCTCGCAGCCGCTCGTGGTGGCGCGGATGCTCGAGGTCCTGGCCATCGCTCCGAGCGATCGGGTGCTCGACGTCGGCACCGGCTCGGGGTACCACGCCGCGCTGCTCTCGCTGCTGGCCGCGCACGTCTACACCGTCGAGCGTCACCCCGAGCTCACGGCGAGAGCCCGGGGCACCCTGGCCGAGCTCGGCATCGAGAACGTCACCTTTCGCGTCGGCGACGGGTGGGAGGGGTGGCCCGAACACGCACCGTTCGACGCGATCAACGTCGCGGCGGCCACCGGATTGGACATCCCGGAGACGCTCGAGCATCAGCTGGCCGACGGCGGGCGGATGGTGGCGCCGGTGGGCGCGAAGGAGCAGCACCTGGTGCTGGTCGAGCGCGCCGGGGACGGCTTCAGCCGCCGCCGGCTAGAGGCTGTCCAGTTCGTTCCCCTCGTGCGGGGCGATCAGGAGAGCCACTGAGGCGAGAGCGCATCACCTCGATCGCCACCGGGTGATCGTCGACCAGCACGAAGCGCCGGCCGAGCGCCTGGCAAACCGCTCCGAGCGTCCCCGAGCCCGCGAACGGATCCAGACACCAGCCACCCGGGCGCGAGGAGGCCGCGACGATCCGCCGCAGAACGCCCTCGGGCTTCTGGGTCGGGTAACCCGTCTTCTCGCGGCCGTTGGTGGGGACGATCGTGTGAAACCACACATCGGTGGGCCGCTTGCCACGCGCCGCCTTCTCGGCGGTGACCAGCCCTGGCGCCATGTAGGGCTCGCGCTCGACGGCGTCCGCGTCGAAGAAGTGCGCACCCGGCGTCCGTACGTACACCAGGATCGTGTCGTGCTTGGCCGGCCAGCGCCGGCGGGGCTTGGCGCCGTAGTCGTAGCTCCAGATGAGCTCGTTCAAGAAGGCGTCGCGCCCGAAGACCTCGTCGAGCAGCAGCTTGCAGTAGTGCGCCTCGCGGTAGTCGATGTGGAAGTAGAGCGTCCCGTGGGACGCGAGTAGCTGGCGGGCTCGGACCAGCCGCGGCTCCAGGAACGCCAGGTAGTCGCCGAACGCGTCGTCGTAGCTCAACGACCGCAACAACCGAGACCGGTAGTGGCGGCCACCGAATCCGACCCGGTCCCCAGATCCATCCAGCGCCGCCTCGACCGACAACGTGTGCCGCGCCTGCGCCCGCCCGGTGTTGAAGGGCGGGTCCATGTAGATCAGGTCGAAGAACCCGTCAGATAGCCTGGGCAGCACCAACGCGTTGTCGCCGGCGATCACCAGGTCGGTGTCGAGCACGAGCTCCGCGTCGGCGGCCTGGATCCGCATGGACGGCGAACGGTAACGCCGCGCGTGGCCGGATCACATTCCGGCTGGGCGTGAGCTGCACGGTCATGAGCGCCGCGCTGTAGCGCGGGACCGTCAGCTGATAGCCATACTCCCCCGGCTTGATCGTCTCCGCAGATGCCCGTCCGTGCCAGCGGGCGTCGCGCCCGAGCCACTGGCCGTCGAGCGAGAATCCGTAACGGGCGCTCACCGAAGGGGCGAGCAGACGCTGCACGGTCGCCGCGCCGGTCGCTGGCAGCACGAGGTCGAGCCGCACCGCGTTGCCGCTCTTGTCGATCGCGAGCACGTGCAGGACATCGTGCGCGACCCGCACCGCATACACATCGAAGTGGCGCACACGATGTGCGTCCAGGTGCACGCGGACCAGCTGGGCGTCCGGGCCCAAGGTCCGGTCGAACAGGAGCATCCCGTAGAGCAGCGGCTGGGCCTGCAGGCCGAAGTTCCGCAGCGCGAACGCCTGGTTGACGGCATCCTCGCGAACGTGGATGTTGATGCCGTCGACGCCCGCGCCGAGCAGCCGGAACATTGCATCCGGCGTCCACAGGGCGGTGGCAAACGTGTTGCTGACGCCCCGCAGTCCGCCGCACGTGACCGAGTTGAGCTCGGTAAGCCGGAATTTCAGGCCCATCCGGTGCACGAGCCGGAGTACCGGCGCCATCCCCCGCGCCATGTTCGCGGCCACGTTCCCGTCCATCAATTTGGCGATCGAGGGATAGCTCGGGCGGCCGGGCCGAGCGCAGCCCGAGTACGGATACCAGTGGCCGCTGACCGTCCCCAGGCCCGGATGAGGATCCGCGAGCAGCGTCCGGATCCACTTCTCGCTGTAGAGCGAGTTCCCGATCGTCGGGCCGAGCAGCGGTACCCCGGGGGCGGCCTTGCGGACCTCCGCGCCGTACGCCGCGAACTGCCTGGCGTAGTCGCCGGCCGTGATCGCGGCCGGGGCCACCGCGGCGTCGGCCCAGGGATGCTCGATCGTGTCCAGCCAGTAGTCCCGGAGATAGAGATCAGATTCGTTGCCGATCTCGAAGCCGATGATGCTCCCGCGCGGCAATCGGCTCTCGGCGGCTCGAACGAGGCTCTCGGCGTCTGCGACCGTGCCGGTGATCGTGTTGAGGTCGAGGATGACCCGCGCGCCGGTGCGGTCCACCAGCTGCCGGGTCTGGGCGAACCATCTCGGCGTGAGCAGGTACGCCCAGTTCGGCGCCCCACGAGTCGATTTGACCCAGAAGGTGCGCTGTGAAGAGTCGCCGCCGATCCGCAATAGGAACCGGCCATCACCCGGGACCGTCAACAGCGAGAAGACGCGATCGAGCTGCGCGGCGTGAGGCGCCCACAGGGGCAGCGTCCAATACTCGGTCGAGATCCCCAGGTACGAGGGCGGAATCGCCCGGATCGGCTGGATCGAGCAAATCGTCGCATCCGCCTCATCGGCCGCGGTGGTCGGGGGCAGCGCATAACTCCCGGGGTCGACGTCGCCGTCGTCGTCCGCGCACGCCGGTCGAGTCCTGGCCTGCGCGACCGAGTGGTGCGGTGACGCCTGCTCGAGCAAGGCCAGAACCACCACCACGAGTATCGCGGCACCGACCACGGCCCCCATCGCCGCGAGCAATTGAGCCAGCCGTCTCAGCTGCAAACGCATTCTCATTGAAGCTACGCGTTACCCCGTTAGGGTCGGTTTACGTTTTGCTGCCGCCTTGCTACGCCTGTTGTGAACAGAGCAACGCCGCAACCTTCCAGATACCTGCCTGTTCTAAGGTTCCGTGATCTCTCGGCCGGAGGACGCCCGCTCTGGCGGGCCGCGAGCCCGGAGGCCTCGTCGGTGCGGCCCGCGGTATCAACCATCCAGGGGCTTGGGTCGACGGTTCGGCAGGGCATCAACCTGGGTGGCGCTGGCGTTTGGGCTGCTGGCCTGCGCCTCCGCCGGCCACCCGGGCTCCGCATACGCCCAGACCCCCACGCCGGGCCCGGCAACCGTCGTTGACGGCCCGAGCGCGGACATCGTGGGCCTCAACGGCATATCGATGGCACGCGACGGAACCGGTGGGCTCGTGTACCTGAAGGATGTCGCCGGTGTCGCACATGTGTTCGTATCACGCGTCGCCGGCGGCTTCTTCCAGCCGCCGGAGGAGATCGACTCCGCTCTGGCCGGCCCCTCCTCGCAGCCGGTGATCGCGGCCGGCAACGGCGGGCTGCTCGTGATCGCCTTCATCAACGGCGGATCGCTGTGGGTGGTCGACCGTTCCAGCACGGCATCCGGCTACCAGGCGCCGGTGGCCCTGATCGGTGCGGCGAGCAACCCATCGGTCCAGATGACGAACTTCGGTAAGGCGTACGTCGCCTTCACGGCAGGGGTCCCGGGTGGCAGCGACGTGCGCGCCGCGTACTTCGTCAACGGGACGTGGGCGCTCGAGCCGACACCGCTGAACGTGTCGCCGGGCGACGACGCCGGTACCGGCGCCGGACGCCCGGAGGTGGCGGCAGCCAACGACGGCGTCGCAATCGTCGTCTGGGGGGAGAACGGACACATCTATGCTCGACGCGTCTGGAAGACGAGCCCCAGCGTCGCGTACGAGCAGGCCGACGCCGCGACGCTGTCCGGCTGGAGCGAGGTCACGGCCGATGACCCGGAGGTCGGCTCTGAGGGCAACTCCTCATACGCCGACGTGGTGTTTCGCGAGGTGCTCGGTAACGGAGCGAGCCGACAGGAGCGGGTCCTGATGAACCGGCTCCAGGGCGGCTCGTTCGACGGCGTGCAGCCGTGCGACGGGCTCACGACACCGGGGGCCGAGGGCGCCGATCAGCCGGGAGTATCGGACAGCGAGTACGGCACCGGCCTCGTCACCTCCGCCCACGACACCTCCAACCAGGTATGGGCCTCGGTGCTCCAGAACGACGGGCAGTTGACGCAGACGGTGAGGGTCGACAGCTTGCCGAACGTAACCGGGCCGTACCCGACCTCGGCGATGGATGGCTTCTCCTCCGGGCTGGTGGCGTGGCAGCACGATCCGGGCGCCCCCGGGATACCGGAGATCCGCGCCCGCCTCTACGACGTTTCGACCGGGTTCGGTCCCGAGCTCGTTCTGTCCTCCCCCGCGCTCGGTCCGACCAACGCCGGCGCCGGCCTCGCCACCGCCGGCGACACCCACGGCGACGCGGCCGTAGCGTGGGTCCAGGGAACCGGGAGCTCGACGCAGATCGTCGCCGCGCAGCTGTACCAGCCACCGGGATCGCTTCCGGCGCCCAAATCGCTCACGTATGCGCGCACCACTCACCCCGTCCTGTCGTGGTCCGCACCCAAGAACTCGTGGGGAGTCAGCTACCGGGTGAGCGTCGACGGGGTCGTGGTGACCCAGACGACGGCCACGACTGTGGCCGTCCCAGTCGCCCTGAGCCAGGGGCGCCACCGATGGCACGTCACCGCGGTCAACCCGGCGGGACTCACGAGCACATCGCGCGCGGCAGTCGTGTTCGTGGACACGTTTGCGCCTCGGGTCAGGGTGACACTGAGCGGCCCGCGGCGCGCGGGGTCCGCGCTGCGCCTCCACGTCTCCTACTCCGATGTCCGGCGCGGGCTGCCGCGCCGCGACGCCTCGGGCATCTCATCGGTCAGGGTCAGCTGGGGCGATGGCACGAGCTCCCGGATCGGGCACGTCGTCTACCACGTCTACGGGCGCCCGGGGCGCTACCTGCTGCGGGTTACCGTGACCGACCGCGCGGGCAACGTCACGACGATCAAGAAGCGCGTCGAGATCGGCTGATGAGGGTCGCGTTCAGGACTTCGCTCGTGGTGGCGCTCGCGGCGCTGCTGCTCCCGGCTGCGGTTGGACACGCCCAGGCCACGGGACACGCGCAGGCCACGGCTTACACGGCCACGCCGCCGACCGCCGGCGCGCTTTACCAGGACGGCCAGACCGGGCGCTATCTGCTGGGCGGAACCTGGCTCTACCAGGCGGATCCCAATAACGTCGGCCTCGCCCAGCGGTGGGCCGACACGACCAGCACCGCGGGCTGGTCGCCGGTGACGGTGCCCAACGCTTACAACGCCGGGAACTTCACACAGGCCAGCATGACCGGATGGGTCGGCTGGTACCGGCGTGACTTCACGCTCCCGAGCGACGCGTTCGCGTCGTATGTGCCCCGGTCCGCTCGCCACTGGATCGTCCGTTTCGAGTCGGTCAATTACCGCGCGACCGTGTGGCTCAATGGGCATGAGATCGGCACTCACACGGGGGCGTTCCTGCCGTTCGAACTGAACCTGGTGGGGTTGCACTCGGGTGTCAACACGCTGGTGGTGAGAGTCGACAACGTTCGCACTCCGGCTGACCTACCTCCCGGGCCCGGAGGTCTGTGGTTCAACTACGGCGGGATCCTGCGCGAGGTGTACCTGCGCGCAGTGCAGACGGCCGACATGAGCCAGGTGATCGTGCGCCCGTTGCTGTCGTGCACCTCACCGGCCCCAGGATCCGCGAAACGATCGCGCTGCCCGGCGACGATCGAGGAGCAGGTGACGGTACGCAACGTCACGGCTAAACGCCAGACCGTGGTTCTGCGCGGGCGCTACGGCGGTGCGTCACTGAACTTCGGCCGGGCCACGATTGCCCCCCACGAATCCTGGAACGCAAGTGCCGCGGTGAAGATCGCACATCCGTACCTGTGGTCGATCGATGATCCCTATCTCTACAAGGCGACGCTGACGCTGACCGATGCGCACGGGCGCCACCTGGAGGGCTACTTCACCTGGAGCGGTGTCCGCACCGTGCGGGTCACCGCCGACGGTCGCCTCGAGCTCAACGGACACGTGCTACATCTGCGCGGCGTCAACCTGCACGAGCAGACCGTTGCCGGCGGCGGCGCGCTCGGCCCGGCCGACTACGCGCGACTGATGAGCTGGGTTCAGGAACTCGGAGCGAAGATCATCCGCGCCCATTATCCGGTGGGGCCGGAGATGGAGGAGATGGCCGATCGGGACGGAATCCTGATCTGGTCGGAGGTCCCGGTCTACCAGGTGCAGAGCCGGTACCTGGCCGAGCCTTCGGTGATCGCGCACGCCCACTCGATCCTCGAGCAAAACATCCTCGACAACGAGAACCATCCGTCGATCCTGCTGTGGAGCATCGGCAACGAACTGCCGACCCCGGCCACCGGCCCCGAGGTTCGCTACATCGCCGGCGCGGCCGCGATTGCGCGCCGACTCGATCCGACGCGTCCGGTGGGGATGGCGGTGAACGCATACCCCGGCTCGCCCTGCGAGAAAGTTGCCTATGCCCCGCTCGACGTGATCGGATGGAACGACTACTTCGGCTGGTTCTCGGCCGGGGGTGGTGGCGATGACGACCGCGACTATTTGAGCGCCTACTTAGACAGGCTCCACGCCTGCTATCCCAAGAAGGCGATGTTCGTCACGGAGTTCGGATTCGACGCCAACATGAATGGGCCGGTCGAGGTTCGCGGCACCTACGCCTTCCAGGCCAACAGCGCAGCGTTTCATCTGGGCGTGTTCGCGACCAAGCCGTGGCTGTCAGGGGCCCTCTACTTCCCCCTGCAGGACTTCGCCAACAACCCAAACTACACCGGCGGAAACCCCTGGCCGCAAGCGCCCTGGGACCAGAAGGGCCTGATCGATCAGTACGGAAATCTCAAGCCGGCATTCGGCGTGGTTCAGCAGATCTACCAGTCGACCCAGCAGATTGCGCCATAACGCACTTATGCGTAGAAGACCCGACAGCAGATATGATCGCCTGCTCGTGTCTACTACTGTCCGCGACCAGACCCGGCGCTCGGTCATGAGAGCGCGGGTCGCCCGACATCCTTTGTGGGCGCGGATGACCCGGACTGCCCTGTCGGCGCGCTTCACGAAGTACGCCCTCGGCTCGGTCGTCGCGTTCATGCTCAGCAACCTCGTGTTCGCCGGGTTTTACCTGTTCAGCGCGTCGACGACGGTGTGCTCGGTGGCGGGATTCATAGGCGGGGCGGTCCCCAACTGGATCCTCAACCGGCGCTGGGCCTGGCAGTCACAGGGCCGACCCCCCGCCCGGCAGGTGATCGGCTACATCGGGGTCTCGATCGTGGTGCTGGTGACGACCTCGGCCGTGACCGGCTGGACGAACGCTCAGGTGCAGTCGATCCCGCCGCACCACGGCCTGCGTCTTATCATCGTCACCGCGTCCTACGTGGCGGTGACGGTGGTGCTGTTCTTCGCGAAGTTCGCGATCTACGACTACTGGGTCTTCTCTGAGCGCAGCCGCGTACGGGCGGCGTTCCGCTCCCTGCGCCAGGTGCCCAGGACCGCGCGGGCGAACCGCATTCCGTAGAGCAGGTTCGGGCCCTTCTTGGTGCCGGTGGCGCCGTCGGGGCGATCGCGCATGGTCGTGGCGACCTCGATCACGCGGAAGCCCCGCATGGCCGTCCCGATCAACAGCTCCGAGCTCTGATACTGCGACTGCTGGAGCGTGACCGACTCTGAGACCTTCGCGCTCATCCCGCGAATGCCGCAGGCGGGATCGGTGATCTTCTGACGCAGCAGGAGGCTGACCAGCCCACCGAAGAAGATCACGCCGGCGTGACGAACCGGATCGGTCGTCAGCTCGGTACCCAGTCGCCGCGATCCGTTGACGAAGTCGGCGCGGCCGGCCACGATCGGCTCGACCACGCGCTCAAGCTCGAGCGGCTCGTACTGCCCGTCGGCGTCGATGGTCGCAATCACCTGCGCACCGCGGGCCCGCGCCAGCCAGTATCCGAGCTTGAACACGACGCCCTGGCCGCGGTTGACGGGGATGTCGCACACGAGCGCACCGGCCGCGGCGGCCGCCGTGGCGGTGGCGTCGGCGGAACCGTCGACGACGACGATCACCTCGGTCGGCAAGCCGGCGAGCGTGCTCGGTATCTCGTGGATCACGCTGGCGACCGTCGGCTCCTCGTTGTACGCGGGAATCACCACCGCGATCGGGGCACCGGTGCCGGCGGGATGGGCGGCCAGGAACGCGGCAACCGGTCCCCGTTCCTCGGGGGGCAGCTGGTTCAGATCGGGCTCGGTTACCGCCGAGCTCACCGAGGCGCTCGCCTCATCATCGCCGGATTTCAAGAATTGCGTAGCCATACATCAGTGCCTTCACTCGAATGAGGGTATGCGGGGCGCTTTCCACCTGCCGCTCGGTCACCGCCGAACGAACGCCGCACGCGAGGGCATGAGGATAGCCAATCTCCCGGCCAACGGAGGACTTCAGATCCCGCCGCCCATCCCTGAGCGACACCGGCCTGCACCTCACGGGCGCAACGTCGTGCCGACGAACGTCAGCAGGCTGAGGCCGGCGAGCAACGAGCCGTTCGCCCAGGCAAGAATGCGCCACCACCGCCCGGAGACGTAGTGACCGACGGCTAGAAGCAGCGGAAAGGCGGTGATCAGGACGCGCGGATTCGGCGAGAACGGATACACCGAGGTCACGGCCAGGAAACTGATCCCCAAGGTCCACACGATCGCTTCGATGGACATCTCCCGCCGCGACTTCCAAACCAGCACGAGCATGATGAGCAGGGCAATGGCGCCGAGGAGTCCGATCACCACATTGAGGTTGATCGTCGGATGGTTGAAGTGCGAGAAGGACATCTCGGAGTGGAGCATCCGAGCCAGGTGCACGAGTGCGAAGGGGCTGGTCTTCTCATGCCACCCGTCGTGCTGGGCGACAAGGCTGGCGAACGGACTGCCGGTCCACGCCCATAGGAACGCGGCGAAGGCTCCCGCACCGGTCAGGGACAGGGCAGGCGCGAGCACGCTCCGGCGCGCGGCTGGATCGTTCCAACCCCGCCGGCGCAGCTCGCGCGTCGCCGACACCACACACACGAGCACGAGCACGAGCGCCTCAGGCTCGGTGGCCGTCGCGAGTCCGGCGAGGATGCCGGCCAACAGCCAACGGCGTCGCTCGAGGGCAAGGATTGTCCCCATGGCAAGCGGGATCAGGATTCCCTCCGCGTAGACCATCGAGAAAAGGACCGAGCCGGGGAACAGGCAGAACAGCAACGCGGCACGACGTCCACTCGCCGCGTCCCACCAGCCGGTGGCGAGCTTCTGTGCCAGCACCGTCGCGACAAGTCCACCCACCGTCGAGACGGCCACGCCCGCATACACCGTCGACCACGCGAACGAGTGCGCGCTCAGCCAGGACAGCACGTGGGCAAACACCCAGACCACCATCGGATACAACGGGAAGAACCCGAGCGTCGATTGGACGTGCAGAACGTGCTGCGCGTAACCGTGCTCGGCCACTGCGCGGTACCAGACGCCGTCCCAGTGGCCCAGCTCCCCCGCGACACCGTGGTGGCGGAGCGCGCCGCCTACGATCGCGACCGCGAGCAGCAGGACACGCGTCCCCGCATAGACGAGGATCGCGGTTCGATATGGACGCAGGGCCGCGGCGACGCGACCCGTCGCTGCACCCGGGCGAGCGTCAGTCGACCACAGCGGAACGCTGACGCCGCCCGAGCGGGCGGTCACTTCGCCGGGGCGAGCTCGCTCGCTCGGCGTGGCAGCAGGCTGGAGGTCTCGCTCCACCGGACGGTCGGCATGATCGAGGGGAGGTCGACCCGATCCTTGTGGCGCTCGACCACGTCGAACAGGTGGTCGATCAGCGCCATCGAGAGCAGCGTCGGCTTCAGGCCGAGATCGACCAGCGCCGTGTGCTTGACGTTGTAGTAGTGATCCTCGGCCTCCACGCGCGGGTTCTCGACGTGCTCGATCGACGCCTCGCCCGGGAACTCCTCCGCGATCGTCTCGGCGATCTGGCGCACGGACAGATGCTCGGTCATCTGGTTGAACACGCGGAACTCGCCGCGCTCAGCCGGGTTCTCCGACGCGAGCCGGATACATTCGACGGTGTCCACGATGTTGATCAGGCCGCGGGTCTGCGAGCCGTTTCCGTACACGGTCAGCGGATGTCCGAGCACCGCCTGGATGACCATCCGGTTGAGCACCGTGCCGAACACGCCGTCGTAGTCGAAGCGGGTGGCCAGACGCGGGTCGAGCTTGGTCTGCTCGGTGTCGGCGCCATAGACGACCCCCTGATTGAGATCGGTGGCGCGCAGGCCCCAGATGCGGCAGCCGAACTCGATGTTGTGGCTGTCGTGCACCTTGGAGAGGTGGTAGAAGGAGCCCGGCCGCTTGGGGTACAGCATCCGGTCCTTGCGCCCGTTGTGCTCGACCTCGAGCCAGCCCTCCTCGATGTCGATGTTCGGCGTGCCGTACTCGCCCATCGTGCCCAGCTTGACCAGGTGGATGTCGCGGTCGATGTCGGCGATCGCGTACATCACGTTGAGGTTGCCGACCACGTTGTTGGTCTGCGTGTACACGCAGTGGGCCTGGGAGATCATCGAGTAGGGAGCCGCGCGCTGCTCGCCGAAGTGGACGATCGTGTCCGGGCGGAAGTCGCCCACCATCTCGTGCACGAAGGCGGCGTCGCACAGGTCCCCGACATAGCCCTTGATGGTCTTGCCGGAGACGTCGGTCCAGGCGGACAGGCGCTCCTCGAGGGTGGCGATCGGCACCAGGCTCTCGACGCCCATCTCCTCGTCATAGCCGCGACGCGCGAAGTTGTCGTTTACCGCCACCTCGTGCCCGAGGGCGTTGAGGTGAAGCGCGGTCGGCCAGCCGAGGTATCCGTCGCCGCCAAGAACCAGAATTCGCATGTAGCCGCTCCAATGTGCCTGGCGTTGACTGCGGGATCTTCAGCGCCCTCGGCGTGCGAGGTCGCTCGTCGTGGGCCAGCTTCCAGGCGATTCGTGGCCCGCGAGCGCACGAGGATAGCCGACTAACCGTACGCGAGAGATAAGACGTCTCTGAGTTGACACGGATCTGATATGGCCGCTTCGCCCCATCCATGGGGTGGTGGGGGTGGGTGGGTGGGGGTGGTGGGGGTGGGTGGGTGGGATCCTTGTACCCCGTCCAGAGCCGGGATCACAGCCCGCTGGGAGCCGACCGCAGCCGTACACGGCTACTGCTACCGTCCGGGCCGCCTCCGTGTCTGAGCAGACCCTAGACGTCCCGTCGGTCGAAGTCCCGTCCGGGCCGCCTCACAGCGAGCGGCGCCCGAACACGCAAGCCGACCTCAAGAACCTCGCCCACCGCTACCGGTGGGTGCTGACGGCCCTCGGCCTGCTGATCGTCTCGCTGGCGATCGTGCTGTACGCCCGCACACGTCCGGGCTACGACCCCTACGGGTGGCTCGTGTGGGGGAAGCTGACCATCCACCTCGCGTTGGATACCAACGGCGCACCCTCGTGGAAGCCGCTGCCGTACCTGTTCACGGTCCCCTACGCGGTCTTCGGGCACTACGCGCTCTGGCTGTGGATGGTGACCTCGGTGGCGATCTCGCTGAGCGGCCTGATCTTCGCCTGGCGGATCGCCTTCCGTCTGACCTATTCGCGACCCGAGCGGCGCTACGCCTCCTACGTCGCCGGGCTGGTCGCGGCCTGCGCGGTGCTCGCGATGCAGGACCCGGTCGGGAACTACAACTACACCCACTACATCCTCAGCGCCGAATCCGACACGATGATCGTGTCGCTCTGCCTGCTGGCGATCGACCTGCATCTGTCCGGCCACCACAAGGCCGCGTTCTGGATGTGGTGGCTCGGGGCGCTCGGCCGCCCCGAGGTGTGGCCGTTCTACGGGCTGGCGGGGCTGTGGCTGTGGCGCTACGTCCCGAGCTACCGGAAGTGGCTGTACGCCTCGGTCGTGCTGCTCGTGTTCCTGTGGTTCGGGATCCCGGGCATCACCTCCAAGAGCATCCTGACCGCCGGCAACGTCGCCGAGAACTCACCCAGGGAGATCCACGGCAACAAGGTCACGGGCGTGATCACGCGCTTCCACGAACTGCTGCCCAACACGCTCTGGCTCCTGGCGGTGCTGACCGTGGCGTGGGCCGTCTGGCGCCGGCGGATCGCGATCCTGCTCATCACTGCGGGCGCGCTGATCTGGGTGCTGGTCGAGATCGCGTTCGCCCTGCACGGCTTCCCCGCCGTGCCGCGCTACATGTTCGAGGCCGGCGCGGTGGTCGGGATCCTCGCCGGTATCTTCGTCGGCCGGATCGTCCACGAACTGCCGGCGTTCCTGGCGCAGCTGACCCGTCGGGTGGACGGCGGCCGGTTCGGCCCGCGACTGGCCACACACGTGGGTACCTGGGGCACCGTCCTGGTCCTGGTCCTGATCGCCGGCTCGCTCGCAGGAGCCGCGCACCGGCAGGAGCGGCTCGAGCACGTCGATCTGCGCTTCGAGCGCCAGCGGACCGTTCTGATTGGCCGGCTGTCCGGCGTGGTGCGGACCCTCGGGGTATCGAACATGTTCGACTGCGGACAACCGAACATCCCGATCGAGTACCAGAGCGCGTTCGCCTGGTACGCCGGGATCAAGACCGGCGTCCTGTACGTGAACCCGAGCTACGTGAAGACCCACCCGCACCCGTTGATCAACATCTACCCGGTCGCCGGCAACGGCTGGAAGGTGTTCCTGAGCGGCGTGGACCCGGCGCACGCGGCAGTCTGCAGCCGAGTGCTCCACGGGCGACCGCTCCTCCTCTACTACGGCTCATGACGAGGTGCGCTCCCGGCGCAAGCAGGCCGGTCGCAGACGCCTGGCGATTGCCGGCGGCGCGCTCGTCCTAATCGCCGCGGCGCTTACCGTCCTGCTCACGGCGAGCGGCCCCGCGCCGCCTCCACCGCTGCCGCTGCCGGGCATCGGTCAGCCCGCCAAGCCCGGCGACCCGTTCGCCTACGTGTCGAGCCGCGAGTCGGATTTCGTGGCCCGCGCCACCGCCGGCGAAGCCAACGCCCTGTACGTCAAGAGCCCAGGCGGCGCGCTCGCCACCGCGGCCCGTGTGGCCGCGTGGCGCCCGCTCATCGACCAGGCCGTCGCCGGCACCGGCATCGACCCGAGCCTGCTCGAGGCGCTCGTGTTCGTCGAGAGCGCCGGCGACCCCAACGCGATCGTGGGCGGGAATCCCGTCAACGCCTCGGGGCTCACCCAGATTCTGGCCGAGACCGGGCAGTCGCTGCTCGGCATGAACATCAACCTGGCGCGCAGCCGCCAGCTCACCGGCCAGATCGACGACGCCGCGGCGCAGGGACAGAACGCACGCGTGGCCCGGCTGGAGCGCCAGCGGGCGGGCGCCGACGAGCGCTTCGATCCCCGCCAGGAGCTCGCTGCCACGGTTCGCTATCTGAAGCTCGCCGAGTCGCGCTTCGGCCGCTGGGACCTGGCGTTCGAGTCCTACCACATGGGGATCGGCAACCTGCAAACCGTGCTCGACGACTACGACGGCGGGGCTCCCGTGCCCTACGTCCAGCTGTACTTCGACACCGCGCCCGATCACCACACCGCCGCGTTCGACCTGCTCGCGAGCTTCGGCGACGACTCCTCGCTCTACTACTGGCGCCTGCTGGGCGCCGAGCTCCTCATGCGCCTGTACCGGACCGATCGTGCGGCGCTGAACCGTCTGAGCTTCCTCCAGACCGATACCGGCTCGGACGCCTTCGTCCTGCACCCGCCCGACGCCGTGGCCCCGTTCGCGGATCCCGATGCGCTCGACCGGGCCTACGCGGCGCGGACGATCCTGCCGCTGCCCTCGAATGCGGCGGCCCTGGGCCTCAGCTATGACCCGGGCATCGGTTCGCTGGCCGGGCAGCTTCACTTCCCGGCGGCGCTCTACCGGGGCCTGCGCGGGCCGGCCCTCGACCTTCTGATCGAGCTCGCCGCGCGCGTGCGCACCCTCTCGCACGACCCGACGAGCACCCTGACGGTGACCAGCGCGGTCAGCGATCAGCGCTACCAGCAACTGCTCGGGTACAGCGACCCTCCGGCCGCCGCCGGCTGGTCGTTCACGATCGCCCGTCGCTACGTGAACGAGGCCCAGGCGGACGCCTTCCAAGCGATGCTCGACCGGCTGCAGGCGCTCAACCTGATCGCGTGGCAGCGCTTCCCCTCGGTGATCGAGGTCACCGTCGCCTCGGATGCCTCGCAAGCGCTTGTGCATGGTCCGTGAATCGCCGCGCTGCGGCTTCCGGAGCGCTAGCTTGACGCTCCTTGCTGGGCATCGTTCAAACCCCCGACAACCTGCTGGTGCGCCTTCCGGACTTCCCGTTCAAGCCGCGCTACCGCCGGTACGGCGAGCTCCGGCTCGCGCACATCGATGAGGGCAAGGGATCGCCGGTGGTGTTCATCCACGGAGAGCCGACCTGGTCGTTTCTGTGGCGCAAGGTGATCCCGCCCGTCCGCGACGCCGGGTATCGCTGCATCGCGCCCGACCTGCCGGGGTTCGGTCGCTCGGACAAGCCGATCGACGTCGACTGGTACACGTACGACCGGCACACCGACAGCGTGGCCAGGCTGTTCGCCGAACTCAAGCTTCGCGACGCGACGCTCGTCGTGCACGACTGGGGCGGCCCAATCGGTCTACGTGTGGCGGTCGAGCACCCCGAGTGGATCGGGCGGATGGTCGTGCTCGACACCGTGCTGTTCACCGGCTACCAGAAGATGACCGACGCCTGGCTGGCCTTCCGCGAGCTCGCCCAGCACAGCGAGGATCTGCCCGTGTCGTTCCTGATCCGCGCGGGGTGCAAGAGCGTCCTGTCACCGAGCGTCCTGGGCGCCTACGAGGCGCCCTTCCCCAACCCCGCGGCCAAGGCCGGTGCGCGCGCGTTCCCCCTGATCCTGCCCACCTCGCCGCAGATGGACGGAGCCGCGACCGGCCAGCGCGTGCTCGACGCGCTCGCGTCAGATCGAAGGCCCAAGCTGATCATCTGGAGCGAGGGCGACCCGATCCTGCCGATCGAGGCCGGCTACCGGTTCGCCCGGGCGATCGGCGCCGACGTCGACCACGTGATCAAGGGGGTCGGCCACTATCTTCAGGAGGACGCCGGGCACCAGGTCGGGCGCTTGATCGTCAGCTGGTTGAAGCGTCAGGTTCCGGCCAAGCGATGACCGACGCGATCCGGACACCCGACGAGCTGCTCGCCGGCCTCCCCGAGTTCGGGCTCGGGTTCGACGCCGCGTATCGCCAGTTCGAGGGCCTGCGACTGGCCCACGTCGACGCCGGCGACGGCCCGCCCGTCCTGTTCGTACACGGCGAGCCCACCTGGTCGTTCCTGTGGCGCAAGGTGATCCCGCCCGTCCGCGACGCCGGCTATCGCTGCATCGCGCCCGACCTGCCGGGCTTCGGCCGCTCGGACAAGCCGACCGACATCGGCTGGTACACGTATGACCGCCACACGGCGAGCGTCGGGGCGCTGCTGGAGGAGCTCGATCTACGCGATTTGACGGTCGTCGTGCACGACTGGGGCGGCCCGGTCGGGCTGCGGGTGGCGGTGGATCAGCCCGAGCGGGTCGCACGCATTGTCGTCCTCGACACCGGGCTGTTCACCGGCTATCAGCACATGAACGACGCCTGGATGGCGTTTCGCAACTTCGTCGAGCGCACGGAGGACCTCCCGGTCGGGCTGCTCGTGCGCCGTGCCTGCCTGAACGATCCCGGCGACCAAGTGATCGCGGCCTACGACGCTCCGTTCATCAACCCGGCGTCCAAGGCCGGAGCCCGGGCGTTCCCCTTGATCCTGCCCTTGACGCCGGAGGAGCCCGGCGCGGCCGAGTGCGGGCGGGTGCTGGAGGCGCTGCGTGGCGACTCGCGTCCCAAGCTGTTCCTGTGGGCCGAGTCCGACCCGGTGATCCCACTCGAGACCGGCCGGCGGTTCGCGGCCGCACTCGGTGGCGAGATCGACCACGTGATCGCCGGCGCCTCCCACTTCCTTCAGGAAGACGCCGGCCCAGAGATCGGGCGCCTGATCGCCGACTGGCTGGCCTCTTCGCCCGCGTAGAGAGAGCGCTTAGGCCGCGGTTCGCTCCTGGTCGGTCGACGGCGCCGGCACGGTTCCGTTGATCATCTGGTTCAGGCGCGCGTCGTAGGCCGCCCTGGCGGTCGGGTTGGCCGCCAGCATCACCTGATCGCCTTTCGTCAGGCGGACAATCGCGTCGACGATCCGGCGGGGCAAGAGCCCCTGGAGGCGGACCAGCGTGCCCACCCTCCTGGGCACGAAGAGCTCGAACTTGCCGGTCTGGAGGAGCTCAACGATCGTGTTGGCGACGTCCTCGGGCTCGGGGGTCTTCAGCCCGCGCGCCGCCGACACGCCCGAGTAGAGCTCGGTGTTGACGCCGATCGGAAGCACCTGGTGCATCTCGATGCCGGTGTCGCGGAGCTCGGCCCGCAGCGACTCGGTCAGCCCGACCACGGCGTGCTTGGAAGCGCAATAGGTGGCGACGCCGGGGAACCCGCCCTTGCCCGCGATCGAGGCGAGCTGGACGATGTGACCCCGGCCGCGCGGCGTGAACCGCTCGATGGCCAGCTTGGAGCCGAGGATCACGCCATGGATGTTGATGGCGATCATCCGCTCCGCCTGGGCGTCCGTCTCCGAGATGAAGGGCCCGATCGGCATGATCCCGGCGTTGTTGACCAGCACGTCGAGTGGTCCGAGCTGGCGCTCGACCTCGTCGAGGAAGCTGACGAAGCTCTCGCGATCGGTCACGTCGAGCGGGAGCCCGATCGTGCCGCCACGGTGGGTGGGGGCCAAATCAATTGCCGTCTGCTCGACGAGCGCGGCGTCGATGTCGCCGATGCCCACACGCGCCCCCTGCGCAATCAGGGCCGCCGCAGTAGCGCGCCCGATCCCCCGAGCTCCCCCGGTGATCGCGACCACCTGCCCATTCAGCGATCGCAAGGTCTTTGCCATTTTCGTGGGTCCTCCTCAGTGGTATCGCCCGTGCAAGGTACCGCGCACGGCCCTGGCTGACTAGCCAGTCAACTCCTAAGGGTATCCTGAAATCGATGGCGTTCTTCCGTTACGAAGGACAGAGGCTCGCCTACACGATCCATGGGCAGGGACCCCGGACCACCGTGCTGCTGCCGGGCCTGCTCCTCTCGCAGAGGATGCAGTCGCCACTGGCTGCCGATCTGGCCGCCCACGGCAACCGGGTGGTGACGCTCGACTTCCTCGGGCACGGCGAGTCGGACCGGCCGGAGGAGATGGGCCGCTACTCGATGCCCGAGTTCGCCCGCCAGACGGTGGCGCTGCTCGACCATCTGGAGCTCGAGCACGCGATCGTCGGAGGGACCTCGCTCGGGGCCAACGTCACGCTCGAGGTCGCCGCCCTGGCGCCGGGTCGGTTGCGCGGGATGATCATCGAGATGCCGGTGCTCGATAAGGCGATTCCCGCCTGCGCACTGGCGTTCGCGCCATTGCTGTTCGCGCTCACCCACGGCGAGCCCGTCATGAAGGCGCTCGCCCTGGCCGCCCGGAGGGTGCCGCGCCTGGGCGTCCCGTTCCTGGCCGAGCTGGCCCTGGATTGGTTCGGCCAGGAGCCAGGCCCCAGCGGCGCAGTGCTCCAGGGCATCCTGTTCGGCCGCACCGCCCCCGATCGGGAGACGCGCCAGGGCTTCAAGGCGCCGGCGCTGGTGATCGGGCATCCTCGCGATCCTGTGCACCCGTTCTCGGACGCCGACATGCTCGCCGCCGAGCTGCCGAACGGGCGGCTGGTCGACGCCAACTCGATCATCGAGCTGCGCGTCAGCCCGGAGCGACTCACCCGCAAGATCGCCACGTTCGTGGACGAGTGCTGGGGTGAGCCCAAGAAACCACGCCGGCGCGCCGGCACTGCGCGAGCCTGACCGCGCCGTGGCCGGCGTCGACATTCGCGACGAGCCGCTGGACTCGCCGGTGGCGCAGCAGCTGATCGCCGAGCTCAACGCCGAGCTGAGCCGCGACTACAAGCCCGAGGAGCGGTTCCACTCGCTCGCGGCGGAGGAGGTCGCCGAGGGTGCCGGCGCTTTCGTGGTCGCGTGGCTGGACGGCGAGCCGGCGGGGTGTGGCGCGGTCCGCATGCTGCACGCCCCCGGGCTGGCGAGGGAGAGCGGAGCAGTGGCCGAGCTCAAGCGCATGTACGTCCGCCCACCCCTCCGGGGGCGCGGCCTTTCGCGGCAGATCCTGACCGAGCTCGAAGCACGGGCCGCAGCGCTCGGCGCGACCACGGTCGTCCTCGAAACCGGCGTGTACCAGCCAGCCGCGATCCGCTTGTACGAAACCTCCGGCTACGCGAACGTTCCCCGCTTCGGCCCGTATGTCGCGTCGCCGACGAGCGTCTGTTTCGAGAAGGCCGTGATGACTTAACCCCCTATAGCGGGGGTAACCCATCACGGCCTCGGGGACGGAGGCCCGGGTGGGTCGACGATGTCGCGACCGGTGGGCTGTAGCTCCGAATCGAGCTCGAGCTGCCAGTAGTAGCGGGTGAACGTGACACCGGCCCGGAACTCGCCCACGTGCGGCTCGACGGTCTCTCCGCACGCCATCCGCACGATCAGCTCCGGGTAGGTCCGGCCCGGGAGCGCCGCGTACATCGGCGCTGGGAAGGCGCCACCGAAGCGCGTGTTGACGTCGGTGATGCCGAGGCCGATCTCCCGGTCGCGGAAGGCCTGCACCGTGCACGGCCCGCGCACCCCCAGGGCCTCGACCACGCGCTGGCCGAGCGAGACCAGCTCGGGGTCGGCGATCACCGTGCCCTTGATCGACTCCCCGCCCCGCGACTCGAGCATCGTCCGCGGGATCACGTTCAGGCAGCGGCCCTGCAGGTCGCACAGCGCGTCCATCGAGAACTCCGGCCCGTCCATGAACCACTGGACCATCGCCGCCTCGGCGATGTAGTGCACGAAGAACTCCGCGGCGTGGATGTCGTCGGCCCGGTGGATCGAGCGCGCACCCGAGCCCCAGCGCGGTTTGACCATGACCGGGAAGTGCTCGACCGGCTCCCCCGGCAGCCCCGTGGGCGGCGAGGGCAACCCGTGCCGAGTCAGCAGTAGATGCGTTTCGTACTTGTCGAACGTCGCGCGGGCGATCTCCGGGTCGGGGACGAAGGCGGGCAGCTCACCCGCCGCCCGGGCATCCGCCAGGACGTGAAGATCAAGATCCGTCAGCGGCACGACCGCGACGGCCCCGAACTCGTCGCACAGCGCGCGAAGGGCGGGTACGTAGTCCGGGTCATCGATCCGCGGCACGGCGCGGCGGTGGTGTGCGGCGTATTGGGCGGGCGCGAGCGGATTGGGGTCGGCGGCGACCACGGTGGCGTGCTGGGCGAAGGCCGAGACGATGTCGTAGCGCTTGCCCACGCCGGTCAGTAGGACGGCTACGTCCCGCTTGGAGGAATCCATCCGCCTCTCTCTCCCTTGTAGATCCCCTCGCCACCCAGCACCATCCGCACCGTCCGCGCCAGGATCTGCAGATCCAACCGCAGCGAGCGGTGCTCGACGTACCACAGGTCGAGCTCGATCCGCTCCGGCCAGGGCAGCGAGGCGCGCCCGTTGACCTGGGCCCAGCCGCTGATGCCCGGCTTGACCGCGAGCCGCCCGCGCTGACGCTCGGTGTACTGATCCACCTGCACCGGCAGCGTCGGGCGCGGCCCGACGATCGACATCTCGCCCCGCAGCACGTTCCAGAGATTCGGGAGCTCATCGAGCGAGTAGCGGCGCAGGAACGCCCCGATCCGCGTGATCCGGTCATCGCCCTCCTGGATGGCCAGCCCGGCTCCGGTGAACTCCGCTCCCCGGACCATCGTGCGCAGCTTGTAGATCTCAAACAGCTCGCCATCCTTGCCCACGCGGGTCTGGGTGTAGAGCGGGTGGCCGGGCGACTCGAGCCGGATGAGCAATGCGAGCACGGCCACGACCGGAGCGCTCAGGACCGACAGCGGTCCGGCGATCGCCAAGTCGAGCGCCCGCTGAAGCGTCACCGCGTCCCCTCCGCCGGCTCCCAGCCCGCCGAGGTGCCGTGCACCAGCCAGTCCCATAGCCCGGCCGCGAGCGACGCCGTCGTCAGCACGTAGTAACGGGCCACCAACAGAAGCCGGGACGGGACGACGCCGGCTAGCGCCGCCGCCATCAGCACCGCGACCTGGAAGGCCAACGTCGCGATGTACACCCACCCCTGCCCGAGCAGGACCACGTTGAGCACGAACGCGAGAACGTGCAGAAACGGCGTCAGGTAGCGCAGGATCCGGTGCGAGACGATCATCAGCGCGTACAGCGGGTCGTAGCCCCGAGGCGAGAGCATCCCGCCCTTAACCACGATCGGCCAGGTGTGGCTCATCATCCGGCGCTTGCGCGCGAACTCGCCCTCGATCGTCGGGACCATCTTCTCGCTGGCCTGCGCCTCGCGCACGGCCAGAGCCAGCCAGCCCCGCTTGACCATGTTGAACGGGAACGACAGGTCGTGGCCCATGATCGGATCGACCACCAGGTAGGACTCGCGCCGGGTGGCGTAGATCGCGCCGTTGCCGCCGGTCACCGACCGCACCCGGGACTCGAGCGCCCGGAGCGCCAGCTCGTAGCGCCAGTAGAGGCCCTCCTGGTTGGTCCCCGTAGACGCATCCACCAGCTGGACCTCGCCGCACACGTAGCCGACCCGCGCATCCGCGAACGGCGCCACCAGGCGCCGCAGGGCGTCGGGCTCCCAGGTCACGTTGGCGTCCGAGAAGGCCACGAGCTCGTTTCTGGCCGCCTCCACGCCGGCGTCCTGGGCCCGGATCTTGCCTCCGCGCCGCAGCTCGAGCACCACGTCGGCCCCGGCGTCACGCGCCCGAACGGCCGTCTCATCGGGCGAGCCGTCGCAGGCGACGATCACCTCGACCAGCTGGGACGGATAGTCGAGCGCGCGGATGTTCGCCACTCGCTCGGCGATCACGTCCTCCTCGGCATAGGCGGCCACGATCACCGTCACCGCGGGCAGCTCGTCATCGGGCAACGCCCGCACCCGCGGGGCACGGCGGCGCAGCCAGGCGAGCAGCCCGAGCAGCACCGGATACCCGGCATGGGCGTACAGGATCAGGCCAATCGAGGCCCAGAAAACGATCGCCACCAGGGTCACAGCGCGGGCTATCCAACCAGGTCTCGATACAAGGTCACTGTCTCGCGCGCAGCCGCCTCCCATGAGTAGGTCCCCTGCGCGGCGCTCAGCGCTCCCCGGGCCAGGCCCTCGCGCTCCTGCGGATCGGCCAGCAGCCCGGCCAGCGCCGCGCCGAGCGCGTCGGGATCGCCAGGGGCAACGAGGCGCGCCGCGCCCAGATCTGCGAGCTCGCCAAACCCGCCCACCTGGCTGAGCACGATCGGCTTGCCGAAGGCCAGCGCGGTGGCGAGCACGCCCGACCAGTCGAGCCGCTCGGTGCGCTCGTAAGGGAGCACCACGAGGTCGGCCCGGCGGAAGAACGCGGGCAGCTCGGCGTCGGACACGAACCGGGGGATGAACCGGACGCTCGCCCCCGCCCGCGCCCGCAGCGGCTCGAGCGGCATCCGCGGCCGCCCCACGATCCACAACTCCGCTCCGGGGACGGAGACCGAGACGCCACGCCACGCCTCGAGCAGCGTCTCGACGCCCTTGTAGGGCCGGAGCAGGCCAAAGAACAGCACGACCGGTTCGCGCACGCCCGCGAGCCCGGCGGGCAGCGGGACCTCGCGCTCCATCAGCGTCAGATGCCTGAACGCGCCGTGGTGGATGACCCGCACCTTCTCCGGGTCGACCCCCAGCTCGGACACGAGCAGCTCGCGCCCGTAGGCCGAGTGCGCCACGACCGCATCGACCGCGTCATACAGCCGGCGCTGGGCCCACGCCTGTCCAGGCCGGGGCTCGCGCGGGAGGAGGTCGTGCGCGGTGAGCACCGTCGGTCGATCGGGCAGCAGCCATCGGTCGACCGCCTGTACCGCGAGCCATTGAAAATGCACGACGTCCGCCGCGCGCGCGAGCTTGCGGTAGCGCAGCATGTCGGGCACGTGCTCGACCAGCTTGGAGGCGAGCCGCGCCGGCGAGCCCGGCGCGCCCACGGCCCGCCGGTAGAACAGCTCACGCACCTCGTAGCCGTCGGGCGATGGCACCGTCCCGTAGAGGAACCGGCTGGTGATCAGCTCGACGTCGAGGCCCACCTCGGGTGCGGCCAGCGCCGTGCACAGAGCGTGGTCGTAAGGCGGCGTGAACGCCGATGGGTCAACGACGTGGGCGCGCATCAGTGACCGGTTCGCATCAATGCCGCGGCTCGTCGAGCGGTCGACCCGCCAGCCGCGCGAGCCTCCGGGCGGTGGCGCGGAGATCCTCGCCACCGATCGCGTGCACGCGCGCGTGACGGTCGCGCCGCAAGCGCAAGACCGCGGGCGCCAGGGCCGACAGGCTCGGCTCGCCGGGTCCGCGCGCCAACAGGTCGGCGGCGCAGCGAAGCGGATGGCGCAGCACCAACGCCAGCAGGGCAACCATCCGAGCCGCCATGCCATCGTCCTCGCGGTAGTCAATCCGGAGCGTCTGCGACGCCACCGGGCAGGGAGATTCCGGCCGCGCGGCGGCCTCGACGCGCGCGTGCCCGAGGGTGCCCACGAACTCGGCCAGCGGATCCTTGCGCACCGGGAAGCGATCGGCGACGACCACGACCTCCGCGGGCGAGGATGCGCGGCCGGCGGGACGGTTGGACAGGGCCAGGCCGGCCAGCTCATCGACGGACAGCAGCGCGTCGAGCGCCAGATAACGGCCGCGCTCGATGCGCCCCACGTTGGCCGCCGGAGCCCCACGAGCGGACCCGGCGCCCGGCCCGAGCGCCGGTCGTCCGTCGGCGAGCGCGCGCCGGCGCAGCCGCCCGAACGCCCGCGTGGCCGCTGGCTGCGGGGTGAATCCGTCGTAGCGGCGGCCGAGCCAGGCGCGACCCGCGGCGTACCCGCGCCACTGGCGACGCAGCTCTCTGAGCGTGGCCCGGTAGGAGTGCTCGACCAGCGCGCCGCGCCGTAGCTCGAGCCGCCAGCCGGCCTGCTGCAGACGCCAGCTGAAGTCCGTGTCCTCGGCCGCCCGCACGCCCTCGTAGAAGCCGCCGACCTGCTCGAACGCCGCGCGGCGGACGAGCAGATTGGCCGCCACCGCGCGCGGGCGGTAGGGATGGTTCAGGTGAGCCTGCTGGGACAGGAAGCTGCGCGCCGACCCGTAGCGTGAGGCCAGCGTCTCGCCTCCCGGCATCGGCACCACCTCGCCGGCCAGCGCGCCGACGTCGCCGGCGACCGGCGTGGCGAAGTAGGCGTCGAGCAGACCGGCGGGAGCACGGCAGTCGGCGTCGAGGAACAGGATCCATTCACCGCGCGCTCGCGCCGCGCCCGCGTTGCGAGCGTGGGCGGGCGAGCGCTCTCCGGCCGCCTCGACCACCACCACGCCGTCCTGGGCAACCGCCACCCCCGAGTTGTCGGCCAGAATCAGCTCGTCACCCGGGTGCAGCTCGATCGCGAGCAGCGCCTCGACCGCCGCCTGCGCCGCGCCCGCGTCGCCGCCGAACGGCATCACCACGCTCACCTCAGGCCGGCTCACCGGCGGCCCTCCCTCGTCGGGCTTGCAACGCACGCGCGATCAACGCGCGCGCCTGCGCGAGCTCCTGCGGATGCGCGAACCCGGTGGCCAGCAGGACGAGCGGCATCACCGCAAGCACGGCCGCGCGGGTCAGAAGCCCGACCACGCCATGTGTGGGGAGCAGCAGATCCCCGGCCGCCGACAGGCCGCCCAGCACCAAGGTGAGCTGAACCAGGCGCCGCCACTCGAACCGCGCCGCGAAGGCGCGGCGGATCAGCAGGTGCATGACGCCGATCATCACCACGTACGCGCCGCACAGCGCAACTCCCGCGCCCGCGATCCCCAGCGGCGGGACGAGCAGCAGCAGGAGCACCACGTTCGTGGCGAGACCCAAGATCGCCGCCGGGAAGTTGCGGGTGGTCACCTTGGCCCGGCCGGCGATGACCAGGAACACCACCCACAGCCCGTACATGGCCCAACCGAGCGCGACCCAGGGAAGCGCCCGGTAGGCCTCGAAGTAGGCCGGGGCGGCCAGTATCCGAAGCACCCAGCGCCCGAGCAGGGCGAGCCCGGCCACCACCATCCCGCTGACCAGGAGGTAGTAGGTGGTGACCAGTCCGTACAGCCGCGCCGCCTCGGCGTCGTCGCGGATCGAGTAGGCGAGCGGCGGCCAGGCGTACTGGAACGCGCGCACGATGAAGGCAACCGCGCCGGCCAGCTTGACCGCGATCGAGTAAAGGCCGGCCATCGTCGGTGAGCGGCTGTGGTAGATGTAGTAGCGGTCGACGATGCTGAGCGCGTACACCGACGCCTCGGCGGGCACGGTGGGCAGGCCGAACCGCAGCAGCACTCCGTGCGCCTCGGCCATGGGGTGGCGCGTCAGCAGGCGGTCGCGCATCGTCCACCACAGCGCCAGCAGGACCAGCGTCGAGGCGCCGTAGTTGCCCAGCAGCAGCCCGCTCGCGCCCTTGCCGAGCACGACCACCAGGACGACCGAGGAGGCGATTGTCAACGCGACGTTGGTCAGCGAGGCGATCGCGTACGTCCGCAGGCGCTCGTCCACCCGCAGGAGCGCGTAGGCCAGCTCGAGGTTGGTGAACGACCACAGACCCAGCACCGCGATGCGGAAGATCGCCGCATCGTGGTAGCCGAGCACGAGCTTTGACAGCGGCGCGGCAAAGACGGCCAGCACCACGGATGCGATCGTCGTGGTCAGGAGCAGAAAGCCGACCGTGCGCCGCGCCAGCGCGTCCCGCCTGCGCTGGTCCTCGTCGGAGAAGTAGAAGCGCAGGAACGACTCGATCATCCCGAAGCGCACCAGGATGCTGATCAGGATCACGCCGTTGCCCAGCAGCTCGACCACCCCATAGCCGGCCGGCGGGATGTACCGGGTGTACACCGGCAGCAGCAGCACCGCCATGAACTTCGAGGCCAGATCCGCGACTTGATAGGCCGCGAGCGAGCTCACCAGGCGTTTGAGGTAACCCGTCACACCGACAAACGGTAAGGCGACAGACGGCTATCCGACTGTAACGGTGGTATCGGGTGTACCGGGCGCCGGCGGGATCTGCGCCGGGAACCGGCCCGTATTGCACGCCGCGTCGGTGACCTCCAGGCCGATCAGATAGGTGCCCGCGGGTGCCGGACGCTGGTGGATCTCGCCGTCCCATACCGCGGTCTGGCCCTTCCACGGCGTCAGGAACGTCTTGACCAGGCGCGGCCCGCCCGGCAAGTCGGTCCGGTAGATCAGGATCGTCCCGCCGCGGTTCTCGTTGCCCCGGTAGTGGATCGTCACCCTGGTGTCCCCGGAAGCCGTGGGGATCGCCGTCGGCACGATGCTCGTGATCACCGGATGGGGCGGGACCGTTTTGACCTTCACCGGCGCCTGGGTCAGCGGGATCAGCCGACCCTGGTGACGAAGCGCGACCTGGAGGTAGTAGGTCCCGTCGGGCGCGATCTGCCCGTTCGACTCGCGGCCGTCCCAATGGAAGACTCCGTCTGGATGGCGCGTGTAGGCGCGCATGTGGCGGCCGCTCGCCAGGGTGTCAACCGCCTGCCCCGTCGCGTCGCTGATCACGTACACGTCGACGGTGTCGCTCCGGTGCTGCAGGTAGAACGAGATCGTCGCCGAGCCGGTGTCGTACTTCCCGCATCGGACCGGGTGGGCCGGATCGATCACTCCAGGCACGAAGCTCGGATAGCCGGCGATCAGCGGCGTGGTCACCTTCAGGTGCTGCGTGACGAAGAACGCTCCGATCGTCGCCGCGACCAAGACCGCGAACGCGCCGGTCGAGAGCCGGGACGTCGTCAACGGAAGTAGGGTCCGGCGAGCCTGCTCACAGCCTCAAGACTGCCACGTTCGGGACGTCGAACTCGTGGAACGCCGCCAGACCCCGCGGATCGCGGCTGCACAGCACCACGCGGATCGAGCCGCCGTGGCAGACCACGAGGCTCGGAAGCGGGCCTGTGGCCTCGACGTCGCGCAGGCACGCCAGCACCCGGTCCTGCTGCTCCTGGAGCGACTCTCCGCCGGGAAAGCGCCAGTCCGCGCCACCGCGCATCCAGGCGGCGTACGCCTCGGGTTCGGACTGCTTGATCTCGTCGAACGTGTAGCCCTCCCAGCGTCCGCGGTTGGCCTCGCGCAGCCGGGCGTCGAGCCGGACCTCCAGACCGATGCGCGCGCCGACGATCTCCGCCGTCTCGTGCGCGCGGCTCAGATCGGAGGACCACAGCGAGCGGATCGGCTCGGGCTCGGCGGCGATCTTCTCGGCCAGCTCGCGCGCCTGGGCGCGCCCGGTGTCGTTCAGGGGCGTGTCGTGGAACCCCTGAAAGCGCATCGGCGGAAGGTTGTCCTTGGTCTCGCCGTGGCGAGCCAGCAAGATTCCGGCGAACGCGTCTCTAGTCCCGGTGGTGCTCACCGACCGTCGATGCCCAGCGTGTCCGACCGCAGCCCGAGCCGAAGCGTCTCGAGTGCGAGGACCTCGCCGACCGGAACGTTGCTCAGGTTCACCTCGGGCCCGAACCGGCGCACGAACCACACCTGCTGATCCTTGCGGGGCGAGTCGAACATGATCCGGTCGGGCGCGATCTCGTGCACGATCTCGCCGATCAGACCCTCCCGGACCTCTCCGCTGGGTCGGAAGATGCCGGCCGTGCCCGCCTCCCGTCCCTCCGCGATCACCTTCCAGGCCCCAGCGGCGAGCTCCGCCCGCATCTGCTCGACCCACACGTAGGGTGGCGTGATCGCGCCCGTGTCGTCCTTGGAGCCGACCTCGGACAGAACCGTGAACTCGCGCGCCAGGCGTTCGATCAGCTCGAGCTTGCGTTCGTGCTCGAGGGAGATCGTCCCGTCGGAGATCTCGAAGTACTGAAGGCCCAGCTCGTGCACCCAGGCGATCAGCTCCTCGAACCGGCCGCGGCTGATCGCCAGCTCGGTCAGCGTCCCACCGAGGACCACCGGGATGCCGTGCTCGCGATAGCGAGCGAGCTTGCGCTCCAGGTTGCGCGTGGCCAGCGCGGTGCCCCAACCCAGCTTGACGATGTCGACGAAGTCGCCTCCGACCTCGATCATCCCGTCGATCTCGGCGATCGACAGACCCCGGTCGATCACGTGCGTCACGCCGCGCTCTCGCGGCTTGGAGCTCCGCTCCGGGAGGTCGAGCAGTTCGCGCAACTTCAGGACCGGGCTACTGCGCGGATAGGTCGCTGCCGACGGTCACGTAGACCTGCGAGGTGCATCCCTGCGCGGCCGCCGAGCAGGCGACCTGCTTTGTGCCCGAATTGACCGCCTGAACTGAACTCGGCTTGAGCTTGAGGTACTCGGCCACGGCCAGGGCATCGGCCCGGTCAGCCGGCACCGCGTACGTCACGACGCTGGTCGTCTGCGTCTGGTTGGTGGCGTTGGTGACGGCCCCCTTGCGGAATCCCTCCGCCGCCAACTTACCCGAGACGCTTGCGGCCAGCCCGTTCTGGTCGGTCCCGTTGAGCACCGAAACGGTCACGTCCGAGGGTCGTATGAACACGGTGCCCTTTGGTGCCGTGCGGTGGCTGGTCAGGGTGCTCGCGACCGGCTTGGGCTTGTGGGAGCCGCTCCCCTTGGTCAGCACGAGCACGGCCCCCACAACCACAGCGGCCCCGATCAGACCGACCAGGACCGCCAGGATCGTCCGCCCGGTGCGGGAGCGCTTCGGGGCCGGCCGCACCGGCATCGCTGGACGCCCTGCGCCGGAATTCGACTGCCCGCCGCCGGAATTTGGATGCCCGCCCACCTGCCCGCCCACCCGACGCTGCCCGCCGTTCGGTCGAGACTGGCCACCGTTGGGACGACCCGGACCGCCCGCGGTCCGTCCGGGTCCGGCCGACTGACCTGGTCTCGGGCCGACCGGCGCAGCGACTGGGAGGGAGCGCTCCATGGTCCCCGCCGATGCCGCCACTGGTACGCGAGTCGTGCCGTTGGGGGCGCCGCCGTGCACAGTGGCCGGCTCCGGCTCCTGGACCGGCACCTCCGGCATCGGGATCAGCCGGGTGGCCGCGGCCAGCGCGGGTGCGGCCATGCCGGCGGGCGCCGCGGGTGGGAAGGGAAGACCGTCAGCTCCGGACGCGCCAACGCCCGCCACGGCGCGCTGCGCGATCCCGGCTGGAGCTGCCGCGACCCGGTGGCCCGCGGCTCGCACCGAGATCTCCGCGGGCAGCGCCGCGACCTGATCGGCCAAGTCGGCGAGCTGGGACTCGAGCTCCTGGACCCGGAACCCTGCCTCATCGGCGCGGGAGCGCAGCGTCGCGGTCTCGCGCGCGTGGGCGAAGTACAGCAGGATGAGCAACGCCAGCCCGATCAGCGACGCGAAGCCGGCATCGGCTCCGACCGAAGAGATGAAGTGGTGAACCGAGAGAGCGAACGGGAGCGATGCCATTGGACGCAGGCGCCAGTCTACGTCGGGAGGCCAGGTAGATCCGAGTGGATCCCGCTCCGAACCGACTCCCCCTCGCGAACCGCGTCCCCCTTGGACAGACGCGAGTCCGACAGCTTCGCCACATGCTTGGCGAGCCCGGCGGCGTCGCCCTCGAGCACCAGCAGATTGATCTCGCCGAAGATCCTCTCCACCGACTGGGGCTCGAGCGGCTCGCGCGCCGCCCGGAGGATCTTCTGAGCGGGCGTCGGCTGGAGTCGCTCGTAGGGATTGAACAGCTCCTCGTGGAGCTTCTCGCCGGGTCTCGCGCCGACGATCTCGATCGCGATGTCGCGCTCGGGCTCCAGGCCTGAGAGATGGATCATCGTCTTGGCGAGCTCGAGGATGCCGACCGGCTCGCCCATCTCGAGCACGAACACCTCGCCGCTTCGCTCGCTCAGCGACCCGGCCCGGATGATCAGCTGCACGGCCTCGGGGATCGTCATGAAGTAGCGCTTCATGCGCGGATCGGTCACCGTGACCGGCCCGCCGGAGGCAATCTGGCGACGGAAGATCGGCACCACCGAGCCGGAGGAGCCAAGCACATTTCCGAACCGGACCGTCGCGTACTTGGTGCGCGGATAGCGCAGCGCGGCCGCCTCGACGGCCCATTCGGCGAGCGCCTTGGACGCGCCCATCACGGTCGCCGGCGTGACCGCCTTGTCGGTCGAGACGAGCACGAACGTCCCGACCTGCGACTCCGCCGCGATCCGCGCGACCACGCGCGTGGCCAGCGCGTTGTTGCGAATCGCCTCGACGGGATTGACTTCCATCATCGTCACGTGCTTGTAGGCGGCCGCGTGGAAAACGATGCTCGGCCGATGCTCCGTGAGGACTTCGCGCATCCGCTCCTCTTCCCTGCAATCGGCGAGCACAGGAACAGCCGTCCGGACGTGGCGATCCTCCTCCAGTTCACGCACGATCTCGAACAGATTGTCCTCGGCGTGGTCGACGAGAATGAGCGATCGCGGGGCAACCCGGGAGATCTGCCGGCACAGCTCGGAGCCAATCGATCCACCGGCACCGGTCACCATCACGATCTGGCCCGACAGGTATGCGCCGACTCGCTCGATCTCCATCCGCACGGGCTCGCGTCCCAGGATGTCCTCGACCCGCACCTCACGCAGCTGGCGGGTGACGTTCAGATGGCCCGTTGAGTCCCTGAGCAGCTCAAACACCGTCGGAGTCGTGCGCACCGGGATGCCGCGCTCACGGCAAGCCGCCACCACCCGGCCGCGAAGCGTGCCCGGGGCGGAGGGGATCGCGATCACCACCTCGTCGGGCTCAACCTCGTCGAGCACCCGGGCCAGGTCCTCTGAATCGGTGGTGCCGACCACCTTCAGGCCGTGCTCGTCCTTCATCCCGAGCTTGCGCGGGTCGTCGTCGACGAACCCGACCGGGCGCAGCCGCAGCTGCGGGTTGCGGATCAGCTCGCGCACGACTAGGCGGCCGCCGTCGCCGCCGCCCACGATCAGCACGTCGCGCGCCCCCTTGGCCGCCCGGAAGCTGCGCACGCGGCCCTCGACGACCAGGTGGACAAGGAACCGAGCGCCGATCAGCAGCGCGAGCGCAAGCAGCAGGAAGAGCGCGATCACGCTTCCCGGCAGGTTGACCGGCGTCGCCTGCGAGTCGGCGGTGGTCGTCACCGGGTGCAGGAAGGCGATCGCTCCGACGATCACCAGCGTGGAGACGATGACGCCCTTCACGACCGCCTCGTAGTCGCGCTGGCCCACGAAGGTCCACAGCCGCTGGTACTGGCCGAAGGCGGCCAAGACGGCCAGCGATACCGGTACGACCCAGAAGATCGTGTGCGTGAGGAGGTCCCCGTAGCGGTCGTTGGACCCTCCGAGGCCGTTCTCGAACCTCAAGCGGAAGGCAAGGTAATAAGCGAGCGCGACCAGGATCCCGTCCACGAGCAGCTGGGGCACTGAGTGGCGGTGAACGGGAAAGGCCGCGGATCTGATCCGCCGGCGCATGCGGCGGGGATTGTAATGGCGATGTTGTCAACAGCCCCTAAAGAGGCCGCGGAGCGGCGTCGTTAGCGCTCGGTTAGGGAACGCTCTGCGTCGCCGTGCGGGCCAGCTGGTGGCCCTTGGAATCGAGGGCCTGGACCGAGATGTACTGGCGGGCGGGGGCCTTGATCGCGGTCTCGAATCCGCGCTTGGAAGTGGTCGCGACCGCCGGCATGTCGGCCGGGCTGTTGCCGGCGAACACGCGCCATTTGGCCACGTTGGTCGCCCCGTTCCAGCTGGCGTACACGGTCATCTTCTTGCCCTGACGGGAGGCCGCCGCCGCGGGTGGGGTGGTCGGCGTGCCGTTCCACGTGAAGCGGTAGGCGCGGTAGCTGATGTTGGCGTCGACGAAGCGCCCCTCGAAGATGAGCTTGTTCTGCGCGTTGTACTGGCTGAAGTAGGGCGCCTCCCCCCAGCCGACGAAATCGTCGCCGCCGGGCATCTCCTGCTCGTTGCCCTCGAAGCTCGAGAGGACCGGCGGATCGAGGTCGAGTTGCTTGGTCATGGTCGCGGTCTTGCGGGCGACGTTGAGGCGAAGCTCGAGCGCGCGCGACTCCGAGTGCACGTACGGGGGGCCGGCGCCGTCATCGAACATCGACACGAGCGCGTCCCCGGTGGCGCGGACGCGCACGTCGTGTTGGAAGGCGAACGACGCGTCGGCACCGAACTTGAAGCTCGAGTACTTGCCTCCGAGGGTCCACATGGTCGCCGCCGTATCGCGGTTGACCTTGTACACCGCCCAGGTGTTGCGTCCTGAGATCAGCAGGTTCCCGTCGTCGTCGGCCGCGATCGAGTTGACGTGGAAGTAGTCGTACGGGGTCCATGTCGAGTTCGGCTTCACGACCTTGCTCTTCTTCTTGGGCAAGTTGGGCGGCCGCGTGTAGCTGGCGGTGAGTGGGACGTGGTCGAGGCTGTCCCACTGGAACAGGACCAGGCCGGTGGGGATGTCGATCTCCTGGACCACCGAGTCGAGCACCACCTCGCTGGTGGAGGCGCCGACCGCGGAGGCGTTCAAGATCACGGGGTATTCCGCGGTGATCAGAGCGGTGCCGCGCGAGGTGAGCTGGAACTCGTGCAGGTCGGCCGACAGCCCGTTGGCCGCGGAGACGGTGTCGATCACCTGATAGGAGCTGTTCATGATGATGTCCTGCCCGACTCCCACGCCTGCGGTCTCGTTGCCCTGCCACCAGGTCAACACGGGGTGCCCCTGGTAGCTCTGAACCCGGAAGTCGGTCGCCGCGTCGTTGGTTGGCACCGGGTCAAACCAGATCAGCCCGCCTCGCGGGCCGATGATCTCGGGGCCCTGCTGGAGCGGGCCGATCTGCGGCGCGACGAAGATGTCGCCGGACGCGGTCGGGTCCGGTTTGGTGATGGTGACCGCTGCCGGCGTGAGGTCAGGTCGCGACTGGAAGTACCAGACGTCCCCCTTGACCCGCGGCAGTTGCGGGCGCTTCTCCACCGGCAGGGTGCCTGCCGGAACCGCGACCTGGAACTGGTAGGTGCCGTTGTGGGAGCCCTCGATGTTGAGCGACGTGCTCACCGTCACCGTCTCGCCGGGCGTGAATGGATCGCTCGGATTGGGGATGAAGCTGCCACCGTCGCCGTCTGAGTCGCCCGCGATGGTGCCCGTGTGGGGACCGCTGCTCGACCCGGTCACCGTGATCGTCCCGAGCTGCCCCGGCGAGATGCCCCGGAAGGCGATCTGCGTCTGCGGCGAGGCGAAATGACTGCCCGGGATCGGGAACACGTACACGGGCGGCGGCCCGCTCGGATGCTTGGCCGGGGGCGGGGCGGGTTTCTTGGCGGGCGGCTTCTTGGCCGAGTGTGACTGCGTCGTCTGAGCGCTTGCGGCGGCGGCTGTGCTCGCGCAGAACAGCGCGACCAGGCACAGCCGCGCGACCGGGCGGGATGTCCGACGGATCAGTCTGGATAACCGCCGGGGCATCCCGCCCAATTACCCGTTATGCCGCGCGAATCAATACTCGCCCGGCAATCCGTTGTTCGACCCGCTCGAGGTCGGGAAGGCGCCCGATGTCCCGAGTACGTGATGGCGCGAGTCGAGTGCCTGGACCTTGTAGACCTTGGAGGAGCTGGTAAGGGGGATCGTCGTCTCAAAGCCGGTCTTCGTCGCGGTCGCCACCGCCTTCAGGCTATTGGCGCTCGAACCGGCCAGCACCCTCCAGCTCACAACCTGCGTGTCACCATCCCAACTGGCGTAGATGGTGGCCTTGCCGCCATTGTTGCGCACCGCACCACTAGGTGCGTAGTACGGAATTCCGACCCATTTCTGGACGTAGGCGCGGTAGCTCTGGTCCGGCACGGGCCACACGGCGTCGAGCAGCATCTTGCCGGTCTTGCTCTCCTCGGAGAAGAACGGCTGAGAGCCCCAACCGAGCGCCACGTTGCCGTTTGGCAGCTGCTCGATGTTCCCGAGGTAGGCCGCGTTGTAGGTGTGGGGACGGGTGTAGCCGTTGGCAAAGCTGCCGGTGTGCTTGGGGATGTCGAGCTTGAGGACCAGGCCCTCCATCGTCCCGTTCGGGGTGGCGAACTTCGCCTTGCCTCCCACGTCGCCCGAGATCAGGCAGCAGTTGTCGTTGAACACGGTGAGCACATTGCCGTGCAACTTGACGTCGTGCTGCCAGTGGAACTGGGCCTTGCGCGGCAGCGTGAACGTGCTGTTCTTGGGGTTGCCGCTCACCGTCCACTCCACCCCATTGGTCGCACGGTCGACCAGGTAGGCCGTCCAGGTGTTGCGCATCGAGACCAGGAAGGTGCCGTTGCCGGTGAGCTGGATCGAGTTGATGTGGTAGGCGTCCCACGGGACGCCGGGGAACGGCTTCTGTTGTGACTGGGAGAGGGGGATGTTGGGCGTGCCGCCGGGATTGAGGGCGTCCCACGTGTAGAGCAGCTGACCGGTCGCCAGGTCGTACTCCTGCACCGCCGAATCGAGCACCTGACCGTTGGCCGAGCCGCCGTACGGGGTGAGGTTCATCGGCACCGTCTTGTAGGCGGTGACCCACGCGTTGGGACCGCTGATGATCATCTCGTGCTCGGAGATGACCCACCCGTCGGCACCCTTGAGCGTGGCCACGTGCCTGTAGTGCTGGTCGACGACCTCGTCCTCGCCGCTGGTCGTCTGCCCGGTACCGGTCACGGTGCCCTGCCACCAGCTGAGGACCGGCTTGCCGTTGTAGGTCTGTGTCGTCAGGTTGCCGGCCAGGACGTTCGTCCCGATCGGCAAGAACCACACCGGCTGGAGGTTGTGGTCGAGGATCAGCGGACCGGCCTGGCCCGTCAGCGGCTGCTTGAAGAACAGGTTCTTGAACACCGCGACCATGAAGTAGCCGGGGGAAAGCTTGCTGAACTGCGTCTTGACGTCGGTCGACAGCTTCGGCGGGTGCAGCTTCGGCGCCGACACGAAGCTCCAGGCGCCCTTGGTCGTGTAGGCGCCGATCGCAGCGGCTTGGGCGCCGGCGGCGGCGATGGCCAGCGCGCAGCAGGCAGCTGCGGTGATTCCAGCGAGACGGCTGAGCTTGGACGTTCTGCGTTGCACGGGGCACCTCCTCGGGCGAGTCGAGGACCCTAACACGGGCTCGGCGGCGAAGGTTGCGGGGAGATGATCCATTCCGCGGGCCCACCGACGAGGCCTTCGGCCTCGCGGCCCGCTACCCCGCGAGCAGCAGATCTACCAGTACACCGGGGTCCCGCCGCACCCGCGCTCCGGCGCCGCTCTGTCCCTCGCGCTTGACCACCGTAAGGTCATCCGGGCGAGTGAGTCGCCGCAGCCTCCCCTCGGCGATCAGGCGCTCGTCGACGGCGCCCAGACGACCCTCGAACACGGTGTAGACGGGCGTCCCGAGCGCGACCGCCTCGCGGTTCATGGTCCCGCCGGCCGATACGACGACGTCCGCGAAGGCGACCAGCGATTGGGCGTCGATCGCCCGCTCGGGCACGACGAAGCCGCCCCGGCGCTCGAGCTCGGAGCGCTGCTCGGGCGTCCGCGGGAGCACAACCGTCTGCTCGCCGGCCAGCCGGTCGAGGACCCCGGCGAACAGGTCGTTCTCGAAGCGGTGATACAGCGACACCTCCGGCGGCGTGCGGACGACGGCGATCGTGCGGGCGGGGTCGAGACCGAGGGCGTCGAGGACCCCGCCATCGGGCTCGAAGTCGGCCAGGTAGTACTCCTCCTTCAGACCCGGATAGGCGCGGATCTTGCCCCGCGCGCCGTAGCGGTAGAGCCGTTCGGGCGGGATCGCATCGGGGACGACGACGTTTCGGGCCAGCCGGCAGTTGACGTTGTGCTGGACCGTCGCCCATTCGTAGTCGAACGTCGTCGCCGACGGGATCCGCAACAGCTTCGCCGCGACCATCACGTCGTTGGAGCCGTGGCCGAGCGCGTAGTCGAAGCGCCGGCCGCGCGCCCACCGCGTCAGCGCCAGCGAGCGTTCGGCCAGGCCGCGCGCCTTGGCGGCCAGGCGGCCGCCGCGGTGGCGTCCGATCGCCGTGTGCGGGATCCCGAAGCGATCGCACAGCTCGAGCGTCTGCGCGAAGTCCCGCGCGGTGACCTGCACGTCGTGCCCGCGTTCGCGCAGCTTCGCGATCACCGGCCGCATCACCAGCACGTGGGGCGAGTTGGTCAGATCGACCCAGATCCGCATGGCCGTGAGTAAACGCTCATAGGGTCCCGATCGTCGTTCGATCAAAGTGGTCGGCGGCGCCTGACGGCGGCGCCTTGGCCCCCGGCCGCTACATTTGCCACGATGCTGCTCGGCCCGGGGTCCGTCACCGATTCGCTCGTCACGCTGGCGACGCACATCATCCGCGACCTGGGGCTGGCGGGGGTCTCGGCGATGACGCTGACCTCCGGCGTGGTGGGCGTTCCGGGCTCAGAACCGACGATGCTGTTCGCCGGCTTCAACGTCTTCCAGCGCCACCTGAGCATGTTCGGGATCGTGGTGTTCGGCGTGCTGGGCGACATGATCGGCGCCTCGATCGCCTACGGCATTGGCTACTTCGGCCGGCGCGAGCTCGTGGAGCGCCACGGCAATAAGCTCCACATCTCGATCCGAAAGCTCGACCGCGCGCACAGCTGGTTCGAGCGCTACGGCACTCCGGTGATCATCGTCTCGCGCTGGATCCCGTTTGCCCGTGCGGCGTTCCCGTACGCGGCGGGGGTGTCCCGGATGCCGTTCTGGCGCTTCCTGGTGTGCGCCACGATCGGATCGGTCGTCTGGATCACGGCACTCGGGGTGCTCGGCAACGCCGTGGGCAGCCAGTGGCAGAGTTGGCGCCACAACCTCGAGTACGTCGACTACGTGTTCGCCGCCCTGCTGCTCGTCGCGATCATCTACCTGATCGTGCGGGTGGCGCGGGCCCGGGGCAGCGACCCGGCCGCTGTGGCCTAGTGACCGGGGCGGTCGGTTCGAGCCAGGACCGGGGAGCGAAGGTGCCGGCACGGCCGCAGGACGTCCCGACGGCGGGCGAGTTTCCGGTGTGGCAGGCGGTGGCGCTCGGCACGCTGCATGGGCCGGCGGAGCTGCTCCCGATCTCCTCCTCGGGACACATCGCGGTGATCCCCTGGCTGGCTCGGTGGAACTACAGCCGGCTCGACGACGAGCTGCGCAAGTCGTTCGAGGTCGCGCTGCACACCGGCACCGCGCTCGCGCTGCTGATCAGCCTGCGCGGAGAGGTGGAGGAGGCCGCTCGCGGACTGAACCTCCGCCGGGCGCTGTTGATCGGGTGCTCGTTCGTGCCGCCGGCGGTGATCGGCTACCGGTTCGAGCGCCCGATCGAGCGCCATTTCGGCACTCCGCCGACGGTGGCGGCCGGGCTGTTCGCCGGCGCGGTGGCGATGGCGCTGGCCGACCGCTCCCCCCAGGAGCGCACGGCCGAGGAGGCCGGGGTGATCGACGCTCTGTGGCTCGGGGTGGCCCAGGCGTGCTCGCTGATCCCGGGGGTCTCGCGCAACGGCGCCACCCTGGCCGCGGCGCGGATGCGGCGCTTCGGCCGGGTCGACGCCAACCGGCTCTCGCGCCACGCCGCGCTCCCCGTGATCGCCGGCGCGACGCTGCTGAAGGGTGTGAGACTGTCGCGTCGCGGGCTGCCGGCGGGAGCCGCCGTGCCGTTCGCGGCCGGAGCGGGCGCGGCGTTCGCCTCGACCCTCGCCTCGACCCGGCTGATCCAGGCGCTCGAGCGCGACAGCTCGCTGCTGCCCTACGCGCTCTACCGGATCGCGCTGGCTGCTGCGATCACTCGCCGCCTGGCGCGCGAGGGTGGGTCATAACCCGGAAGTCGGCGGTCCGCCTCAGCCGAGATCCGGCTCGTGGGCCATATCCGCGACTGGATCGGAATTCACCGCCGGGGAGGAGTCGAGTTACGGGTTATGACCCCAGGGGCGGCGGGGAGACGGAGCTAGGCCAGGGACCAGAGGTAGCCCGTGCCGAGGCGCTCGGGTCGGACGCGCCACTCCAAAGCCAGCCGCCAGAGCTCGGCCGGCCCCCGCGGCCCGGGCAAATCGCAGATGCCAGCCACCTCGGCGGTGGCCATCGTCCCGAACCGGCGCAGCGCGTCGTCCACCGACAGGGGACCGGATCCAGTGCCGGGTGACGCACCGGCCGCCACGGCCGCGGCCCGCAAGGCGGAATAGTCGGCCGGGCCATAGACCCCGTGCGCCGCCCCGTCCGCGCCGACGAACTCCAGCGAAGGCAGCTTGACGCGCTCGCCGCCCGGCGCACGCTGTTCGGGCGAGACCGCGCCGCACCGGTCCAGATCCGCGCCAAAAGCCTCCAGGGTGGCGTGCGAGGCGAGCGCGATCCGGAGCCGCTCCACGTCGAGCCCGGGCACCGCCCGCGCCTCCTCGATCAGGGCGTCGCCGGTGTCGAGCTTGCGCCGGCGGCACATCAGACCCTCGCGCAGCCTGCGCAGGTACGGCCCCGGATCGCCCTGCTCGGCCGCGGCCCTCACGGCGAGGCATGCCGGGTACGAGCTACGTGGCGGCGCGGCCAGCCACAGCCGAGCGTCGACCGGCATCCCGCTCTGATCGGCCGCCTGGAGCATCTCGTAGACGATATGACTCGCGTCCCGAATCTCCCGCGCCATCCCGCACATCACGTAGCTCATCGAGAGCTCCCCGGCGAACTCGACGCCCAGCTTGCGCAGCGCGGGTTCGATCGCCCAGGACCACGGACACATAGGATCGGTGTAGTAGTAGGTGTGGACCACGGCGATGTAGCGCAAAATAGAGAGCACTCGATGAGCACGCTGCTCGGCACCACGCTCAATGGCCGCTACCGGCTGGAGGCTCGGATCGGATCGGGGGGAATGTCGACGGTCTACCGGGCGACCGACGAGACCCTCCAGCGTCAGGTGGCGATCAAGCTGATGAACCGCGAGATCGCCTCGGATTCGGACCAGCTCGAGCGGTTCCGGCGCGAGGCGCGGGCCGTCGCGCAGCTCTCGCACCCGCACATCGTCGGGGTGATCGACTACGGAGAGGACCTGGATCCCGCCCACCCCCGGCCGTACATCGTGTTCGAGTACGTGGAGGGGGAGACGCTCAAGGAGCGCATCCGGCGCACCGGCCGGCTGCCGATCACCGAGGCGGTGGCCTACGCGATCGAGATCGCCCGGGCGCTCGGCACCGCCCACGCCCACCACATCGTCCACCGCGACGTCAAGCCGCAGAACGTGCTGATCGACGAGGAGGGGCAGGCCAAGGTCACCGACTTCGGGATCGCCCGCACGCTCGACGAGGACGGGCTGACCGTCGACGGCCGGGTGCTGGGTACGACCGACTACGTCTCCCCCGAGCAGGCCCTGGGGCGGCCCGTGAGCGGCCAGTCGGACCTCTACTCGCTGGGCATCGTGCTCTACGAGATGCTCACCGGCGAAGTCCCGTTCAAAGGCGAGAACCAGGTGGCCGTGGCGATGAAGCACGTGCGCGAGGAACTGCCCGACGTGCAGTACAAGCGCCCGGAGATCTCTGCTGCCCTGGCCTCGGTGATCGACGCCGCGACCGCCAAGCGCCTGGAGGATCGCTACGCCGACGACGCGGAGCTGATCGCCGACCTCGAGGACGCGCTGGCGATCGAGACGGCCCGTGCCGGGAGCGTCACCGGCGAGGTCACCAGCGTGTTGCGCACCCTGCCCTCCCAGACGCAGAGCCGCGTCCCGTTCCGGGTCCGGCACCGCGCCGCCGCGCTGGCCCTGATGCTGCTCCTGGTGGCGATCGTCGTCGGCGTGGCCATCTGGCTCGGCACCCGGACCCACCACTCGGCCCCCAAGCTCGCGGTGTCGCCGCCGGCGGCCCACCTGACCGCCGTCCAGCCGTGCCAGAACTGCGCCTACGACTACAACCCGGACGCGCTCACCGGTCCCAAGACCCAGAACCCGCAGGACGACGAGCTCGCGATCGACGGCAACACGAGCACCGCGTGGGTGACCGAGCACTACTACAGCGGCTCGCTCCAGAAGCCGGGCGTCGGCCTGTACGTCGACATGGGCCACGCGTTGCCGGTGCTCGACATGTGGGTCTACACGCAGACCCCCGGATGGCGCGGACAGATCTGGGGCTCGGACTCACCACCCGATCGCGATGTGTTCACGACCGGACCGGCCGGCTGGACCGAGTTGGCGGAGATGCCCTCGATGCTGAAAAAGCAGAAGATCGCGCTCAACACCGGCGGCAAGAGCTACCGCTACTACCTGGTGTGGATCACGGCGCTACCGCCCGGCTACAACTACGCGGCGATCAACGAGATCGCCCTCTACCAGCTCACGCACTAGCTCGCGCTAACGGTGTCCGGTGACCCGGCTCCGGACGCGGACCCTACCCGTAGTCGTAAAAACCTCGCCCTGACTTCCGTCCCAGCCGGCCACTCGCGACCATTCGCTTCATCAGCGGCGGCGGAGCGTACTCGTCGCGCTTGAACTCCTCATAGAGCGAGTCGCACACCGCGTAGAGGACGTCGAGGCCGATGAAGTCGCAGAGGGTTAGCGGCCCCATCGGGTGCCCGCAGCCGAGCTTCATGCCGTTGTCGATGTCCTCGCGCGAGGCAAAGCCCTCCTCGTACATGCGGACCGCCGCCATCAGATACGGGACGAGCAGCATGTTCACGATGAACCCCGAGCGGTCCTTGGTCTCGATCGGGCGCTTGCCCAGCCGCTCGATGAACCGGCGCGCGCCCGCCACCGTCTGGTCGCTCGTGTCGAGGGCGACCACCACCTCGACGAGATTCATCACCGGCACCGGGGAGAAGAAATGCAGCCCGAGCACGCGTGTCGGGTCGCTGATGGCCTGCGCGAGCTCGGCGATCGGGATCGAGGAGGTGTTCGAGGCGACGATCGCGTGATCGGAGACGACGCCGTCGATCGCGCCCATCACGTCGAGCTTGAGGCGCTCGTCCTCGGGGACCGCTTCGACCACCAGGTCCGCACCGCCGACGGTCTCGAGCTCGGTGGTCAGCTCGATCCGGTCGCGCGCCGCGCGCGCCCCGTCCTCATCGAGCTTGCCGCCCCGCACCGCCCGGGCCAGCGAAGCTTCGATCCGCTCCCCTGCACGTCCCACCGACCTCTGGTCGACGTCTCGCACGATCACCGGCATCCCCGCGACCGCCACCGCCTCGGCGATGCCCGTGCCCATGAAACCGCCGCCCACCACTGCCACCGATTCGATTTCGCTCATGGCGGGGCAGGTTAATGACGAACGCTTTGCTCGGCCTCGTGCCGCTCGAAGGCGAGCTCCACGAGCCGATCGAGCAGCTCGGCGTACGGGACCCCACTGGCCTCGAACAGCGCCGCGAACACGCTCGTGGTCGTGAAGCCGGGCAGCGTGTTGAGCTCGTTGAGCAGCACGCGCTCGCCCTCGATGAAGAAGTCCACTCGGGCCAAACCGCTGCACCGTGCGAGCAGAAAGGCCTCGACCGCCACCTCGCGGACACGCTCGCGCACCCGATCAGGGACGCGCGCCGGAACCACCAGGCGCATCCCGCCCGGGCTGTACTTGGCCTCGTAGTCGTACCAGCCGGCCTCACCGGCGGCGAGCACGATCTCGCCCGGATCCGACGCGATCGGGTCGCCGTTGCCGATCACCGAGCACTCGACCTCGATTCCCCGGGCGGCCGCCTCGACGATCGCCAGGGAGTCGTGTTGCAGCGCGGTCTGCAGAGCCGACGGCAGCTCATCCGCGGATGCGGCCCGGACGATCCCGACCGAGGACCCCAGCCGCGCGGGCTTGACGAACACCGGCAGGCCGAGTGCGCCTAGATCGGCAAGCACGCGCTCGCGATCGGCTCCGAACGCCGAGGCCCGGACGGCGCGGTAGTCGACCTGTGGCATTCCCGCGTGCGCCATCAGCTCCTTGAACATCAGCTTGTCCATGCACAGCGCCGAGGCGAGCACTCCGGCGCCCACGTACGGGACGTCGAGGCATTCGAGCAGGCCCTGCACGGTGCCGTCCTCGCCGAAAGGTCCGTGCAGCACCGGGAAGACCACGTCGACGCCCTCGAGGCCACAACCGGGCTTGAGCTCCACCACTTCGCCGTCGCGCCGCCACACGCCGTCGCGGCCGATTTCAATCGCGATCGGCTCGTGACCGGCCTCTGAGAGCCCCACGCGGACCGACGCCGCGGAAGCGAGCGATACCTCGTGCTCGGAGGAGCGGCCGCCTCCGAGCACCGCGACACGAGCCGGCTTCATGGCGTCTTCGCCGTGGTGGTGGTGCCGGTCGTCGTGCTTGTCCCGGTGCTCGGCGCGCTCGTCGTCGTTGTCGGCGTGGACGTGGTCGTGTAGTGCCCGACCACGATCGTCACCGTGCTCCCCTTCTTGGCCTGGGTGCCGGCGCCCGGGCTCTCAGAGAGGACGATGTCCTTCTGGCTCGGATTGGTGACGTCCTGGAGCTGGACCGTGGCCGGGAAGCCCTGGGAGCCGAGCATCGCCTCGGCGGTTCCTCGCTTCTGTCCCACGACGTTCGGCACGGTCGGCGTCGGCGCCGCCTTGGCGACCACGAGCGTGATCGTCGACCCAGGTGGCTCCATGCTGCCGCCGATCGGCGTCTGACTGATCACGGTCCCGGGGGGTGCTGTGCTCGAAACCTGGTCGGTCGTGCTCACGTTGAACTGACCCGGCGGTGCATAGAGGTCCGCCTTGGCCTGGTTGACGGTCTCGCTGGTCACGTCGGGGACCTTGACCGCGGCCGGCCCGGTCGAGACGAAGAACGTCACCTTGGTACCGACCGGCGGAGTGGCGCCAGCCGGGGGAATCGTGTTGATCACCTGGCCGGTGGAGTACTGACTGCTCGACTGATGGACCACATGGCCCGGCTGAAGGTGCTCGATCTGGATCGCGGCCTTGGCCTGGGCAAGCGTCTCGCCAAGCACGGTGGGCACGGTCGTGTTGCCCGGCCCGGAGGACACTGTGAGCGAGACGTTCGTGTTTTCCTTCACCTTCGTCCCCGCCAGCGGGTCCTGGCGGATCACCGTACCCGCCGGCGTCGAACTCGTGATCTGAAGCGGACTGACCGTGAGACCCTCGTTCTGGAGCTCGGTCTGGGCGGTCGCGATCGGCTGGCCGACCACCGCGGGCACGGCGACCTTGGCGGGACGCGTCAGCAGGTAGGCGGCCACGCCGCCGCCGATCAGCAGCACGCCGAGCAACGCCAGCAGCCACGGCCACCAGCGCCGGCCGTGGTCGGGCTGCTGTCCACCAGGTACCGCGTCGAGCACCTCGTAGGTCCCGTCGTAGTACGTCGGTGAGTGGGGCGGTGCGGCCGCGGGCGGATTGCTGATCGCACCCGCCGCAGCGGCATAGCGGCCGGCGGCCACGCCGGCGAGCGCCGGCAGACTCGCCGTCCGCTCGCCCCGCTCACCGCTCACCAGGGCGGTCCTCGCCTGCTCGAGCGCGGTGATGAACTGGTCGGCGTTGGCCGGGCGATCGACCGGGTTCTTGTTCAGCGCCCACATTACGACCTGCTCGAGCTCGGGCGGGACGCTCGGATTGATCACGGTCATCGGCGGGGGCGCCTCGGAGACGTGCTTGAGCGCAATCGTGACCGCTGACTCGGCGTCGAACGGGACCCGCCCGGTGACCATCTCGTACAGGACCACGCCGATCGAATACAGGTCCGACCCGGCGCTCACCGCATGCCCCTGGGCCTGCTCGGGCGAGAGGTACTGGGCGGTGCCCATGATCGAGCCGGTCTCGGTCATGTCCGAGGCCCCAGCCCGGGCGATCCCGAAGTCCGTCACCTTGGCGTTGTCCTGGTCGTCAACGATCACGTTGTGGGGCTTCAAATCGCGGTGGATCACGCCGCGCCGGTGCGCGAACCGGGCTGCCTTGAGGATCTGGAGGGTGATGTCGATCGCGCGGACCGGGTCCAGCGGCGCCTCGGCGCGGATCAGCTGCTTGAGCGAGCGGCCGGGCAGGTACTCCATCGCGATGTAGTAGGTCCCGTCGTAGGAGCCCCGGTCGTACACGTTGACCACGTTGGGGTGCTGAAGGCCGGCGGCGGCCTGCGCCTCGCGACGGAACCGCTCGACGAACCCGGGATCCTCCGCGAAGCGCTGGTAGAGGAGCTTCAGCGCCACCTTGCGGCCGAGTTGCTCGTCCTCTGCCAGGAACACGTCGGCCATCCCGCCGGCGCCCAGGCGCGAGACGATCCTGTAGCGATCGTCGACGAGCGTCCCGGGGGCGAGACCCGCCATCACTGTCCCTCCGAGAGCAGGACGCGCAACACCGCTTTGGCCACCGGCGCCGCGACCGTCGCACCGTAGCCCCCGTCCGACTGATCGATCATCACCGCGATCGCCACCTTCGGGTGATCAGCCGGCGCGAACGCAACGAATGCCGGCTGCGTGCGCTGAGGCTCGGCCGGGGTAGGGATCTGCGGCGTTCCGGTCTTGCCGGCGATCGTCACCCCGGGGATCTGGACGGTGATACCGGTGCCTTCCTCGACCACTTTCTCCATCATCCTCGTCACGGCCTGCGCGGTGGAAGGCTTCATCACCTGACTCTCGACGCTGGGATTGGTCGTGCTGACCGTTTGGCCATCCTGATTGACGACATGGGAGATCAGGTGCGGGGTCATGAGCGTGCCGTTGTCGGCCACCGCGGAGGCGACCATCGCCATCTGCAGGGGCGTGACCAGCAGCCCCCCTTCGCCGATTCCGATCCGGCCGATGTCCTCGTCGGGGCTCCCCGGCGGGAACGGCTTGCCCGTGACACTCGACCACGGCTGGCTGACGGCGATCTGGTCGGAGGGGTAGTCGAGCGGAGGCTTGGAGTAGAAGCCGAACCGCTTCATGTACTCGGTCATCGTGGCACGCCCGACGTGCTCCGCCACCTGGGCGAAGATGGTGTTGATCGAGTACGTCATCGCCGTGGTCAGCGTCTGCGGACCCCAGCTCTGGTCGCCGTCGTTGTTGAGCGGGACACCGGAGACGGTGATCGGCGAGTTCCCGTTGATGACCGAGTTCTCGGTGTAAAGGCCGCTGTCGATCCCGGCGACGGCGGTGACGATCTTGAAGGTCGACCCGGGGGCGTATTGGCCCTGGGTCACGCGGTTGACCAGGCAGTCCTTCGCGCCGCAGTTCTGTCCCGGATCGGGACCGTTGTTATCGAAGGTGGGGTTGGCGTACATGACCTTGATGGCTCCGGTGCTCGGGTCCATCGCGACCACGGATCCCGCCTCGCCCCCCAGCGCCAGCTGCGCCGCTCGCTGGGCCTTGGTGTCGAGTGTCGTGTAGACGTCATCGCCCACCGGTCGCGGACTGAGCTGGCCGAAGATCGAGGACAAACCGGTCTGCACGCCCCGCAATTGGGGGGCGGCGGACTGCTCCAGGCCTGAGGCCTCTCCCTTGGCGGCGATCGAGTAACCGACCGCGTGCGCGAACAGCGGCCCGTTCGGGTAAGTGCGGCTCCAGGTGTTCTCGGAAGCCCGGACCGACTTTGCGAGCACGGTGCCGTCGGCGGCCAGGATCTGGCCCCGTTTGATCTGGAGCTCGTCGAGCAGCGTGCGGACGTTGAGCGGGTTGTCGTTCAGTGATGAGGCTTCGAACACCGTCCAGCGCGACGTGAAGAACACGAGCAGCGCGAACAGCAGCACGATCACGCCGAACAATCGGACGATCGGTCCGCTCATGCCGGCCTCCGGGCACGGTCGGAGACGAGCAGCAGCAGCGCCACCAGCACCAGGTTGGCCACGATCGACGATCCGCCGTAGGAGATGAACGGGAGCGTCACCCCGGTCAACGGGATCACGCGCGTGACCCCGCCCACGATCACGAACACCTGGAGGGCGAACATCGCGCTCAGCCCGACCGCGAGCAGCTTCGAGAACGAGTCACGAGCGAGCATCGCGGTCTTGAAGCCGCGGGCCACGAACAGCAGGTAGGTGAGGAGCACGGCCACCGCTCCGAACAGCCCGAGCTCGTCCGTGATGACGGCGTAGATCATGTCGGTCTGGGGTGCCGGCAGCAGCGACCCGCCGCTTGGGAGGGTGAGCGCCGCCCGGCCGAAGCCCTGGCCGAACAGCCCGCCGGCGGCCTGGGCGAACATCGCGTTGGCCACCTGGTAGCTCCCGAGCGGAGCGTGATACAGCGTCGGGTTCAGCGGGTGCAGCCATGTCTCCACACGGGCGTGGATGTGGGGTATGTGCGTGCCCAGGTAATAGAACCCAATGCCGGCGGCGATGAGCCCTATGACCACGAACGAGACCCGGTTGGTCGCGACGTAGAGCATCGCGAGCAGACCGCCGTAGAACATGATCGAGGTGCCGGTGTCGCTCAGCACGACGAGGATCGCCATGGCCAGTCCCCAGATGATCACCACCGGCCCGAACTGCTTCAGCGGCGGTAGCGTGATGCCGAGGAACCGCCGCCCACCCTGGACCAGCACCTGCCGCGTATCGCGCAGATAGCTGGCCAAGAAGATCACGAGGCCGATCTTCGAAACCTCGGCCGGCTGGAAGACGAACACTCCGGGAATCCGCACGCCCAGGTAGGCGCCGTTGGCGGCGTAGCCGATGCCGGGCAGCCGCGGGAGGATCAGGATCCCCAGCGAGACGATCACGATGATGTACCGGTACTGCTCGAGCTTGCGGTAGTCCCGGAACAGCAGGATCGTCCCGGCGAACAGGATCAGCCCGAGCACGAACCACTGGGCCTGCTGGCGCGCGAGCGTCGGATTGATCCGGTAGATCATCACCAGGCCGAAGCTCGCCAGCACGGCCACCAGCGGGAACATGTAAGGGTCGGCCCGCGGGAGCGTGATCCGGATGAAGACGTGGGCCGCGATGCACAGCCCGAGGAACAGGGCCCCGTAGGTCAGCGAGATGTTCGAGAGCGCGTTCTGGCGCTGGATGAACACGCCGGCGAACCCGGCGGTGACCAGCAGCGACGCCGGGACGAGCCCGACCAGCTCACGGTTTCGCGCCCTCATGTGGGTGAGCCCGGGGTGGGTGGGAAAGTGAGTCGGCGGGTGGGTGGGCCCCCAATTTTCCTCACGGTGAGATCTTGCCCTGCTCGAGATCCATCACGAGGTTGGTCGCGTTCGTCTGTGAACGCAGGTCGTTGTTGAGCAACTCGCCCCGCCGCGCCGCTGGGATCAGCGAAGCGGGGACGCCCGAGACGTAGTACGTCTCGTACAGGGGAACCCCGAACGGCAGGTCGTAAGGAAAGCCGCGATAGATCGTGACGATCCCCTGGGCGTCGGTCCCGACGAAGTAGAGCTGCCGGCTGGCCAGGTAACCGGCGCTGCCGATGAGCGCGACGACGATTGCCGTGGCCGCAAGCGCGGCCAGTGGCTTGATGAAGCGCGGCGGGCGACCCTGGACGACCGGAGCGCGCGGGATCAGCCGGCGCGGCGCGCCGGGCGGGCTCGGCGCGAGCCGGCGCTGGGTCGGACGTGTCGGGGGTGGAGCGACGGCAACCGCGGTCGAGCCTCGAGACTCCTGCGCCCGGTCGGTGCTCTCCGAATCACCTGATCCGTCCGAACCACCGTCCCCGGCCGGTTGGCCGGGCATCCCGACCATGCCCACCATCGTTTCCTGGTCGGCGACCCCTTCGCCGTCGGCAACCTCCTCCAGGCGGAACAGGACAACCGTGATGTTGTCCCGGCCTCCCGCCTCGTTGGCCTCGTTGATGAGGGCGTCGCCAGCGGCGTCCAGGTCGCTGTGCGCGACCAGAATCTCGCGCACGCGTTCCTCGGAGATCATCGAGGTGAGGCCGTCGCTGCACAAGAGGACCACGTCGCCGGCGCGCGCCGGGTAGGTCCAGGTGTCGACCTCGACGTCCGGTTCGGGTCCCAGCGCCCGCGTGATGATCGACCGCTGCGGATGCTCGGCGGCCTGCTCCTCGGTCAGCTTGCCGCGCCGGACGAGCTCGTCGACGAGCGAGTGGTCCTGGGTCAGGCGCTGGAGCGTCCCGTCCCGGAACAGGTAGGCCCGGCTGTCGCCGACGTGGGCGATCGCCACATGGGCGTCGTCGACGTAGGCAGCGGTCAGCGTGGTACCCATCCCGGCTCGCTGGCGGTCGGCGCGCGCGCGTTCGTAGATCTCGTGGTTGGCCTCGCGCACCCGCGCGCGCAGGCGCTCCTCGGGGCTGCCGGCGTCGGGCAGGCCGGACTCGAACGCCTCGATCGCGATTCGCGAAGCGACCTCACCGGCCTGGGCGCCGCCCATTCCGTCCGCCACGACGAACACGGGCGGCCGGGCATACGCGTTGTCCTCGTTGTCGCGCCGCTGCCGGCCGGTGTCGGTCTTGCAGGTGGTGTCGGCCGCGCGGAGCATGCTCACGACTCGCCCTTCATCACGCTTTGAGCCCGGTTTCTCATTGTTCGTAGGAGAACTCGCTGTCGCCGATTCTGATCCGATCGCCCGGATGGAGCGGCTGCGGACCGTCGAGCTGCTCCTCGTTCAGGTAGGTGCCGTTGGTGGATCCGAGGTCCTCGATTACGACGACGTGGCCCTCCCGCGAGACGCGGGCATGGTGCGCGGAGGCGAACGGATCGTCGAGCCGGATCTCGACGTCTCCGCGGCCGAGAGTAGCGCCATGGCTGGGAATTTCATACGAGCTCCCGGTCTCGTGGCCCGGCGCGCGCTCCACCATCAGCCGCGGCTCGAACCCGTCGCCGTCAAGCTCGCCGAAGTCGCCCGAGGCCGGGTAGACGCCGGTGGCGTCGTATGGAACCGCGTCATCCGAGCGCACGACGCCCTCCCGTCCACGGCGCAAATCGCGCAGTGCGCTCCACGCCACCCACATCAGGAACAGGTAGAGGACGATAAGGAAGCCGAACTTCAGTCCTACGGAGACGGGCGCGAGCATGATGGATGGGCTCCTACTCGAGCGTGAACGTCATCACGGACGCACCGAGCTCGATCTCGTCCCCGGCGCGGAGCACCTCAGGGCCGTCGATCCGGCGTCCGTTCAACTGCGACCCGTTGGTCGACTCGAGATCCTTCAGGACCCAGGAGCCGCCGCGCGGCCTGATCTCGGCGTGCTTGCGTGACACATTGGGATCGTTCAAGACGACGTCTGCCTGGCGGCCGCGCCCGATCGTGGCTCCCTCCGAGCCGATCACCACACGGCGGCCGTCGATCACGAGCAGCGCGGTCTGAGCTCTGGCCCGGGCTTGCTCCTCCAGAGGTTCGGATACCCGCTCGGCGTTGCTGTAGACCATGGTCCGGCCCGACTGGGCGGGGGCCGGTTCGCGGTCCGCGGCACTCACCGGCTCCTCGTCGAGTTGGGCGACCCGCGTCTGGATACCGAACTCGCCGAGCCCGAGCCGCTCGTCGGTCTCGAACTCGATCACCGGGCGCGAGAGCAGCGTGAGTCGCTCGCGGCGGGCATGCTCGAGCAGATATCCCGCGAGCTCCGCGGTCAAGGCCGACTCATAGCCCGCAAACCGCTCACGATCGCGCGGCGAGAGGAACACGCGGTACTCGTTCGGTGCGTACGTGCGCGACACCGAGAACGACTTGTGCTCCTCCATCTCGCGCGCCAGCTTGCGCGCGATCTCAACCGGGCGCACCTCCGACCGAAAGGCGCGGCTGAACGTACCTTCGACGAGGCCGGCGATCTTGTTCTCGAGACTCTTCAAAACGCTCATGGGACAGCCGCGACGTCCGGTCGCAAGCCCGATTCATGCTACGCGGTCAGATCGCAATCGTTCGCCATTCCAATCCCCGCTCACACGTGCCGTTAACCGTCTCGTGACAATTGCCACGAGCCCTCCAAGGCAGGCGCCGAAGAGCGCATCGCCCAACGACAGCCTGGGCGCGGCGCTCCCCAGGCTCATCGTGGCAACCGTGGCCAGGGCCAGCCCCGTCGCCCAGGCCGCGGTCCGGATGTACTCGAGCTCCGGCGAGCGCCGGCTGCGCGTCAGCGGCAGGATCAGCGCGGCCACGGCCCAGACCGCGCAAGTGGCGGGGGTCCCGATCGTGAGCAGGGGCCGGAGCACGTCCTGGGCGGCATCGTGCAGCGTCGTCACCGTGGCCAACCCGTGGCTTTGGCGATACAGGGCGACCCACAACCACCCCGTGGCGCCCAGGACGACACGCCGCCGGGCCGTGAGCGCGAAGCCGGCCAGCGCCGGCCACGCGGTGGCGAGCCCTGGTGCGACGATCGCCAGAGCGGGTGCCAGGGTGGGGATTGACCAGCTTGGCCCGTCGCGCAGCGAGAGGAGCGCGGGGATGAGCGCGCCGATAAGGAGTAGCACACCCGCGCCGGGGTTCGAATGCAGCGCCAATGACCCGCTGAGGGTCGCGATCACCAAAAGCCACCCCAGCCGAGGAAGCGCCGCGACGAGGGCACCGGCAACGCAAGCGATCAGCGGCGCCGGCAGCGGAGACGCCCCCGGTACGTGCGAGACCAGCCAGGCGGTCAGGGCAGCCGTAGCCGCCCCAGAAAGCGCCCGCCGAGACCAGGGGATGGGGGTGGCGCCGCGTTGCGTCCGGCGTCCCTCGCGATACGACTCCCCCGCCTGCTCACCCGGCACGCGAGCGAGGGACGCCGGACGTACGTGCCGCCACCCCTCAGACTCCGCCTCGTCAGCAATATCGACCCGCGTGCGAGGCTGTTCCCTCCCCGAGCGAGTCAGGGTTTTCTCCGTCCACGGCCCCTCAACCACCCCTGGCTCGTCGGCCACGCGTGGGTCGGCGGCGACCAGGGCAGAGCGGAGCTCTCCGAGCGTCCCCCGCTCGCTCGCCCGCGGCCTGAGCGCGAGGTCGACCGCGCTGCCGAGTTGCCGGGGAAGATCCCGCCGCTGACGTCGCAGCGGCGGCAGATAGACGCCGGCGCGGGTGTGCCTGCGGGCGCTGGCAGCCGCGCGGAGAGGGTTCGTGCCGCTGAGCGCCTCGTACAGGACGAGCGCGAGCGAGAACAGATCGGCCGCGGCACCGGCTGGAAGCCCCTGCGCCTGCTCGGGCGCCATGTAGGCGGCGGTCCCAATCACGTCGCCCGTCCGGGTCAGCGAGTCGCCCGGTGGGGAGCCGAGTATCCGGGCCACGCCGAAGTCGGTCAGGCGAGCCAGCTGTGCCGGCGTGGTGGGGCGCTCGGGAATCAGCACGTTCGGGGGCTTGACATCGCGGTGGATGACGCCCTGGGCGTGAGCGTGCGAGAGCGCGTCGCACAGCGCGATCCCGATACGGACGATGTCCCGATCCGACAGCCGGCCGTCGGTTAGGAGTTCATTGAGCGGGGCCCCGTGGACGAGCTCGGAGACGAGGTAGGCCCCCTCGTCGTCCACCGCCGCCTCATATAGCGTGACGATCCCGGGATGGGCGAGCCGGGCAGCCGCTCGGGCCTCACGCTCGAAGCGGCCGCCCGCGATCCGCTCGCGGGGGAGGATCTTGATCGCCACTTCGCGGTCGAGCCGCTCGTCGCGGGCCAGCCACACAGTGGCGAAGCCGCCGGAGCCGAGCCGCCGGCGCAGGCGGTAGCGGCCCAGGACGACCGGAGCGTCGGAGCGCGGGCGGCGATCCTCGATGCGAGGCTCCGGACCTTCGGTCCCGGACCACGGCACCTTCGTACGCGGCCGCGGGTCACCGCTGCGGGGCGGGCGGGGCTCCAGGTCCCGCGCGCCGGCCCCCGCGTCCGTGGCCCCGGCTCTCCGCCGGCGAACCGTCGGTGCCTCTGAACCATGCCGAATCCGCGGGCGCACGGGCATTGTTTCGAGAAAACCGTGGCCTTCCCCTTGCGGCCGGGGCGTTCGGAACTGTCTTACCGCCGCTTGGCGGTTCATACTTGACGGTTCCAAGAGATTCGATGCTGCCGTTCGAGGCTGATGCCTCGATTGGTTTGTCGCTAAGGAGCAGCGTGTCGTTCTTCGACGAGCCGGAGGAGACTCGTACAGCGCCACGGACGGCCCCGCGTAGGCGCCGCCCCACTGGCGGCGGGGGTGGACGGCGGCCGCGCTCGACAACGAGCCAGGCAATCCTGATCCGCCGGATCGTGCTGGCGGTCGTGATCGTTGTGGCGATCGTGCTCATCGCCGTGCTCGTCAACAGTTGCGAGGTCAGCGCCCGCAACAGCGCGCTCAAGGACTACAACAACAACGTCGCCGCGATCAACGCCCAGTCGATCAGTACGGGCCAGTCGTTCTTCGGGCTGCTGTCTGGATCCAAGAGCAACCCGACCTCGCTTCAGAACAGTCTCAGCGAGGTCGCCACCCAGGCCAGCAATCAACTCAGCCGGGCCAAGGGGATAAACGTTCCCGACGAGGTCAAGGGCGCCCAGGAGAACTTCGTGACGGCCCTCCAGATGCGGGCCGATGGAATCAAGAACATCTCCGGGTTCGTGCCACCGGCGCTCCAGTCGCAGACCAGCCAGGGCGCCGTCAACTCGATCGCGTCGGAGATGGCCCGCTTCTACGCCTCCGACGTCCTCTACAAGGACTACACGGTGCCCCAGATCATAGGAGCGCTGCGCGCCGCGGGCATCACGGTCGGTGGACTCGGCGGGCAGCAGGTCAACGCGGGCCAGTTCCTGCCCTCGATCGCCTGGCTCCAGCCCAGTTCCATCGCCTCGGCGTTGAACGTGACGTTGCCCGCGTCCTCCCAGCCGATCGCGCCCGGCCTCCACGGCCATGCGCTGAACTCGGTCAGCGTCGGGGGCACCACCCTCACCACCGGCGCGACGAACGCGATTCCGGCCAGTCCGGCACCCACCTTCACGCTGAGCTTCGCCAACACTGGCCAGAACACCGAGACCAACGTCGTGTGCAAGGTCACGATCAAGGGATCAAAGGTGAGCGGCCAGGCGGTGGTCCCGCAGACCAAGGCCGGCCAGTCCTACACCTGCCAGGTGACGCTCAACGGCGCTCCGCCCGCAGGGTCTCAGAGCGTCGTCGCGGAGATCGTGCCGGTGCCCGGCGAGAAGAACACCGCGAACAACTTCCTGACCTTCCCGGTCGACTTCCAGTAACCGTTCGCACGCGGGTGGGCGTGCGGGCGGCGTGGGCGTGCGGGCGGCGCGGGCGGGTGGCGGGCCCCCCATCTACGCGGACCGTATCCTGTCGGCAGTGCACAACCTGACCAGCACCGCTGGGATCGTCGCGCTGGCCGCTGGCGCGTGCGCCCTGCTGGCCCTTCTCTTCTGCGCCGTCCTCGGACTCAAGCTCCGGCGGGTCCGGGCCGCGCAGCGGATGGTCCTCGGCGACGGCGAGCAGGATCTGGTCGCCCACGCCGCGTCGATTCAGCAGCAGTTCGAGGCCCTCTACGGCTACGTACAGGACGCGGCCGAGCGACTCGACAATCGCATGGAACTGGCGGAGCGCAGACTGGACCGGGCCGTGGCCTACCGGGCGCTGATCCGTTACGACGCCTACGGCGAGATGTCGGGCCGGCAGTCGACCTCGATCGCGTTGCTCGACGCGAATCGCTCCGGGCTCATCCTCTCCTCGATCCATCACCGCGACCAGGCCCGGCTGTACGCCAAAGAGGTCCTAGAGGGCAAGCCGGAGCTCGAGCTCTCGCCCGAGGAGGACGAGGCAATCCGCCGCGCGTTCGAGGCCGACGGGCGCCAGCAGTCGAGCTAGCAGGATCGGGTTTGCTTGGAGAGCCCGCCCACCCGATGCGCGTCGCCTACTTCGGCCCCGAGGGTACGTTCACCCAGGAGGCACTGATCACCGCCACCGCCGGTCAGGACGGCCTCGATCTCGTGTCGCAGCCGACGATCTACGACACGGTCATGGCAGTCCATTTCGGCTCGGCTCAGCGAGCACTGGTCCCGATCGAGAACTCGCTCGAAGGCTCGGTCAACGCGACGCTCGACGCGCTCGCCATGGAGACCGAGGACGTGGCGATTCTCGGCGAGGTCGTCCACCCGATCCGACACTGCCTGATCGCGCGCACCGCGCTCGAGCTGTCGGACATCGAGACGGTCGTCTCTCACCCGCAGGCCACCGCGCAATGTGCTCGCTTCATCCGTACCCGGCTGCCCCAGGCACGCGTTCTGGCGGGGAGCTCGACGGCCGAGGCGGTACGCACCGTGGCCGAGCACGAGGGGGCGTGGGCGGCGCTCGGCAACCGCCTGGCCGCCGAGCGCTACCGCTGTCAGGTCCTGCGCGCCGGCGTGGAGGACGTGCCGGACAACGAGACCCGGTTCGTGTGGCTCGGGCCGGTGGGCGCGGCGCCCGGCGGGATCGGCCGGCTTGGCAGCGGCGGAGCGGCGATCGGCGGGCATTCGGGCGGGGCGGATTCGGGGGGCGCGCATTCGGGGGGCGCGGATCCGATCGGCCCGGATCCGATCGGTCCGTGGAAGACGGCCGTGGTCTTCTGGGGCGTCGGCTCGGAGTCCCCGGGGTGGCTCGTGCGCTGCCTGTCCGAGTTCGCCTCGCGGGACGTGAACCTGACCCGCATCGAGTCGCGGCCGCGCAAGCAGGGACTAGGCCGCTACATGTTCTTCCTCGACCTCGAGGGCCGCGACATCGAGCCCCACGTAGCGGACGCCCTAGCCGGGCTGCGCGGTCACGTCCAGGTGCTCCGCGTGCTCGGGTCTTTTCCGGCCGCGGTGGTGTGACGGAGTCGTAACCAACCCTTATCAGATCTGCCAGGGGCCTCGGTAGACTCCGCGCCTAGATATGGCCACATCAGTACCTGCGCCAGCGTGGTCCGCGTCGCTTCCAGAGCACCAGCGACGCGGACGTGAGGTTGGGCGGGTGCTTGTGTTGAACGCGACGTTCGAGCCGATCAACGTGTGTACGGTGAGGCGCGCGGTGGTCTTGCTCCTCAAGGACAAGGCCGAGGTGATCGAGCGCGCCGAATGGGAGCTGCATTCGGCCAGCTCCACAATGGTCCGTCCGGTGGTCATCCGCCTGGTCTCCTACGTACGCATCCCCCGCGATACCCACCGGCGCAAGATCACGCGGCGCGCGGTGTTCGCGCGCGACAACTGGACCTGCCAGTACTGCGGCGCGCGGTCGAACCTGACCGTCGATCACGTGATCCCGCGCTCCAAGGGCGGCGGGTCCAGCTGGGACAACATCGTCGCCTCGTGCGCGCCGTGCAACCGGCGCAAGGGCGACGCGCTTCCCCGCCAGGTTGGCATGCGTCTCGCCAAGCAGCCCCGGACGCCGAGCGCCACCGTGTTCATCCACGTGGCGAGCCCGACGATCCCAGTCGCCTGGCAGCAGTACCTCGCCGCCTAAGCGGCAGCTCCGCGGGTTAGACCCCACTTACGACGGGTCGCACCGGGGGCGCCGGAGGTAGTCTGAAGTCGCCAATGGCCGCCGGCACGACCGATGTCGATCGTGAGGTCCGCGAACGCCTCCTCCGGGCATGGCGGGGCGAGATCGTCGCCGGCCGCATGTACGAGGAGATCGCCGCGCGCATGCCCGCGCGCGAGGCGGACATCCTGCGGCGCATGGCCGCCGCGGAGAGCAGCCACCGCGAGCGGCTGGAGGCACGCATGACCGAGTTGGGGATCGAGATCCCCCCGCGCGAGAGCGTCCGCCTGTCGCCGTGGATGCGCCTCCAGGCGCGTCTGGCACCGGTCGACCGGCTGCTTGCCGCCCGCGAGGCGGCCGAGGACGACGAGGTCGACGACCTCTACAAGCGCTCAACGGGCGATCCGGTCACCGACGAGCTGTTGCGCGGGATTCGCCGCGAGGAACGCGCCCACTCCCGCACCGTCAACGACATGCGCGCCGGCTCGACCGACGGCGCCGCCGAGGCCAGCCCGCCGGCGCCGCCGCACCCGGCTCAGGCGCGGCTGGACAAGATCATCGGTCGCGAGAAATGGCACCAGCGGGGCGGGGGCTGGATCAGCGGCGCAATCTACGGCGCCAACGACGGGCTGGCGGCGGTGTTCGGGATAGTCGCCGGTGTGTCGGGCGCCACCGGCGGTTCGAGTTTCGTGCTGACCGCCGGCGCGGCGGCGGCGGTCGCGTCGGCGCTGTCGATGGCGACGGGCGCGTTCCTGGCCGAGCGCTCCGAGGCCGAGGTGGCCGCGGCCAACCTCGAGCGCGAGCGCCAGGAGATCGCCGAGCACCCCGAAGAGGAGCAGGAGGAACTCTCGCTCTTCTACCAGCTCAAGGGGATCGACGAGGCGACCGCGGACGCCATGGCCTCGCAACTCGCCAAGCAGCCCGACGCGATGCTCCGAGCGCTCGCAGCCGAGGAGTTCGGCATCACCGGTGATCGTGGCGATCCCAAGGAGGCCGCCATCGCCGCCGGGATCTCGACCGGGCTTGGAGCCATGGTCCCGGTCATCCCGTTCATCTTCACCACCGGCACCGTGGCAATCGTGACCGCGGCCATCGTCTCGCTGATCGCCCACTTCCTGGTGGGCGCGGCCAAGTCGCTCTTCACCCTACGGACCTGGTGGTCGGCCGGACTCGAGATGACCCTGGCCGGCGTAATCGTCGGCGGCGCGACCTACCTGGTCGGCCTCGCCCTCCCAACCTGAGCCGGCGGACCTGCATAACTCGACGCGATCCTTGGGCGCCGCCCCACTCCAGAAACGCGAAGGGCGCCGTCGACCACGGCGCCCTTCACGAAATTGGCCAACTAACACCGGAACGAGCTGGTGCACTGCCGGTGGGACGAACTCCGGCGCTCGTCACGGCGGTGTCTCGGGGGGACTCCGCTACGCGGGGTCGGCCTCCGACTTAGCGGCGAGACACCTCCAGGGTCCCGCAAGAACTCTCAGACAGTCGGACCACCTCCTTTCTCTGGTGATGATCAGATTAGCGAATGGCGCGGGCGTGATTCCAGCCGCGCGGCCGTTTAAGCGACCGCCGGACGATCGCGAGACACGTGCACCGTGTCGCGGCCCGCGCCCTTGCCGAGATAGAGCGCGGAGTCGGCCCGGCTGATCAGCTCGCCGATCGACTCATTGCCCCACTCGGCGAGGCCGATCGTGATCGTCACGGGCAGCTGGTGCGCCCGCGCGGACTCGGGCTGATCGTCGGCCAGCGCGGCCCTCAAACGTTCGGTCAGATGCAGGGCGCCCTCTTCGTCGGTGCCGGGCAGCACCACGAGGAACTCCTCGCCGCCCCAGCGGCCGATCGCGTCCTCGGCCCGCAGCGCAGCGTCGAGCACGCGGGCGGCGTGGGCCAGGATGGCATCGCCCTGCTGGTGGCCGAGGGTGTCGTTGAAGGTCTTGAAGCGATCGACGTCGATGATGAGCAGCGAGAGATCCAGGCCGTGTCGGCGCGCAGCGCTCAGCGAGTCGGACAGGTGTTGCTCGATTGCGCGGCGGTTGCGCAGGCCGGTCAGCGGGTCGACCGCGGCGAGCCGGGCCAGCTCGTCGTTGAGCCCGCTGAGCTGCGCGCGGTGTCGCTGCAGCCGGGCGAACAGGAAGATCACCGCGAGGCCCGCCACCGCCAGCCCGGCGAGCGCCAGCCAGGGGATCCAGCGCCCGGTGCCGTCGAGGAAGCCGTACAGATCACCCGCGGGGTCGGTCACGACGATCCGCCAGTCTGTCCCGGCAACGGCCGCGCTGAAGCGAACCGGGTGCCCTTGCCGGCTGCCCGGTCCGGCCGTCAGGCGGCCTCCCTTGAAGTCGATCAGGTAGGAGCGCCACCCCGGCATGGCGAAGATGTGCCCGAGGACGGTCGGCAGCACGGTGCTGCGCACCGGGTACTCGCCGGTGAACACGCGCTCGCCCGTCGGCGTGCGGTAGCCGACCGTGAACTCGATCACTGGCACCCCGCCGGCCTCGGTCAGCCGGATGCTCGAGGGCGCGGCTTCGCTATGCCGAGCCGCGTTGGACACCGCCGCGGTTCGCAGCCCGAGCGCAGCTGAGGTCTTCTCAAGCGCGGCGGGGCCGACCTTGGGGCTCGAAAGCCAGGCCTGGGCCGCGGCCCGGTCGCGGGCCAGCAGATCCCGGGCGTAGATCGAGATGAACGACGCCGAGTACTCGGTCCGGCTCTGAACCCGCGCCGCCACGGCGTGCCGGCTGCTGCTCTGGGATGTCGCGAGCGCCCAACCGCCAGCCGCGATGATTAGCAGCCACGCGACCGCCAGCGCCATCGCCGCACGCCGCGATCGGTGTCCCTGCTGTGGCCGCCCGCGTCCCATTTAGCTGCCTATCGGGCATTCCGAGGGCAGCCTTTAGGGACTCGGGGGAACCTCTTATGTTGCTTCGTCGTCTTCGGCGACGGCGGCCGCGGTCTGCGCGTCGGACTCGACCACCAGAGCCACCGCGCTGACCTGATCGTCGTCGCGGATGTTCATCACCTTCACGCCCTGGGAGGCGCGGCCGTAGCGGTTGATCCCGCGCACCGAGGTGCGCTGGACCATGCCGTTCTGGGAGATGAACACGAGCTCCTGGTGCTCGCGCACGACCAGGGCACCGGCCAGCGCGCCCTTGTTCTCGGTCAGGGTGATCGTCTTGACGCCCATCGTGCCGCGGCCCTTGACCGGATAGTCGGGGATTGGGGTGCGCTTGCCGTAGCCGTTTTCAGTCACCACCAACAGCTCCTGGTCATCCCGCGCCACGTCCATCGCCAGCACCGCGTTGTCCTTTTGCGAGACGTTCATGCCGCGCACACCGCTCGTGTCGCGCCCCATCGGGCGGACCTGGGTCTCGTTGAACCGGGCCGCCTGCCCCGAGCGCGAGACCATGATGATGTCGTCGTGGCCGCTGGTGCGGCGCACCGCCACGAGCTCGTCGTCGTCGCGGATATTGATCGCGATGATCCCGTCGGCCTTGATCGGAGTGTTGTAGGCGCCGAACTCGGTCTTCTTGACCATCCCGTTGCGGGTCGCGAATACCAGGTACTTGCCCTCGCTGAAGTCGCGCGTGGAGAGCACTGACTGGACGCGCTCGCCCTCGCGCAGCGGTAGAAGGTTGACCAGCGCCCGGCCGCGCGAGGTGCGCGAGGCCTCAGGCAGCTCGTACACCTTGAGCCGGTACACCTTCCCGCGGTTGGTGAAGAACAGCAGGTAGTCGTGCGTGGAGGAGACGAAGAGGTGCTCGATGTAGTCGTCCTCCTTCATCTCCATCCCGGTCACGCCGACGCCGCCTCGCCGCTGCTGGCGGTAGGTCGAGAGCGGGAGCGATTTGATGTATCCCGAGTGGGTGATCGAGATAACCATCTGCTGATCGGCGATCAGGTCCTCGATGTCGATCTCGCCCTCGGCGTGGACGATCTCGGTGCGTCGCTCATCGCCGTAGGTCTCGGCGATCTCCGACAGCTCCTCCTTGATCAGGGCCATGACCTTGCCCTCGTCGCCGAGGATCTCGCGCAGTTCCTTGATCCGCTCGATCAGGTCTTTGTGCTCCTGCTTGATCTTGTCGGCCTCGAGCGCGGTCAGCCGGCTCAGGGTCAGCTGCAGGATGGCCTGGGCTTGCACAATGGTCAGCTCGAAGCGCTCGACCAGGCCGTTGCGTGCGACCTCGGGAGTCTGCGACCCCCGGATCAGCGCGATCACCTCGTCGAGGTTGGCGAGCGCGATCAGCAGGCCCTCGAGGACGTGCGCGCGCTCCTCGGCGCGCCGCAGCTCGTACTTGGTGCGGCGGACTATGACCTCGCGCTGGTGGTCGACGTAGTGGCCGATCACCTCGCGCAGCGACAGCGTGCGCGGAACGTTGTCGACCAGCGCGACCATGTTCACGCCAAAGGTCTGCTGCATCGGCGTGTGCTTGAACAGCTTGTTGAGCACGACCTTGGGGATCGCGTCGCGCTTGAGCTCGATCACGATCCGCATGCCGTTGCGGTCGGACTCGTCGCGGATGTCTGAGATCTCGGAGAGCTTCTTGTCGTGGACGAGCGTGGCGATCTTCTCGATGACCCCGCCATCGCCGCCCCGGCGCACCAGGAACGGCAGCTCGGTAACGATGATCGCCTCCTTGCCCTGGCCAATCGGCTCGATGTGCGCCTTGGCCTGCACCCGGATGCGCCCGCGGCCGGTGGCGTAAGCGTCACGGATCCCCTCGCGGCCGAGGATCGTGCCCGAGGTCGGGAAGTCCGGCCCCTTGACGTACTTCATCAGTCCCTCGACGTCGATCCCGGGGTCATCGATGTAGGCGATCGTCGCCGCGACGACCTCGCGCAGGTTGTGGGGCGGGATATTCGTGGCCATGCCGACCGCGATCCCCGAGCCGCCGTTGACGAGCAGGTTCGGGAAGCGCGCGGGCAGGACGAGCGGCTCCTGCTTCCCGCCGTCGAAGTTCGGACCGAAATCGACCGTGTCCTGGTCGATGTCGCGCAGCATTTCCGTGGCCAGCGGGTCGAGCCGCGCCTCGGTGTAGCGCATGGCTGCCGCGCCCCAGCCGTCGATGTTGCCGAAGTTCCCGTGCCCGTCGATGAGCGGGTAGCGCATCGAGAAGTCCTGCGCCATCCGGGCGAGCGTGTCGTAGATCGCGGAGTCGCCGTGAGGGTGGTACTTGCCCATCACCTCGCCGACGATCGTCGCGCACTTGACGTGCTTGCGCGGCGGCCGCAGGCCGAGCTCGTTCATCGCGTAGAGGATCCGGCGATGGACGGGCTTGAGCCCGTCACGGACGTCGGGCAGCGCGCGCCCGACGATCACCGACATGGCGTAATCGAGATACGCCGAGCGCATCTCCTCCTCGAGCCCGCGAGGCTCGATGTTGCCGCCGCCGATGGTGTCGATAGATGCCATGTGTCCTGTCCCTAGACGTCGAGGTTGGCGGCCAGGGCGTTGTCCTCAATGAAGGCACGCCGCGGCTCGACCTGGTCACCCATCAGCATCGAGAACACCAGGTCGGCTGACGCGGCGTCCTCCATGGTGACCTGGACGAGCGTCCGTGACGCCGGGTCCATGGTCGTCTCCCGTAGCTCGTGCGCGTCCATCTCGCCCAGGCCCTTGAAGCGGTAGTACTCGATCCCGCGCTGCGCGACCGTGAGCACGCCTTCGCGCAGCTCGTCGAAGGTCGGGGCATCGCTTGAGTTTTCGCCCAGCTGGATGTGGAACGGCGGCGTGCCCACGAGCTCGACGAGCTCGCGATGTACCTCGGCCAGCTTGTGGTACTCCTCGGCGTCGAGCGTCGCGCGCGGGATGTGATGCGTGGTGGCCAGACCGGTCTTGGCCTCGACGGTCCGGATCACGACCTCGCGATCGTTCTCGGACAGCAGCTCGGTCCGGTAGGACTCGCCGTTCTGTCCGTCCTTGGCGATGTGACGCAGGAGCGCGTCGACGTCGGTGACCTGCTCCTCGAGCAGTCTCGCCTGCTGCAGGAACGCGATCACGCCGTGGCCGTGCGCAGCACGCAGCGCCGAAGCCCAACCGTCGTACTGCTTGAGCAGCCGGTTGAAGCGCTTCCAGCGCGTATCGGTCAGCTTGAGCGGCTTGTTGTACCGATCGAAGATCTCGATCTTCTCGAACTTGTCGCCGAGCAGAATGTCCTCGAGCTCTGACTCGCGCTCGATGTAGCGATGCTTCTGACCCTTGGTGAGCCGGTACAGCGGCGGCTTGGCGATGTACACGTAGCCGGCCTCGATCAGCGGCTGCATCTCCCGGAATAGGAGCGTCAGCGCGAGGGTCCGGATGTGGGCGCCGTCGACGTCGGCATCGGTCAGCAGCACGACCTTGTGGTACCGGGCCTTGGCGATATCGAACTCGTCGCGGACACCGGTGCCGATCGCGGTGATCAGTGCCTGGATCTCCTGGTTTTGGAGGACCTTGTCGATCCGGCTCTTCTCGACGTTGAGGATCTTCCCGCGCAGCGGCAGGATCGCCTGCGTGTTGCGGTCGCGGGCGCTGACGGCGGAGCCACCCGCGGAGTCGCCCTCAACGATGAACAGCTCGGCCAGCGACGGATCCTTGACCGAACAGTCGGCGAGCTTGCCCGGAAGGGCCGAGTTCTCGAGCGCCGACTTGCGCCGGGTTAGGTCGCGGGCCTTGCGAGCCGCTGCACGCGCACGCGCCGCGTCGATGCTCTTGCGGATCACCCGGCGGGCGTCCTGGGGGTTCTCCTCGAGGAACTCCGACAACCGGGCGTAGACCACCGACTGGACGAAACCCTGCATGCCCGGGTTGCCGAGCTTGGTCTTGGTCTGTCCCTCGAACTGGGGATCGCTCAGCTTGGCCGAGATCACCGCGGTCAGGCCCTCTCGCACGTCCTCACCGGTCAGATCATCATCCTTGTCCTTGTTGAGCTCGCCCTTCTCCTTGGCGTAGTTGTTGAGCGCCCTGGTCAGGGCCGAGCGGAAGCCGGACAGATGCGCCCCGCCCTCGATCGTGTTGATGTTGTTCGCGAACGAGAAGACCGACTCCTGATAGGAGTTGTTCCACTGCATCGCCACCTCGACCGCGCCCTCGTCGCTCTCGCCTTCGAAATAGATCACCTTGTTGGTGAGCGGCTCTTTGTTCCGGTTGAGGTAGTTGACGAAGTCGACGATTCCGCCCTCATAGTGGAACTCGGCGCGATGCCCCTCACCGCGCTTGTCGATGAGCGTGATGCGCAGGCCGCGGGTAAGGAACGCGGTGTCGCGCATGCGCTCCTCGAGCGTGTTGAAGTTCAGGTCGAGCGTCTCGAACACGTCGGCATCGGGCAAGAACGTCGTCGTGGTGCCGGTCTCCTGCGTGGGCTCACCGCGCTTCACCTCCGACAGTGGCTTGCCGCGCTCGTAGGTCTGGGTCCATACGTAGCCGTCGCGCCGAACCTCGACCTCGAGGTGCTCGGACAGCGCGTTGACGACCGACACGCCCACGCCGTGCAGTCCGCCTGAAACCTTGTAGCCGCCGCCCTCGCCGAACTTACCGCCGGCGTGCAGCACGGTCATCACGACCTCAAGGGCGGACAGCTTTTCCTTTTCCATCTTGGACACAGGGATCCCGCGCCCGTTGTCGCGGACGGTGACTGAGTTATCAGGATGGATCGTGATCTTGACGTCGTCGCAGTAGCCGGCCAGGGCCTCGTCGACGGAGTTGTCGACAACCTCGTAGACGAGGTGATGCAGGCCGCGTTCGCCGGTCGAGCCGATGTACATCCCTGGGCGCCGGCGAACCGCCTCGAGTCCCTCGAGAACAGTGATGTCCTGGGCGTCATAACTACCTTGATTGTTGGGGCGCGCAGCGGCGCCATCGTCTGTTGCCACGATCCTCCGATGACATCGAGACGCCCCGGTCCCGCGCAACCTGGCGCGCGCTCCGGGGCGTCGAAGATTGTGTACTTAGGATAGCACAGGAGCGCCCCGAAACCGCCGTTCACAGCCGCGTATTTTGCCTGCAAACCTCGGAAAACGGAAAGGATTTGCAGAGCTGTCACAGGCCGTTTGCTCGTGTGTGACGCCGGCCGGCATGACGGCGCCGTATTTGGCGTCGCCGGACGGCTGAATAGCTGCCCCGGCCCGACGCTCAACTTTTCGGCGGGCAAGCCGATGCTTGTGCGAAGGGCTGCCGGCCAGCTGTCGTCGGCGCAGCGAGGATGACCGTCCAGACCGCCACCGAAAACCGGCCCAAATTGCCGTCTCGCCTCGGGCGAGCGCTTCGCCCTGTCCGCGGGCTGCAGCCCGTGTGGGGGCTCAACGTGCTGATCCTCGCGGCCGCGGCGGCGCTCTACGCCGGCCCGGTTCATGGACTGCCGCCACTTGCCCGCCCCCACCTCCCATGGTGGGCCATCGCGATCGCGTTTGCGGTCGCCGAGCGCTGCGTGGTCCACCTTCACTTCCGACGCGGCGCACACTCGTTCTCGCTCGGAGACATCCCGCTCGTGTTCGGGCTCATCTTCTGCAGCGCCGAGTCGTTCGCAATCGGATGCCTGCTCGGCTGCGGCCTGGTCCTGCTATTCGACCGGCGCCTGCCGCCGGTCAAGCTGGTGTTCAACCTGGGCCAGCTGGCACTGCACGCTTGCATCGCGCTGCTGGTGGTGCACATCCTGGCACCGGTCAGCGGCACGGTGGACACGCGCACGTGGATCTCGGCACTGATCGCCGCCCAGGCCTCCTCGATGGTGGGCTCCTCGCTGATCGCCGTCGCGATCTCGCTCTCGGAAGGCCTGGTGAAGCTCCGGACATGGGTCCAGATGCTGGGGATGGACCTCGTCGTGACCACGAGCAACGCCAGCCTGGGTCTGTGCGGCGCGGTGATCACCGGGGCCGACGTCCACGCGCTTCCCCTGCTGCTGGTGCCCTCGGTGACCCTGTTCGCCGCCTATCGCGCGTACCTGTCCGAGCGCGAGCGCCACAAGCGCCTGGAGTTCCTGTACGAGGCCAACCGCACGCTGGCGCGCTCGCGCGAGATCGCCCATGCGCTCGAGGGGCTCCTGGTCCGCTCGCTCGAGGCGTTCCGGGCCGAGCTGGCCGAGATCATCCTGTTCGGCTCCGAGGAGAATCCGTCGCTGCGCACCCTGCTGGGCCCCGGCAACTACCGGGAGCTGATGGAGCCCGTCGACGCCGAGGTCGCCGACGAGATGCGCCACCTGCTCGAGCGCGGCCACGGCGCAATCACGCTGGACCGGCCGTTCGGCGGCGGCCGCCTGCAGCGTTACCTGGAGGCGCGCGGCGTGACCCACGCGATGGTCGCGCCACTCCCCGGGGAGGAGCGCGTGATCGGCGCGATCATGCTGGCCAACCGTTTCGGCGTGGTGCGCTCGTTTGACCACGAGGACCTTCGGCTGCTCGACACCCTCGCCGGCAACGCCAGCGTCGCGCTTCAGTACGACCGCCTGGAGCAGGCGGTCACACAGCTCAGCGTGCTCCAGGAGCAGCTCCACCACCAGGCCTACCACGACCCGCTCACGAACCTCGCGAACCGCTCGCTGTTCACCGACAAGGTCAGGGAGACAATCGCGCAACGGCGCGGGGAGCTCGCCGTCCTGTTCATCGACCTCGACGACTTCAAGACGGTCAACGACAGCCTCGGCCACGCCGCCGGCGACGAGCTGCTCGTGTCGGTCGCATCGCGTCTGCGCGCGAGCCTGCGGCCCGAGGACCTGGTGGCGCGGCTCGGCGGCGATGAGTTCGCCGTGCTGGTCGAGGACGCCCACGATGCCGAAGCCGCGGCGGTCAAGGTGGCGCGGCGGATCATGGAGGCGTTCGTGCTGCCGGTTGGCGTCGGCTCCGAGAGCGTCGCGGTGTACGCAAGCGTCGGCATCGCCGCGAGCAAAGGCGGGGATCTGTCCGCGGAGGAGCTCATCCGCGACGCCGACGTCGCGATGTACAAGGCGAAGAGCACCGGGAAGGGCCACTTCCAGGTCTTCCATCCCAGCTTCGGCGCGGCCGTGCTTGAGCGCCACGGCCTGAAGGAGGAGCTGCGGCTGGCGATCGAGCGCCAGGAACTGACGCTCTACTTCCAGCCGATCGTGGACATCGACACCGGGGAGCTGGTCGCCGAGGAGGCGCTGGTCCGCTGGGAGCACCCGCGGCGCGGCCTGGTCGGTCCATCGGAGTTCGTGCCCCTGGCAGAGGAGACCGGCCTGATCCTGTCGCTCGGTCAGTACGTGCTCGAGGAGGCGTGTCAGCACGCGCGTCGCTCGCAGGCCCGTGGCCCCGGCGGCTCCGGCGGCTCCGGCGGTCGCTCCGAGGTCGCCGTGCACGTGAATCTCTCCGCGGTCGAGCTGCGCGATCCCGAGCTCGTCGACCGCGTCCGAGCCACGCTCCAGGCCGCCGAGGTCGACCCCCGGAGCATCGTGTTCGAGATCACCGAGTCGGTCCTCCTCGACGAGTCAGAGCGCGTGTCGGCCGCGATTGGCGCGCTGCGCGAGCTCGGAGCCCGATTTGCCCTTGACGACTTCGGTACCGGCTACTCATCGCTCAGCTATCTGCACACCCTGCCGTTCGACATGCTGAAGATCGCCAAGTCCTTCGTCGACGGCCTGGCGCGGGGCGGGCGCGAGGCCTCGTTCGTGCGCATGATCATCGAGCTCGCCCGCACGCTCGGCGTGACGGTGATCGCCGAGGGCATCGAGACGCGCGAGCAGGTGACCGCGCTGGTCGCGCTCGAGTGTGACCTCGGGCAGGGCTTCTACCTCGGCCGGCCCGAGCCCGTGCGCCAAGAGCTCGGCCTACGCTCCGTGGCCTAGGCCAGCGCCCGGCTCTCCCCCACCTGCATAAGCGCACACGCCACGTCGATTGCCCCGGGGCTGCGCGGATCCCCATGCGTGGCGTGAATAAACGCGCACTGCTCCGGTGGCCGGGGCGCGGCGAGCGGATTTACATGTCGAGTGGGGCGCCCGCGTGCACGTTTTCTCCCACACCACGCCCACCGAAGTCATACCTCTGCATCCATCCTCATACATCTGTCCACAGGGTCTCATGTCTCACCATCCATTAGCCGAAAAGCCCTGTGACAAGGACTGCACAGGGGCAAACCCGCCGCGAGGCGGGGACGCAAAGCCAGGGGTCTCGCGACACACAACACGCGAGATGGCCCAGCCGCCAGTTCCAGCAGTTACTGGTAAGCGGATTTGCAACAGCAACACGGAGGTTGCCCTGACATGACACGTTCTGTTCAAATCGTCGAGCGGATGCGGTGGATGGCCGCCCTCGCCGGCGCGGCCATTCTGGCCCTGGCCGTCGTCGTCGTACTCGGCGCTTCGAGCGGACAGCTGCACGTGGCCAGCGCGGGCAATGCGAGCGCGCCGGCCGGTTCCTCGGCTCCGCTCGATCCGCGCATCGCGACTCTCGCGCAGCACCATCCCGGCAACGTCATCCAGGCGATCGTCCAGTTCAACGCTCCGGTGTCGCAGGCCCGGGCGCAGGCCGACGCCGGCCGTGCCCACGGGCGAGTGATCGGCAAGCTCCCGATCATCCACGGACTGGCTCTCCAGATGACCGCCGCCCAGGCGCAGTCGCTGGCGGCCAACCCGGACGTGCACTCGGTGTCTCTCAACACAACCGTCACCACGCAGAGCCTGCCGCCCAACTTCCGCCTCCCGATGATGCCCGGCAGCCAGGGCGTCTCCAGCGATCAGCTCCAGACCACTTATGACGAGACGCTCGGCGTGACCCCCCTCTGGAAGTTCGGTGTCACCGGCACCGGCATCGGCGTGGCCGTGATTGACACCGGCATCGACGGCTCACTGCCTGACTTCGCCGGACCGAACGGTCAGTCACGCGTGATTGTGAGCGCGGTGGACAACGCCGACGCGAAGACCGCCACCGACGGCTACGGGCATGGCACCGACGTCGCGGGCATCATCGCGGGTAACGGTGACAACCGCCCGGCGTCCGATCCGCTGCACGGTCAGTACATCGGCGTCGCTCCGAACGCCAACCTGATCTCGCTCAAGGTCTCCGACGAGAGTGGTAACACCACCGTCCTTGACGTCATCTACGCACTCCAGTTCGCCGTCGAGCACCAGGCTGAGTACAACATCCGTGTCGTCAACCTGTCACTGGATTCGGCCACACCGCAGTCCTACAAGACCGATCCGCTCGACGCGGCGGTCGAGGCCGCCTGGATGCACGGCATCGTCGTGGTGGCGGCGGCCGGCAACCGCGGCAACGTCCCGGGAGCGGTCCAGTACTCACCCGCCAACGACCCGTATGTGATCACCGTCGGCGGCGTGGATGAGAACGGCAGCTCGAACCCGAGCGGTGACACAATCGCCTCGTGGTCGAGCCAGGGCACCACTCAGGACGGCTTTCAGAAGCCGGATGTCTACGCCCCCGGCGCTCACATCGTGTCGGTGCTCGCGCCGGGCAGCGTGTTCGACACCAGCAGCTGCGGGTGCCTCGTCGGCAACGGGCAGTACATCCAGACCAGCGGGACCTCGATGGCCGCGCCGGCCATCTCCGGGCTGGTCGCCGATCTGCTCCAGGTCCATCCCCGCTGGACTCCCGACCAGGTCAAGGGTGTCCTGACCAGCCCTGCGGTGAGCGACAGCCCCTCGCTCCAGGAGCCCAACGCGGTCAAGGCGATCCTCGATTGGAATCCGCCGGTGGCCGACCAGGGCCTCACCCCGAGCACGCTGCTTAGCGGCGCGAACGGAAACGTCAACTACACGTGGGCGACCTGGAGCTTCGCCACCTGGAGCCGCGCGACCGGGCTGCTGCGCGCCGGCTACACGGGCAAGAGCTACGACTGCACGACCTGCTCGAACGCGCCGAGCTCCGGCGTCAACTCGAGCGTGGCCGGCTGGGATTTCGCGACCTGGACCACGATCCCCTTGGGGTGAGCTGACGCGGCACGGAGGCCAAATCACGCTCGCAATGACAGACCCCAGGAAGTAAGGGGGCTGAAAGGAGCCGGTGGCGGCAGGGGTGCGGCCACCGGCTCCGCCTTTTCCCCTCCTCCAGCGACCTCCAGGTCTCAGAGCTCGGGGGGCAGGGCCACGCAGCGCAGGCGCGACACCCGACCGGACCGCAGCCGCTGATTGAGGCGCTCGACGATCGCTGGCGCCATCAGGTCGAGTTCCTGCGCCCACACGGACGCTGTGCACGAGACCGTCACCACGCCCGCGCGCTCGCGGGTCGGCTGCGCCTCGAGCGCTATCGCTGCGCCAACCGCCTCGCGCCAGGCCTGCTGAACCTCAGCCAGCAATGTGGCGGGCGCGAGCTCGGCGCGCACGCGGTCGAACGCAATCGCCGCCTGTCGGGGACTGCGCCGGTAGGAGGTCACTCGGCAACCATCTCCAGCAACCGTCCGCTCGAGACGCACAGATGCATCACGTCCGCGTCACCCCCACCGGGCACATGGTCGAGATCGGTGGCGGTGATCACCGACTGCCCAGAGCTCGCCCGCAGCAGCTCTACCAGTGCGCCGCGTCGGTCGCGGTCGAGCTCGCTCATCACATCGTCGAGGAGCATCACCACAGGCGCCGGGCGGTACGCGGTGATCACCTCCCGCTCGGCCAGGAGCAGGGCGAGCACGGCCAGCCGCTGCTGGCCCTGCGAGCCATAGGCGCGCAGATCGTGCCCGTTGTGCTTGAGCACGAGGTCGTCGCGGTGGGGACCGTGCCCGGTGAACCCACGCTCCAGATCGGACTCCAGGCGCTCACCGAGCTCGTGGGCGAGTTGGCCGGGCTCGGTCGCGGTCGAGCGCGGCCGGTAGGACACCGCCGGCTCACCCCCCAGGCCGAGCGCCTGGGCCAGACGCGCGAACGTGTCGGACACCGACTCGAGGGCCGCAGCCCGATCGCTCATGAGCGCAATCCCGTGGCGGGCGAGCTGCGCGTCCCAGCTCACAATGGACTCACGCGACCCGCGGCCCGAACGGATCCGGGCCAGCAGCGCATTTCGCTGGGCCAGGGCCTGACCGTAGAGGCGGCGCGTGGCCGCGCGCGAGGGCCACAGCGCCCCCACGAACTGGTCGAGGTGGGCACGGCGCAGCGCCGGCGCGCCCTTGATGAGCTCGAGCCGGTCGGGCAGGAACACGCTGACCAACGGGCGCGTCTCGACATCGAGCAGGCGCTCGACCGAGGCCCCGTCGACGCGCATCACCTTGGCCTGACCGGGCGAGAACCCGACCGACAGTTCGTGCAGTCCGTCCTCCGCCCGGGCGGTGAGGACCGTGCGGGCGGTGTCGGCGCCGAACTTCACCACCTCGCGCTCGTTGCTCGTCCGGCATGACCGGCCGGTGCACGCGAAGTAGAGGCCTTCCAGCAGGTTGGTCTTGCCGGCACCGTTCGGGCCCGTCACCACGGTCAGCCCCTCGCCCAGTTCGATGTGGGCGTCGTGATAGCAACGGAAGTCGCGCAGGGACAGGCCGATTACCTGCAACGCGGGGGTACGTTCCTAGACGTTGAGCCTGATCGGCATGATCAGGTAGCGGAAGCGGCTGTCGTCGCCGGACTCGATCAGCCCCGGCCGCAACGGGCTGATCAGCTTGACCACCACGTCGCCCTCTTCGATGGCTTCGAGGCCGGCGCGCAGGAACTCGGGGTTGAAGCCGATCTCGAGCGGATCTCCCTGGAAGGACACCGGCAACGACTCGAGTGCCTCGCCGATGTCCGGCGTCTGAGCCGAGATCGTCAGCTCGCCCGGTGTGAACGCAAGTCGAAGCGGCGCGTTCTTCTGAGCCAGCAGGCTGATCCGCCGCACGACCTCGGTCAGCTCGGCGCTGGCCAGCCGCAGCTCGTGCTCGAAGGTCTCGGGCAGAAGCTGGCGGTAGTTCGGAAACTGCCCGTCGATCAGCCGCGAGGACAGGGTTACGCCGCCGAGCTCGAACAGGATCTGGTTCTGGCGCACGCTGATGCGCAGCTGCTCCTCCTCGACGTGAGCCGCAACCCGAGCCAGCTCCTGGAGCGCCCGCGCCGGCACGTTGACCTCGAAGCCAGATGGCAGCGCCGTCTCGAGTGTCGTCTCCTTCACGCTCAGTCGGTAGGAGTCGGTGGCGACCATCCTCAGCTCTCGGTCGGACGCGGACACGAGGATCCCGGTCAGGACGGGCCGGGTCTCATCGCGCGAGGCCGAGTTGGCCACCTTCAGCGCGGTCGAGACGAACGCGTCGACCGGCAGCGTGACCGCCGGCTCATCCTGGGGCTCGGGGAAGGGCGGAAAGTCCTCGGCTCTGAGCGTGCGGATGTGGAATGTGGCGTTGCCGGAGACGAGCTCCACGTCCTGCGTGGACGGCCTGAGCTCCAGTGACGCCTCCGATGCGGGTAGGAGGCGGACCACGTCCAGGAGCAGCCGGGCGGGGAGGACGACCACGCCCTCGCGTGCAACCTCGGCGTCCAGAGGCACGCGCAGACCGACGTCCATATCGGTGGCCTGGAGCTCACAACCGTTCGACGACGCCACGAGCTGAACTCCCGAGAGCGCCTGGATGGCGCTGCGAGTAGAAGCGACGCGGCTCACGGTCTGCAGCTGTCGAAGCAGCGCATCGCGCTCCAAGGAGATCTTCACGATGAGTACCTCAGTAGATGTGTAGAAGTCATAGGGGCTCCAACGGTGTTGAAAACGGCCCAATCGGCCGCACCGAGCGGGAAAGATGTCGTGTGAGGGGAACAGGCAAGTCTGTCAGCGACCTCGGTCGGCAAAGCCGCGGGCGAGGATGGCCGTGAGGTCGGCGAGTTCTTCAACAGCCTGTTGATCGTTCCCAACACGTTCTTCTACCCGCTTGCAGGCGTGAAGGACAGTCGCGTGGTTACGGCCCCCGAACGCGTCGCCGATGTCGTGCAGCGACGAGCCGGTCAGCTCGCGCGCGAGGTGGATGGCGAGCTGACGCGGCCAGCTGACGCGAGCCGCGCGGCTGGAGGAAACGAGCTCTGAGAGCGTGATCCCGAAGTGCTCGGCGGCGACCCGCTGGATGTCCTTGATCGATGGTGTCGAGGCCTGGTGTGGGCGGGGATGGATCTCGTCCAGAACCCTCTGAGCAAGGCTGACGTCGATCGGTAGTTGGGTGAGAGAGTGGTAGGCGACGACCCGGATCAGGGCACCCTCGAGCGTCCGCACGTTGTCGGTTATCCGTTCGGCGATCACCTCGAGGACGCGGCTGTCCTCGATGAGGATGTGGTCGAGCGCCGCGCGCTTGCGGAGGATCGCCACGCGAGTGGCGAAGTCCGGCGGCTTGATCACGGCCACGAGACCGGACTCGAAGCGCTCACGCAGACGCTCCTCGATCGCCAGCAATTGCCGCGGGAGGCGGTCGCAGGTGACGACGAGCTGGCGCCCGGTTTCGTACACCGCGTTGAAGGTGTGGAAAAACTCCTCCTCGGTCTTAGCCTTGCTGGCGAGGAACTGGACGTCGTCGATCAGAAGCACGTCGGCGTCGCGGTATGCGTGTTTGAAACGGTCGAGCGATCGCGACCCCAGGGCCCGAATGAACTGGTTGGTGAACGCCTCGGCCGTGGTGTAGCGAACGCCGGCGCCCCCGCCGAAGGCGCGGACGTAGTTGCCGATGGCATGGAGCAGATGGGTCTTGCCGAGCCCCGGCGGGGCGTGCAGGAAGAGAGGGTTGTAGGCCTGACCCGGAAGCTCGGCGATCGCGAGCGCCGCGGCGTGGGCGAGGCGATTACCGTCGCCGATGATGAATTGGTCGAAGGTGTAGCGGGGGTTCAGCGCGACCCCGTCGAGGTCGAGCGCCTCGTGCCGGGTGGGCGTCCTGCTGGGGCGCGTCTCGCCCTGAGCGGTGAGCTCGACCACGGCCTGCTCGCCGAACACGCGCTTGGCCGCGCTCGACAGGACCCGTCCAAAGCGCTTGGAGACCCAGTCGTAGGTGGCCGGCGGGGCATCTACGAGGATCTTGCCGTCGTGCACCGATCTGAGCTCGAGGCCCGCGAGCCAGATCTCGAACGTCGAGTCCCCGACCGCGCGGCGAAGCTGGGCGCGAAGCTCGCGCCAGGCAGCGGTTGGCTCGAGATGCGCGGACAGCGACAAGCAACCCCTTGCGGGACGAAGTAAGGCGATTGGCGAGAGACGGGCGAGCTGAACGCGCCCGGGCGGCGAATATACCAGCGGTACGGTGGCCGAATCGGCGCGGATTTGGCTCCTCGCCCACCCTTAGCGCAAAGCGCGACAAAAAGCTTGGCGAGCCGGTCGGGCGGGAGAATCCGGCTTGTTTGGACCGGACTTCATGCGCCGCGATCGGCCCTGCGTATACTGGCCATCGAACCCCCCGGGCGGGGCTCGGTGACCCATGAAACGAACCTACCAGCCGAAGAAGCGCAAGCGCGCCCGAACGCATGGCTTTCGCGCCCGGATGCGAACCCGCGCCGGCCGCCTCACGCTCAAGCGTCGGCGCGCCAAGGGTCGCAAACGGCTGACCGTCTGATGGTCGGCGTGCCTGGCGCTCGTCCCCGAGCCGGGCGCGCGAGGCTCTCGCGCAGCGCCGACTTCGACCGAGTGTTCCGCCACGGTCGCTCCCACGCCGGGCGCGAGCTCGTGCTCTACGTCTTCCCGCGTGGCGAGTCCGAGCCGCCGAGACTCGGGTTGTCGGTCTCGCGCAAGGTGGGTGGCGCGGTGCAGCGCAACAAGGTCAAGCGCCTGCTGCGCGAGGCTTTCTCGCTCGAAGGGCAGCGGCTGCCGGCCGGGACCGACGCGGTAGTCGTGGCACGCCACGAGGCGAACGCTTTAGCTGAGCGTGAGGGTCTTGCCGGAATTCGCCGTGTCCTCGGCCAACTCGTCGACCGCGTGGCGGACCCAGAAGCCGCGCCTGTGCGCGCTTCAGAGGCCGCCGCGAATGCAGCCGGGGGCCGTCCGTGAGAGCCGTTCGCTGGGTGGCCGTACTGCCGATCCGTGCCTACCAGCGGGTGCTCTCGCCGATGCTCGGAAACCGGTGCCGGTATTACCCGTCGTGCTCGGAATATGCCGCGCAGGCGATCAGTAGATTCGGCATACTCAGGGGGCTTGTCCTGGCCGGCTGGCGGCTGCTCAGATGTAACCCCTGGAGTGATGGGGGCTTCGATCCGGTAGAGGACCAGCGGCTCTTCAAGCCTCGATCCCCGGCCGCGAGCGTCTGACCATGCTGCTCCTCACCGCGAACATCTTCCAGCCGCTGATCGATGTGTTTCAGCAGGTGCTGCTGTTCTTCCACAACCACGTGGGGTTGTCGTGGGGGTTGTCGATCATCGCGCTGACCGTTCTGATGCGGGCGATCCTGCTGCCGCTCACGGTCAAGCAGTTCCACTCCATGCAGCGGATGCAGCGGATGCAGCCGCAGCTCAAGGCGCTCCAGGCCAAGTACAAGGACGACAAGCAGCGCCAGCAGCAGGAGTTGATGAAGTTCTACAAGGAGAACCAGATCAACCCGCTCGGCTCGTGCCTGCCGCTGGTGGCGCAGCTCCCGGTGTTCATCTCGCTCTTCTACATGCTGCGCGAGGACCTGCGCAAGAACATCTGCCCCCAGACGCAGGCGGCCTACCAGGCCAAGTACGCCGCGGCGCACCACATCTCGCTCTCCGCCGCGGCAGGGCACACGACGCCGTGTGGCCCGAACAACGGCGCCGGCTTCCTGTTCATCCCAGACCTGACCAACAAGGCGACCGGGATCGTCCTGATCGTCCTGCTGATCCTCTACGTCGGAAGCCAGCTCTTCTCGAGCCTGTTGATGTCGAGCCCGATGATGGACCAGACGCAGCGGCGGATGATGATGCTGCTGCCGCTGTTCTTCGTCGTGATCGTGATCAACTTCCCGGCCGGCCTGCTCGTCTACTGGATCACGACGAACTTCTGGACGATGGGCCAGCAATACGCGGTGCGAAGACTCGTCGGACAGCCGGCGACGCCACCCGTGGATGAGAGCCCGCCGGGCGGGTCCGGCGGTGGCGGGGGCCCACCCGATTCGGGTCCGAACGGCTCCGGCTCCGGCAGCGGTCTGAGTGGGCTGTTGCGCCGCCGCGAGAAGGAACCCGAGAAGGTCGGCGTCGCTGCTGGTAGCCGTGGGGAGCGCGCCGCCGCGCCACCGCCACCGCCGCGCAAGAAGAAAAAGCGCTCCGGACGCAGGAGATAGATCGTGGACACTGACATCGGCCTCGCGGGATCACGCGTACAAGAGCTGCTCGAGCGCATCGTGGACACCGTCGGTGTCGACGCGCGGGTCTTCGTCCGCGAGGACGAGGAGGAGGTGCACGCCGACCTCGAGGGGGACGACCTCGGCCTGTTGATCGGCCGCCACGGCCAGATGATCGACGCGATCCAGCACATCGCCTACCGCGTCGCCGGCCGTGGCACGAGCAACCGCAAGCGGGTCGTGGTCGACGCCGCCGGCTACCGCGAGCGCCGGGCGGTGGCACTGCGAGCCGCCGCCGACCAAGCCGCCGAGGCGGCCATCCACGACCGCCGCCCGGTCCGGCTCGAGGCGATGACCGCGCTCGAGCGCAAGGTCGTGCATGAGCATCTGAAGACCCGCCACGACGTCGAGACCTACAGCGAGGGCGAGGAGCCCGAGCGCCGTCTCGTCGTGGCTCCACTCGTGGACTGAGACACCTCGTCGTCCGTGCTGCCGCCGGGGGTTCCGACTTCCCGGGTGGCTAGGTTGGGGCCGCTTCGCGGCGTCCGTGGGGCCGGCGCGGGCCCGTCCTGACCCGGATCGCACCGGCGACGGCAGCAGTTCAAGCGCCACGCTGGCGCGACCTCCCGTGTCGCGCAAAAACGGTTCATTAGCGTTCACAACTCCCAGAGGCGCTGCAAACACCCACCGGTTCGAGCCCACCCGAGGGCGTTTCATGATTTTTTGTGCGGTGAAACAACTCGTGGTGTAGAACACCGGAAGTGACTGAACTCTCGGACTTCGACCACGGCCTGCTCGTCGGACTCCTGGTCGGGGAGGCATCGTTCGGCGGAGACGGCAAGCAGCCCCAGATCACGATCCGGATGCACGTGCGCCACGAGGCGCTGTTCACCTGGCTGATGGAGCGCTTCCCCGACACGCGGCTGTACGGCCCGTATCACCACGGCGGGCGGTCCTACTACCAGTGGATGGCGCGCGGGACGGCGCTGGTGAGAGACCTGCTCCCGCTGCTGGAGGGCGAGATCCACGCCGGACTCGACGGCCACGCGGCGGAACGGTTCGACGCGATGTGCACCCGCTACGCGCAGTACATCGCCCGCGAGCGAGCTCGCCTGGAACGCACCGCCTAATCCGTGATGCCGGGACGAGGAGGATCGCCCGACTCCGACCAGCGCGTGCGCGCCCTGGCCGCGCGCTACGAGCTGACCGAGGCCGCGTCGGCGCAACTGCGCTGCCTTCATCGGCTGCTCGCCGAGGACCCGCTGGCCCCGACGGCGGTCCGTGATCCGCTCAAGGTGATCGATGACCACCTGGCCGACTCGCTGGTCGCCCTGGAGCTCGGACCCGTTCGGGGCGCTCGCGCTCTCGCCGACCTGGGGAGCGGCGCCGGCGTCCCCGGGCTCCCGCTGGCGATCGCCCTGCCCGGGACGAGCGTGGCGCTGGTCGAGAGCGCCGCGCGCAAGTGCGACTTCCTGGCGCGGGCGGTGGTCGAATGCGCGGTCGGGAACGCCCACGTCGCTCACACCCGCCTGGAGTCCTGGCCGGAGGGCCTTGCCTCGTTCGATGTGGTTACCGTGCGAGCGCTGGGGCCACTCAACGTGGTCGTCGAGTACGCGGCGCCGCTCCTCACCCTCGGCGGCACCCTCGTCGCGTGGCGCGGGAGCCGTAACCCCGTGGCCGAAGCGGCGGCCGCACGAGCGGCGGCCACGCTGGGGCTCGAGGTCGGTGAAATAATGCCTGTGCAGCCATATCCGGCGGCCCAGCACCGCTACCTACACCTCATGTCGAAGGTTACGGAGACGCCCGCTGGCTTCCCCCGACGCCCCGGCATGGCGCTCAAGCGCCCGCTGGGCCGGGCATAAAGCCGGCAGGCACCGCCGACCGCCGCACTTCTTCCTGCAGGATCTGACCGATCTCGCCGGTACCGTCAAGCGCGTCATGGGGACCGTGTACGCAATCGCCAACCAGAAGGGCGGGGTGGGCAAGACGACCACTGCCGTCAACCTCGCCGCCTGCGTCGCCGAGGCCGGCTACGAGGCGTTGCTGGTGGACATCGATCCGCAGGCCAACGCGACGATCGGGCTGGGGATCGGCAAGGATGGTCCCGGCACGGTCTACGACGTGCTGGCCGGTTCGGCAAGCTTTGAGGACGTGATCCGCCCGACCGGCATCGAGCGCCTGTCGCTTGCCCCGTCGGGTCCAGATCTGGCTGGCGCGAACGTCGAGCTGCCCCGGATGCCGGGCTCCGAGAACCTGCTCAGGGACGCGCTCTCGTCGGTCCGCGATCGCTACGCCTTCGTCCTGCTCGACTGCCCGCCGTCGCTCGGGCCACTGACCGTCAACGCGCTCGTGGCCGCGAACCGGGTGATCGTGCCGGTGCAGGCGGAGTACTTCGCGCTCGAGGGTCTCGCCGGGCTCCTGGACACGCTCTCGCTCGTCCAGCGCGAACTCAATCCGTGGCTTACTGTGGCCGGGATGCTGTTGACGATGCACGACGGCCGGACCCGCCTTGCCCAGGACGTCGAGCGCGAGGTGCGCGAGCATTTCCCCGAGCTGGTGTTCGACACGGTGATCCCCCGCAACGTCCGCATCGGCGAAGCACCAAGTTTTGGTAAACCGGTGATTCATCACGACCCGCACTGCGCCGGTGCGGATGCCTATTTCGAGCTGGCTAAGGAGGTGGCCGCACGTGGCTGAGCGACCGAAGGGAATGGGCCGGGGCCTGGCCGCGATCATGTCCGTCGCACCGCGCGATGAGCTCCAGGAGCTCCGTCCGATCCCGGTCGACATGGTCGATCCCAGCCCCAACCAGCCGCGCCGGGCGTTCGACGAGGACTCGCTGCTGGCCCTCGCCGGCTCGATCCGAGCCCGCGGCGTGCTTCAGCCCGTGCTGGTGCGGCCACACCCGAGCGGCCGCTACGAGCTGATCGCCGGCGAGCGCCGCTGGCGCGCCGCCCAGCTCGCCGAACTCGACGCCATCCCCGCCGTGGTTCGCCGGCACGACGACGCCGCCTCGCTCGAGGTGGCGCTGATCGAGAACATGGCCCGCGAGGACCTCAACCCGGTCGAGGAGGCGCGAGCCTGCGCCGCGCTCGTCGAGGAGCTCGGCCTCACCCGGGAGGACGTCGGGGTGCGGGTCGGCCGCAGCCGGGTCGCGGTCTCAAACCTGATCCGCCTGCTCGACCTTCCCGACGAGGCGCTCGAGCTGATCGAGCACGGCGACCTGACCGAGGGCCACGGACGCGCCCTGCTCCTGGCCGAAGACCACGCGGTGCGCCGCACCCTCGCGCGCGACGCCGCCCGCGCTCGCTGGTCGGTTCGCGAGCTCGAATCCCGCGCCCGCGCCGCCGGCGCTCCCGCGGGGGGCACCCGGCGCACCCGAGCCAAGCCCTCCGTACATCCCGACCAGGCCGCGGCGATCGAGCTGATCACCGACGCCCTGACCGCCGCGCTCGGCCGGGAGGTCGAGGTCACGCCGACCAAGGCCGCGGGCTATCGCGTGCAGATCGGCTTCGAGTCGCTCGACGATGCGCTCGACGTCGCCCGGCGCCTGCGCGTCCGGGCGGTGTCCTAGGACCTCGCGACCGCCCGGTTAGAATCCGTCGACGCCGGGCGATTAGCTCAGTCGGTTAGAGCGCTTCTCTGATAAGGAAGAGGTCCCAGGTTCGAGTCCTGGATCGCCCACTCTCAGGAAATGCCTGCAAAGCAAGGTTTTTCCTGAGATCGCACTCCATCGCGGCGCTCCGCTCGAGCTGGCATTTGGGTGCAATACGGGTGCATCAGGATTTTCGGGGGCGGAAATCGCGGCCCACTTGGACCGCGTAACTGCTCTTCGTCGAGACACGAACGTCAGCCCCGTCGCAGCTCGTCGGCCGGGGCCGCGCACTCTCGTGAGCGGGGCGGGGGCGGCATGACGGCGGTCGGCCACAGGCACGATCCCGTAACGATCGCGGACCGCCGCGAGCTGCCCTTCTTCATGGTCTACACGCGAGCGGTCGAGGCGATCCGCGAACACACCGCCGGCCCTCGCCGCGTCCGCACCATCGGGTTCTACGGACTCCTCTGCCAACTCGCCAACGAGCAGCGGAACATCGGCCAGCAACGCCGCGTCCGCTACAGCTACGACCTGCTTGCCGCCCGGGGCGGAGTGTCCAAGGGAAACATCGCGAAGATGCTGACCTGCCTCGAGCAGGCCGGCGTTCTGCGCAGGGAAACGCAGCCCGACCCCGAGCGCGGAGGCAGCGTCAGCATCGCGCATCTCCTCATGCACGAGCACAGCTTCATCGCCGTGACGGTGCCGATGGCCGACCGGCTCGCGGCGCCTCGAGACGGGGGGCATCTGCTGCGAGATCTCGGACTAATCGTCGTCCTGCTCGAGTTCTGCGTGCGGCAGGGTCCGGAAGGGACGTGGACGCAGGCGCAGGTGACCCGCTCGCAAATCGCCGAGCACTCCGGGCTCCACGTCGACCGCGTCGACGACTGCCACCACATCCTCGAAGCGGCCGGTCTGCTCACCATTGAACGGCGACGACCGACCAACGGCGGACGGAACCTGCCCAGCATCTACACCATCCACGAAGCACCACTCAGCCAGGGCGGTGAAACCGAACTGGCAGCGTCGGGAAACGAAACGAGCAGGGCGGCGGACCGAAACGGCCAGGGCGGTAGAACCGAACCGGCGGGGCGCCCGAACGAAACTGTCAGGGCGGCGGAACAGAACGGGCAGGGCGGAAACGCCGCCACCGGCCTCCCTGATTCACCGCCCTCTAGCACGCGCGCAGCTGACGCCGACCCAGAAGAACAACGAGAAAACTTCCAGGGCGGCCAGCCGGAACCGGTCGACGGCACGCTCTCCGTGGCATACGGGACGAGCGGCTGGGTGATCGAGGCGTTCATCGACGCCTGGAAGCCGGCGCTGGGCAGCAGCCCAGCAATCCGGTACGGCCGCGACAAACGGCGCTGGCACGAGGCGGCGGACCGACTCCTCGAGCGCCTCGAACCTGACCGCATCGCGGCGGGGTTCACGCAGATGGTCGCCGACCCATACATCGGCGGAAAGGCCACCACGCTCCCCGATTTCGATCGCGTCGCCGAAGAGCTAATCGCGAAACACTTCGCGACCGCGGACCGCGGCCGGCACGGCACGGCGTTCTCCCCAGCTCGCGACCCGAGATCACCCGACGTGAGCGCTCTCAGCTGGTCGGCTGCCAAAGACCACCTCGCCCGCGCCATCCAGCGACACGGGCGCGACCACCGCGCCGCCGCGCTCGCCGAGCTCGGCGCCATCCACCCCACCCTCGAGCGCTTCGTCCTCACCGCCCGCTGGACAGCACTCTGCGAACACCCCCTGCACTACTCCGAACGCCAATACCGAGACCTATGGTCTGAGCTCACCGAGCGCGATAACGACGACCAGGAGCGGGCCGCGGCATGACATCCGCCGTCCACTACGCCGCACACGCTCAGAACCTCGAGGCCGAGCGGTCAGTGCTTGGCGCCGTTCTCCTGGACGAACGCCATCTCCACGCCGCCCTCGACCTCGGCCTCCAGGACGACGATTTCTACCGACCCGCACACGGGCGCGTGTTCTCCGCGATGCGTGCGCTCCACAGCGCCGGCGAGGCGATCGACCACCTCACGGTCGCAGCGCACCTCCAACGCAACGGAGAACTCGACGACATCGGCGGTGCAGCGAGCGTCGACGAGCTCGCGGGCTGGGTGCCGGCGGCCGGACACTGTCGCGAGTACGCCGCGATCGTGCACGACCTCGCGCAGGTCCGGCGGCTGATGCGCGCGACCTACGAGATCCAGGCTGCCGCAAGCGTCCCCCGCTCAGAGTCCGACGAACTGATCGAACGCGCCGAGCAGCTGATCTTCCAGCTCCGCGCGAGCACGGTGCGAGGCCGACAGCGGCTGCTCGCCGACGCGGTCAGCGACGAGGTGGACCGGCTCACCCAGTCGTCGCAATCCGGCCGCGCCGTTCCCGGACTCACAACCGGGATCGCTCCACTCGACGAACTGCTCGGAGGCCTTCAACAGGGGCGCCTGTACGTCCTTGCTGCGCGGCCGTCGATGGGCAAGAGCCTGATCGCCCTGCAGATCGCCCGGCACGTTGCAGCCGTCGAGCGCGGTCGTGTGCTGTTCGCCTCGATCGAGATGAGCGACTCCGAAACTGCCCAGCGCCATCTCGCCGCCGAATCAGGCGTCGCACCGAGCCGCATCCACCTCGGGCGCCTGCACGAGCAGGACTGGCCGCCGCTGCTGAAAGCCTCGCAGGCGAGCGTCGATCTTCCGCTTCACGTGCACGACGACGGCGACCTCTCGCTCCCCACCCTGCGTGCGCACGCCCGACAGGTCGCGGTCCGCCACGGGCGCCTGGAGCTGCTCGTCGTCGACTACCTGCAACTGATGCGGGCCGAGAAGCCAAGCGGCAACCGCGTGGAGGATGTCTCGACGTTCAGCCGCGGTCTCAAGCGCCTCGCACGCGAATTCAACTGTCCCGTGATCGCGGTCTCCCAGCTCTCGCGCGCCGTCGAGCAGCGGCCCGATAAGCGTCCGCTCCTGTCCGACCTGCGGGACTCCGGACAAGTCGAGGCGGATGCCGACTGCGTCCTGATGCTCTACCGCGACGACTACTACGACCCCGACTCCGAACGACCCGGCGCGATGGACCTCATCGTCCGCAAGAACCGTCAGGGCCAACTCGGTCAGATCGCCACCCGCGTCGACGAGCAGCTCCGCTACTCGCCCGTCTGATCACCAAGCAATGCCCCAAGCCTTGGCTCACCCCAACCACACCCCTTCAGGAGACGCGCTCATGACTGCACGGCACCATCGAACCGAGGTCAGCTGATGTACCGGCTCCTCGTCTGGTCCTCCAAAGGCGGGGTCGGCAAGACGACCTCCGTCGCGAACCTCGGACCCGCGCTCGCGCGGCGCGGTAACCGCGTCCTCCTCGTCGGGTTCGACGCTCACCAGCCTGACCTCGAGATGACCTTCGGCATCGAGGACGACGACGACGTAACGCGGATCGAGGATCTCCTCGCGGGACGCGCCGACCCGCTCACCGCCACGATCGAGATCGACGATCCAATCGCCCGCACGCGCAACCACAAGCCAGGCGGATCGCTGAGGCTGCTCGCCACCTCAGAGCGCCTCCTCGCCCTCACCGCTGATGTCGCCGCGACCGGTCGCTTCGACGCCCTCGATCAACTCCTGATGGGGCTCGACGAGACCGCCGACATCGCACTGATCGACACCACCGGCGCTGTCACCCCGCTCACCCGCATGGCCATGTTCGCTGCCGACGGGATCCTCTTCTGTGGCGAGCCTGGCGTCTACGAAGCCAAGACCATCGCGCGGCGCCTCGACGAGCTCGACGAGCTCGGCGTCGAGGCGGGACACGCCATCACACCGGTCGGGATGCTGTTCGTCCGCACCAACGCCCGCTCCCGCCAGCTGCGCGCGTGGGCGACCGCCTTCTCGGACCCCGAGCAGTTCCCGTCCGGGCCGCTGTACGTGTTTCAGACGCACATTCGCCAACAGAGCTCAGTTCGTGACCACCCCGGATACGGAGTACCGACGGTCTTCGCCGATCCCGGCGGACGCGTAGCTCACGACTACGCCGCAGCCGCCAAAGAGCTCGAGGCGCGACTCGCGCAACTCGCCCAGGACCAGGCCGCGTGAGCCCCGTGACGCGCGTCACGCACCCCGAAACCCCCGGCAACTCCTGCGATCCACGAAGGAGGGAACGATGGACACCGACCGCAACGCCCTCGAATCCGCGCGCAATACCGGCTACCACCAGATGGCCGACCACGACCAACACACGCTCATCGAGCGGCTCGAGTTCGCGGTCGACGGCGACCGACAGCTCGCCGCGGCGCTACGCGGAGCTGCGGCCGCGCTCGAAGACGCCGCCGCCCGCTACGAAGCACTCGCCGACGCGACCGACCCGGACGCCGCCGTCGGCTACCTCGTCACGGACCCGGACACCGGCGCCGAGACCGTGTGGTGCGTCGCCTGCATCCCCAAGCTCGCGCTCTCGGATCACTCGCCGATCTGGCCGGAGGGCACCTCGGCGGAGGAGCCTTGCGCTGCCTGCGGGCGAGCGCCGATCGACATCGCAGCGGGGATTCGATGACCGCCGACCCCTACGAGCCGACGCGGCGCCCGCTCGACCGCGAACGGGATGCAACCGAGCGGCTCGCAGCCGGGCGGATCTCTCCGACTCGCTCGCCCGCGACCACGATTCGTCAACGGCGCGAGCAACCGCACCAGACTGATGCCGACTAAGAACACCGTTCCCACCCGAATCCTCACCCGGCCCCGGCGCTCACCCTCACCGCCCAGCAGCGCACTGTTCGGCACCCTCGCCGACCAAGGCCGACTACGAACCGTCGACCACAGCGCCGTGGCGCCCAACCCCAACCAGCCACGCAAGCTGTTCGAACAGGACGCGCTCGAGCGCCTCGCCGAATCGATCCG
>DATJRS010000031.1:0-7194 GCA_035504535.1 Solirubrobacteraceae bacterium | reverse complement strand
TACGCCGAGTTCTCCTACCGTTGGATCAGCGCCGCCGCGGCGATCCTCCGAAACGGGGGCCAACTCGCGATCATCACCGGCCCCCAGCAGGCCTGCCACGTCCAGTACGCCGCCGAGCAGGCCGGCCTCACCTGGGTCTCGCAGATCGTCGCCCGCAAGGTCTTCCCCCTGCTCACATTCCGCCGCCCCTCGTGCGCGCACTGGTGCGTGACCGTCATGTGCCGCGGGTCGCTGACCAACCCCAAGCGCGTGTTCCACCCCCCACCGGATCTGCCCAAGGCGGCGTCCGGCTCCGACTACCCGTTGGACTGGTGGGCGGAGAACGGCCGGGCGGATCGCCCGGGCCTTGTGCGCTACGACAACGCGCTGCCGCTCCGGCTCGTCTCCCGCCTCGTCCACGCGTTCTCCGACCCCGGCGAGCTGGTCGTCGACCCGATGCTCGGGTCCGGCACCACGCCGATCGCCGCGCACCTCGCCCGCCGGCGGTTCATCGGCGGGGACCTGAACCCTGCGGCTATTCGCTTCGCCGCCGCCCGGATGCTCGACGAGCACCTCTGGCCCGCCTGGCGCCAGCCCGCTCTATTCGCCGCCTAAGCGCCGCTCCGGCACGAACACGAGCCGCTTCCGCCACCAACCACCCTCCGGACGGCTCGGCTGGGTGGCGTGAGCGGCTCTACGGTGCCAGGGCGCCCGCGCCCCGGCGGATATTGACGCCCTCACAACCCACCCAGCCAACCCGACCATGCCCGACATCCCATTCATCCACAGCCAGCGCACTGACCGCGACGACGTGATCCGCGCGATCGAACGCCACCGGGGGCCTGCGATCATCGCCTCGCTCGGACCGGATCTCTACCAGCGAACCCGCGACGCCCGCGCCACGCACGGCGAGATCAGGCGCTTTGACCCGTTCGAGCTGACCGGCGTCCCCGGTGACTCGTGGTCACCCCTCGCCGCCTGCGCCACGTGGGACAGCGCTCTCGACGTCGCTTGGCGATTCGCCGCCGTCGCTGAGGGTGAGCAGCGCGCTGTCGAGCACGGCGAGTTCTGGGTCATCCTCGCCGAGCAGTGGCTTGCTCCTCTGCTGTTCGCCGCCGCGGCCGCCGGCGATGACATCCAACAGGTCCTGACGTGAGTCTACGGCCACGCTCAGCGCACCCTCGAAGCGACACTCCGAAACCTCATCGCGGCGTCCCGCACCAACCAGACACGGGCAGACGCGCACGCCGCGCTGCTCTCCGCCCGCCAGTTCTGCACCCACTCCCCGCGCCTGCGCGCGAGCGTCCAGGCGGCCGTTCAGGGGTTGCTGCGCGCCTACCGGTTCACCCGCGTCCAGCGCGCCGCCGTGCGCTCTGACATCTCCCCCGGGTGGCTGCTCGCCGGCGAGAACACCGTCTACCTGATCGGCGACGCCAAGGCGGCCAGGCTGCTGCGGCCGCTCATGACCGCGCTGCTCGAGGAGCTCGTCTGCGCCCTGCCCGACTCCCCTCGCACGGTCCTGCTCGCCGAGGCCGACGCACCGGCCCTCGGCTCCCTCAACCCCACGACTCGCCACCTGGCCGAAACCGGATCTCTCCGCAGCCTGTCCGTCCCCGCCTCAAGGGATCGGCACCCCTAGCCGAGGCGTCCGTTGACGACTTGGAGCACACACGTGAGTGCGTGGGAGGCGATCGAGGGCAACTGCCTGCCGCTGATGGCCGGGATGGAGCCGCGCTCCTTCGATGCGGTCATCACCGATCCGCCATACAACGTCGGCAAGGACTACGGCACCGGTCACAGCGACCGGCTGTCCGGCGGCGAGTACCGGGCCTGGCTGCACGAGGTGCTGTGCGCGTGCGCCCGCGTCAGCCGTGGGCCGGTCGTGTTCTTCCCCGGGCTCGTCAACGCGCTCGACGCCGCCGAGATCCTCAAGGGGACCGGGCTTCGCGTCCACCGGTTGCTCGGCTGGCACAGACGCGAGTTCGCAGGCGACAATGGAACGGCGGTCCCGCGATGTCCTGGGAGCCGATCGTGTGGGCGACCGCCGAGCCGACCCCGTTCTTCAACCGGGTCTACGGCAACGCCGGCCGCGACTTCCTCGTCGTCAACGAAACGAAAGGCGACCCGTTCAAGGGGCGGCACCCGTGCCCGAAGCCGCTGCCGGTCATGCGCTGGCTCGTCGGCCTGTTCCTGCCCGCCGGCGGGTCGGTGCTAGACCCGTTCGCGGGCTCCGGCACCACCCTTCGCGCCGCCGTTGACGCGGGCTGCTCGGCGGTCGGTATCGAACTCAACCCCGCCTACATCGCCCTGATCCACCAGCGGATGGCACAAGGCGTACTCGCAGCAGCGTGAACCCCGCCGCAGCGCCTCCTTCCTTATACAACCGTATAGAAGCGTCCTTGTCTAAAGCACTCTGAGGAGCGCTCGCACACCAAGCAGCTCGAAGCGCTAGCCAGCGCGCGCACCATCCACCTGCCGGAGCCCCCCGGCGCCTGCCGCTCGGGCACCCAGTCCCCGCATGCTTCTGCTCGTCACCTCAGCGCACCCGACGCTGCAACCACACCGCACGCCATCGCTCGGGCGGCTCGTCCAGCCGCGGCATTACTCCTCGCTGGAGCAGACGATCCGGAGCGCGATGCCTTGGGCCGCTGATAACGATTGTTTTCAGGGTCTCTCCCATCGCCGCTACTGCCTGATGCTCGACCGTGTGCAGGAGGCGCTGATCGCGGCCAACGATGGCGAGCGGCGCGCCGAACGCTGGCACGGCCGGCCGCTGTTCGTCACCGTCCCCGATGCCGTCGCGGACTCCCGCACCACCGCGCACCTGTGGGGTGTGTGGGCGCACGCCGTGCGCCGCCGCGGGCTGCCGCTCGCGTTCGTCGCGCAGAACGGCTGTGACCGTCCGAACATGAGCCCGCCGTGGTACGAGTTCGACGCCGTGTTCATCGTTTTCTGCCCCTCACGCGTTGACGAGATCGCATTCGAATCCAGGACGGGGCGCCGGTCGCTGCCTTGCTTTCTGCCCGCGGTTCTGTCCGCCCCAGGTGCTGTCGTCCTGTCGCGATGTCGTTTCGTCGTCAACAGGTCGTATTGCCGGGCGGTGGCGTGTATTGGACTGTCCTCGACGCGGACTTTCGGCGGGTCGATCCGTTCGATGGATATCTGCGATGGCTTCGTTTGGTCAAGCAGTGCGCTGAGGGAACGACTCGTCAGTACGCGTCAGCGTTTGCGGAGTGGGCGGAGTGGCTCGCCGCGACCAGCCAGGGTGATGACCTGGTGCGCTGGGCTGAGCGCCTCGGCGCGTTCCGGTTTCATCTGATGACGACCCCGGTGACTCGACCTGGCCGCGGGCACGGACAGGTGCGCTCGCCGCGTCGAGTCGATGACGTCCTTGCCGCGATTCGCAGCTTCTACCGTTATGCGGTCAGTCGTCGGCTGGTCGCCAGCTCGGTGAACGATCTGCTGTACGAGGTTGTCGAGTCTCGGGGCGCCAGGGTCGGTTGGATGGAGGATCCGCCTGCCCGCATCGCACGACCGTTGCACCAGGGTCGTGGGGTGGCTGAGAGCGAGCCGCTGTGCGTGTCGCTGAGGGAGTTTGAGGCGATGCTCGCGGTGCCGGGTTCGTTGCGCGACAAGCTGCTGGTGTGCCTGCTTGGCCTGGAGGGCATCCGCGTTGAGGAGGCGGTGCGCCTGCGGCGCGATCAGATGCACCTGATGGAGACTTCGCGTGCGCTGGGCTGCGCGGTACCCGGCCCGCATCTTCATGTCCGCGGTAAAGGCGATCGCGCTCGATGGGTTCCCGCGAATCCGTATCTGATCGCCGTGTACACGGCATACATGCTCGAGCGAGGTGCGATCCTGGCTGCGGATCGGTCTGATTACGTCTTGGTCAATCTGTGGGGCGGTGAGGTCGGGGCGCCGATGACCACCGGTCGTGCGCGGCGGATCGTCGCGAGACTGGGAAGAGCCGCGGAGATCGGTCGGCACGTGACGCCGCATCAGTTTCGTCACGGCCTCGCGACGCAGCTCGTTGAGAGCGGCCGCGCGCTTGACGAGGTCCAGCGGATTCTCGGCCACGCCCACGTTGAGACGACCCGTCGTTACGTTCGCACGTCCGCGGCTCGTTTGCGTGAGGCGATCGAGAGTGTCCCATTGCCGGGAGCTGGCGTATGACAGAGGCAGTACCGGTGCGCGCGCGGCTGACTGGCCGAGAGGATGATGAGCTGCTCCGGCGAGCGCAGCGCTCGCTTGACGTCGCGGCTTTGATTGGGCGCGGCTGGGATCCGGACCTGCGGTTGTTCGCGCCCAGCCCGGATGATCCGTTGTTCGGATGGGCGCCCTGTGAGCGTCTTGGGTGCCACCGCGGCGCTCGTCACCCGGCCTCGCGGCGGGTCGGGCTGTGCGAGAGCTGCCTGGCGAACTACCGCGATACGTATGACGGGAAGCTCACGATCGAGGAGTACAAGCAGGTGCGCTACCGCCAGTCGCATCGCCTGGTCGAGCAAGAGCTCTGTCTCGTCTGCCGCCAACCGGGTCATCGCCGTCGCGCACGCAACGACGGCCTGTGTGCCGCATGCGATAAGGCGCGCCTTTCGAAAGGGCTCACCGTCGAGGCGTTCGTCGCCGGAGACGAGCATCGCCCGCGCCCGCGGCCCCGTCCATCGTTGCCAGACTGCGAGGTTGCCGGCTGCGGAGGCGAGGCGGAGTACCGCAAAGCTGGTTTGTGTGCAGCGTGCTACAAGCGTTGGCTGCACCATGGCAAGCCGGAGCCTGATCAGTTCAAGGCGGCCGGGCTCCCCAGCACTACCTTCGACGGTCGCCGCGCGGAGTTGAGCGGATTGCCTGCGCTCGTCGAAGCGCAAATCCTGTTGGGGATCCAGCGTGTGATCAAGCTCGAGCTGCAGACCAGCGCTGACTCGCTGCAACGGATCGCCCGGAAGCTCCGAGACCAGCGTGTTCAGGATCTCCGGCTTCTCGACCGCTCTTGGAACGCAGGCCGCAACGGCGCCGAGCGCTGGGTGTTCCGGGTGCTACGCGAGGCGGCGATCGACGCAGCCACCGACATCGAGGAGGAGTTCGAGCGTGACGTCTGGCTGCTGAGGATCCTGTACCCGGCGACGCGGCACCGCGAGGCGGTCATGTCGTTCGCGGAGATCGCCCAGCTATGGCTGCGTGAGCTGACCAAGGCGTGGTGCCGACGCCGAGCGCCTTCGGTCGCCGAGGCGACACTGCGCGGCCAGGCTACCTGCACCCGGAGCCTCTCCGCATTCCTCTCGACGTTGCCCGATGGCGGCGAGCGGCCGGAGCTGTTGACGCGCGGGCATCTCGATCGGTTCATCCAGTGGGAGCACGCGAGCCAGACGCCGCAGAACGCGGCCCGGATGCTCGGCCATCTGCGTGAGCTGCTGCGCTTCGCCAGGCGCCATGGCCACACCGCTCGTGGAGGGATCGCTGCCGGGTTGCCGGAGGAGTTCTCGCTGCTTGATGAGGACGTTCGGTCACTGCGTCAGGTGAGGAAGCGCGAAAGCGCTGACTATGAGCCTGGTCGCGCGATCCCGGACTATGTCCTGCGGCAGCTGCTGGAACCGAAGACGCTCGAGCTGCTGGCGAACGAGGACGTGCGGGCCATCTTTCAGCTGCTGGCGCATACCGGCCGGCGCCCGATCGAGATCTGCGATCTGGACGCCGACTGCTTGGTATGGGCGGAGCGCGACGCCGCCGGGGTGCGGCGACCGTTGCTGCGCTACAAGCGCGAGAAGCCCCCGAAGAAGCGGCTTACGCTGCCGATCACCGAGGAGGCAGCTGATCTCATTTGTCGCCAACAGCAGGTCGTCCTTGCCCGCTACCGTGGTCGCGCGCTGGCCGATCTGAAGCTCTTTCCGACACCGATCCAGAACGCCTCTGGTCGGCGGGGCGTGAGGCCATCGAGCATGGCCATCTCGCTGCGGAGGTGGGCGAACGGCCTCGCGCTGGTCGCGTCCGATGGGTCTCCGTTCCGCTCGGAGGATGTCTATCCCTACGCGTTGCGTCACGCCTATGCTCAGCGGCACGCCGACGCCGGCGTCCAACTGGACGTGTTGCAGGAGCTGATGGACCATCGCAGCCCGCAGACCACCCAGGGCTACTACCGGGTCCGCGCGGAACGCCTACACGAGGCGATTCGCCTGACGGCGCCGCTGATGGTCAACCGGGACGGCTCACCGGTCGGCAGCGGCAGCTACCCGGACGCTGAGCGGATCGTTAGGGACGTCGGCCGCATCCCAGTGCCGCTTGGGCACTGCACCGAGCCCCACAACGTCAAGGCGCTGGGCTCCGCGTGCCCGTTCAGCCACCAGTGCCTCGGTTGCGTTCACTACCGCACGGACCCGTCCTACCTGCCCGACCTCTACGCGTACCTGGAGCAGCTACTCGATGCCCGCGAACGCCTTCACTCCGCGGTTCCGCAGTTGCGTGAATGGGCACGCGCGAAAGCCGTCCCGAACGACGCTGAAATCAGAGCCGTGCGCAACCTGATCCGTGCGAACGAGCACGTCCTCAGCGAGCTCGAGGACAACGAACGGCGCAAGCTTGAGGAGCTGTTGGCGGTCTTGCGCGCAACGCGAGCAAGGGCGGAAGACCGCCTCCCAGTTCATCAGGTTGGGGCGATCGCTCAACCCGAGCCGAGGTTCGCCCCACCAGCCGTGACGACCACGCCGACGCGCGCCGAGGATGCAGCTTGAGCCCTCAGCCCGAGCCGATGCTCGCCGCGAAGGCGCGGCGCAACGAACTCAAGCGAGAACGCGTGCTCGACGTGATTCGGTCCATGGCCAATGAGATGGATCCGGCGTTGAGCAACCATTCTGAGATCGCGCGCCGGGCCGGGGTTCACCGCAACTTCGTCGCGAAGTTCGCCTCCGAGATCGAGCTCGCGCAAATGGAGGTCAACCGGCGCTACGCCACAGGCGCCGCCTACCGACACAGCATGTCGGTGGCATCGGTACGTGCCGAGCACGCGATGTTCAAGGAGCAAATCCACACTCAGGCAAGCGAGCTCGCGCGCCTACGCAAGCGCCTCGGGATCGAACTCGGCCGGGAGATCGCAGCTGAGCATCTCGGTCTCGACCAGACGCCAGAGCTCGCCGGTCTGCGCGACACGAACGAGCGTCTCGCGGCACGCGTCACGGATCTGGAGATACAGCTGCGCGACGCGCAAGAGGACCTCGAGGCGGCCCGTCA
>DATJRS010000030.1:0-3224 GCA_035504535.1 Solirubrobacteraceae bacterium | reverse complement strand
CGCGGGCTGGAACGAGTTGAGCGCGTCCAACTCGTCGAGGTACCCGGCCATGGCGGCCAGAGGCTTGATTCCCGGCCGACTGCGGCCGACGCCCAGGCCGAGCACATGCCGGCCGGGGTAGGCGTCGGCCAGCAGGAGGCTGGCGCCGAAGGCCTGCCATGGTTCGCGCGCCGAGATCTGCGCGATGCCGTTAACGATGCGCATCCGCTCGGTGCAGGAGAGCAGGAAGCCAGCCTGAGTGAGCGCCTCACGCCCGCCGACCTCCGGAAACCAGAACGCCCGCCAGCCCTGCTCCTCCAGTTCGCGGATCGACTCGCGCATCTGGGCGGCCGGCTGATGCTCGAAGCTGAACGTGTAGATCCCGAACGTCCCCAAGTCCATACCGTGAAGGTCACTCATATATCGAAGTATCGCAGAATTTCGATTTGATGTCCAAGCAGCGGCCCGGGCTGAGCCTAGAGCGTCCGCCCAAGGGCGGCGACGAACCGGGCAATGCGCTGCTCGTCGCGCTTGTAGTGAGTCCACTTGCCCACGCGCGTCGACCTGACTAGGCCTGCGCGCTCCAGTTCGGCCATATACGCCGACACCGTCGACTGGGCTAGCCCAGCCTTCGCCTGGATGTGGCTCACGCACACCCCCACCTCGGCCGGGTCGGCGATCGCCCCTTCCAGCGAGAAGTGACGCTCAGGCTCGCGCAACCACAGCAGCAGTTGAAGTCGCATTGGGTTCGATAGCGCCCGCAACGCGCTGAGCAGGCCGGGATCCGGCGAGGCCGCGTCTTCTGCCACAGACACGAAGTCTACCCACCGACGTATCTAGGTATTTCAATATGACGACGATGCGCCACGGACAGGGCCGAGGATCGAACCAGCACCGATCGCGGTGGGCCGCGCCGGTCTGGCTCGAGCCGCATCGAGAAGCGGCCCGGTGATGAATTCGACAGCTGCGGCAGCGACATCCTCCGGGAGCAGTTCGGAGATCGCACACCGGGCCGGGCGGGTCATCCCGAGTTCGTAAGAGTCAGCACTCACCGCTTGCGCTCAGCCAGCAGCGAGCGCGCCGCTTCGGCGCTGTACACCACGTCGCCGGCCTGCTCGGCCTCGCGGGCTTCGGCGAGGCCTCGAAGCGCCGCCGGATCGGCGAGAATCTCGGCGGTCTCCCGCATCGACAGGTATTCCTCGATCGCGACCAGCACCGTCTGCTCCACGCTGCGATGCTAGTGCGCGAGGGACCATGTCTCCAGCGCGCCGACGTTGAAAATTGAGTTATATTATCCAGATGAATGATCAGCCGTGGTGGCGGGGCGCTGATCCGGGACACCGGCTGACCGGCAAGCTTGTGTTTGTCACCGGGGCTGGCACGACGCCTGGTGGTGACCTGCTCGGTATCGGCGAGGCGATCGCCGTTCTCTTCGCGAGCCAGGGCGCCAGGATCGCGGTGGCCGACGTATCCGCCGAACGGGCGGCGGCGACCGTCAGCCTGATCAGCGACGCCGGCGGTGAGGGCGTCGCGGTGGTCGGCGACCTAGCGAGTGAAGCTGACAACGCGCGCTGTGTCGAGGAAGCTGCCCGCGCGCTGGGGGGCCTCGACACCGTGGTGAACAACGTTGCCCTGACTGGCGGCGGGGGAAGTCCCGCGACCGTGGATCTCGAGGCCTGGGAGCGCGTCATGGCGGTGAACGTCCGGGCGGCGATGCTCACCGCCCGGCATGCGATCCCGCACCTCAAGCGCGCCGACGGGGGTTCCATCATCAACATTTCGTCCATCGCGGCCACCCGCGCACTGGGGGCGGGGGCTTACGCTGCGTCGAAGGCGGCGATTCAGGCGCTGACGCGTGACTGGGCCCTCCTGCATGGCCGGGATCACATCAGGGCTAACTGCATCGTGGTCGGTCACGCGCACACGCCGATGGGCACCACCGATGAGGCTGGACGCGATCTCCGTCGACTGGCCAGCCTGCTCGGCACCGAGGGAGCCGCGTGGGACATCGCGTGGCCGGCCGTGTTTCTCGCGTCCGAGGAAAGCCGCTGGATCAGCGGCGTCGATCTTCCGGTGGACGCTGGCGCCACGGCGACGACCGCTCTGGGCATCCACATGCTTAATAGGTCAGGCAGGTCGGAAGGCGAATTGGGCCCGTCAATCCCGCCGTCCACTTCGAGCACCTCTCCGGTCACGTAGCCGGAGGCCGGCGAGGCGAAGAACAGCACGGCCAGCGCGATATCCTCGGCCGTGCCCAGGCGGCGCATCGGGGTGCGGGCGATCTTCGCTTCGAGTTCCTCAGCGGTGTAATAGCGCTCGAGCGCCGGAGTCCAGGTCGATCCCGGGGCGACCGCGTTGACACGGATGCGCGGCGCCAGGTCCCGGGACATCAGTTTGGTCATATAGGACAAGGCGGCCTTGGCAGTGCCGCCCGGCAGCATGCCCCGGTCCGGGTTCTTCGCCATGGCCGAGGAGATGTTCACGATCGCCCCGTCACCGCTCGCCAGCATGGGCGGCACCGCCTGCTGTGCCAGGGCGAGCGCGGTGGTCACATTGAGGTGGAACGCCGCGTCCAGGTAGTCGGCGTCGAGATCGAGAAAAGCCCGTTGGGGCTTGGCCCCCTGGTTAGGGGGCGATCCTCCGACATTGTTGATGAGAATGTCGAGCCGGCCAAACTCCGCCAGCGTTTGTTCCACCACTGTCGCGGCGTTCGCCGTGTCCTGCAGGTCGCCGGCAATCGTGAGGGAACGGCGGCCGAGTTCAGCCACCTGAGCCGCCACCGCGTCGAGGTCGGTCTTGGTACGCGCCACCAGCACCACGTCCGCCCCCGCCTCAGCCAGCGTGCGCGCACAGGCCGCCCCGATACCCCGCCCGGATCCGCTGACGATCGCCACCCGGCCGGTAACGAGGAAGCGGTCGGTAAGCCCCATGCCGGTCAGAGCTCGAGGGTCGGCGTCTCGGTGTCGGCGCCGGAACGAAGCACCCGGCCGGGACGCACACCGGTGTACTCGCCGTCGACGGCGATCTGCTGGCCGGCGACGAGGACGTCGTGGATCCCGGTCGCGTCGGCGTACAGCCGGCCGGCCCCGCCCGGCAGGTCGAACCGGGTCCCCACCTCGGTCGCGCCGACGGTGGCCGGATCGAAGACCACCACGTCCGCGTGCGCGCCCTCGCGAAGGACGCCGCGGTCGCGGACCCCGTAGAGCCGGGCGGGGGCCGCGGTGAGCTTGTGCACCGCCTCCTCA
>DATJRS010000029.1:0-73834 GCA_035504535.1 Solirubrobacteraceae bacterium | reverse complement strand
CATGTTGCGCCTTGGAAGCTGCGTCAGGCCAGCCGGTGGGAGTCCGGTCCGGGTAAGCGCCGGAGCGCCCGGTAGCAGGCCCCGGTTCGTGATCGAGAGGTCGCGGGCTGAGCGGGGTGTCGAGAGCCTCTTTGGAGGGAGCAAGCGCGCGGGCTGCGACTGCAGCCTCGTCAGATCTACAGTCGGGGAGCCGAGCCGCTCATGCCACGGTGAAGGCCATGTCCGTCACGTCCGATCCGGAATTGGTGTGGCGGGTCCCTGCGGGGTACGGGAAGTTGCACGCGCGCAAGGTCTGGTCGCGGAACAAGGGAGGCCCGTCTGTGTCGCCTTGTCAGCAAAGACCGCCCGTATAAGCCGATGGTGAAGTCGGGTGGAGCGCAGCGGGAGTCCGAGGGGGTCGTAGTAGTGGTGATCGGCGAGAAGCTAAAGGCGCCGGGAGCGAAGGACCCTCGCTTTGATCGTGGTTGTGGTGGAGGTAAGCGTTAGGGCATGGTCGGAGCAGTCCGATCCAATTCCCCCGGCGGGCTGTCGTCCGTCGACCTCCGTGAGGAGGGGGTGCGAGAACTCCAGCGCAAACTATGGGTGGCCGCCAAGCGGTCGCCGGGTAGGCGCTTTCACGCTCTGTATGACCGGATCTGGAGGAGTGACGTCCTTCAGGAGGCGTGGCGGCGTGTGGTGAGGAACAAGGGCGCTGCCGGGGTGGACCGGCAGACGCTCGATGCGGTCAAGGAGTACGGGGTGGATCGCCTGCTTTTGGAGGTCCAGTCTGAGCTTCAGGGGGGTCGTTATCGTCCGTTGCCGGTCCGGCGGGTGCAGATCCCCAAGCCGCAGGGCGGCGTTCGGCCGCTGGGGATCCCGACGGTCAAGGATCGGATGGTCCAGCAGGCCGCGCGGATCGTGCTGGAACCGATTTTCGAGGCTGATTTCCTTGAGGTCTCGTGGGGGTTCAGGCCGCGCCGGTCGGCCACGCAAGCGAAGGAGGTGCTCCGTCGAGCCTTCATCGACGGGCACGAGTTCGTGTTCGAGGCCGACATCCGGGACTACTTCGGGCAGATCGATCACGACAGGCTTCTGTCGAGGGTTGCCGAGAGGGTCTCGGATCGGCGTGTGCTGGCGCTGATCCGCAAGTGGCTCCAAGCAGGTGTGATGGACGATGGCGAGTTTCGGCGGTCGGTTGCCGGGACTCCGCAGGGCGGGGTGATCTCGCCGCTGCTCTCGAATATCTACCTGCAAGCGCTCGATCAGGCGTTCGCCGGCGAGGCTCATGGCAGGTTGGTCCGCTATGCGGACGACTTCGTCGTGATCTGCCGCAGCGAGGCCGATACCAGAGCGGCCCAGGAGCTCGCCAGGACGGTGCTGGCCGGGCTTGGGCTGGAGCTACATCCGGACAAGACGAGGGTCGTTGACCTCCGAGACGGCCGGGAGGGCTTTGACTTCCTCGGCTGCCACTTCCATGCCCGGGTATCGGGTCGGATGCTGGAGCGCGGCGTTCGCCGTTTCTACCTTCAGCGCTGGCCCTCGCAGCGGGCGATGAAGCGGATTCGCCAACGGATCAAGGCTCTAACCGGTCACGGACGGGCGGGACAGGACATCCGCGAAGTTATCGCGGCCCTGAATCCGGTCCTGCGCGGTTGGGGCAACTACTTTCGCACCGGGAACGCCTCCACGAAGTTCATCCAGATCGACCGTTACGTCGAGCGCAGGCTTGGGCGGCTGATGCGTGCACGCTATGGCCGCAACCTGAAAGCTGGCCAGTGGACGGCCTGGACACGCGACTGGTTTGAGGCCCACGGCCTCTATCGCCTGCGCGGCACCACCCGCTACCCGGGATTCGCGTCGTGACTATCAGGAAGATCATCGGTAAGCCGTGTGCGGGAAAACCGCACGCACGGATTGAAAGGGGAATGGGGAAACGGGCCCACGCGGCACCGCGCCCCTGACTACCAATGGAAACTGAGAGTGGGGCAGTGGGTTCGGTTCGCGAGCTCGCCGATTCCTTCCACGAGCGGTGGCTCGCGACGCACCCGTTTGCCGCCAGCATGTACGGGATTCCCGGCTACGACGGACGGGTCCCGGACGACAGCGAGGCGGGGGAAGCGGCCTGGCAGGATGAGCTCGGGTCGGTGCTGGCGCAAGTGCGCCGCACGGATGAGGCACACCTCTCCGAGGCCGATGAGATCACGCTCGGCTGCCTGGTCGAGAACGTGGGTGAGGAGCAGCGGGACCTCGACGCTCGCTTGATCGAGCACACCGTGACCGCCATGCCGTTCGGCGGGCCGGCCGTGCTCTTTGCCATTGCCGCGCGCACCGTGATCGGCGATCCACAGGCGGCGGGCGACTATCTCGAGCGGCTGCGCGCCGGCGGAGGCTGGATCGACCAACAGAGCGAGCGTCTGCGGATCGGTGCCGGCAAGGGGCGCCTCCCGGTGGGGCCACTCGTGCAGCAGGCCATCGAATGGGCGGAGGGTCTACTTGGGAGCAAGGTGCCGGAGGCGCTCGCTACACCCCGTCCTCCGGATGGGTGGGAAGGAGAGGCGGCCTGGCGCGAGCAGAGGGACCGGATCGCCGGCGATGTCATGCAGCCTGCGTTGGCACGCTGGGTCGAGCTCCTGCGCGAGTTGCTGCCGCGGGCGCGCTCGGCCGATGAACCGGGACTCGCCCACCTCCCGGGCGGCGAGGACGATTACGCCAAGTGCGTCTGGTCCTACACGACGCTGCCGCTCGATCCGGAGGAGATTCACCGGATCGGTCACGAGGAGATCGAGGTACTCGAGGAGCGCGCGCTCGAGCTTGGCGCCCGCCTGGGGCTGGGCTCTCTGCCCGAGATCCACGCCGCGCTGCGCGCGTCGTCGGGGAGCCGCGCTCCCGCCGATGCCATGGTGGCCGCCACCGCCGCGATCCGCCGCGCCGAGGAGCGGGCCGGCGAGTTCTTTTCCCCGCCGCTGCCTGCGCCCTGCGAGGTGACGGCCATGCCGTCGGTCGTGGCCTCGAGCGGCATGGCGCCGCACTACACGCCGCCCCGATTGGATGGCGGTCGGCCGGGCACCTTCTGGTTCAACCTGGAGCGACCGACCGCGGGGACGGGCTGGGACCTCGAGGGGGTGGCCTTCCACGAGGCGGTGCCGGGCCACCATCTGCAGCTATCGCGGCTTCAGATGCTCGACGACCTTCCCGTGATGCAGCGTCAGCGATCGCTGTCGGCGTTTGCCGAAGGCTGGGCGCTGTATGCCGAGCAACTGGCCGAGGAGGCCGGCCTATACAGCGACACCGAGAGCGTCCTCGGGGCCGTATCGACATCGCTGATGCGTGCGGCTCGCCTCGTCGTCGACACTGGGCTTCACGCGCGGGGCTGGAGCCGCCAGAGGGCGCTCGATTACTTCGCCGCCCACGTGCCGGCGCCCGAGGGGTTCCTGGCCAGCGAAATCGACCGCTACATCGTCATGCCCGGCCAGGCTCTGTCTTATCTGATCGGCAAGCGGGAAGTCCTGCGCCTACGCGACGAGGCGCGCGGCCGGCTCGGCCCGCGCTTCACGCTCACCGGGTTTCACGACACCGTGCTCGACAGCGGCTCGCTGCCCTTGCCGGTGCTCGACCGCAAGATCGAGCGGTGGAGCAGCGCCGCGTAGCTGGCCGCGAGGCCGAAGGCCTCGTCGGTGCGGCCCGCGGAGCTAGCGGGCCGCGAGGCCGAAGGCCTCGTCGGTGCGGCCCGCGGACCTAATCACCTGATCTGAACCGGGTCCTCGCTCCGGCGCGGGAGTCGGATACCCGCCAGCACAGGCCCGCCATCGCGGCCGTTGTGAGCAGCACGGCGGGCCATGCCCCGATCAGGAGCCCGAGCAGATGCGAGAGCGCGAAGGCGAGCACCGCCGCGATCGTGAGCGCCGTCGCAACTTGACGCCCGTCGCGCCGCAGCCATACGGCGATGCAGACGACGCCGCAGATCCCGAGCACCACGCCACCGAGCGCCCGCGATCCGCTGATCACCGCGACCGCGAACCCGGCGATGAATCCGGTCGCACCAATGGCTGCGGTAGGCAGACGCCGCACCGGCTCATTGTCCCGGTTTGCCCAGCCTGGGGCCGTCGATCGGCCATCGATCGGCCGTTCGATTGCCCGTCGATCGCCCCTCGTGCCGCGGGCCAGAACCGAACAGGAGCTCTCGGCGTAGTGACTGGCAACGCCAAACAGGACGCACGAGAGGTAAGAGACAGATGTCGAGGATCGTTGTACTCGGGGCCGGGATATGCGGGTTGGCCGCCGGAATGGTGTTGCGCGAGGACGGCCATGACGTCACGGTGTTGGAGCGTGACCCCGAGCCTGCGCCCGCGTCGGTGCAGGATGCCTGGGATTACTGGTCGCGCGATGGCATCGCTCAATTCCGCCTTCCCCATTTCCTGCAGCCACGCGGTCGCGCCGTGCTCGAGGAGATGCTGCCCGATGTACTTCCGACGCTCGAGGCGGCCGGCGGACTCAGATTCGATCCGCTCCGCGCTCTGCTGCCTGTGATCAACGGTGGGACGCCGCACGATGGGGACGAGCGCTTTCAGACCATCACCGCTCGCCGGCCGGTGCTCGAGCAGGTGATGGGCCGCGTCGCCGAGGCCGAGCCGGGTCTGGAGGTTCGACGCGGTGTCTCCGTGGCGGAGCTCGTCGTCCGCCGCTACGACGGCGTCGCGCACGTGGATGGCGTGCGAACCGATTCGGGGCGGGAGCTGCAAGCCGACCTGGTGATCGATGCGATGGGCCGGCGCTCCCAGCTGCCCCGGTGGCTCGCGCGGTCAGGCGCCGGAACTGTGCATGAGGAGGTCGAGGATTCCGGTTACGTCTATTACACGCGCTTCTTTCGCAGCCGGGATGGTCAGATGCCCGAGTTCCGCGCTGCGCCGGTTACCCCGATCGGGACCTTCTCGTTGCTCACTCTCCCGAGTGACAACGACACCTGGTCGGTGGTGGTAGTCACCTCCGGCGGCGACACCCCGCTCAAGCGCCTGCGCGATCCCGGCCTGTGGACGGCGTTGGTGGCGGCATGCCCGCGACACCAGCACTGGTTGGACGGCGACCCGATCACGGACGTCGTCGCGATGGGCGGGGTGACCGACCGCTACCGTCGATTCAACCCGGACGGCCGGGTCGTAGCCACGGGTGTCGCGTCGGTCGGCGACGCGTGGGCGTGTACGAATCCGACGAACGGCCGGGGGATGTCGCTTGGGTTGATGCACGTCCAGCGCCTGCGGGATGTGGTCCGAGCGCACCTGGAGGACCGGCTCGAGTTCGCCGAGGTGTGGGACGCGGTGACCGAAGCGGAGCTCACTCCGTGGTATCGCGAGAACGTGGACGAAGATCGGCTTCGCATGTGCGAGATCGAGGCTTTGCGGAACGGGCGCAAACCGGATCGGCCAAGCACGCCGTCAGAGGTCTTCCGCCAGGCTCTCGCGATCGCCGCCACGCGCGATCCGGACGCACTCCGCGTGGCCTTGGATGCGCGTGCCTGCCTGACCTCGCTGCGAGACGCCTTGGGCAACCCGGACCTAGTCACGCGGGTCCTGGAGCTGGCCGAGCAGTGCGACCCGCCGCCCCTGGCCGGCCCGAACCGTGCTCAGCTGCTCGAGCTCCTGAACCGTCCGTCGAAGCTAAGGGACGGCCGAGCCCGGATAAGGGCTCACGGCCGCGACATGGCTCCTTATGCCCGATGTGAAGACGGAAGGTCGGCTGCATGATGCCTGGGCACGGCTAGACCCAAGAGGAAGGCATCATGGACACAGTCGAGTCCGCCGACGGGACCAGGATCGCGTTCGATCGATCCGGAAGCGGGCCGGCGCTCGTGATCGTCCTCGGCGCGTTCTGCGACCGATCGACCAGCAAGTCCCTGGCCGCGCTCCTCGCTCCGAGTTACACCGTCTACGAGTACGACCGTCGCGGCCGCGGCGACAGCGGCAACGGCCTCCCGCTCTCCGTCGAGGGTGAGGTCGCCGACCTGGCGGCGGTCCTCGCCGCCACGGGCCGGCCGTCGTTCGTGTACGGGCACTCCTCTGGGGGCGCGCTGGCGCTCGAGGCAGCGGCGCGTGGTGTGGAGATGCGCAGGCTCGCCGTCTACGAACCGCCGTACACGGGCGACCATCACCCCGGCGCCGAGTTCGGCCGGCGCTTGGACGAACTCGTGGCCGCCGGGCGCCGTGGCCGGGCGGCCGAGGAGTGGCTGGCGATGACCGGCACCCCGCGCTCGGTGATCGAGTCGATCAAGAGCGGCCCCGGCTGGCGGCACCGGGAGGCGCTCGCGCACACGCTCTCGCAGGATCTGAGGCTCACGGGCGACGGGCAGGTCCCGATCGAGCGGCTGAAGCGAATCGATGTCCCGGTGCTCGCGCTGGCGGGCGCAGCCAGCCCTTCGTGGGCGACGGCTGCGACGGCGACGCTCGGGCGCGGTCTGGCTCACGGCAGCGAACACATCGTGGACGGGCAGCAGCACCTTCCCGCCGACGCTTTGGTCGCCGCGATCCTCGGAAGCTTCTTCCGGTAGGAGCCCGACCGACTGGCCCGGGGACTCGCGTTAGCACCCCGTCGATCCGAGTCTTCCGCCCACCGGGAAAACGGAAGTCCCGGAACGGGTGCAAAACGCCCGGAACCGACCTCCCGTCGACCCACTCGCGGGACAGGAGCGCCTGGTCGGCGCCTACGTCCCAGAGGCGGCGCGCGGAAGCGGGCTGACGGGCCTTAGCACCCCCGAGGGTGAGGGCGGGCCGTCTCCAATCGTCAGCCTCCGACGATCTCGGCGAAACCGGGCTGCTCGCGAAGCCCCGCCAGATCGTCATCTGTGCGAGCCAGCTCCGCCAGCGGCGGCGAGAGCTCGACGGCGCGCCGAATATGCGCGAGCGCCGCGTCGATCCGCCCCGCTCGAGCCTCAAAGCAGGCGGTGTTGTAGTAGACCGTCGCGTACGGCGGGTCGTCGGCGATGAGCGCCTGGGCCCGATCGGCGCCCTCCTCGTACTTGCCCGCTTCGAACAGCGGAAACAGCGGCGCGAACAGTTCCCACCCGCTGGGCTGGTACGGCGTGTCCGGCGGTCCGGCGCCGATCGCCAGCACGGTCGTGCCGGCCTCTTGCGCGAATGCGGTCCGCTTGATGCCCGCGGGGACGTGGACGAAGGTTCCGGTTGGAGCGTCCTGGGTCTCTCCGTCGACCTCAAACCTCGCGTGCCCGGAGATGACGACGTAGAGCTCCTCGCCCGACTCCGGCTCGCTCTCGTCGTGCTCGTTGATGATCCGGTCGCCGTCGGCGCGCGCGGTCGACGCGATGATTCCGAACGTCTTGATGCCGAAGTGGTGACGCACGGGTCGGAACGGAAGGCGCCCGTCGTCGACTTCGGTGATCTCGTCAAGCCGCGCACTAGCAAATCTCGCCATGTCTACCTTTCTCCCGGCGGGACCGTTGCTAGGGTCGGTGGGTGCCGTCCTCAGAAGAGATCGGCATCCGACCCGCCACCGGGGCTGATGCTCCGATTGTGGCGACTATCTGGCATTCGGGCTGGCTGGATGGACGCGTGGGGCACGTATCCGAGGAGCTGGTGGGCGCCCGGACCGAGGCATCGTTTCGCTCACTGCGCGTCGCAGCGCGTCGCGGACACGACGGTCGCGACGGTCGCGACGGTCGACGGCACCGTCGCCGGGTTCGTCATGGCCGTGAGTCCGCATGGCTCGCCCTCGTGGCCGGGAACGCCCGCGCGCGCCGCTTCTACGAACGCAGCGGCTGGATCGACCAGGGTCCGATCGACTATCCAGCGGTGAGCGAACGCGGCCCGATCTCGGTCCCCTCGCGCCCGTGCGCCAAGCGCGTCAGAGCCGGCGCCGGCGACGCTGGTTCGTCCTAGGCAGCAGCGGCGATTCCCGCGTAGGTGATCTGCTCGATCGCCTGCACGGCGTCGGTGATACCCGGGTCGAAGAACGGCAAGACCTGGGTGAGAAATGCCACCGCGATGCCGGAGGTCCGGTCAAGCCAGAAGTAGGTGTTGCACAGTCCGGCCCAGTCCCCGCTCCCGACGCGTCTCATCCCGGGAACGTCTTCGGTGAACAGGTGAAAACCGAGCCCCCAGCCCTGCGAGAACGGCAGCGAGGGGATGTCGTGGGAGAGCTCCGGCAGCGCCGACTCGAACACGGCGGGCAGGGCGATCCCGTCGAGGTGGTCGCTGAAGGCCAGCTCGACGGTCTCAGGCTGCAGGATGCGGTTGCCGTCGAGCTCGCCGTCGCCGAGCAGCGCCGCCATGAAGCGCGCGTAGTCGCTCGCCGTGCCGTAGGCGCCATGTCCAGCGGGCCAGAATTCGGGATCGGCGATCGGCACGTCGAGGTCGTTGACCGCGAGGCCGCCGTCGGCGGTGCGGCTGTGGATCGCCATCAATCGCCGGCGCTGCTCGTCGGTGGGAGCGAACGTCGCGTCGGACATCCCCAGCGGACCGAAGACGTGCTCGGCGAGGTAGGCGGCGAGGTCCTGGCCGCTCACCGCCTCGATCACCTGTCCGAGCCAGTCGGTGTTGATGCCGTAGTTCCACTCGGTTCCGGGATCGGCGATCAAAGGCATGTTCAGGCCCTCACGCAGCCCTCGGAACGGGTCCGGTGCGCCGCTCACCTCGTGATAGCGCAGCAGCTCGCGGTTGGAGAACGCGTAGCCGTGACCAGCGGTGTGGGTCAGAAGGTTTCTGATCGTGGCTTGCCGCGCCGGCGCTCGCAGGCGGGGCCGGTCGCCGTCGAAGCCTTCGAGCACCTGCAGCTCGCCGAACGCGGGCAGCACCGACGCGACGTCCTGCTCGAGCTCGAGGCGTCCCTGCTCGATCAGCTGGAGTGCCGCGACGCTGGCGAACGCCTTGGTCATCGACATCAACCGGACCATCGTGTCGGGCCCGACCGGGACCTCGCCGTCCACCCGCAGCCTGCCCGCCCACGCCAGCTCGGTCGTGCCGTCCCGCCGGGTCGCCACCGCGACCGCGCCAGGCACGATTTCGTCAGCCGCCGCCCGATCGAGCAGCGCCTGCACTTCGCTCGCCCATCCCATCACGCACTCCTCCTCGATGTCCGGGTGTTCACGATAGACCTGAGTTGCCGCATTCTGACGCAGGGCGCCGGGCTCGCCCCGGTTCTTGAACGGGGCGAGCCTGATCAGCGTCGGTTGTCGTTCGCGCGGGGCAACCGCGCGGTAGTCCTCAGGAAATCGTCACCGTTCTGGGCGCCGAGGCGATCCCGTTGGCGACCACGACCAGCGTGCTGCTGCCTCTTGGCGTCGTACCGGGGAGCGTGAACTCGGTCGACGAGCTCGCGCCCGCGGCAATCGACACCGAGCTCCAGTCGTGGGTCCGCGCGTAGGTGACTACGCCGGTGGCGTTGTTGGTGATCCGTACCAGGGGGAAGTTCGTGTTGTCCTGGACGTCATCACCGTAGGCAGCTCCCTGGTCCAGCCCGGCGAGCTGCTTGCCGGACAGGCTGTAGGTGCCACCTCGAGCGAGGTTGCTGGAGCTCAGCGACGAGATCGAGGGCGCCCACGCCGGGTTCGGCGAACCGCCCGCCGTGTACACCTCCATATCGCTGCTTCCGTCGTTGAACAACACCTGCCCGTTGGGCAGCGCCAGCATCCGCGTGTAATACGGGCTGTCGTTCGCCGCGTTCGGCACGTCCGGGACCTGGGTCAGGGTGTTCGAGCTCGCGTTGTAGACGAAGAAGTGAGTCGGTGTGTTGTACACACACGCACCGACGTCAAACAGCACGTTGCCATTCGGCAGAACCGACCCGGGTCCATCGGTGCTGTCGAACTCCTCGCCATTGATGGCCGGAACCTCTGGCCCCGCGGACCACGTCCCGGTCTTGTAGTTGTACAGCGCGTTCTGCGTTGGTTCGTCGGTGGTGCACGGCGTTGGAATCTCTTGTGTGCTCGTGCCCGCCCCCACGACGAACACATTGCCGCCCGGCATGCCGACCTGCGGCCCGATCTCCACCACCGGCCACGGATTGAGCGGGAAGCCGCCCGCCGCCTCATCACCGGAGAAGGTCCAGGTGTCGTTGCCTGGGTTGAACAGCTGGGTGCCGCCGATGGATGCCCACGTGTCGACGGTCAGCAACTGGCCGCTCGGCTCGAGGGTCCAACCTTCCTCGTCGTTGGGATCCTCCTTACCCGTCGCCGGTATCACCTTCCAGGTCAGGTTCTTGGCGTTCAGCAACGCGTCATCGACGGTTGGGTCCGGCTCCGTGAGGCAGTTGTTACACGGCTGCTGGAGCATGAAGGTGCCGTCGGCGAGGACATCGCTCGCGGCGTCGCCGATGCTCGTCCAGCCCGGTGGCGGTGCGACGGAACGCCAGGAGTTGGCGACCGGGTCGTAGATCGCGCCCTGGTCCGTCCACACTCCGTTTCCGCCGTTGTCGTCTTCGTTGTACTCGCCGCCCTCGACGATCATGCGGCCGTCGGGCAGGATGGCCGAGGCGAAGTACAGCGGCCCGTAATTCGCGGGCATCGACGCGATCGGGCTCCACGTCCCATCGATGTAACTGCCGCTCGCATCGGGCGTGAGCTTCCACCATTGCGGCGTACCACTCGTGGTGAGGCTGTCGGGCTCGTCGTGGACGAGCACGGTCCCGTTGCTCTCGAGCAGCATGGTGCCCGGCGTCCCGAAAGGCGGCGGGTTAACCAGCGTCGTCCAGGGTGACGACGTTCCCGCGGTCGCGACCTCGGGCTTCACGCCTGACGTAGCGGGATGCAGGTACGGCGTGAGGATCGGATGAAACTCGGTCGCGGCGGGCCTGGCGGCAATTTGGGCCTTGGTGGCCCGGTGCGCGGATGCCACCGGCGCGCCGCCAATGATCAACAGTGCCAGGGCCGCGAGCCCGGCCACGGACACGGTCCCACCGGCGATTACGGCAAAGCGACGACGTATTGAAGGCATAGCCCCCTCCCAGGGTCGTCCAGCGTTTTTAGACCGGTCGGGGACCCTATCACCGCGTCGACCGCCGCCGGCAAGCATTGCTCGGGTCGCCAATCGAAGCGGCCCGCCCGACGCGAGCACGCCTTCGCGGAGCCGCTCCCAACACCGAAGCCCGGGCCGCATGCGGGCGGCCCGGGCTTGGCCTGGGGGCGGGCTTGAGGTCTGCTTAGGAGCCGTGGTGATTACGAACCGGCGTGGCGAGCAGTCCGTCCACGTTGCCGGCGGCGTCGGTATAGAAGCCGACCAGTTGTTCACGCCGGTCGCCGTCGTGGACGTACTCCACGCCGCTCGCCGCCGCGATGCGTGCCCACCTGGTCAGGCGGCCCCTGCGCCCAGGCTTCGAAGCGCGCGCAACATCGTGCGCAGGCCGAGTGGCATGCGTATCAGACATGGGACTGCTCCTTATCGGAAGAGTGAAAGCGTCCGCGCCCGGCGAGAGAAGAACTGTCTCCTGGCCCCAGTGGGCGCCAACATTCGGTAAGACGCAGCGCGGCGCGGCCCTATTCCATCGCGGCGAAAAGAATTCGCAGGGCGATGAATTACGCGGCGCTGCTGGACTGACTCACGACACCCCGGCCGGTGGGCGGTAGATGTGCAACGCCGCCCCGGTGGGGTACGTCTCGGCCTCGATCAGCTCGAGTCGCAGCGGCGCACTGAGGCCCTTGAACAGGGGAAGTCCGTCTCCGAGCGCGACGGGCTGCAGGATGAGGCGGTACTCGTCGACGAGTCCGAGTCGGGTCAGCGACTGCGCGAACACGGCGCCGCCCCACGCGAGCATGTCCTTGCCCGGCTCGCGTTTGAGCGTGGCGATCTCGCCGGCCAGTTCGCCGCGCGCGATCCGCGACTCCGCCCAGTCGGCACGCTCGAGCGTGCGGGAAAACACTACCTTCGGTATCTCGTTCATCGGTGCCGCGTAGGCGTCGTCCGAGATCGGCCAGAACCCGGCCATCTCCTCATACGTGTTACGCCCCATGAGGTGCAGGTCAACGTCATTCATCCAGCCGAGCTTGCGCTCCTTGAGCGCCGGATCGTCGGGAGGGAGTCCCCAACCTCCCGCCCCGAATCGTCCCGGGCGAGCAACCAATCCATCGAGCGACATTCCCATCGACAACACAAGCTTGCGCACGGCGTCTCCCACTCTCTCGGTCGTTCACTCTCAGCGCCGGTTATGACCGAGGACGCTGTGTTAACTAATCGGTGGGAGGCGGCTCGTCTGGAAGCTCATAGCTTGATCGCGCTCCAGGCGGCGTCTCGACCCGGCAGGTCACGCCCGAACTTGTCGGGGTTGGTGCCCAATGCCTCGGCGCCTTCGGCGGCGATCTTCTGGACGATCACGGTGAGCGGAAATACCGAGAGCGCCTCGCCGAGTTCGGGACGCGAAAACTCGTAAACCACGGCGCCCTGCGCCCGCGCGACGTCCGCGAGTTGCCGCAGGCGGTCAGATCCGGTTCCGCTGTCCAGGCAGATAAGCGAATCATCGGCACCGAGCGCCACCGCCGGACCATGGAGAATCGACTCGCATGCGAGTCCCTCGGTGGCGACCAGCGCGGTCTCGCGGATCTTGAGCGCCCCTTCGGCAGCCGTCCAGGCGTTGATTCCGACCCCGGCGAACTCCAGCATCCGCGCGGGCGGCTTCACACCGACGGAACCCGCCTCGAGCTCTCTGGCCACGGCGTCCGGAACGTCGCCGAGCCGCCCGAGGGAGGCACCGAGCTGCTCAGCCAGCTGCGCAACCCGCATCAGAGCGCCGAGGTTGCTCGCCGTAAAGGCCGCGGACACCTCCTCCGGCACCGTCTCCAGGTCGGCATCCGGGTTTCCACGCTTGGAGACGACCACCGTCGGAACGCCCGCCGCTCGAGCGTGCTCGAGCACCTCTGAGGTGAAGAGCTTGGTTCCCCGGTGGCTGAGCAGCAGCAGCGCGTCGCCGCTTCCGGGTGCCGGATTGCTGCTGGCGGCATCGGCGCCGGTAACCGCCCACGCGTCAACGCCCGCCATCCGCAGCCACCAGGCACCCTGGTTGGCGGCGTGCCAGCTGGTGCCGGTCCCCACCACCAAGACCCGCCGGCCGCCAAGTCGCTGCGCTGCAGCCTCGAGGCCGCGGCGATCGTCGAGGATCTCCCGGAGCACCTCGGGCTGTGTCGCCATCGTCTCGCGCATCGCGCTCATCGCACGCAGCTCCTTCCAGGGTCAGCGGAACGGCGAGATCATGTCATGTCGCGAGGCTCTCGCCCGGGTCTCGGCGCAAGCCACAGGCTCCATTCCGCGATCTCCTCGATCATGAGTACGCGGTCATACCAAGGGTCCTCGGCAAGCCGCGCGCGCAGACGCGTCGCGTCCGGCTGATGCGCGACGAGCATCGCTCGCTCCTCATCGAGCGGTCCACCGAGGATGACGACGCCCTCCGCGACGAGCGCGTCCATGAACTCGCCGTGCGCGCCCCAGCCTGCCTGATCGCGACGCGGCTTCGAGGCCTCCCAGTCAGGCCCGGGGCTGTACGCGACGAGGTACAGAGGAACCAGCGGGCTGGCGGGGAGACGCTGATCCGCGCCCAGCCACATCGCCCACGGTTCGACCTTCAGCGTGACCAGCAGGCGGGCATCGGCCCATGGGTCGAGCTCGAGGCGGGCACGGATGGCCGCCTCTCCGGGCGCATCCACGGCCAGGACCACCTTGTCCCCGTCGCCGGCTGGCCCCCCGAACGCGACAAACCGCTCGTCGGCGAGGGCGTCCATGAACGCGGCGTGTGGGTCCCAGCCGGCCTGCTCGCGAGTTGGCTTGGCGCAGTCCCACGCGGGGCCGGGCGCTCGGGTGACGAGAAAGCGCGCCATCACACCGGAGCGTAGGCATGATTTCGTCTACGCGACGAACTCGTAGGTGAGGTAGACGAGCCCGTCACCGACGCTCCTGGTGTCGAGCAGGTGCAGGGGCTTCTTGGCGGTGGTCTCGCCGAACAGGCGCTTGCCGGCGCCAACGAGGACCGGGAAGACGAACAGCCGAAGTTCATCGACGAGGTCGTGCTCGATCAGCGCCTGTCCGAGCTCATAGCTGGCGTAGACGACGATTTCGCCGTTGAGCTCCTGCTTGAGCTTGGCCACCTCGGCGAGCGCGTCGCCGTGCAGGATCGTGGTGTTCTGCCAGACGGGCTCCTCGAGGCTGGCGGATACGACGTACTTGGGCATGCGGTTCAGCCGGTCGGCCCATTCGCCGGGACGGGCTGGCCAGCGTGAGCCGAACCACTCGTCGCTACGGCGGCCAAGCAGCAGCGCGTCGGTCCGGGTTGCCTCCGCGGCTTCGATCTGCGCCCACTGCTCGAGGTCGTTGCCGCCGGACTCGCCGAACCAGCCGCCGCGGCCGTACCCCTCCTCGCCGTCCGGATCCTGAACTACACCGTCGAGCGAGACGTTGGTGCTGATCACGATCTTTGCCATCTCGGTTCTCCTTTGATTGGACTATTGCCTGCTGTTCGATGAGGCGAGCGCCCAGGCGAAAACTGCGCGGCGAATTTCGGCGGAGCGGGACGTCAGTACTTTGGATGCGGGTGAAAACGAGACCCTCAGAGAGGATGCGAACGTGACTGCGCCGCTGCTCGCCCGCGCGCGTGATGGCGATGAGGAGGCGTTTCGCGAACTGACCGACCCCCACCGGCGCGAGCTTCAGTTGCACATCTATCGGATTGTCGGGTCGACCCAGGACGCCGAGGACCTGCTCCAGGAGACGCTGCTCGCGGCGTGGCGGGGCCTCGGGCAGTTCGAAGAGCGCGCGTCGGTTCGCACGTGGCTCTACCGGATCGCCACCAACCGTTCGCTTGATGCGCTCCGCGCAAGCCGGCGACGTCCGGAAGAGGAGTGGATGACCCAGCTGCCTGAGCCGACACGCTTCAACGAGCCGCTGTGGCTCGAGCCCTACCCCGACGCTCTGCTCGAGGGGGTCGCCGACGAGGCTCCCGGGCCAGAGGTCCGGTATGAGACCAGAGAGGCGGTTGCGCTGGCGTTCATCGCCGGGCTTCAGCATCTTCCGCCCCAGCAGCGAGCCGTGCTGCTGCTCCGCGACGTGTTGGGCTACCGCGCGGCAGAGGCCGCCGATCTCCTGGGCACGACAGAAGCGGCGGTCAACAACCTGCTGCGACGCGCCCGCGAGGCGTTCGAGTCCCGCCTGCCGGCGAGCGGGCGCGAGCGGGCGCCGCTCCCGGACTCAAAGCTCGAGCGCGAGCTCGTAGGCCGCTTCGCCGACAGCGTCGAGAATGGGGACGTCGACGGGATGGTCGCGCTCCTGACCGACGAAGCCTGGCTGACGATGCCGCCGCTCCCTCATGCCTACCGGGGCCCCGACGCGATCGGCGCCTTCCTGCGCGGCGCCGAGGAGCGACGCGGTACGCCGCTGCGGCTGGTGCCGACCCGCGCGAATGGCCAGCCCGCGTTCGGGTGCTACGCCACGGTGCCCGGCACCGACCTCGCGCGCGGCTACGCGCTCTTCGTGCTCACGCTTGGGGGTGGTCAGATCTCAGCCATCACGTGGTTCTCTGACGGGAGCGTGTTTACGCGGTTCGGTCTGCCCCGCACGTTGCCGAGACCGCCAGAAGGCTGACCTCGTAGTAGCCGGGCTTCGGATTGGGATACTCCAGGTGATGCAGATCGAGGACGTGCGCCGGGTTGCCATCGTCGGGGCCGGAACGATGGGCCAGCAGATCGGATTTCAGTGCGCAGGCCACGGCTACGACGTCGCGCTTTACGACGTCGACCCGGCTGCGCTGGAGGCTGCCAGGGAGCGCATCGAAACTTATGCGGCCGGGCTCGAAGCCGGGGGCACGATCACCTCGGAGCTCCGGGTCTCCGCCCAGGCGCGGATCCTGTTGACGACGGATCTGGCCACCGCGGCGCAGGATGCTGATCTGTTGAGCGAGGCGGTGCCCGAGGATCCCGAGCTCAAGGGGCGCGTGCTTGCCGAGTTCAATGCGGCCTGCCCGCCGCGGACGATCTTCATGACGAACACCTCAACACTGGTGCCGTCGCAGTTCGCGCAGGCGTCAGGGCGTGCCGACCGTTTATTGGCGCTTCACTTTCACCTGCCGGTCTGGATCAACAACCTCGCGGATGTGATGCCGCACCCCGGCACCTCACCGGAGGTCACGCAACTCGTGCTCGCGTTTGCACGGCGCATCGGCCAGCTTCCGGTTGAGCTGCACCGAGAGCACAACGGGTACGTCTTCAATTCGATGTACAGCGCGCTCAACAGCGCCGCGATCACACTCGCTCAGCAGGGTGTTGCGTCGATCGAAGACATCGATCGGTCATGGATGCACATCACCAAGGCACCCGTCGGGCCGCTCGGCGCGCTCGACGCCGTGGGTCTGGACACGGTGTGGGCGATTACCGATTACTGGGCGCGCCAGCTCGGCGACCCTCAGCTGCGGGCCAACGCCGTGTTTCTCAGAGAGTACGTCGATCGCGGCGACCTCGGCGTCAAGGCCGGCCGGGGTTTCTACACGTACCCCGACCCGGCATACGCGAGGCCCGGCTTCATCGAGTCGATGGGCTCGTAAATCCGACTTGGCGACGCCAGTAGCCCGCTCGAGCGCCGATCACGCGCGGTTCACACCGGTTCCATCCAGAACGACGCTCCGAAGTAAAGCTTGTCGACTCCGACGATCGGACCAAACACCTCTTGCATGGCGGCTGGGTGGTTTCGGGACATGAAGTGTGCAGCGAAGCGAACCCGAAACATGCTGTTGCGTGCGAGTAATGCCCAGAGGACGTACTGCTCGGTGTATAGCCGTCGAACGTAGGACGGCGGGTAGTCGTACGGCAAGAAGATGTCGTGAACATGGATGAGGACACCCGGCTGGAGTTCGGGAATCACTCGGCAGAAGAGGTCTGTGACGTCACCGCCCGTGCTCACGACGTGACTCGAATCGATGAACAGCAACGTGTGCTCATCAAGCCCTAATGTCTGGCGATCGATGTCCTCGAACCGCGTCAGGAAGACCGTATCCGCAAAGCTTGAGACGTCAGCGCGAGGCGCTGGGTCGATGACGATTAGCTCGGTGTTGCTGCCGACGTGTGAGATCGTTCGCCGGGCGATGCGCGTGCTGAATCCGGCGCCTATTTCGACGATCCTGCGCGGCTTACGGTCTGCGATCATGGCGGCGTAGACCTCGGCGTCCGGCGTCGGATAGAACCGGTTGTGAAGACACGGTCGCCCGATCGCTTCGGTATTGATCTGGGGATCCTCTCTCAGGCCCGCGAACAAGGAAGCGAAGCGCCCCTGCCATGATGTGAGCAGGGCCAGCTGATCGGCCTCTCGAAGATCGACGCCCGTCCCCAGGGTCACGGGCGCGGGGAGATAATCCTCAGGGTCCAGTTGCTCGAGATGATCGGGGATCACCTCGCGGAGAAAGGGCCTGATCGTCAGGTAGCGCCACAGGTCCGCGTCGAGACGACGCGCGGTTCCGAGGGCTAGGTCTCTCAATGAGTGACGAACGGCCACGGGAGCGGCCACTTTCAGGGACATGCTCGACCTCCTTGGCAGACGTTGATCCTCCTTGGAGTCCGGGACCAGCAAACCCGGTACCCCGGCCGCTCGGCCCGGAAACGTGTCCGCCGCGGCTCCCTGATTTAGCCTCACGGGTGCCCGACAACTCCCCAGACGAGCCCGTGACACGTCGTCGAGACGGGCGCAGGTGGCAGATCGGGACAGCCGCCGAGCTGCCGAGTCACCCGCTGCTCGGGCCGCGCACCCGACGGGTGGGCATCGACGAGGAGGCGACGCCACCCGGTCACGAGTCGCTCTGAGCGCGTCTTTGAAGAATCTGCTTGTCAGTGATGGGGGGCCTGGTTCGTAGTACCTAACGGCCCCGGCCCTATGCGCTGGGTGGAGACCGATCAGGAGGAGTCAGATGACGAGGCATTCCCACCTCAAGTGGCTGGTGCTCCTTGCCGGCCTGGTAGCGGTATCTGCCAGCGGGCTCTTGGCCGCGTCGGGCAGCGCAACGATCGTCTGCCCACAGGGAGTCAAGCCGCCGAGTCCCTATTGTGTGAACGTTCCGCCGATCGCCATCACTCGGAACGCCAGTCACGTGCGGGCGACGAGTGCCAGGCTGAACGGTATCGCCGGGCCGAACGTCAGGGGCGGGGACGTCACGCAGTACTACTTCGAGTACGGGACAACGACTCTTTACGGCTCACAGACGCGGACGGGAACGGTCGGCTCGTGCCCATTCGGTGTCACTCCTCCCAGCCCGTACTGCAACGTCCCAAAGAAACAGCGGGTTTCGGCGGACATCTGGAGGCTGACGCCCTGCACCACCTACCATTTCCAACTCGTAGCCCAGAACCCGGACGGCATGACCGATGGCGGTGACAATACGTTCACAACCCGCTTCGCGCCGCCGCTTGCGGGCGTATTTGCGCCCTCCGTCGTCAGGGCGGGTGATACCTTCCAGGTGTTCTTCGGGCTCCGCTACGACACCGATTCGGTGACAATCCTCCTCGCGGCGCCGTACGGCGGCGTCGTGCAGTCGGTCAACTTGGGGTCACTATCCGCGGGTCGTTACACCCAGACGCTCAACGCGCCGAACCGGCGGGGTGATTACGTCCTCGTGGTGCTGGCGAAGCTGAGCTGCGGCAGGCAGAGCGTGGTGCAGCGGCTGAGGGTCGACGGCCGCGGAAGGTTTGGGTTCTAGCTGCCGCCAAGAGCCCGCTGCATCTCTTCAGCAAGCCGCGGATGGTGGTAGGGCCCGGAGCGCGCAGCGCCTCCATCACCCGTCCCTGAGTCTCGGGATCCTTGTCCTGGCTCATCTTGACCTTGCAGTGAAAGCGGGTGATCGGTAGGCGGATCCCGACGGTGCCTCGCGCGACCGGCTCAGCCCAGTCAAGGTTAAGCATCATCGGCTGTTCCACGTGCCGCTCGAAATGCGCCACCAACCGCGCCAGCGTGCGGAGGTTCAGCTCTTCATCGAGGATTTCAGGGATGCCGTAGCAGTGGGCGACGGCGTAGTTCCAAGTCGGCGCGCGCGTTGCGCTGGGCGCGTACCAACTCGGAGAGATGTACCCGTGTACGCGCTGGACAATGAGCATGATCTCCCGCTCTCCAAAGCCATGGATCTGGTCGTCAGGTCGACCGACGTGGGTGAAGACGGCCAGTTTGTCGCTGTCCTCGTCCAACAGGACGGGGTAGTGAGACGCCACGAGCTGATTCTCATGGCCGCTGACCAGGATGCACCAGGGGTTCTCGCGGATGAGCCGGCGGACGATCGCCGGGTCGTCGACGAAGTGATGCGGGTTATGACGCACGTGGGTCCCCTTTCTTTTCGGAGACGCCCTGGTGGCGAGATGCAAGCCCAAGCGTGGCGGAAGGTCGTCCGTTGCAGCGTCCCTCGGGCTTGAGCGGACGTTACCACCCGATTGCGCCCGGCTTCTACCGCGCCAACCGCCGCGCCAGCAGTTTGAGCTGCTCGGCGAAGCGGCGCTCGAACTCGGGGTCGGCCGGGTCCAGGCCGGTTAGCTCCCGGGTGATTTGCGGGAGCGCGATCGGGGCCAGGATTGCGCCCATCATGATCAGCTGGATCATCCCCGGATCGAAGTCGGGGGCAAGCTCGCCTCGTCGCTGGCGCCGCCGTACGTCCTCCTGCTCGTCCTGGCGGACCTGGGTCCTCGGACTGGCGCCTTCCGCGTTCTGCTCGTCGAGGGCGGCCCACAGCAGTAGGCGAGCGAGCCGCGGCTCGCTGAGGGCGTCGTGGAGATACCGGCCGGCGAGCTCCTCCAGCGGTACTTCGGGGTCATTGAAGGTCGCCTCGCGCTCGAGCCAGAGCTGCTGTAGGGCTTGATAGAGCCCCTCCTTGCCGCCGAAGTAGTAGCTGATGAGCTGGGCATTGACGCCCGCGCGTTCGGCGATCTCGTGCACGCGTGCGCCGGCAAATCCCTTCGCTGAGATCACGTCGAGCGCGGCCTCGAGTAGGCGCTCGCGCGAGCGGTCAGCGTCGCGTTGGCGCTTGTCGGCGCCGGGAGTGCGGCGCGTCTTGGTCGAGCGTCTGGCCGGCATCTTCCGCTCCCTCAAGAGTATCAATCAATTATCTACTTGACAGATTCAACTGAACGATTGATACTTCACCCCGATGAACGCAACCCCCACAGCCATGAGGCCCGCGGCGACGGCGTCGAGCACCGCGGTAGAAACCCATGACCTGCGCAAGTCCTTCGATGTCGCCGGCAAGCCCGTCGACGCCGTTCGCGGCGTCGACCTGGAGGTCCGAGCTGGTGAGGTGTTCGGCTTCCTCGGGCCCAACGGCGCAGGCAAGACGACCACCTTGCGGATGCTCACGACGTTGCTGGCGATCGACTCAGGTCACGCGCTCGTCGCCGGGCTCGACGTCGCGCGCGATCCGGCCGCGGTCCGGCGGCGGATCGGCTACGTCAGCCAGCTCGGCGGCGCGGACCGACCCGCCACCGGGCGGGAGAATCTTCTTCTCCAGGCCGAGCTTTACGGGATGAGCAAGGCTGCGGGGAGCGCACGAGCCGACGAGCTGACCGAGGTGTTCGAACTCGGAGCGTTCATCGACCGGCGCGTGCTCACATATTCGGGCGGCCAGCGCCGGCGGCTCGAGGTGGCCCTCGGGATCATTCACCGGCCCGAGATCCTGTTCCTCGACGAGCCGACCACCGGCCTGGACCCGCAGAACCGCGCGAACCTGTGGGAGCAGTTGCGGGAGCTGCGAACCGGCGGCACGACGATCTTTCTTACGACTCATTACCTCGAGGAGGCCGACGCGCTCTCCGACCGGCTCGTGATCATCGACAGTGGTCGGGTCGTCGCCGAGGGAACTCCACGCGAGCTCAAGCAGCAGATCGCCGGCGAGACGGTCGTACTCAAGCCGAAGGCCGGAGCGGGATCGCCCGACGCGCTGTTGGGCGAACTCGCGCGCGAGCCGTACGTCCGCGACGCCCGCGTCGACGGTGAATCGCTGCGACTCGCCGTCAGCGACGGGACCGAGTCGCTACCGGAGATCTTCGAGCTGCTCCGCACTCGCGGCGTGCCGCTCGAAACGGTGTCCCTATCCGAGCCGTCGCTGGACGACGTGTTCCTACGCAAGACCGGCCGGTCGCTGCGCGACGCCGGAGAGGCGGTGGTCGCATGAAGATCGTCCGCGAGCTCGGGTTGTTGTGGCGACGTAAGCTGCTTGAGACGGTCCGGCAGCCGGTGTGGGTAATCGTCGGCCTGTCGACGCCGTTGCTCTACCTGGCGCTGTTCGCGCCGCTGCTGCACCGACTCGCGGGCGGTCCAGGATTCCCGCGCGGAAGCGTGCTCGACGTGTTCGTCCCCGGTGTGCTCTGCCTCCTGGCGTTCGGCGCCGGAATGGGTGCCGGCTGGGTGGTGATCTTCGAGCTCGACTCCGGCGTGATCGAGCGGCTACGAGTAACCCCGGCGAGCCGGTTCGCGTTGCTGATGGGCACCGTGCTGCGCGACATCGTGATGTTTGTCGTGCCCGCGCTGATCGTCATCGCGGTCGCGATCCCGTTTGGGTACCGGCCGCACGCGGGCGGCGTCGCCGTGCTGCTCGTGCTGCTCTCGCTGCTGACCGCGATCGTGTCGGCGTGGTCAAGCGCCCTCGGTCTGATCCTGCGGCAGATCGGCAGCCTGGCCGCGGTCGTGACGGGTCTGCAGCTGCCGCTGACTTTGCTCTCGGGCGTGCTGCTGCCGATGGCGCTCGCGCCGGGCTGGATGCGTCTGCTCGCCCACCTCAACCCGCTGTATTACGCGGTGCAAGCGGCACGGGCGCTGTCCGCGGGGATACTCGCGAGCTGGACCGTGGTCAGCGCCTTCCTTGTGCTCGCGGTCCTCACAGTGATCACGGTTACCTGGGCGACGCGCGCCTACCGCACGGCCATGGCATGAGGGCGTAGGTCAGCGCTTGGCGCGGGCCTCGGCGACGATCGCCCGGGTGCCCTGTGTGGATGGGTCGCCGTGGCCGAAGTAGAGCGTGCGAGCCTCGGCCTCCTCGATCCTGGACAGCGATTCGTATGCCTGGTCGGTGGAGGTGTTGGCGGCCCGAGGGGCGACCTGCGCGCCGGGCGCTCCGGTGACGATGTGGATGTTGTTGACGGCGTCTCCGACGAACAGCGCGTCCTCGACCGGGGCGTGGAGGATGCAGTGGCCCTCGGTGTGTCCCGGGGTGTGAATCGCCCGCAGTCGCCCTGGCAGTTCGAGCTCGTCACCGTGATCGAAAGCGATGACCTCCGGGACCTTGGTTTGCTTGGCTGCACCGTTGGCGATCATGTGGCGCAGCGCGCGGCGACTGTGGGCGTGCCCGAGCATCGTGAGCATGGCCGGCGGCGATCCGTCGGTGCGCTTGGTCTTGCCCTGACGGGTGCGCTCGCTGTCAGCCCGGTGGACGTCCAGGGTGTCCCGGTATCCGCTCAGTCCGGCGTCGGTGAGCGTGACCCCGCCGTCCTGCTCGAGCAGGTAGAAGTGGACGAATTCGGTTCCCAGCGTGCGGATCATCGGTCGGCCTCCCGTGTCAGCCGGAAGGGGTGCCGGTTGGTGTTTTCATGGCGCGCTGGTGTCGGTCTGGAGTTGGGTGAGGATCGCGTCCAGACGGGCGAGGTCATCGGGGTCGAGGTCGGTCAGGGCTGCGGGTGGCCGGGTGAGGATCGCCACGCCGCGCCCAGCCGCGTCGCGTCCGGCGTCGGTGAGGTGGACGAGCTTGCGGCGGTTGTCCTCGGGGTGGGGGGTGCGATAGACCAGGCCACGCGCTTCGAGCTTGTCGACGCCGACGGTCGCCGCGGGTGGGTCCACCTCGGCGGCACGCGCGATCTCCCGCAGCGTCATCGGACCACCGGCCAGCATGATCAGCAGCTCGACCTTGGCAGGCCCGAGATCGAGGGCGGCGCGCAGGGCACGCCGGCGGTCCTGCCCGGCGACGAACTCGCGCAGGGCGCTCCAAACTCGGGACGCGGTATCCGGTGCTGTTGCGGGTCGGGTGGTCATCGAGCTCCTCGCAGGGCGGGGTCGTCTCAGCGGCCGGCGCGAAGCGCGTAACCGATCGTCGCCGTAAGCATTGTTGTAGCACAACAACTATCTTGGCGCCTCGCCTGCCTCGCCCTCCCGTCAAGCCAGCGGCACGTATGGGGTTTTCGATATGCCGACGATATGTTCAGCCTGGGAGCATCGAGAGCGTGCGTGTGTTGATCGTCGAGGACGAGCCGTATATGGCGGAGGCCATCCGCGATGGTCTGCGCCTGGAGGCGATCGCGGCAGACATCGCCGGTGACGGCGACACCGCTGTGGAGCTGCTGAGCATCAACGCCTACGACATCGCCGTGCTCGACCGCGACATCCCCGGACCGTCCGGGGACGAGGTCGCCAAACGCATCGTCGCCTCCGGCAGCGGCATGCCGATCCTCATGCTCACCGCCGCCGACCGGCTCGATGACAAAGCGTCCGGGTTCGGACTCGGGGCCGACGACTACCTGACCAAGCCGTTCGCGCTCCGAGAGCTCGTACTGCGTCTGAGAGCGCTCGACCGCAGGCGCGCCCACCACAGGCCACCCGTGCGCGAGCTCGCGGGTCTGCGTGTGGATCCGTTCCGGCGCGAGGTCTATCGTAACGACCGATACGTCGCCCTGACTCGCAAGCAGTTCGCGGTGCTCGAAGTCCTTGTCGCTGCCGAAGGCGGTGTCGTCAGCGCCGAAGAGCTACTGAAACGCGCGTGGGATGAGAATGCGGACCCGTTCACCAACGCCGTGCGGATCACGGTCTCGGCACTGCGCAAACGACTCGGCGAACCCGCGATCATCGCCACCGTGGCCGGCGTCGGATACCGCATCGACACAGCGCCCGGCACCGCGGGACAGGGAGAGGACTGATGGATAGAGCCCCTGGTTTGAGCGTTCGCCTCAAACTCACCCTGAGCTACGCCGGCTTCCTCATCCTCGCCGGCGCCTTGCTGCTCGCGGCAGGCTGGTTGTTCGTGAGTCGTCAGAACCACATCGGCCTCATCATCGTGCCCAACTACCGCCTCGCCGTCATCCGCGAGGTCGCTCCGACCGTGGCCATCGCGCTGGCGTTCCTGCTGGTGTTCGGTCTCGTCGGAGGATGGCTGCTCGCCGGCCGCATGCTCGCCCCCCTGGCCCGCATCACAGACGCCACACGCGTCGCCGCGAACGGATCGCTCTCACACCGAATCCGGCTACCGGGCCGCAGAGACGAGTTCCGCGAGCTCGCCGACACCTTCGACACGATGCTCGCGCGGCTCGAGGCACACGTCGGCGAACAGCAGAGATTCGCGGCCAACGCCTCCCACGAGCTCCGCACCCCGCTGGCGATCACCCAGACACTTCTGGACGTAGCCCGCAACGATCAAAGCCGCGACAACGGCGAACTCGTCGACCGCCTGCACGCCGTCAACGCCCGAGCGATCGACCTCACTGAAGCGCTGCTCCTGCTCAGCCGCGCCGACCAGCGTTCCTTCACCCGAGCGCGCGTTGACCTGTCCCTCATAGCCGAAGAAGCCACCGAAACGCTCCTCCCCCTCGCAGAAAAACGCCAGGTCACTATCGACACCTCCGGCGACACCACCCCCACCATCGGCTCACACCCGCTCCTGCTGCAGTTGACCACGAACCTCGTGCACAACGCGATCGTCCACAACCTGCCTGAACAGGGGACCGTACGCGTCACGACCAGCGTTCAGCCCAAGAGCGTGGTACTCACGGTCGAGAACACCGGCGAGACGCTGACTCCACAGTTGATTTCGACGCTTGAGGAGCCGTTTCGTCGCGGCACCGGACGCATACGCGCCGACCACGCCGGTGTCGGCCTCGGCCTGGCGATCGTCAAGAGCATCACCCAGGCACACGACGGAACCCTCACCCTGGCCCCCCGGGCCGCCGGGGGGCTCTGCGCCACCGTGGAGTTACCCGTGGCGCGATCTGCCGCCAAATAGTCCTATTCGATGCCGTGTGCGGGCACGAGGATCGATTAGGGTTGCTCAAATACACGCGACCGGGCACAGCTTTCGCTGTGGGAAAGAGGAGGGCACGATGGCAACGCTGCTCGCATTTCACGAGGTCGACGATGTCGACCACTGGCTCAGTTCACCGAAGCGACAGGAAGTCTTTGGGCCTCTGGGAATCACGATCCGCACCTTCACTGACCCCGAGGGCTCAAAGCGAGTGGGGCTGCTCGCGGAGATCCCGGACATGGCGGCTTTTCAGGAGGTCATGGAGTCTCAAGCGGGGCTGACGCAATGGAGTTCGACGGTGTTCGCGCCGACACGCTGGTGCTCCTGACCGAGCCGTAGCCGTTGGCTCTTCGACCGTCCGGCTCTCACTGGGCAGTGGTCAGCTGGCGAGGGCGGTTATCGCGTCGCCAACGAGCTTGGCGCCGATGACCAGGCAGATGACGGCCATGATCGTGGCGTTCTCTCGGACCATCCAGTCGTGGAGGTCGCCGAGGAGCTTTGTCGCCTTGTCGCCCATCGCGTAGTAGATCGCGACCGGCGCGCCGACCCCGAGCGTGCCGAGCAGCACGAACACGGCGAGTGCGACGGCCTGGTCGATCGTGCTCGAGCCGGTTTGGGCGATCGCGGCGGCCGCGCCGACGGTCAGCAGCAGGTTTTTGGGGTTGATCGCCGACAGCAGCACGGCCGTGCCGGCGGACTTGACTGGGGTGAACGTGTCGATCGTCTTCATCCACGCTGGCAGCTCGGGTTCGGCCTTCCCGCGCGGCCGTCCGCGCCATTGCTTGACCGCGAGCAGCACCAGCAGGAGTCCGAGGACGATCTTGAGGATGCTGACCCAGGTCGCGGGTGCGCCGTGGCTGCTGGCCGAGGCGCCGCTTGAGATCAGCAGCACGATCGTGCCGACCGCGGCTATTCCGATGATCCACCCCGCCAGGAACGCGGGCCCGTTCACCCGTCCCTTTGGCGTCGCGAGCATCAACACGACCGCGATGATCGGCACCGGGCTGAGCGCGACCCCGATCCCGAACGACAGCACCTGGCCGATCGCCTGCCCCATCAGGACACCTCCGGATCGTTGGCTTCGCGGCGCCGCGCCCGTCCAGGACCGCCGTCAAGGGCGTCGACTGCCTCATCGATCGTATGGAAGACCCGGTCCTCGCCGAGCCGCGCGAGTAGCCCGGAGCGTCTGGCCATGTCGATCACAGGCCGCCGGGCCTCCGCCAGCGCCACCTCGATTCGCGCCGAGTGCATCGTGGCCGCCAGCGTCGTCAGCATCTCCGCGCTGGTGATGTCAAGCCGGTCATTCGCGCCGATGTCGAGAATGAGCGCCCTCGGGGTCGGGTCGCAAGTCCCGACGAGAACCTTGATCCGATCGCGCACGGGCGTGGCATTGGCATAAAACAGGGGTGATTCGAGGCGCAGCACGAGCCGGCCCGGGAGCCGTTCATAGTCCGGATGTCTGCTCACATCGCCGTAGGCGTCGGTTTCTCCGGGCGCCCGGCCGAGCGTTGCCAGGTGAGGCTGGCTGGCGCGGTAGATCACCAGCAGCAGCATCAGGCCGACCCCGATCACCAAGCCCGGTAGCACATCAATCGTGATCACCCCGAGCAACGTGACCAGCGCCAGCCAGAACTCGAGTTGGCGCAGCTTGTAGTACCGGCGCATCTCGGCGACCTTCCACAGGTGCGAGACGGCGTGGATGATCAGCGCCGCGAGCACCGCCTCGGGCAGGTTCTTGAACACGGGCGTGAGGACGAGCAGGGTGATCACGATCAGCACCGCCGCGATCAGTGGCGAGACCTCAGACCGGGCGCCGGCGCCCTCGTTCACCGCCGATTGGGACAGGCTTCCGCCACCGGCCAGCCCGCCGACCAGTCCCGACCCCGCGTTCGCGACCCCGAGCGCGATCAGTTCCTGATTGGGGTCGATCTCATACCCGTACTTGGTCGCGAAGTTATCCGCGGCGCCAAGGGACTCGCTGAAAATCACCAGCAGCAATCCACCCGCGGCCGTGATCAGCGGCAGCACGTCGCTCCCGCGCACGTGCGGGATCCCCGGGGTTGGGAGTCCGCTCGGAACGTGCCCGACGATCTTCACCCCGTGCGAGGACAAACTGAAGATCGAGCTGACCGCGATCCCGAGGACCAGCGCGACCAGCCCGCCTGGAACCTTGGGCGCAAGCCGCTCGAGTGCGAATAGGAGCACCAGTGCGCCGGCCCCGACGGCCAGCGTCGCCGCGCTTGTGTCCCCGAGATGCCCGAGCAGGTCCACGAACTGCTTGATCGTGTCCCCCGACCCCTTCTCGATCCCGAACAGCTTCGGCAACTGACTCACGGTCACGAATACCGCCAGGCCGAACACGAAGCCCTCCATCACCGGCCGCGACAGGAACTGCGCGATGAACCCCAACCGCAACAGCCCCGCGAGCAGAAACAGGCCACAGCAGAACAGCACCAGCCCGGCCGCATCCGTCGCATACCGGGACGCGTCGGACCCGGCCAGCCCGCCCACCGAGGAGGCCAGCAGCACCGCCGCGGCCGAGGTCGCGGCCGCGACCAGATGACGGCTCGTCCCGAACACCGCGTAGGCGGCCAGCGTGACCAGCAGCGTGTACAGCCCGGCCTGCGGCGGCAGCCCAGCCAACCCGGCGTACGCGATCGACTCCGGAACCAGCAACCCCCACACCGTCGCGCCGGCGATGACATCGAACCGGAGCCAACCGGTGTCGTAGGACGGCAACCAGCGGACGATCGGGACGAACCGACGGATCCCCGACGGCGGCGGCGCCGCCCACCCCCGCGGATCCACCGATGACCCGACGCTGCTGATAGTTGGGGTCGAGATGGCCGGAGTTCTGAGTCCCGCGCGGGTCGTGGTCATCACCCTCATCGGGTGATGCCTCCGTTCGCGGTAGCCACAGCGTGCTCCAGCCCGCGTCGCGCAGCACTGTCGCCATCGGCGCGCACTCCGCCGGGGTGTGCGTGCCAGCCACGGCAAGCCCGCGCACGAGTGATTAGAGGGGAGGCAGAGTGCCCAGGCCGTTTCAGGGGACCATCAGGCCCGATCTGTCACCGGGCCATCTGGCATGACGGCTGGAAGGCCGTGACCGAGCATGGGCCTATGAGCGGCAGCGACGAACACACGTTCACCACCGAACTCCCAGAGCCCGGGCCGGGCGCATCCCTCTCGGCTGCGTTCGGGCCGGCGCGCTCGGGCCTAGCGGGTGCGAGCCGCGGATAGCTGCTCGATCTCGGTGGTTCGGTAGCCGACCACGGCCAGGTTGCGCAACATGGAGGCGGTCGTCTTGAGGCGCTCACGCAGCTCTTTCCTCTGGCGATCATCGAGTTCGGGTCGACCGAGCAACGACGACGCCATTTCCCCGACCTCGAGCAACCCGTCAACCGCGAGATAGGGGTCGCCGGCGGATGCTGCGCCGAGGCTTCCCTTGAGCTTTGAGGTCATGTTCCCGCGACCGGGCAACAGGAACAACTGTGACTGAAACAACCTGCTGCCGAAGCGGTTCACCGCCGCGATCTCCCGGCGCAGTTCGGCGGCCTGCTCCTCGGGATCACCCTGCGCGAGCTGGTCAAGCAGGGAGCGCGCTCGGGTGCGCACCGCCGCGCGCGCGGAAAGCTCAAGCCATGCTGCATCGGCATCGGGCTGCGGGGTGGCGGCTGCTCGCCCGACCAGTCGCGAGCTGGCCGACTGGAAATCCAGGGTGGTGGCCGTGAACGTGAGCGGGCCCGCCGGGTTCACCGAGAGCAGGTTGACTCTGGCGCGCTCAAGCCGGCGCCGCCATCTTCTTGGGTTCGGGTCGCTAGCGCCGGCGAATTCCGAGGCGGGTGCAAACCCAACGCATTCTGGCCCTTGCGGCGTGCGCGCGTCCATCCACCCCTGGGCCGCCTCCTGGTCGGTGAACACAACGGCGACTCGCCCAGGAGCGCGCAATCGGGGAAGGAGGCTCGGCAGCAGCAGAGGCTGCTTATCGGCACCGACCGCGATCAGCAGGTCCGAGCTGAAGACCAATCGCAGCACACCAAGCTGGGCCCTGTTCTCAGCCCGCTTGTCGAGGGTGGAACGGTCCCGCGCCAGCCCACCGAGCACTGCCAACAGCCCGGCGTTCTCCTGCGGCAACAGCGCGTCTTGCACGTCGCTCACCTAATCAAACCCGGCTCGGCCGGGGCGCGGGAGGGCGGCGACGAATCACGCTCGCTCGCATCACTAGCTCTGCGCGCGGGTGTGAGGAGCGACGGGGGCAGGTGGTCGGCTGGTAGGTTCCCCTTGGTGCGGTGATCGCTGTGACGGAGCATGGACGTCTGCCCGAAGGAACGGTGACACTGCTGTTCACCGACATTGAGGGCTCGACGCGACTTCTGCACGAGATTGGGGATCGCTACGGGGATGTGTTGGCCGAGCACGATCGGCTGCTGAGAGCCATCTGGTCGGCGCACGACGGCGTGGTCGTTCATTCCGAAGGCGATGCCTTCCTCGTCGCCTTCGCAGATGCCGATGAGGCGGCTCAAGCGGCCGCCGCCGCCCAGTTGGCGCTTGACTCTCACCGCTGGGTCCATGGTGGCCGGCTGCGCGTGCGGATGGGGATGCACACCGGAGCGGTTCGAGTCATTGGGAACGACTACTGGGGAGTGGACGTGCACTATGCGGCGCGGCTTTGTGCAGCTGCGAGCGGAGGCCAGGTGCTGCTGAGCGCGGCGACACGTGAGCTTGTGCACGGTGTCGTCGTCGACGATCTCGGTGAGCACGGCCTCAAGGACTTCACCGTCCCGCGGTCGCTGTTTCATCTGCGGGTCGGTGGCGCCGGAGCGGATCGGTTCCCCCCGCCACGGACGCTTGCTCGGGTTCGGACGAACCTGCCATCGTCGCAAAACGTCCTGATCGGACGGGAGCGAGAGCTGGCCGAGATGCGGGAAGCTTTGAAGGGCGAGGTCAGGCTGTTGACCGTGACGGGCGTCGGGGGAAGTGGCAAGACACGGCTGGCGCTGGCGTGTGGGGCGGATCTCCTCTCATCGTTCTGTGACGGCGTGTTCCTGGTCCGTCTGGCGCCGGTGGAGCGGCCGGACGACGTTGGTCTTGCGATCGCGAGCGCTCTCGGCGCTCCCATCGAGCACGGCCGCGATCCCGAAGCCGCCCTGATGTCCTATCTGGCCGCCCGCGAGATGCTGCTGATCGTCGACAACATGGAGCACCTGCTCGCCGCCGCTCCGCTGCTGTCGGGCCTGCTCGAAGCGGCGCCAAGCGTGCGGATGCTTGTGAGCAGTCAGGCGCCCCTTCGGCTGACCTCAGAGATGGTCTTGCCGCTCGGGCCGCTGGACGTGCCATCCAGTGGGGCGCAGGACATCGCTGCCCTCGAGCAGGCCCCGGCAGCGGAACTCTTTCTACAGCGCGCCCGGGCAGCGGACCCTTCGTTTGCCCTTACGCCCGGCGACGCGCGGGCCGTGGCCGAGCTTTGCCGCCGGCTCGAGGGGCTGCCGCTTGCGCTCGAGCTCGCTGCTGCGCGCGTTCGGATCGGCGGGCCGCGCCGGCTCCTGACCGCGCTCGAGCGAGGGATCGACGCGCTGGGCTCGGGTGCCCGTGATCTGCCGGCGCGTCAGCATGGTCTTCGAGCCGCGCTCGACTACACCGCTTCGCTGCTCGATGAGGAACCACGGCAGCTGCTCGCCGCGCTCGGGGTGTTCGCGGGTGCCTGGACGATCGAACAGGTGGAAAATCTGTTCGGCGATCAGCTCGACGTTTGGGAGGCGACGGCATCGCTACTCGACTTCGCCCTGATCCGAACGAGCGGCGACGGGCGCCTGTCGATGGCCGAGCCCGTTCGTTTGTACGCGCAGGAGCTACTCGAACGAGAGGGGCGCGACCACGACGCGCGCCGCCGACACGCACTGATGTTCGCCGCGGAGGCCGAGTCGATCGATGACGAACTTCTACTCGACACCCGGACCATGACCAGCCGGGTGGTCGAGCTCGCTAATGAGTTCACGAGCGCCCTGCGATGGAGCCGGACCAGCGATGCAAGCATCCATCGAAGACTCGTTGGTGCCTTGGGGACCGCGTATTACCTCGCCAACCGGCTGCCGACGATCGCGAGCGATGTCGTGGAGCTTGTCGCTGAGGCCGGCGACGACAAGGTGTCCGCGCGGCTGCACCAAGCGCACGCGGTCGTTCTTGCCCTGGCGGGCGAGACTGAGGCCTCCGCGGCCGCGGCCGGCGAAGCGGTGCGCTGTTTACGGGAGCTCGGAGATGAACGGGGCGAGGCGATCGGCCTGGCGGTCCAGGCAAGACTGCTCAACCAGGAAGGAACGAGGGACGCGCGCGCGGGCAAGCTCGCGGCCGCGGGGCTTCGTCTGTCGGTCGCCTCGCACGATCCCGGTCTGCAGGTGCTGCTTAGGTGCGAGTTCGCGGTCAACCAGTTCTATTTGGGCCACCTCGACAGAGCCGATGCGCTCCTGTCAGAAATCGTCCCGGAGATTCAGCGCAGCGATTCGTTCTCCGCGATGACGGCGCTGGGCACGTGGGCTGACTGCGCCTTGGCTCGCGGTCAGTTCGAAGCGGCGCTGTTCCGTTTAGGTGAGGCATTGCGCGCGTCGCTCGGTATGCCGATGAACGAGTGCATCGGCTGCCTGGCAATCGCGGCGGCGCTGGCCGGTCTCGGTCGGGACGCGGAGGCCATCGACGTGGTTTCCGCGGTGGAGGCTGTAAGCGCTCGCGAGGGCCTCGGTTGGGTGATGAACCACGTAAGCCCGCCCGAGCAGCAACGGTTAGATCAAGCACGCGCCCGCCTCGGGCAGCCCGGTGTCGCCGAGGCGAGCAAGCGCGGGCGAGATCGCGGAAGGGATGAGCTGCTCGAGTTCGCACTGGCATTGCCGTCGGACTACGCACCCAAGCAGGACCCGGCGCTGCCTTAGCCACGCGCCTGCGGACCCGGCGCCCGACACCCAGCGATCCGGTGAGGTCGTTAGTAGCTGATCCGAACCTTCCCGACGAGGAGCGCGTGTGGGTGATCGAAGATTGCCGGCATGTGTCCGGGCCCCCTGAGCCGCGAGAGCGCGCGTGGGCGCGGCAAGTCAGACCCGCAAAAAGCCCCGCTTATGCGGGACTTTCGTAACAGCTTGGCGGGTTTTCGCGCCTGGAATCGGGCGCTGAGTTCCGAGGAGGTCAAGCGTCTCTACGAAGAAGGCCTGAAACGTTTGCCGACTGGTCCCGGCGTTGCTGCGCCTGCGCGGTCGGCTTCTGATGGAAGTTACGTGGGCCAAAGCGAATACGTCCAAGGTAGAGGTCGCCGTTTTGACGAAGCCGCCTACGCCGCGATGCCGCTGGTAACCCAAAGTCCCAATTGGACGCTAGATGGATGGTTCGAATGGACAGCCGGAGCTGGTCCGCTCATCTGTGCCGACGCAGAGCCCTGGGAGTGGGGATGGCTCTATGACTCTGGGGGCCAGTGCGCGTATCGAATCGGCGGCGTGGAGCGGCGCACAGACCTGAAAGTCACGTCAGTGCGCGAGCGCCGCATATACGTCGCCGTTGCGAAGACAGCGAATGAGGCCATCCTCTGGCTCAACGATGAGGTCGCGGACAGGTGGGATGGCGCACCGCTGTTGGCGATGGTCTCGAATTGTGTCGTCATGAAGCACGCAGTTGGATTCGCGGAGGCCATCGCTGCTTACGATCGACGACTCCCAGACGATGCATTTGCGCTGCGCCGGAAGATCGGAAGAGACGGTATTGGCGATTAGCGCAAGGAGCAGTGGCCGACGGCGAGTTGAGCTAGCTTCGCGACCGCGGATGCGTAGCTCGGCAGGTGAACTCCTAAGACTGGCGAACGGGCAGCCATGCGTGCTCAGGCCGTTCGTGCAGCGGCAGAGTGTGGCGATACTCGCCAGGGAGACGAGTGCTACGGCGAACCAGCCCCTCCTAGTTGTCACGGTGGCAGGGGCCACCGGCGCCGTCAAGGTCGTTCGTCCAGGGCGCGAGGTTGTCCATGCTGGCCAGCGGAGCAGCTTCAGGCCCGGGACGTTTCGGGACGTTTACGACCCGCGAATCGTTGACTTAGGTGTTCATCCGGGCGTTGAGCGGGTCGGCGGGAACGTGCTGCTATTCGCGCGCGTCTGCCGGTGACCCCGCCCGCGCAGCGTGTTCGGCAGGTGGATGGGATGAAATGCGGTCGGGGTCAGCGGCAGCCGCGCGGGTTGGTTGGCCAACGTGGCCATATCCCGTAAGGAGACTGATGAGCGAAGCGGGGGCTACCGGGCGTGAACTGGCTGGGCTACCGGGTTCCGAGAGGCGTCTTCGTACAGTGGCTCGGGAGCCATGTCGAGTCCATACTCGGGCCAGGTGATCGTGCCGTAGTCGATCTTCACCTTTGCGAACTTCTCGGGATCGCGCAGAGGCTCGAAGACGCCGGTCCAGGGGTGGTCCTCGAACGAGACGTCGCCGACCGTCCCGTCTTCGAACAGAAGCCGCAGGCGGTGGTCACCAATTACGGCGACGCCGGTGACGTTAAAGAGGGGCGGGATCTCAGCCATGGACTCAATGTTAGGCAAGGGGATCGATCGTTTCGAGGGGCTCGTTGTTCCGCGCCCGGAGCCAGTTCGCGAGTAGCTCCCCCTGGTGCAGCTGCGCCCACTCGCGCACCAGTCGCAGGGCGCGGGGTGGAAAAGTGCCGGCGAGCATGTTGCCGTTCAGGTCGATGGACGCCGCGTGATCGCCGTACTCGGCGTGGAAGTGCGGAACTTGGTGGTCGCCCTCGTTCCAGTACATCCGGATAATGATCCCGTAGAAAAAGCTGATTCTCGGCACTACACGGGCCTCTCGGCGGGCGACGGTGGCGCCACTGCGAACGCTTCGGCGACGAGCGCGGCGTCGCCTTCCTTGGGGGCGTAATGCAGGTAGCGCATCGTCGTCTGGATATCTGCGTGCCCCATCCACTCCTGCACTCGCCGTATGTCGGCTTTGGCGATCATTCGCGTCCCGAACGTGTGGCGCAGATCGTGGAACCGCAGGGGCCGGAGCCCGGCGCGGACCAGTGCTGCCGCGTACCGGCGCCGTAGCGCCGAGCCGTCGAGGTAGCTGCCGAGTTCACCGACGAATACGAGATCGTCGTCGCCGGTCCAGTGCTCACGCTCACCCAACCGAGCCAGGACAACCGCGACATCCGGTGCCATCGGAACCGAGCGGACCTTGCCGGACTTTGGCGTCGTCACGACACTCCCCGCGTAGCTCGAACGCACGCGGATCGAGGAGCCCGCGAAGTCGATGTCGCGCCACCGCAACGCGAGCAGCTCGCCGCGGCGGAGTCCGGTGAACGCAGCGGTCAGGTAGATCGCCGCGTCCTGCTCTGAGCCGGCGGCGCGCACCAGCGCCCACACCTCCTCAGGCGAGAAGACGTCGATGTCGCCGCTCGAGTGTTGTGGGTGTCGTTCGACGGTGGCGACGGGATTCAAGGGCAGGCCCCAGACGTGTTGCGCCCGGCGAAACACGCCGTGCATCACCACGAGCAATTTGTTCTTCGTCCGATTAGAGAGACCGGTCAACGTCCCCCGCCACCGATCGATCGAAACGGAGGTGATCGACTCCAGCGGCTCGGAGCCGAACGCCGGCAACAGATGGGCCTCGAGGTTCGAGCGGTAGTCCCGCAGCGTCGACGGCTTGCAGCCGCGATCGTGCTCGGCGTAGCGGAGGAACTCGGCGGCCGCGTGGGCGAACGTCGGGCCCGTCCGGACCATCCCGGGCAACGTGCCCCGGCGCGCTTCATCAAGGGTCGACCGGAGCCACGCCTCGGCGAGTCGCTTCGTGAAGAACCCGGCGGGCGGCCGCCCTCGATCGGTCCACGCCGGCCCGAGCTTCTTCTGCACCTGACGGCCGTCGGGCAGCCGGTACTTGGCGTACCAGACCGGTCGACGGGTCCTCTCGACCCGGAAGACATGCCCCGACGGGGGTCTCACGGCGCAAATCCTACGCCGGATCGGGGACAGATTCGGGACACGAAACGTTTCCGCGGGAACGTCCGGAAAGCAAAAAGCCCCGCTTATGCGGGGCTTCGATAACGCGCCCGGAGAGATTCGAACTCCCGACCTTCGGTTCCGTAGACCGACGCTCTATCCAGCTGAGCTACGGGCGCCCGCTGCTGCCAGCGAATGCACCATCGTAGCGGCCAACCGCCGATCGAAGCCCGGCCCGGCGCGTCAGGAACGCGACGGGCGGGTGGACGGGCCCACCGCCTCGGCCAACCACTTCACGAGCGGGCGCGCGGCCCGGAGCTCCGACTGCACCCGCTCATCGCAGGCCGGTTCGTGCAGCCATGACTCCAGCGGGTGCCGGCGCGAGACGGTCAGCTGCTTGCGCCGCAGGTGATCGACCCGCGGATGGTCCGCCGGGTAGCCGCGCGGGACACGCTTGAGCTCGGGCTCAGCGGGGGCAAGGCCGCCCCGCCGGGCGGTAGCCAGGCCACGCACGAAGCCGCGGCCGCGGCGCTCGTCATCGATCGCGGCGCGAAAGCGCTCGAGCTGGTCCGGCGCCGGCCGCCACAGTCCGGCGGCCACGAGCAGACCGTCTAGCGAGAGGTCGAAGTAGTAGCCGCCGGTGCCGCCGTAGCCGATCGCGACCCCCAGGTGCTCCTTAAGCGGAGGGCCGGGCCGGAAGCGGAGGTTGTTGTAGGGGCGGAAGAAGTGCGGCGCGCCCAGTTCGCTGAGCTTTTCGGCCAGCTCGCGCGCCGGCGCCATCAGGTGCTCGTCGTAGCGACGGCGGTTGGCCCGGAACCAGTCGGCGTCGTTGTTGTCCTCGAGCTCGCGCAGGAACTCGAGCGCCTCAGGCGGCCACACGTTCCCCAAGGTCGGAATAGCGAGCGACCGTGAAGCCGACGAGCATCGGCACGTGGACCGCGAACACGACGAGCGACAGGGTGAGCACGACCAACGTGCCGCCGCTCACGTGGTTACGCAGGAACACGTACTCGATCATTCCCGCGATCACGACGTACGCCAGCAGCGACCACTTGCCGACCTGGAAGAAGCGGGCCCAGTCAAAATCCCTCACGCGCGAGAGCAAGAAGATGTTGATCCCGAGCACGAGCGCGGATGCCGCCAGCAGGGCCACGGCGGGGCCGAGCGGGACGTGGTTCGGGAGGTGGGCGGACAGGTAGATCCCGCCGGCGACAATAAGCGCGAGGGACAGCATCCCGAGCGCCGTGACCGGCGGAAGGCGCTGCTCATTCATCCCGACGCCAGCTTGGTCATGATCACGAGCGTCGCGACCTGCATGACGCCGAGGACCCCCGCGCAGTAGATGAAACGCTTCATCAGGTGCTCGATAACCTCCGGATTGGGCCGAGGCTTCTTGAGCTCGAACAGGACCGCAATGTTGGCCGGCTCGAGCAGGCCGAGGGCGAGCACCGCCATCACGCCGACCACGATGTAGCTCGCGACCACCCAGCCGTGGTCCTGCGAGATCGACAGCACATTCCCGGTCTTGACCCCGACTTGCCACCCGGCGGCGAGGGTCGCGGTGACAACCACCGGCATGATCACCACCATCTTCGGCATCAACCGTGTGGTGAACTGGATCCGTGCCGGCACGGGCATGGCGCCCATGATCGGGCCGAGCACGAGTCCGAGGAACAGGTCGATGATCGTCCAGCCCGCGCCGAAAGCGACGTGGAAGAACATCAGCGGCCACAAGCTGTTCACGGCGATCGCCACGATCAGGCACACGAGCACGACGGCCGCGATGGCCAGGCCAGCCCGAGGCACGATCTGGAAGTCGGGAATCTCGATCGCTCCGGGCGGCGGAGCCGCACCGGCCTCGACGGCCGGCGGCCCAGTGGGGATGGCGACATCGGTCATGGGCAGATCCTATTCAGCGAGGTGACGGACTTCTAGGTAAACGCTGAACATGCGCCAGCCCTTGCGACTGGGAGCGGAGGGGGCGGGATTCGAACCCGCGGTCCGGGTTCGCCGGACTCTGGTTTTCAAGACCAGCGCATTCGACCGCTCTGCCACCCCTCCGGGGTCTGCCGACCCGATGCTAGTGCAGGCGGCGGGCCCCCGTGCGCCCCAATCACGCGCCCGGATCAGCGTCTAGACTGGCGCCACAGCGATCCCGGAGAGGTGGCCGAGTGGCTGAAGGCACTCGCCTGCTAAGCGAGTAAGGGGGGAAACCTCCTTCGCGGGTTCGAATCCCGCCCTCTCCGCTCCGTCGACTGAGAACGCGCTCGGCTCGGTGGTTTGGCGCAACCAATGCCGTTACGATGGGTTGCACCAGGTAGGTAGCTCGCTGGTGCAGGCGAGCTAGATCGATCAGCTGAGCGCGGGCCGGCGCGTCGGCGGTGTCCGGATGCGTTCATTGATCCGATTCCCACCTCGCATCAAGCCTGCTGCGTTCGCCGTGGTCGTCGCGCTGACGGCTCTGAGCGCCGCCGCCACCGCGGTCGCCGCCCCCGGGAGCGCCGGCGCGTCAGCACGGGCCGGCGCACAGCGCACCAAGGTGGTCCGCTACCACGGCTACCGGCTCGTGGTGCCGGCGAGTTGGCCGGTGTTCAACCTGGCCGCCGACCCCACCGTGTGTGTGCGCTTCAACCGCCACGCGGTCTACCTCGGCACGCCGGGCGCCCACGAGCGCTGCCCCGCCCACGCGGTCGGTCGGACCGAGGCGATCCTGGTCTCGCCGATGGCCGCCCACGGCGCCCGCGCGGGCGCCGGCGGGGGCGGACAGGTGCTGCCGCCCGTCAGCGGCCGCAACGCCCAGCCGTCCCAGGGGTCCTCCACGCAGCGCGCGGTCCCGTCCGATGGGGTGATGGTCACCGCCACGTGGAGCAGCCAGCCCGGGCTCGTGGCCCGCGCGCTCGAGGTGCCGTCCGTCTCGGCCTCCCACACCGGCACGGCCGCCGCCGTCCGACCCCAGGCGCGAGCGGCCGCCGTGCACAAGACGGGCGACATCTACACCGGGCCGGGGTTCGACGCGTGCTCCACGCCGAGCGCCACGACGATGTCCGACTGGGGCGCCTCGCCCTACCGGGCGGTCGGAATCTACGTCGGCGGCGCCAACATGGCCTGCTCGCAGACGAATCTCACACCCGCCTGGGTCCAGCAGGAATCGGCCGCCGGGTGGACGCTGCTCCCGGTCTACGTCGGGCTCCAGGCGCCGAGCAACAGCTGCGGCTGTGCCGCGATCACCCCGTCGCAGGCCTCGGCCGAGGGCACCGCCGCGGCGCAGGACGCCGTCAATCAGGCGGAGGCGGTCGGGATCTCGCCCGGCAACCCGATCTACGACGACATGGAGGCCTACAACCGGACCACCACCAACACCGATGCGGTGCTGGCCTTCCTGAGCGCGTGGACGACCGAGCTGCACGCGGAGGGCTACGTGTCCGGCGTCTACAGCAGCGCGAACTCCGGCGTCACCGATCTGGTCAACGAGTACGGCACCGGCTACGCCGAGCCCGACCAGCTCTGGATCGCCGACTGGAACAACCAGGAGACGACCAGCGATCCCTACGTGCCGGCGAGTGACTGGGCGAACCACCAGCGCCTGCACCAGTACCGGGGAGGCCACAACGAGACCTACGACGGCGCGACGATCAATATCGACAGCGACTACGTCGACGCCGGTGGCGCAGCCGGTGGCGCCCTGTTCCCGAACGGCACCTTCGTGGAGGTGAGTGGGACGACGCAGATCTGGGAGATCGCCGGCGGCGCTCCGCTGCTGGTCAGCAACTGGAGTGACGTCGGCGGCGAGCAGACCTACACGGTGATCACCCAGCAGCAGTTCGACGCGCTCAACCCGGTGCCCGCCGACGGCACGTTCCTGCAGACCGACACCGGAGCCGTGTACCGGGTCGCCGGAGGCGCCCCGATGTACATCAGCGATCCGGCCGCGTTCGGGACGATCACGCCGGTGGAGATCGATGAGTGGGACATCGACAACGTGGGCAATCCAGCGTCACACCTGAACCCCGTGCCGGCCAACGGAACGTTCATCAGCACCACGACAGGCTCGAACTATCGAATCGCCGGCGGCGCCCCCATCGGGATCACGACCTGGACGGTGTTTGGAGGAATGCAGCCATCGGTGATGATCGACCCGTGGGATCTGGCGAACGTCTGGAATCCCCTGGCCCGGCTCGACTATCGCCCGGCCATCAACACGGTGGTCGAGGGCCTGCCGTCAGGCGCCTACTGGCGCTTCGGGCCCAAGAACCGCTATCTCGTCCCGCCGACTCCGGGCGCGGTCCGCGTCGATGACCGCGGGCTGAAGCCGTTCTCGGCCACCATCTGCCGCGTCCCGAACCTTGCGCACCAGACGCTCACGCAGGTCAAGGCCGCGCTCATCAAGGCCGACTGTCTCATCGGCAAGGTGCGTGACCGTCCGGTGACGCGCCGGCGGCACACGCTGCGGGTGATCAAGCAAAGCGTGGCGCCGCGCGTGCACAAGACCGGGGGCTACCTCATCGGCGTCACGCTCGGCTGAGCGCTCGCCGGGTCAGCCGCCGGCTCAGACGCCGGCGCGGATACCGGCTCGGACGCCGGCCGCGGCGCTGACGCGCTCCACCGGATCACGGTGGCGCCCCAGGTGAGGCCGCCGCCGAAAGCTGCCAGCAGCACGCGGTCGCGCGGCTGGATCCGACCCTCGGACTGCGCGACCGTCAGCGCGATCGGCAGCGTCGCCGTGGAGGCATTGGCGAACCGGTCGACGTAGTCGACGACGCGCTCCGGCGGCAGGTCCAGTCGCTGGCCGACCGAGCGGATGATCCGCGAGTTGGCCTGGTGGTAGACGAACAGGTCGATGTCCTCGAGGCGACAGTCGCTGGCGAGCAGGGCGTCGGCGGTGACCTCGACGAGCGAATTCACCCCGGCGCGGAAGGTCTCCCGGCCGTCCATGCGGATCCGCTCACCTCGGGCGAGCCTGATCAGGTGCGACGCGGAATGGTCGGCGCGCAGCACGACCGGGCCGACGCGTTCGTCCCCGGACTCGGTCGCTGACACGAGCGCCGCGCCCGCGCCGTCGGCGAACGGCGGCGCGGTGTCGCGGTCGGAGTTGTCGAGGAAGCGCGACAGGAAGTCGGCGCCCACGACCAGCGCGTGTCGTGCGCGACCGGACTCGATCTGCCCGCAGGCGAGCGACAGGGCGGACAGCCAGCCCGTGCACGCCGCGCCGACGTCGAGCGCCCCGGCTCGGTCGGCTCCGATCAGCCCGGCGACCAGCGGTCCGGCGTTGGGGCTGATCTCGTCGGCGGTCGATGTCGCGACCAGGACCAGGTCGAGCTCGTGCGGCTCGAGTCCGGCTCGCTCGAGCGCCCGGCGGCCGGCCTGCGCCGCGAACTCGCTCAGGCGCTCGTCGGCCGAGGCCCACGGCCGCTCGCGCGTGCCGGTGCGCTTGGCGATCCAGTCCGCGTCAACGCCGAGCCGGGTAGCGAGTTGCTCGTTCGAGACGCGACGCTCGGGAACCGCCATCGCCACCGCGGCGATCGCCGCTCCGACTCCCATGGACCGCTTCGACGTCGCTCTAGTGCGTCGTCTTCTTCGGCGCGGTCCCGAAGACGTGATCCCAGAACGGCGCGCTCACTCCGTAGCCGCGCTCGTGGTTCTGGAAGTGATGTCGCATGTGCAGCTCGCGCAGCCGCTTGCCGAGGGCCGACTTCGGCCGGTGATGGTGCACGTGGTAATGCAGCATGTCGTAGCCCAGGTAGCCGGCCAGGAAGGCGGCGCCAAAGGGCAGGAAGCCCGGGCTGCCGATCACGAGCGAGAACACCCAGACGAACAGCGCCGCCAATGGAATGCTCAGCGCGGGGGGCATGACCAGCCGCAGTGGATCGTTCGGGTGGTCGTGGTGCACGCCGTGGATGATCCAGTGCAGCTTCGCGCCGATGCCCTTCTCGGGCTCGAAGTGGAACACGATCCGGTGCAGCCAGTACTCGGTGAGCGTCCAGAACAGGTACCCGGCCGGTATCCAGACCGCGGCCATCCAGCCGACCCCGTGTACGAACCCCTCGATCAGCAGGATCAGGATCGTCGGGACGAAGATGATCGGCGGCACGCTCCAGTGCACGCGCGAGAACTTTTCGAACAGCTCCCAGTCGAACATCCGCGGCGAGGCGCGGAGCATCTCGCTCTTGCTGAGCCCCTCGAGGTCATCTGCGCGGCGTGTGGCCATACCAAAACGATACCTCGCAGCCGCTCCGTGGTAACACGCGCGCAGAATCCGGGGGGTCGCGCTGGCGCGCCCCCGCGGGCGTCGCCAGGACGCAGCGGGGATTCAGTCGCCGGCGTCGCCGTCGGCGCCGTCGGCTCCGTCGGGCATGGCGAGCACCACGTGGCTGAGGGCGACCGCCAGGAACGGCCGGCGCTCGGCGGCGCCGCCGTCGAACGGGACGAGTTCGACGTCGGTGAGCGCCAGGAAAGCGCGCTCTGAGGAGTTCAGATAGTCGGTCAGCCGGCTGCGGTAGCCGTCGCGCGGCAGCCGGAGCAGGCCGGAGATGCGATAGCGGTCGGTCTCGACCACGATTCGCTCATCGTGGTGCTCCATGGCCGTCGAAGATAGCGTTCGTGCTCGCCGCCGGTGCCATGCTTGGACACATGGCCGAGCGGCCGAAACCGCGCTGGTGGTCCGTCCGCCGGGCCCAGAACCTGAAGCCGGCCACCTACCGCTGCCCGCTGTGCGGGCGCCATCTGCCGGCCCTCAGCGAGCACATGCTGATGTTCCCCGAGGGGGACCACAGCCGCCGACGCCACGCCCACACCAGGTGCGTGCTGGCCGCCCGCGAGGCCGGCAAGCTGCCGACCCGGGAGGAGTGGCTGAAGACCCAGCCCCGTCCCCCGAGCGCGTGGCAGCGACTGCTCGCGCGGGTCCGCCGGGCCGAGTGAGCGGGGTGCACAACGCCCAAAAGCGCCCATTCCCTCGGCGCCAGGGGGACATGAGCGCCTGGGAGGCGCTTATGTCCCGGAGGGGTGGCGCTGAGGGGCGGTTTCGTGCGTTCTGCACCGGTGGCGCGGGGCGGGCGGACGAACACGGCAGCGGTGCGTGTGCGAACCGGCCGCGCCCCGGCCAAAGACGCGGGAAAGGTGATCGACGTGGACTCGGCTCAGGCGTCGTGATAGAGAGCGAACTCCCACGGATGCGGTCGCATCCGGATCGCGTCCACCTCCTCTTCACGCTTGTAGCGCACGTACGCCTCGATCAGCCCGGGGGTGAACACGTCACCCTCGAGCAGGAAGGCGCTGTCCGCCTCGAGCGCGTCCAGCGACGCCTCCAATGAAGACGGCACGGTGGCGATCCCCGCCAGCGTCTCGGGGGGCAGGTCGTAGATGTCGGCGTCGAGCGGCTCGCCCGGGTCGAGCTCGCGCTTGATCCCGTCGAGCCCCGCCAGCATCAGAGCCGAGAACGCCAGGTAGGGATTGGCCGTCGGGTCGGGCGAGCGGAACTCGATCCGCTTGGTCTTGGGCGCCTCGTGGTACATCGGCACCCGCACGCAGGCGCTCCGGTTCCGCGCCGAATACACCAGGTTCACGGGCGCCTCATAACCGGGCACCAACCGCCGATACGAATTGGTCGTCGGGGCGCAGAACGCGAGCAGCGCCGGCGCATGCGCCAAAAGACCAGCGATGTAGTGCTTGGCCAGGTCGCTCAGGTGCGCGTAGCCGCCCTCGCCGTACATCAGCGGGTCGCCGTCCTTCCACAGCGACTGGTGCACGTGCATCCCCGATCCGTTCTCCTGGAAGATCGGTTTGGGCATGAAGGTCGCGGTCTTGCCGGCGGCGAACGCCGTGTTCTTGACCACGTACTTGTAGATCATCATCTGGTCGGCCATCCGCAGCAGGGGCTGGAAGCGCATGTCGATCTCGCCCTGGCCGCCCGAGGACACCTCGTGATGGTGAAACTCGCACCGGATCCCGAGGGCCTCCATCGTGGCCACCATCTCCGAGCGCAGGTTGGCCAGCGAGTCGGCCGGCGGGACCGGGAAGTAGCCCTCCTTCTGGCGCAGCTTGTAGCCCAGGTTCGGAGCTCCCGACGGACCGCCCGTGTTCCAGAACCCCTCCCCGGAGTCGACCTCGTAGAAGGCCCGGTGCTCGACCTGCGCGTAGGCGATGTGGTCGAACACGAAGAACTCCGCCTCGGGGCCGAAGTAGGCCACGTCGGCGATGCCACTCGCGACCAAATGGCGCTCGGCCTTGTTGGCCACGAACCGGGGGTCACGCGCGTAGGGCTCGCCCAGCACCGGGTCGGCGATCGAACAGATCAGCGACAGCGTGCCACGCGTGTAGTACGGGTCGATGAACGCGGTCGACGAGTCCGGGATCAGCAGCATGTCGGACTCGTGGATCTCCTGGAAGCCCCGGATCGATGAGCCGTCGAAGCCCAGGCCGGACTCGAAGTCGCTCGCGTCGAGGGCGCCGATCGGCAACGTCATGTGCTGCCAGGTCCCCGGCAGGTCGACGAACTTGAGATCCACCATCTCGACCCCGCGTTCGGCGGCGAACTCAAGCACCTCGGCCGGGCTGGTCGCACCGACCGCCATCGCCGTCTGTTCGTCTTCTGTGGTGGCCACGGTTTCCTCCTTCAATCAGTCTCGATAGGCGCGAGCCTATCCCGTTGTGAGAGTCGTTCATCTGCCGCCAGTATCTGGTCGGCCTTCAGTCCAAGGCTGAGCCGTTCGCGGCCGTCGGTTTCGTACGGCGAGAGGCCCGAGACTTCCTGGACGCGGGTCAGGCGATAGCCGACCGTGTGACGGTGCAGGCCCATCGCTTCGGCAGTCTCGGTGGTCGAGCCATGGTGGGCCAGGAACGTCGCGAGCGTGACCAGAAGCTCGGTGTCGTGCTCGCCGTCGTAGGCCAGCAGCGGGGAGATCGTGCTCGCGCGCAGCTGGTCCACCTCCGCGGGATCGCGCAGCAATACGCCGATCAGCAGCCGATGGGTCTCCTCCTGGCCGGGGAAGGCGGCATCGGGAGCGCACGCCAGCTCGGCCAGCAGCATCGCCTCGCGAATCGCCTCGTGGAGCAGCGCCGGCTGCCGCCGCGGCGCCGATACGCCGACGGCGAGCCCGCACGCGGACAGCTGGTCGGCCAGCGCGGTCGATTGCCGCTCGCCGGCGCGTTCCTCGAGGAGCGGCACGAGGCCGACGACGCGCCCGCTTCCGAGCTCGCCGACCAGCACCCCCTCGTCCCTGGCCACCTCACCACTCGCCTGGCCCAAGCCGCACACGGCGATCGCCCCGCCGCTGAGATCGACCCCGAGCCGGCGTCCGTCGGCAACCAGCATCCGGACGTCGCCGGGAACAGCGACCATGAGTGCCGCGAGGAGCGTCCGCGCCAGGTCGGCGTCCTCGCCATCTGCCCCGTCGTGCATGAGCCGCGTGACCGCCGCCGCGGCCGCGGTCGCCTCCAGCCAATCGGCCTGGCCCACGCCGGCCCCGTTTCCCGGGAGCCCCCCGGTCGTGGCCACGATCCCCACCACCTCGCGCCCGATCCGGATCGGCTCGATGTGCGCCACCGTCCTCGGCGCCTGCGCAACGTCGCCGGCCGCCAGCGCCTTCGCGTGGTCGACCAGCTCGGAGAGCGCGCTGGCGGCGAGCGCGTCCGCCGGCCACACCACGGGTGGGCCGACGGACGGAAGGATGATCGCCACGGGATGGCCGAGCGCCTCGGAGGCCGAGCGGGCGACGCGTTCGATCCCGTCGCCCGCGACCGCCCGCGAGACAATGGCCAAAGGTGTGGATTGGGAGGCGGGTGGGTTGGAATCCAGATCCGCCTCCCAACTCACGTCATACGGGCGACGGCTCGGCGTGGCCCGCTCCAGTGGCGATCCCGGGGATGCCGCCCGGGTACCCGAGCGACGGAACGTCGGACGGGTACACCTCGTGGCCGTGCTCGGCGACGTCGCCGATCTCCATGTTCTTCTCCGACATCCGCAGCGGGATGAACAACCCGACCAGCTTGAGCAGCACGAACGTGCAGAACGCGGTCCATGCGATCACCCACAGTGCGGCGAGGAACTGCCACTTCAACAACGTGAAGTTGCCGTGGACGAGGCCGGCCACCCCGCCCGAGGCGACCAGCCCGTGTTTGCTCGTCTTGTAGAACAGAGCCATCTGCGGGTCGGCGAACACTCCGACCAGCAGGCCACCGGCGAGGCCGGCGAATCCGTGGGTGTAGATCACGCCGAGCGTGTCGTCGACGTTGCGGAACGGGCGCACTCGGCTCAGGTAGTTGAGCGCGAAGTAGACGATCGTCGAGGCGATGATGCCGAGCGCGATCGCGCCCCAGCCGTTGACGTAACCAGCCGCCGGCGTAATCGCGACGAGCCCGACGATCATGCCGTTGACCGTGCCAATGAGCGACGGCTTGCGGCCCGTTATGTAGTCCCACATGATCCAGATCAGCAGCGCCACCGCGGTGCACAGGTTGGTGTTGAGCACCGCCGCCGCCGCGGACATGTTCGAGGCGTACGGGTCGCCACCGTTGAACCCGTTCCAGCCGAGCCACAGCAATCCGGCGCCGACCGCGACCATCGCAACGTTGTTTGGTGCGTCGATCTCGCGGTCGCGCTGGAGCCGTGGTCCGATCACCGCCGCGGCCACGAACCCGGCCACGCCGGCGGACAGGTGAATCACGTAGCCGCCGGAGAAGTCGACGGCCCCGTGCTGGGCGAAAAACCCGCCGCCCCAAAGGAGGAACGCGTCGGGCGCGTAGACGCAGGTGATCCACAAGACGCAGAATGGGATCCACGCCTTGAAGTTCACGCGCCCGAGCACCGAGCCGAGGGCCAGGATCGGCGTGATCGCCGCGAATACGAACTGGAAGTAAACGAGCGCGGATTGCGGGAACGAGTCGCTACCGATCAACGGGATATTCGCCTGGTGCTGTAGCTCGGTATGCGACAGCACGGGTCCGGGCTTCCCGATGAAGTTCCCGAAGAAGCCGCTGTGCGAGAGGCCGTGGAACGGGGTGCCGAATCCCATCTTGAACGCCCACAGGACCCACACGACGAGCACGATCGAGAACGTGGCGAACGTCAGCATCATGCTGTTGATCGACCAGCGCTTCTGCATCACGCCGCCGTAGAGCACTGCCAGGCCGGGCACGCTCATCAGGCCGACCAGCGTCGCGGCGGTGATCTGCCATGACGTGTCGCCCGAGTTGAGCCAGCTTGGTGCTTCGAGTGGCAACTGGATCTCCTTGTGCTTGGGTACGCCGCACGGCAAGGCCTGGCGACGCCGATTGCACTAGCGAGTCTGCGCCCGGGCCGTTTTACCGAACATGTCCCCCCGTCCAGCAAATGGAGAGGGGTCCTGGACATTGGGATAAGGCGATCCCGCAATCAACGGGAATTCGGCCCCCAGGAGCCCGTTTTTGGGCCGCCTTCGGCGGCGTCCATGGGGCCGTCCACCCCGTCCGGACGGGGTACATGGCCCCAAGGATGTCGAGCGAAGCGAGACCCAGATCAGCCTGAACCGACTGGCAGCCCGGCCTTGCGGCACTCCGACGCGAGCACGGCCGCGGCCTGCTGCGTGTACGCCCCCGGCGCGTTCACCGACTGGCAGGTGTCGCGCGCCTGGCCTCCGCACTCGTTGATCTGCTGGGCCCCGACGTCACCGGGGATCGTGGCGTAGATGCAGCCGGCCTTCGAGCTGGGGCCACCGCTCGAGAACGAGATCACGAGCACGATCGCGAGCACGACCACGGTGGCGAGGACCCCGCCCACCATCCATTTCTCGCGCGAGGACAGCTGCCGGCGGCCGGCGATCGCGTCAGCGTGACCGGGCGGGAGGATGAGCACGTGGGGAGTGTAAGCCGCCCTCTGTGCCAGGATCGATGGGCTTGCTCTTTCTGGCGATCCACCTCCACATCCATCTCATCCACCGCGGGGTGCCGGCGCCGTCAATCGATTACGCGGCGCTCGCGATCGCATCGTTCGCCAGCTGGGCGGGGCTGCCGGGACCCGGGGAGCCGTTGCTGATCGCCGCCGCGGTGGTGGCCTCCAAGCACCGGCTCGACATCAAGCCGGTACTGGCCTGGGCGTTCGTCGGGGCGAGCCTGGGCGGGATCGCGGGGTGGCTGGCCGGCCTGTATGCGGGCCGCGCTGTGATGACCGCCCCCGGTCCGTTGCTCAAGCTGCGCCTGAAGGCGGTCGAGCGCGGCGAGGAGGTGTTCGATCGCTGGACCGTGACCGCGATCATCCTCACGCCGGCCTGGGTGGCCGGGATCAACCGGGTGCACACGTGGGTCTACCTCATCACCAACGAGGTGACCGCGCTGATCTGGGCGGTCGGGATCGGGTTGGCCGCGTACTACGCCGGCCCGCCGGTCCTCGACTGGGTCAGCGACCTCGGCTGGGTGAGCGTCGTGGGCATCGTCCTGCTGGTGGGCGCGGGTGTCGCCATCGAGTTGTCCCGCCGGCGCCGGCGCGGCCGGAGGCGGGTGTGACCCGGAGGCCCAGAGCCGCGGCCCGATGTCTCCCTCACTGGTAAGTTGCCGGACGTGAGCGACACGGCCGATCTGCCGATGACCACGGGCCTCGAGCTTCCCGGCGTCCGCATCCAGGAGAACCTGGGCGTCTGCTACGGGCTGGTGGTCCGGAGCATGGGCCTGGTCGGCGGCGTCACGTCATCCTTTCGGGCGCTTCGGCGCGGCGAGGTGTCCGAGTACACGCAGCTCCTGGAGGACTCGCGCCGCCACGCGATCGACCGCATGTCCGATAACGCGCGCCTGCTCGGGGCCGACGCGATCGTCGGGGTCCGCTTCGACTCCTCGGAGATCGGCGGGCAGTTCACCGAGATCGTGGCCTACGGGACGGCGGTCAAGGTCGAGCGCGCGCCGTAACCGGCGATGCTGCTCGGCGACGCCGATCGCGAGCTGCTGTACGAGACGCTGAAGCGCCACGCCGCGGAAGGACGGCTCGACGTCGCCGAGCTCGAGCGCCGGGTGGCCGTGGTCGCCGAAGCGGAGACGCGCGAGGCCGCCGCCGAGGCGATGGCGGGGCTGCCGCCGCTCGCCCCCACTCCGGCTCGCGAGCGCCGGCCCAGGTGGGGGCGCGGTCACGGCGAGGTGGAGAAGCCCGGCGCCGACTGGCAGCCCACGAACGAGCGGTTTCGCGACAACCGGACCCAGCGAGTCATGCGCGTGTGGGTCGACCCGGCGGGCAACCGGCACTACATCGCCGAGTGAGGACGGGGCATTCGACACCTGGCCAAGCCGGCGGCGTCTGCGTTGGCCGCGCGGGTGTAGCAGGCCCCGCCGAGACTCGATAAACCTCGCCAATCATGGTCACCCCAAGCGACGAGCTGCTCGATGGATATCTGGTTCCGGCGGGATGCCGGGACGAGCTCGTTGGCGTCGACGGGGTGCCGCTCCCGCACGCAGCGCGACTGCTCGACACCCTGGCGCGCCTGGGGTCCGAGCGCCTGCGCGCTGCCGGCCGGCGCCGCGACACGATCTTCATGCAGCAGGGGATCACGTTCGAGGTGCCGACCGGGGACGGCGAGCGACGCGACCGGGCCTGGCCGCTGGACCTGGTCCCGCGAGTCCTCACCGCGGCCGAATGGACCGCGATCAAGCGGGGATTGGCCCAACGCATCCGGGCCCTGAACACGTTCGTCGACGACGTCTACCACGCCCACGAGATCGTGCGGGCCGGGATCGTCCCCTGGTCGCTGGTGGTCAGTCGCCCCCAGTTCGCGCGGCCCGTGCACGGTGTACGGCCGCCCGGCGGGGTCTACTGCCACGTGTCGGGCTGCGATCTGGTGCGCGGCGGCGATGGTCGCTGGCGAGTCCTCGAGGACAACGTCAGGACACCCTCGGGCATCTCCTATGTGATCGAGAACCGGCTGGCCATGACGCGGCTGATGCCGGAGCTGTTCGAGGGTCAGCGGATCCGAGCCGTGGATCACTATCCGTCGCTGCTCCTGGAGGCGCTGCGCTCGGTGGCTCCGGGCGTCGAGGCCGGCGAAGCGAACGTCGTGCTGTGGACGCCGGGGCCGATGAACTCGGCCTATTTCGAGCACGCCTTTCTGGCTCGCCAGATGGGCATTGAGCTGGTCGAGGCGGGCGACCTCGTGGTTCGCGACGCCGTCTGCTACATGCGCACGACCAGCGGTCTGCAGCGGGTGCACACGATCTACCGCAGGCTCGACGACGACTTCATCGATCCGCTTGAGTTCCGCGCCAACTCGTTGTTGGGCGTTCCGGGGCTGGTGCGCGCCTATCGCGCCGGCACTGTGGCGATCGCCAACGCGATCGGGACCGGCGTGGCCGACGATAAGGCGGTCTATCACTACGTCCCGGAGATGATCCGCTTCTACCTGGGCGAGGAACCGATCCTTGAGAACGTTCCGACCTATCTGCTCACCGACGAGGCGCTGCGCAAGGAGGTGCTCGGTCGCCTGCACGAGCTGGTGATCAAGCCCACCTCTGAATCGGGCGGTAAGGGCGTCTTCATCGGCCCCCAGGCCGGGCCCGAGGAGCGAGAGCGGCAGGCGCGCCTGGTCGAAGCCCAGCCGGAGCGGTTCATCGCCCAGGAGCTCGTGCACCTGTCAACCGTGCCCACGGAGGCGGGCGATGGGCGGCTCGCTCCCCGCCACGTAGATCTCCGTCCGTTCGCGGTGTTCGGGGAGGAGATCCGGATCGTGCCCGGTGGCCTCACTCGGGTCGCGCTCCACGACGGATCGATGATCGTGAACTCCTCGCAGGGGGGTGGCTCGAAGGACACCTGGGTGCTCGACGACGGCGCCTCGGTTGACCTGGCCCCGGGCACGCTCCCGGCTCAGCGTCCGCCACGCCTTCCCGATGTGCGCTACGGCGGCTGGCACGGCCAGGCGCAGCAGCAACAGCAGTGATGCCGGCCCAGATTGCCTGATGCTGGCCCGGATCGCCCACGAGCTCTTCTGGCTGGGACGAGATCTCACCCGAGGCGAGCACACCGCCCGTACGCTCGACGGGGCCTTTCACGCCGACGTAGCCGGAGCGCCGGGCGAACGCAGCATCTCACTCACGTGGGACGCGGTGCTCACGATCATCGGCGGCAAGCCGCCCAGGCCGGGCGAGAGCGCGCTCGAGCCCGCGACCGCCGAGCATCGGCCGCTGGGCCGCGCCGAGACGGCGCGCCTGTTGACTCTCGACGTTCAGAGCCAGGCCTCGATCGTCTCCTGCATCACCCGCGCCCGCGAGCGCGGCCGCACGTTGCGCGACGTGATCTCGACCGAAATGTGGGAGGCGCTCAACTCGTTCTACCTCTCGCTGCAGCGCTATGACCTGGCCGCCGCGCTGCAGACGGGGCCGTACTCGGTCTACCAGGAGGTCAAGGAGCGCTGCGCGCTCTTCTGGGGCCTGGTCGACCGGACCATGCTCCACGATGATGGCCGTGCCTTCCTCGAGGCCGGCGGGCGGATCGAGCAAGCCGACATGGTGCTGCGGATGCTGCTGGTCACCGTCCCGGGGGAGTCAGCCCGGGGCGGCCACGAGAGCGAGGCGATCGCGCTTCTGCAGTCGGTCGGCGGAGCCCAGGCTTACCGGCGCGCGGTTCGCGACGCGCCGACCGTGGTCCCGGTGGTGCGCTTCCTGCTCTATGACGGCTCGTATCCGGGATCGGTCGCCTCCTCGGTGGCGGCGCTACGCGATGCGCTGGTGGACGCCGACGCAAATCCACGGTCCTCGCCGCCAGTGCTGCGCCTGGAGCGGCTGGTCGCCGAGCTTGAGCTTCAGCGCCGAACGCCACAGGGCAGGCTCGGGTTAGCCGGGATTCTGGAGCGGGTACAGGGGGAGCTCGAGCTGATCGACCGCGACATCGGGGACCGCTACTTCGCGATAGCCGCGTTGGCGGCGGTACATCTGTAGGTGGCGGCATGATTGAAGAGCCGCTCTCCATGAACTTCGCGATCCGGTACCTGACCAGCTACCAGTACGACGGCGACGTCGTCGACAACCTGAACGCTCTGCGCGTCAAGCCGGCCGCCACCGCCCGCCAGCGCTGCGACGAGTTCACGGTCCGGCTTACCCCGGAGGTCCGGCTGCACCGCCACACCGACTACTTCGGCACCGATGTCGTGGAGTTCGAAGTCTCCCGGCCCCACCAGCAGCTCACCATCGACGTCCGGGCACGGGTGAGCACCAAGCCTGGCGCCGACCCCCCGCAGGCCACCTGGGAAACTCTTGAGGATCCCGTCTACCGCGAGGCCGGGGGCGAGTTCCTGCTCCAGACCGACGACGCGCCCGAGCACCCCGCGATGGTCGAGCTGCTCGCCACGACCCGGGCGGCGGACTCGCCGCTGGGGATGCTGCTGCTGATCGCCGAGCTGATCCCCGACCGCTTCGAGTACCGCCCGGGGGCCACCTATGTCGACTCGACCGTGCGCGATGTGCTGAACGGTGGCGCCGGGGTGTGCCAGGACTTCGTCCATCTGGGCCTCTGCCTGCTGCGTCACCACGGGATCGCCGCCCGTTACGTTTCGGGCTATCTGTTCGCGGCCGGCAGCGCGGGGGGCCAGCAGTCGATCGAGGTCGACACCCACGCGTGGCTGGAGGCGCTCCTTCCCGTGCCCGGAGAGGGGGAGCCGGTGTGGGTGGGCGCCGACCCGACCAACCGGGGTCTGGCCGGCGAGAACCACGTCAAGATCGGCCACGGGCGCCAGTACTCCGACGTGCCCCCGATCAAGGGTGTCTACCGCGGGAGCGCGACCGCCATGCTCGAGGCGAGCGTCACCATGACGCGGCTGGACGGGGTCGATCCCGCCTCGATTGCCCGGGCATAGCCCGCACTGCCCACCGGGTTGATAATGCCTCGCCGGATGTCCCTGAGCGGCCTCACCATCCGGCCCGGAGGCGAAGCTGACGGCCGCGCCGTAGTGGCGCTGTTCGACGAGGCCGTGGCGTGGCTGGTCGAGCGGGGTCAGACGGGCCAGTGGGGAGCGACCCCGTTCTCCGAGCGGCCCGGCGTGCGCGAGCGGGTGCATGGATTCCGCATCGCCGGGGGTCTCCACATCGCCGAGCTCGAGGACGAGCCGGTCGGCGTCCTGGTCGTCGGACCGGCGCCGGCCTACGCGCCGCCGGCGCCCGTCCCGGAGCTCTACATCATCCTGCTGCTCAGCTCCCGGCGGCTGATGGGACGCGGCATCGGCTCAGAGCTCGTCAACCGGGCGATCGAGCTCGGCTATGACCGCGGGGCCGAGGTGCTCCGCGTCGACTGCTGGGCCCACGCTCCCGGCCTGGTTCGCTGGTATGAGAAGCAGGGCTTCAGCCGCTCCAGCCGGTTCGAGCTCAACGGCTGGCAGGGTCAGATCTTCACGATGCCGCTCTAGCGGGTCGCCTTCTTGACTGCGCTCCGAGCCTTTCCGACCGCGTTCTTGGCCTTGCCCTTGGTCTCCTCGGCCGCACCGCGGGCCTCGGTCCCGGGGCGGCCGGTCGCGGCGCCGGTCTCGCGCTTGAGGCGTCCCTTGGTCTCTTCTGCCTTGCCCTTGACTCGCTGCGTTCGGTCGCCCATCGGGTCCTCCCTGGTTCGGGGTCTTTACCGGGGGCTACCCGACCTTGCCGGGCGCGACGCGCGGGAGTGCTTGACGACCTCGGCCAGGACGCCCGGCCAGTGCTCGCGCAGTGCCTCGTGGCTCATGAAGAGCCCGAGATGACCGCCGCGCGTCACGTCGCGGGTGACGAGGTCGGCCGGTGTCGAGGCGTAGTCGGCGAGCGCGAACACCTGGTCGGGCGGCGTGATGTGGTCGGTCGCGCCGGCCAGCAGGTTGAGCGGCATCTCGATCCGGCTCAGGTCGACCTTCTCGCCGCCGACCTCGAGTGCGCCGGCGATCAGCGCGTTGTCGCGGAACAGGTTCCGGACGATCCACAGGTAGAACGCACCGGGGACGGCCTGGGTGTGCTTGAACCAGTCCTCGAACTCGCGGTAGCGCGCCACGTGGGCGTCGTCGTCAAGGTGCAGCAGCAGGTCGATCTGGCGCGAGATCTCGGCCGCGGGCTGGATCATGATGAAGCCCGACAGGATGTGACGGCCCTCGAGCACGCCGCCGTCCATGGCCACGAGCCCCTCGTAGAAGCGCAGGTTGCCGTCGGGCGCGACGCGCCGGACTACCTCGTGGATGACGGGCTCACCGGCGTGGAAGTCAATCGGCGCTCCCGCGATCGTCAACGTGTTGACCCGCTCCGGGCGCAGGGCGGCGTACATCGTGGCCAGCCAGCCACCCTGGCAGTCGCCGATCAGGTTCACACGGCCGCCGCAGTGCTCGACCGCGCGGTCGACGATGTCCACGTAGTCCTCGATCGAGGCATCCTTGGTTTCGCGGGTGGCGCCAACCCAGTCGAGCGAGAAGGCCCGCTCGAGCCCCGCTTCGACGATCGTCCGCATCTGGCTCTGCTCGGCCGAGTAGTCGACGATGCACGAATCGTGGCCGGCCTGGGGCGGGAGGACGAGGGTGGGGACGACGCGCCGCTTGGAGACCGAGAAGTCGCGCAGGCGCGCCAGCGGGGCCTCGAACACCACCTCGTGCGGGGTGGTCCAGGCGGGCGCCCGGCGGTCCGCTGTGGTGGCGATCCAGCGGGGTACGTTCAAAGCTGTGGGGCCGCGCTCATAGGCCGCGGACCAGATCTTGCCCATCCCTTCGACGGCGCTGGCGTACCCGTCGAGCCAGCTATCCAGCAGGCCCGAGCCGAAGGCGGGGGAGGGGACTGGGGGACATTGTGTGAAAGCGCTCATGCTCGACCTCCTTGGCGAAAACCTCAAAGCACCCTAAAAACGACGAAGCACCGGTGGAAATCCCACCGGTGCTTCTACCAGTCACAGATGTCGGAAACCCTACTTCAGCAGGCTGCGAGCCGTCGTGGTGTAGGAGCCGGCGAGCTCGCGGGTCACGTCGACCTGCGCCTCGATCAGGCTCTTCAGCCACTCCTGCTGGCTCAGACCGGCCAGCTTCAGCTGCAGCTCGGTGGTCCGGTCGACGGTCTTCTCGTAGGTGTCGAGATACAGGTTCGCGGCCTTGCGGGTGGCGGCCAGGACCTGCTCATTGCTCTCGCGCACCTGCTCGAAGGCGGCGTCGAACGAGGGGATTCCGGTCTTGTTCGCAGTGGTGGTTGCCATGTGTTGTCTCCTGGAGGATCGGGTTCGGTCCGTGATGTGCTGTGCTTGCAGCTTAGCAAGAATCTAGCTAGCGCGCAAGCGAGGCAGATCGGTGATTCGTTTGCTGTGCTTGCAGCTTAGCAGCAAGCAGCAAGCACACTGGACCGTATTCGGCCACGGCCCCGGCTTGCGGTCCACGGCGGACTGAGGTGTGCCACTCCCCTCCTGGGGCATCATCTGCGCATGCGGACGGTGCTGATCACGTTGATCGGGCCCGAGCGGACGACCGACCTCGTGGTCGACGCCGATACCGCGGTGACCGAGCTGCTGCCCAGCCTGCTCACCGCGGGCGGTATCGGCGAAGAGGCCCAGAGGCTTCCCGGGTGGGGGCTTGCCGTGATGGGCAAGCAGCCCATCCAGCCGGATCTGACGCTCGAGGACTCGGGCATTCTCGATGGGACGGTCGTGGTCCTGCGCCGCGACGCCGAGCAGCGACCGGATCCCGTCCCGAGCTCACCGCTCGCCGGTGGACCGGCCGGATCGCCGCTTGACCGGGCGCGCGCGCTCCTGGCTCAGCCCACCGCCGCCCCGTCGCTCCGGGGCCGGATCGTGCCGCAGATTCCGGACGCTTCGGCCGCGGCGGAAGGGGCGCGCGCGACGCTCGAGCAAGCGGTTGGCGCCGCTCGGCTGACCCGCTGCGCGACGGTCGCGGTGGTATCGCCAAAGGGCGGGGTGGGCAAGACCACGATCTCGATTCTGCTCGGGGAGCTCATGTGCGCGCTGCGCTCCGAGACGGTTCTGGCCCTGGACGCGGACGTGGACTACGGCTCGCTCGGTCGTGTCGCGCCCGCGCATGCGGGTGCGAAAACCTCGGAGGCCCGGGACAGCGGGGTCTTCGACGCGCTTGCCCACGGTGCGGTCACCTTCGCCGAGCTCGATCGAACGCTCTGGAGCCTCCCGGGCGGGCTCCGCGTCGTCCCCTCTCCGCGCGATCCGGCGCAGATGGCGCGGGCCGACCGCGCGACCTACGCGCGCGTGATCGGGAATCTGCAGCGGCTGGCGGGGGTGCTGGTGATGGACTGCGGCACCGGCCTCGGCCAGCCTGGTGTGCAGGCCGCGATCCTCGCCTGCGATCAGCTGGTTGTGGTCACGGATGCGTCGGGTGCGACCGCGAGCCTGGTGGTCGAAGCGATGAGGCTGCTCGAGCGGACAGGCCGGCCGATGACCGTGGTCTGCAACCGGCTTCGTCGCGGCAAGCAGGGCGCCGACGATCTGCTTCGACTCGACGCGCTGTTCCCGCGCGCCAGCGGCCTGATCGGGATCCCGGACGATCCCGACGCCGAGCGTGCCCTCCGGGGCGAGTTCGAGTGGCTGGGCGCGCCGCGCCCGCTCCACCAATCCGTGCTCGATCTCGCCGCCGTGCTCGCGCTTTCCTGGGATGAGCTGGGTCTCGGCGCGGCTGCCTGAGGGTCCGAATCCGGACCCGGTTCTGCCAGGTTTGCGTCGTTTATGCCGTCGCGGCCAGGGGTAGTTCTATCGCGCCGCGGCTAGGCCGCACACAGGGGTTCAAGAGTCAGTACAACCACAGATGGCAGGGGATGCGCAGATGGAGAACGGAGCCGACCGATTTTCTGCGACCGAACTGCGGGTGGATCTGCGTGAGGCGCTCAGTGATGCCGCGCCGCCGCCTCCCCCGCTGAAAGCGCCGCCGCCGGAGCCGCCCCCGGAGCCGCCCACGAGGCTTGACGGGGATCACGACGATCCGCTCAGCACCGAGTTGCTGCCGGCCGACATCTACCGGATCGTCGATGGTCGCGAGGTGCGGGACACGGCCTGGACCCGGTTGGTCGGGCGGGCCCGCTCCCTGCTGACCAGCCCACCGGCCAAGCAGGAGGAGCAACTCGACCACGACCTCCAGCACCTGCGCGTCCGCGGTCTGTCCCGGGGGGTGACCGTCGCACTCGGATCGATCAAAGGCGGCGTCGGCAAGACCACGCTGACGCTCACGCTGGCCGACATGCTCGCGGATGCGTTGCGCTGCGGGGTGGTCGTGATCGACGCCGATCTCGAGTGGGGCACGGCCGCCGACTCGACGCCTCAGGACGGCCGGCAGGGGGGCACGCTCACCGACGTCCTGGCCGCGCGGGAGCGGATCAATTCGCCGGGTGAGCTGGCGCCGTACCTGGTGACGCTGCCAGGCGGAGCGCAGCTTTTGGCCGGACCCACCGATCCGAACGACATCGAGCGGATCGGCGCCGAAGACATGCAGCAGCTGCTCGAGCTGCTCAGGCGCTTCTTCCCGGTCATCCTGCTCGATCTCTCGCCCGGCATCGGCCTGCGCGGCACGATCCCCCGCTGGGCCTTCTCCTCGGCCGATGAGATCGTCGCCATCGCCACGCCCACCCGGGGAAGCCTGAGGCGCGCCGGGAGGATGCTCGGCTACCTCGGCGAGCATCGCCCCGACGTCCCGGTCACGCTCGCGTTGAACATGGTTCCGCGGCGTCCCGACGATTCGATCCGCCGCGTGATCGAGGTCGCCCAGCGCAATGGAAAGACCCGGCGCTACGCCGCGATTCCGCGCGACGACGCGCTCGTGCGTCAGCTCGATACGGGGGCTCTGGCCGTGTCCGAGCTCGATCAGCCCACCCGGATCGCGATCAAGGACCTGGCTCACCAACTGGCGAGTTCCTGGTGTCGATGACCGCCCGGCGGGTGCGCGAATGGCCGCGTCTGATTGGCGCGCTGGTGGTCCTCGCCGCCGTGCTCGTGCTCGTGGGCGTGCTCGTGGCGTCGGCGAGCGCCGGTGGCACGAACCAGTCCGGGACCGTCAGCTCGCTACGAGCCGCCAACGCGAGTCAGGCGAGTCAGCTGACGCGCGATAAGGGGATGTTGGCCGGACTGAACGCGAGCCTGAGCACCGAGACCGGCCGGCTGGCCGTGGCCCGCCGGTCACTCACCGCCAGCCAGTCAGCGACGCAGTGTTGGATGACCAAGGCGCGTCATCCCAGACGGGAGAAGGCACTCGTATGCCCGGCCGGCTAGGGAGCTAGGCCTTCCCGGCCGGACTCATCCAGGTTCCAGGTAAGTCCCATCCAGGTTCACAGGAGGTAACAGATGTCTCAGTACTCAGTCGCCCCGGAGTCCGTGCAGGCGGCAGGCCGACAGATCCAGATGATCTCGGCCGACATCGAGGCCCTGATCGGGCGGCTGCGGACGACCGCGATGAGCGTCCACTCCGAGTGGACCGGCGCAGCCAACGGCGCGTTTGAGAACGCCATGAACGACTGGAACGTGGCGGCCACGCGGATCCAGGAGGCGTCCAATGAGATCGGCGTTGCCACCCAGACGGCCGGTACCAACTACGCGGTCACCGAGAGCAACAACACCCGGATGTTCGCGTAGCCGTTTGGTCCGTCCCTGCCGGGGTCACGGCTGACTGAGGCGGGTCCATTGGATCCACGCGCATTCCACCGCCCTCCGCGCTCGTTCCCGCGCGCGGTTTCCGGCGAAGCGATCGTGATCGCGGAGCCGCCGGCGCGGCGGCGTCAGGGCGTCTCGACGCTCCTGCAGGTTCTGCTGCCGGCGCTCGGAACGCTGGGCATCGTCGCGTTCGCGATCGTCATGCCGAGCACGGTGTTCCTGGTCGTGGCCGGCGCGTTCATCGTGGTCGCACTGGTGACCTCGCTGGGGTCCTACTGGGTGCAGCGCCGTAGCGGAAAGCTCTCGGCGCGAACGCAGCGCAGGCTCTACCGGGCGCACCTCGACGAGCGCGAACGGCAGCTCGAGGTGATCGCCGACCACCAGCGCGAGGTCGACGAGCGGCTCTATCCAGATCCGTTGCGTCTGGCAAAGCTCGTCGCGCAGCGGCGCTATCTGTGGGAGCGCCGCAAGGACGACGCCGACTTCCTTGCCTTCCGGCTCGGCCGGGCGGCGATCCCGTTGGCCTGCCCGCTCGAGCTCACCCTCAGCGACGACCCGCTGACCGAGCACGAGCCCGATCTCTATCAGCAGGCTCAGGAGCTCGTGTCTTGGTTTCGGGCCGTCGACGAGCTGTCGGTGGTGGCCTCGCTCGCCGACGCCAGCGTCGTCACCTTGACCGGGGACCGGGAGCGAATCGGCGGCCTCGTCCGGGCCGTGCTGGCGCAGGCGGCGGCGTTCCGCGCCCCCGGGGACCTGCGGCTAATGGCCTATTTCGAGTCGGCGCGCGAGCGAGAGTGGGGGTGGCTGAAGTGGCTTCCGCACACGCGCTCGCGAGGCGCCCAGGACGGCCAGCGCCGGGCGGGCGGCCCGGCGCTCCTGATGGCCTCGAGCCTGGACGGGCTCTCGCAGTTGCTCGAGGAGCACGTGCAGCCCAGGCTCGAGCAGCTGCGCCGCATCGAGTCATCGGCGATCGGCGAGGACCGCGGAGCCACGGTCGACGCTCCCGAGCTCCTGCTCGTGCTCGATGAGTTCCATGCCGGCAGCGCGGTGGCGCGGCTTCCGCTCGTGCGCGAGCTGGCCGCTCGCGGCCGGTTCCTGAAGGTGCGCACGCTGTGCCTGGTCTCCGACGGCGCGGCCGAGCCGCCCGAGGCAACGCTGCGGATCGTCGTGCCGGCATCTGGGCCGGCCGAGCTCGAGCGCACCGGCGCGAGCGGCTACCGGATCGCTCCGATCGCGCTCGACGAGCTCAGCGCTGCGGCGGCCGAGACGCTGTCCCGCGCGATCGCCCCGATTCGGCTCGAGGACCGCGCCTCGAACATCGATCTGGCGGCCGAGGTGCGCCTCACCGATCTGCTCGCCGATCCGCCCGAGTCGCTCTGTGCCCCAATCGGCGTGACCGAGCAGGGGGATCGCCTGGTGCTCGACCTCAAGCAGGCCGCCGAGGGGGGGATGGGACCGCATGGATTGATCGTGGGCGCCACCGGCTCGGGCAAGAGCGAGTTGCTGCGGACCATCGTCGCCAGTCTGGCGGCGTTCCACAGCCCCGATGAGCTGTGCTTCGTGTTCGTCGACTTCAAGGGTGGAGCGGCGTTCGCCGAGCTCGCGGCGCTTCCCCACGCGGCCGGGATGATCACCAACCTGCAGCATGACGTGAGCCTCGTCGACCGGATGCACGCGGCGCTGTTCGGCGAGCAGCAGCGGCGCCAGGCGATCCTGCGGGCGGCGGGCAACCTCGACGACATCGGTGCCTACCGAGCGCTTCAGGCGACCGATCCGACGCTCGAGCCCCTGCCCCATCTGCTGCTGATCGTCGACGAGTTCGGGGAGCTGCTCGCGAACCGGCCGGAGTTCATCGACCTGTTCCTGGCCATTGGCCGCGTGGGTCGCAGCCTCGGCATGCACCTGCTTCTCTCCAGCCAGCGCCTCGAGGAGGGCCGGCTGCGCGGGCTCGAGGGGCACCTGCGCTACCGCATCTGCCTGCGCACGTACTCGGCGGCGGAGAGCAAGACCGTCCTCGGGACCTCGGATGCGTTCCTGCTCCCGCCGTTTCCGGGCGTCGGATACATGAGCGTCGACACCGACGTCTTCCAGCGCTTCAAGACGGCGCTGGTGACCACGCCCCACGAGGACACGACGCTGGCGGGGGGAGGCGTGCTCGTGGATTCCTTCGAGCTCGTCTCCTCCGAGGCCGCGGCGCAGGCCCTCTCGAACCCGCGTGCCGACGCCGGCTCGACGGCGCTCGACGTGCTGGTGGCGCGGCTGCGTGCCGAGCACGGGACCACGACGGTTCATCAGGTATGGCTCGATCCGCTCCCGGCCCGGCTACCCCTCTCCACGGTGCTGGGTGCCGCGGGGACGGGCGGGCACTGGTTTGCGGACGGTGCGGGTGCGGGTGCGGGTGCCGGTGGGGGTGCGTCGGCGCCGGGGCCGGCGCGCGGTGGCCTTCGCGCCTGCATTGGCTTGCTCGACCGCCCCTCCGAGCAGCGGCAGGATCCGCTGGTGCTCGATCTCGCCGGCGTCGGTGGCCACGTCGCGCTCGTGGGGGCGCCGCGCACGGGCAAGAGCACCCTGCTGCGCACGCTGCTGGCCTCGCTGATGCTGTCCTACCGTCCTTCTGAGCTCAGGGCCTATGGGCTCGACTTCGGCGGCGGCCTGCTGCGCGCATTCAGCGGCGCGCCGCATTTCGGCGGCGTGGCCGGCAAGAGCGATCCCGAGCGAGTTCGCGCCACGATCAATCAGCTGCGCGCGCTCATCCAGGAACGCGAGGCGTGCTTCCGTGAGCTCGGGATCGACTCGATGGACGAAGCCCGCGAGCGCGGCCGGGCCGGCGAGCTTCCCCCGCACCAGACCGCCGACGTGCTGTTGGTGATCGACAACTGGGCGGCGTTGCTGCGCGAGTACGAGGACCTGCTCGCCGAGCTGACCGAGATCGCGATCGGTGGGCTGCACCATGGTGTCCACCTGGTGGCGACTGCCGGCCGCTGGGCGGAGATCCGTCCGAACCTCCGCGAGGCCTTCGGCACGCGGCTTGAGCTCCGGCTCAACGATCCCCTCGAATCAGACTTCGGGCGAAAGGTGGCCGAGAGTGTGCCCGCGGATGTGCCCGGCCGTGGGGTGACCCCCGATGGTCTGCACTTCCAGGTCGCGCTGCCGCGGATCGACGGGCGCGACGAGGCCACCGGCCTCAACGAGGCGATCGCCGCGCTTGCCGGGTCGCTGGCCGACCGGTGGGACGGGCCGCCGGCGGCGCCGGTCCGGGTCCTGCCGGAACGGGTCCGCCTCGACGAGCTGCCCGTGCTCAACGGCCCCGGGGTCGGGATCGGTCTCGAGGAGCTGACGCTCGGACCGGTCACGCTCGATCTGGCCGGAGCCGATCAGCACCTGATCGTGCTCGGGGACCCGGGGTCGGGGCGCACGAGCCTGCTGCGGATGCTCGCGCAGGCGCTGGCGCAGCGCTACACACCCAAGCAGGCGAACCTCCTCGTGGTGGACTTCCGCCGTGGCCTGACCGATCTGAGCGGGCTTGCGCTGCCCTGTCGGCTGGCCTCGCGCCCGCCGCAGGTGGAAGCCGCCCTGGGGGAGTTGCGCGAGCTGACGATCGAGCGGCTGCGCGTGCTCGACCGCGCCGGGGATGCCGGCTGGAGCGGCCCGGACTGGTACATCCTGATCGACGACTACGACCTGCCGGCGGGGCTGCCGGTCAACCCGCTGGGCGCCGTGTGCGATCTGATCTATGCGGGCCGGGACGCGGGCATGCACGTGGTGCTGGCCCGGTCGGCCGGCGGCGCCGCCCGGGCAATGCTCGATCCGGTGATGTCCAGGCTGACGGAATCGGGCGCGCCGGGACTGCTCCTCAGCGGCGATCCGCACGAGGGCACGCTGCTGCGCGGGACGCGAGCCGATCCGCTGCCGCCGGGCCGCGCGAAGCTCTTGCGCCGCCGCGGGAGCCCGGCGCTGGTGCAACTGGCGTTGCCCGCTGCGGCGGATGGGACAATTGATGTCAACGGCAAGGGAGACGTGAAGCGTGCCTTACTTTCAGGTCGCAACTGAGGCGCTCACGACGGCTGGTGGAATGGTCGGGGTCAGTGACACCGAGCTCGCAGCCGGGCGCGGGGCGGTGGCCGGGTCGGGCGGGGCGTGCGCGGGCACGCTGGCCGCAGGCGGATACGAGGCGTTGGTGGGCTCGATCGACGACGTGGTCACGAGCGTCCACGGCGCGGTCAGCGATCTGCAGAACGCACTGCAGATGGCCGCGGTCTCCTACGCGGCGGCCGACAGCACCGCGGCGCAGGCCGTGTCCGTGAAGGGCGGGTGAGCGCGATGTCGTGGACGTCGCCATGGACATCACCGCTGCCCCCGCTCTCGCCGATGCCGGCGGCGCCAGGGCTCTCGCCGGGGTCCATGAGCACCACGACCCTGTTCGGCGGCATGACTGGTTACGGATTCGAGGTGCCCCAGGGTGATCCCGGCGCGATCGAGTCGGCGGCGCAAGGGGTCAAGCGGATCGGGGGCGCGTTCGCCGAGCAGGCCACCTCGCTGGGGGTGGCGGCGCAGGTTGCCGTGGGCGCCGACGGCGGTTGGCATGGGGCGGCGTCGGGCGCGTTCGCCGAATACGTCGGTCGCTTCGCCCGAACGCTGCGAGCGAACGCTGAGGTGTGCGACGGCGCGGCGGGCGCGCTGGCCCAGCTCAGCCGCGCTCTCTCGCACGCCCAGGCTGTGACCCGTCAGGCGCTCGCCGACTGTGACACCTACAACGACGCGCACACAAAGGCGCTGGGCGACGTGCAGACCGCGACCGTGGCGCACCAGACCGCGGTTCAGAACGAGCAGACCGCAACCGACCCGCTGAGCAAGACGGCCTACGGCGTGCAGGCGAGCCAGACGCACACCGATCTGGTCAACGCCCAGAGCGCGGTCCACACCGCCGAGACCAACCTCACCGACGCGAAGTCGCGCGGAGTAACCGCCTTCAACACCTACATGCAGGAGGCGAGCGCCCTGGCCGGCCGCGTGAACCACGCGAGCGCGGAACTGCACACCGTGCAGTCCCCGCCCGGTGGCGCGCCGGCGCCGCTGAACGTCACCCCCGCGGACACCAGCCTGGCGAGCAAACTCATGTCGATGTGGCTCGCCGGACGGACCAAAGGCCCGCTCATCGACGCCGTGCCGGCCGATGAGCGGACTCCCGGTCTCATCTACTCGTTGATGTCCGATCAGCGGACCCAGTACGACAAGAGCCTGCAAGCCGGAGGAGCGCGCGGGCCATACACCCTTTGGAGCAGCTATTGGTTCGGTAACTGGACGCCCAGCATCAATGCTGCGGTGCGGGCCGGAGTGCTTCCCCCGATGCCCGCCAACTGGAGTCAGCTCTCGTCCTCGGGATCCGGCGAGCAGTACTGGCAGGCGATGAGCAGGTACGACTCAGGTATCACGTGCGAGGGTGGTGCCTGCAACCTGATGAAGGTGACCGGCACCGGAACCGCGAGCGTCAAGCAGGTGATCGGGAACCTGGCCCGCCTCAGCGAGTGGGGCTCGATCGCCGTCTGTACGGTGGGAAGTGACGGCGCCTGCATCGGGGCTGTGAAGTTCGCGTTCGGCGCCGACACGGCCGCGAACGTAACTCAAGCGAGCTCGTTCGGAAACTTCCTCGCACGGGAGGGCGTCACGACCGGTGAGGTCGTCGTCGTGGGCGTGCCGGGACTGGTGAAGGCTGAGATGGGCGCTGCCGGTAGCCTCGAAGGCCTCCTGCCCGAGTCCACACTGGGGAAGGTCGGAGTCAACACGTTCCTTACAGGCCCGAGTGCCGGCATCACCGCAGTGTCCCCCCAGCTCAACCAGCAGGTATTCCCCAACCACCCCAAGCATCACCATGGACACAAGTAGGAGCGCCACCTTCTATGAGGATTCGGGGCGCGTCTACGGGCGTCAGGCCACTGGGTTCGTTTTGATCATCGCGGCAGTCGGCGTGATCTCGCTGCTGTCCCCCGTGCTCTGGCCGGGCACCAGCATCGTGGTGGCCGTGCTCGTGGGGATCGCGATCTTGCTGCTGTCGGTGCCGCTGTTCCGGTGGGGCCGGCGACTGGGGAGCGTCGCGCTGATCGCGGGTCCGGACGGCGTGGAGGTTCGAAACCCGGTGCACGATGAGAAGCTCGCCTGGGACGAGATTCGGGCGATCCAGCCGGGCCACGTGTCCGGGGTGAGCGCATTTCGGGGTGAGATCCCGGTGGTCGTGATCGAGCGGCGCGACGGGCACCGGATCGTGGCGCAGGCGTTGCGGGTGGACTACGGGCCGCTCAAGCAAAAGCAAGCCGAGGCGCGCGTGCAGCACCTCTGCCAGAGCATCGAGAGCCACCGGCCGGCGCCGCCGGGCCTGGCTGCAGTCCCCGTCAGTGGAGCCTCAACCGGGGGAGCAGGCCGGTCGTGAGCTGGCGGGACGCCGACAAGGCGCTCGCCCGGGGTAGCGCGCCGGGAACGAAGGCCGGCCGCGCGATCCGATTGACGAGCACGAGGCCGGCCCGCGCGAGTCTGAGCCGAGGCGGGACTCCGAGACCTCCGGATTCGGCGCTCGCCGTGTTCAAGCCGGCGGCGATGCCCTGGCAGGCCGATGCCGGCTGGCTGCTCCTCGTGCTTGCCGTGGGAATTGCCTACGCCTCCGTGATGCACTCCGTCCCGTGGTTCCTCGTGGTCGTCCCGATCGGCCGCCTGGTCGCGATGCTGGCGCTCGGTCGCCGGGTATGGATTGCGGTGACCCCGGACCGACTCCACCTGCTGGAAGGATCGGCGGAGGTGTGGTCGGTTCCGAGGACTGCGGTGGCCGCGATTCACGTCGCCCGGCACGGGGCCTCGCGACTCGAGTTCGTCGATCGGAGCGGAGCACCCGTGGTGACGGCGCCGCTGATGTACGGCGCCGGGCAGATAGCCAGGATGGCCGAGGTCCTGGTCACGCCGGTCATCGACCATCGCGGGTAGCTCCACTTGGGGCGGATGGCGCCGCGGTCCCGGATTGCGGCGGTCGGCTCGCTACTGCTGTTGTCGCTGACCGCGTCGGGTTGCGGAGCCGCCAGCTCGTCGGCGAGCGCTCCGGCCAAGGCGGCGAAGCGCTTCATCGCCGCGATCGACCGCGGCGATACCCGGTCGTGGTGTCCGCAGATCGGCGGCGGGTTCCTGGAGATGCGCCGGCAAGGGCCGCTCCCGCGACCGGTCCTCGAGCAGTGTGAGCAGGACGACCTGTTCCTGATCATGGGCTATTGCCAGCGCGAGGCGGTGGTGGCGAATTCGTCGGTGACGCGCGCGACGCAAAGCGGCGACCGCGCCGAGGTCAGCCTGTCCAGCGGCGCCCGGCTCCAGATGACCCTCGAGCAGCATGCGTGGCTGATCGAACGGATCATTGGCGGGCACGCGAGCGGGCCACCGCCGGCCGGTCGCTGCTCGAACGTCACCGTGAGCCCGGTGTGACGTCACGCAGTCGTCAATCGGGCGAGTGCACGTTCTACACCCGGGCCGCACGCGACGGCTCGCGCGCTCGGATTAGATAGAACGTTCTATTTGTGATACGGTCCGGCGGCGCGATGCCGTCAGCGACCCTCCCGCCCACCGACGCCCCGCCGCCAGATCCCCCGACGACCCGCGAGCGCATCGTGTACTCGGGGGCCGAGCTGTTCCGCCGGCAGGGCTACGCGGGCACCGGCATCAAGCACATCGCGGCGCACGCCGACGCGACCCTGGGGTCGGTCTACCACTTCTTCCCCGGCGGCAAGGACCAGCTCGCGGACGAGGTGCTGCGGACCGGCGGAAGCTTCTTCCTGGCGCTCTACGAGGCGTTCGCGGCCGCCGCACTCGACCTTCCCAGCGCGGTGCGCGACTTCTTTGCCGGCGCTGCCGAAACGCTGCAGAACACCGGGTACGCGGACGCGTGCCCGATCGCCACCGTCGCCGGCGACATCGCGAGCACGAACCCGCTGCTCCGCGAAACGACCGCGCAGGTGTTCGAGTCCTGGCTAGGTGCCCTGGCCGAGGACGCCGTGGAGGCGGGGATTCCCGCCGAGCGCGCCCGGCCGCTGGCCCTCAGCGTGCTCGCACTGCTCGAGGGCGCGTTCCTGCTCAGCCGCTCGCTGCGCAGCGTCGAGCCTATGTTCGCGTGCGGGGCAGCGGCCGTGGGGCTCCTCGAGGACGCAATCGCCGAGGCCCGCACGTGATCGACAAGCGCAGCGTGCTGATCGGCGCCGGCGCGGCGATCGCCGGCCGGGCCTTGCTTCCGCACCTGGTCCTGCTCAAGCTCCGCCGCGATGTCCGGCGCCTCAACGACGGCGACTACGGTCCGCTGCTCGCCGGCTACGCCGACGACGCGGTGCTCACCTTCAACACGGGTCCCCATCGCTGGTCGGGCGAGCACCGCGGCAAGCCGGCGATCGAGCACTTCCTGAAGAACTTCACCGGCGCCGGAGTTCGCGGTCAGCTCAAGGAGATCTGGATCGGCGGGCCGCCGTGGGCGTTCACCATGGCGGCGCGATTCGACGACGGTGCCACCGGTCCGGACGGCGAGCACCTGTACGCCAACCAGGTCGCGATCGTGGTGCGCACCCGGTGGGGCAAGATCGTCGAGCACGAGGACTTCTACCTCGACACGGCCCGGATCGTCGAGTTCGAGGAGAAGCTCCAGGCGCTCGGGGTCGAGCCTGCGGCCGCCTGACCGCACCGGGCGCGCTCCTGGACGGGGAGCGCCGCGGCTAGGGCCCGATTACCGCCTGCGCCTGCGTGGTCTGCACGGCCAGACGGCCGGCGTCGTCGCGCAGGTCGGTCTGCACGACGATCACTGATCGGCCCACGCGCAGCGGGCGCGCGGTGCCCGTCACGTCCCCCTCGCGGACGCCGCGCATGAAGTTGGTCGACGAGGAGATCGTCGCAGTGCCGGCGCCGGCGGGAAGGCTGAGATAGGCGCACAGGCCGCCGAGGTTGTCGGCCAGCGACATGAGCGCGCCGCCGTGCAGCGCGCCCCCGGTCGTGCACAGCTCCTCACGCCAGGCCAGCCGCCCGACCACCTCCTCCGCGCTCGCCGAGACCAGCTCCATCCCGAGCATGACCGCGTACGGGATCATCGCCAGCAGGTCCGCCAGCGGCGGCGGCTCGGTCGGCCGGGACGGCTCCTCTGCGGGGGTCATGAGCCGGAGCCTATTGGAGGCGGGCGGGTTGCCGGTTCGTGGTCAGAGTGGTACAACGGGAGTGGGTGACGGTGAGTATTCAGCGGCTGGAGCGCTTGGCGCGCGACCAGCTGGAACGCGCGTATGAGGAAACGCGGCGAGTGGGCAGCAGCACGCTCGTGCCGGTGGAGCGACGCGCGGTTGACCGCGTGCACAAGCTGATCGCGCTCACACGGCGCGCTGATCCGCCGGCTCGCCGGCGCGGATCGTCGCGCTGAGCTCCTTGGATCGCTGCCAGAGCGCCTTGTCGAGGGTGCGAAGGCTCACACCGGCCGCTCGCGCGATCGTGCGGCAGGCTTCCAGGTACGCCAGCCAGAAGCTCAGCGGGTAACTCGAACGGGCCCTGACCCCGAGCGACTCGAGCGCGCGGACGTCAAGGATTGGATAGTCCCGCGGGAATGCGACGAACAGAAGGGTCGATGCCGTCGGCACGCCGACGCCGCTCAGCTCGAGCAGCGCGGCCATCCGCTCGGCCTCGTCGATCGCCGCGAGAGCCCGCCCGGTGGTGGCGATCACCACCGCCTCGGGGTTGGCCGCGACCTTGGGGCGGCTGCGCGGCGTCTTCCAAGCGCACACCTCGATGAACTCCGCGCGCGTGTAGTGGCCGCGGGCGCGCACCGCCGCGCCGACGGCCTCCAGACGGGTGTCATCGAGGCTCGGGAATCGGCCGGCCAGCGACTCGATCTGCGAGGCAGGGAACTGCAGCTCGAAGCCGGTCAGGTTCACAGCCGACTGATCATTGCGCCGGGTCCGCCCGGCTCATGATGTCGGCGACGACCTCGCTCTTGGCGTCAGCGTATTGCTGCATGTACTTCCAGTCGCGGGCGGCGAGCTCGCGCTTGGCCCGGAGGTAGCGCTCGCGATCGGCGGCGTCGGCGCGGAGGTGATCGCGGAAGCGCACCATCCGCTCGGTCTCCGGGCAGCCGGCCGAGAACACGTGGAGGTGGACGTCACGGCCGGCGGTCCTGAAGAGGCGGTGCTCGAACCACTCCGGGTCCCGGTGGCGCAGGATGTACCCCGTCGCCTCCAGGTCCGGCACATACGCGCTCTCCGCGGCCGCGTCGGGGACCTCGAGCACGATGTCGATGATCGGCTTGGCCGGGAGGCCGGGAACCGAGGTCGAGCCGGCGTGCTCGAGCCTGACCGCGCGCTCGCCCAGGACCTCGGCAATCCGCGCCGCCTCGCGCTCGTAGCGGCCGGGCCACGCCGGGTCGTAGTCATGGAGGACGATCGGCCCCGGCAGCACCTCGGCTCCACCGATCGTGTTCTCATTCAAGAACTTGTCGTAGGCGGCCACGTCGTCGGGATCGGGGAGTCCCACCGACCCCCATTTTGACGATGCGAACGGCCCGGGGCGGGAGGAGTGCCCCGGGCCGCTCACTGACCCTGCGGGGGTCGGCTTCAGGCCTGGCTATCCCTGCGAGGCCGGCACGATCAGAGTCAGGCCGCCGACCGGCTGGCCGGTGGTGAACGCGTTGGTCCCGAGGGCGGTGTTGAGGGTCGACGCGCCCTCGCTCGAGAGCGTGGCGAGCAGGTTCTGCAGATCGATCGTCCCGTTCGGCAGCAACGACTGCTCGAGCTGGTCGGTGTCGATGTCGAACAGCTTGACGTCGGGAGCGCCGTTGACCGAGAAGCTGAGGGCCGAGCCCTCTGTCCCCGTGCCCAGCGTCAGCACCGGATTGGTCAGCGACGCCGACGCCTGGCCGTTGTCGAGCTGCAGGCCCCCGCTGAGCGGAATCGTGCCGGTCAGCGTCCCGTCGTCGAACGTCGCCCCGGCCGTCCCGCCGGCCAGCGGCAGCGTCACGCCGGTTCCGTCGGCGCCCGGGATGGTGGTCGTGCCGAGCGGCGCGGGCAGTCCGTTGGACGCGGGCACGAGCGGAATCGTCGAGAGGCCGGCGGTATCCAGCAGCGACCGGAACGCCGGGACGAAGTCCACGCCGGCTCCGGTGCTCGAGCCGCCGGTCACGGTCGGCGAGCCGGTGGGCGAGCCCGACGTGGTGGCGATGGTGATCGGCGAGGTGGTGACGGTCACGGCAAAGGATCCGAACTTCTGATTGGTCTTGAACGCCGAGCCGCCCAACTCCTTGTTGAGCCGCGTGGCCCCCGGCTTGGCCAGCTTGGCCGTCATCCCGGTGAGCGTCTCACTCGTGGCCGCTTCTTTCACGTGCGGGCGTCCGGTGATGGTGAACAGCTTCACTTTCTTGCCGGCAAGCTTCACCGTGACCTGACCGTTGCCCTTGGCGGGTCGGCTGAAGGTGACTGAGTTGATCTTGAACTTACGCTTGCCGACGGCGAGCGCGAGTACGCCCTTGAAGTTCAGCGTCCCGGTGGCGTTGACGAAGTTCCACTTACCCGAGCTCTCCGGAAGCGCGTAACTTGACTTCTTGCGGGTGGCCGGCCGCTGCGCGCGCAGCGTCACATGTCGGTTTGCCAGTGACTTCTGCGCCTTCGCGGAGAGGGTGAGAGTGGCGGAATTGGAAGCGCTGCCGGACGTCGCGGCGTATGCCGTGGCCGCGGCGAGCAGCGCGATCGAACACAGGGCTCCGAGGAGCAAGAAGCGATAGCGAGAAGAAGAAGACATGAACCCAGCCCTTTCCGAAATCCGTTGACGAGCGAGACTCGAGCGTCGGTGCTCGGGGCCAAACCCGGCATCGCCAGGGGTGGCGCCCATATCGGAAGCTGGTCACAGCTGCCCGCGCGGCCCTGCCTCCGCACCGGCTTTCGTCTGTCTCAGCGGTGGCGATGCCCCTGGTAAGAAAAACCTAAACAGGGTGACCGTTGCCGCCCGGCAACTCATACACGCGATTGACTCGGTTTGGTGAGCCGAGGCTAGGTTTTGCCTGCCGGCCGACGTTGGTTTCCGCGGCCGCCGAGGTTGGTGTCCGCGCCCCCGACCGTGACCAAGCGGGTGTGACCAAGCGGGCGTGACCAGGCGGGTGTTACCCGCGGGCCGGCCGAGGCGGTCCGGGATCCTCGCCCCGGCCGGCGCCGTGCTCGAAGAACGCCGCCACCCAGTCCGGATCGACGGGATCCACGAGCGATTCCGTCAGCTGGTCCTCCACGTCCGGGAAGCCCGAGCTTCGGAGTTCTGCCAGGGCGGCGTCCAGGTCGTAGTCGGTGGCGCGGAGCACCGGCTTTCCATCCTCGACGATCATCCAGAACGCGCCCGGCCGACCCTCGTACGGGATCCCGACGCTTCCGGCGTTGGCGTAGGTGCGCCCGTCGGGGAGCTCGCGAACCATCTGCTGATGGGTGTGACCGCCGACCACGAGCCGCTCGGACGTGCCGCCGAGCGCCTCGGCGATCGTGTCCACGGGAGTGACGAGCGTCAGGTTCTCGTCGTCGCGGCGCGGCGACCCATGGCAGAAGCAGACGCCATCCAGGACGAGGCTGATCGGCCACGACCCGAGTTCGGCGCGCCAGCGCTCGTCGAGGGCCCGGGCGCTCCAGTCGGCCGCCCGTCCGGTCGAATCGTCCGAGCGCCCGGCGCCATCGTAAACGGCCAGCGCCTCGCGCTCGCTGTTTCCGCTCACCCAGTGGACGGGCTCCGGCCGCGCTGCCAGTAGCTCGAGCGCCTCGCGCACCATGGGGCCCGCGGCCACGTCGCCGGCCACCACGATCGCGTCTACGGGATCGCGATCGAGCTCGGCCAGGACCGCGCGCAGGGCAGGCACGTTTCCGTGGATGTCGGCGAGCACGGCGATTCGCATCGCCCCCACACCCTACCCAGCGCAACCTACCCGGTCAGGAAGGCTCTGGACGAGGTTCGTTTCCAACCTCCGGGCGCGCGACTCCGCCGATCGTTGACTTGTGAAGTTAACATCTGGGGTGGAAGCAGGCCGGGCGCTACCCGCGGGGAGCGCCGGCGGGCGAGAGGACCGGGCCATCGGGGTGGCTCTCCGCAGAGGGGAGCGGCGCGTGATGGCTCGACACGTCACGCCACGCCGGAGGAACCGACTTGCACCGCTTATCAGCAGTCTTGCCAGAAAACGGTCGAACGCCGACTTCATCCGTTCGAGTCGCCGGAACCCGATCCGATGATCCAGGCGCGAGCCGGGTAGGTAGCGATCATGGATACCCAAGAACAGCAGTCGGGGGAGAGCGCAGCGCGCCAGCTCGTCGAGGCCGGCGGTGGCCGCCTGCCGCAGGAGTCGGGGGGATCGGTGCGTACCGCCCTGGCCAATGCGATGGTCGGGATGAAGAAGCAGTTCTACGGCCGCGGGCCGACGGCCGCCAAGGCGTGGATCCTCGACGACTACGTGTTCGTGGCGATGGAGGGCGGGCTGACTCGCAACGAGGAGACGCTGCTGGCCGACGGCAAGGACGACCTGGTGCGGAGCTACCGCCTCGCCTTCCAGGAGACCGTCGCCGACACCGTGATGGCGGCGGTGGCCGAGCTTCTGGGACGCCGCGTGCTCACGTATCACAGCCAGATCGTCTTTCACCCGCCGCGCACGTTCGAGATCTTCGTGCTCGAGCCTCAGTCCGGCTAGCGGGCTCATCGTCCCGCCGGCCGGCGCGGCACCGCCCTCCGGCGTGCCACCCGCTCTGCCCGGCGGCGTCAAACCGGGGACGGGTCCGATGACGCTGAGTCGCGACGGCGGTTCCCTGACGCCGATTGCCGAGAGCCCGCTGCTGGAGATCGCCAACGCGATGGTGCACCTGTACAAGGTCGCTCTCGGGCGCGGGCCGACCCATGCTCGCGCGCGGTTCGCCGGCACCGACATGGTCGTGGTGGTCCTGCGGGACACGATGACGGTGAGCGAGCGCAGGCTCGCGTCGATCGGCCAGCACGAGCGGCTGCGCGAGCACCGGCTGCTCCTGCGCGACGTCATCACCGACGAGATGCGCGGGGCGGTCGAGCGAGTCCTGGGCCGGCCGACCCTGGCGCTGATCGGCGGCATCGACACGCAGCACGACGTGGCCGTGGAGACGTTCCTCCTCGCCCCGCCGCTGCAGTTAGCCTGATTCAGAGCCGGCGATCAGCCCGACCAGGCACGCGATCGCCAGCGGTGGGATGGCTCAACCCGGTGGCCGGCTACCCGGCGACCGGGGCGGCAAACGGGGCAAGCCGACCGTCCGCTGAGGAGCCACTCCGTCGCTGGAGTTGCCCGCCCCGGCGCCGATACCGCACGCGATGGTCTCATCGTTTGAGGACATACGCACCAACCGGCGGATCATGGCCTACACGGCGGCGGCGATCTACGGGATCGCTGGGCTCGACGGCGCGATCGAGGGCTTCCTGCCCGGCGACCCGCCGTTCTCGCTGCTGCCGGTCGTGGTCGTCTTCATCATGTTCTTCGCCCTGATGGCGGTGGGCCCGCGGCTGCCCCGGCGGGCGCTCGCGCTGCTCGGGCCGCTCGGCGTGGTGCTGATCGCGTATGCGCTGTCGACCAGCCCCGGGCCGGGAGACGGCGCCGTCCTCTACGCGCTGCCGGTGTTCTGGACCACCTTCTTCTTCGGCCGGCGGGGCGCGGCCGTGATCCTCGCCTGCGTAGCGGTGGGGCACGCGATCACGCTGCTCGCGCTGCCGGCCGCCGACTCCTATCCGGGTCGCTGGCTCGACGTGATGGTGTCGGTCACCGGCGTGGCGCTGGTCGTGCTCGTGCTCGAGCGCCGCAACGAGCTGCTGATGTCGCGGCTGGCCGGCGAGGCGCGGACCGATCCGCTGACCGGGCTGCTGAACCGGCGCGGCTTCGATGAGCACGCGGCGCGGGAGCTCGCCCACCTCGGGCGCGACGGGCACTCGATCGCGCTCGTCATCTTTGACATCGACCACTTCAAGCACATCAACGATCAGTGGGGACACATCGTGGGCGACCGTGTCCTGGCCCACATGGCGAGGCTGCTGACCACCGAGGCGCGCGCGATCGACGTCGCGGCGCGGCTCGGGGGCGAGGAGTTCGCGGTGCTGATGCCAGGCGGCCACCAGGCCGGCGCCACCGCGTTCGCGGAGCGGGTTCGCCGTGCGCTTGCCGCCACCGATTGCTCCGACGTGCCCGAGGTGCGGGTGAGCGCCGGGATCACGGTCACGATCGATCCGCTCGAGGTCCAGACCGTGCTCGAGCGCGCCGACCAGGCCCTCTACGCCGCCAAGCGGGGTGGGCGGGATCGGAGCGTGGTGTTCGACGATCCCGGGCTGTCGCTGGTGGCTTAAGCGAGCTCGGGCAATGGGGACGCGCGCCGCACGCATGGCGCGCGCCCCATCAATATCCGCAGTTACACAGCCGCCGGCTGCGGAACGTCTAGCTCGATGGCGTCACCGTTGGCATCCCGGGCGATGACCCGGGTGCCGTCGGACAGCCGACCGTCGAGGATCGCGCGCGTGAGCTCGCGCTCGAGCGTGCGGCGCAGGTGCCGCTTGAGCGGCCGGGCGCCGAACTCGGCGTCGAAGCCCTCGCGGGCCAGGCGCTCGATCAGCGCCGGCTCGACCTCGAGCTCGATGCCGCGCTCCTCGCGCAGACGCTCCGCGATCCGGTTGCACAGCAGCTCGCCGATCTGGCGGACCTGCTCCTCGGTGAGCGCCTCGAACACGACGATCTCATCGATCCGGTTCAGGAACTCGGGCAGGAAGGCCCGCTTGGCCGCCTCGTGCATGCGCTCGTCGGTCGAGTCCTCGACGGTCCCCGTGAACCCGATCGGGCGCTTGGCCTTGCCGGCGCCGAGGTTCGAGGTCATGACCACGACCGTGTTCGTGAAGTCCACGGTCCGGCCCTCGCCATCGGTCAGGCGGCCGTCGTCGAGCACCTGAAGCAGGACGTTCCAGACCTCGGGGTGCGCCTTCTCGATCTCGTCGAGCAGGATCACCGAGTACGGCCGGCGCCGCACCGGCTCGGTCAGCTGACCGCCGTCGCCGTAGCCGACATAGCCCGGCGGTGAGCCGATCAGCCGCGCCACCGTGTGGGGCTCGCGGTACTCGGACATGTCGATCCGGACCAACGAGCGCTCGGTCGCGAACAGCCGCTCGGCCAGCGCCTTGACCAGCTCGGTCTTGCCGACTCCGGTCGGGCCCATGAACAGGAAGCTGCCCAGGGGACGCCCCGGCTCGGCCAGGCCCGCGCGGGCGTGGCGGACCGTCTCGGCGACGGCGTGGACCGCCTCGTTCTGCCCGATCACCCGCTGGTGCAGGTCATCCTCGAGCGTGCCCAGCCGTGTCAGTTCGCTTGAGACGAGCTGTCCGACCGGGATCCCGGTTCGCGCGGCAACGATGTCGGCGATCTCCTGCTCGGTGACCGTCGTTGCGACCTCACCCGAGCTGGCCT
>DATJRS010000028.1:0-4534 GCA_035504535.1 Solirubrobacteraceae bacterium | reverse complement strand
TTCCTATTCGTGATTGGGGACTGCGCCCCCGTGTGCCGGAAGGCTACCGGGGTCCGCAGTTCCTGCAATACGACGTTTGTCCAGATTGCGTTTAGGCCTCTCAAGTCGGGGATGCCGCGCGCCGACTAAGGACCTCCGCCGTCGCATCCCATCGACGAGCCGGGTTGTCGCGTTATGTCAACGACACCGGGGTTCCGTAGAGCTCAGCCGCTGTCGCCCACAGGACGCCGCGCCGTTGCTCTTCCGTGAGTCTGTCGAGCAGCGCCGGCATGTCGTCACGGTGCCGATGGGGATAGTCGGAGGCGTACAGAAGCATTCCGGGCCCGTCGAGCATCTCGAGCAACTGGTCCAACACGACCGGATCGGACGGGAGATGCGCGGGGGCGGTCGTGAACCGGAAGTGCTCGCGCACGTACTCCGACGGCCGGCGCTTGATCCACGGCACCTCGCGCCATACGCCCTTCCAGTCCTTGTCGAAACGCCACAGCAGCGGCGCGAGCCAGGCGAACCCGCACTCGATCATCACCACCCGCAGGTCGGGGAAGCGCTCGAATACTCCCTCTGAGACGAAGCTCAGCACCTGGGCCTGGGCGATTGGCTGGTTGCCCACGTAGTCCTCGAGGTAGGTGGTCGTGAAGCCGCTCGGGGTGGCCGCCTTGCCGGCGCGACCCCATGCGTGCAAGCCGACCTGCAGTCCCCGCTCGGACGCGGCGGCGAACAGCGCGTGATTGTTCTTGTGCCCCCAGGGCAGGTCGCTGCGGACGGGCAGGAGGACCTGGACAAAGCGGGGATCCTCCCCAACCCGCTCGATCTCCGCCACGGCGTCGTCGGGCGACACCGGCGAGACGACCACGCTGGCCCGCAGACGAGAATCGCGGGGCAGCATCTCCTCGCGCATCCAGTCATTGACCGCGGAGGCGACGGCGGCGGCGAAGTAAGGGTTCCGGTGCGTCTCGAACCCGGTTAGGCAGTTCAAAACCACAAACCGAGCTTGCGCTTCGATCAGCACGGCCTCGGCCAACGCGTCATAGCTGGACGGCGCCGGCGCCGCGACGACGGCCGACGGGTACGCGAACGTGAGACCGTTGAGTCGGACGCCCGCCTCGGTGATGTACTGGCGCCAGTAGTCGCTTAGATACGGAAACAGCGCGTCGAATGACTCGGGGGCGCAGTGAACGTCGCAGTCGATCGCGTCCATCAGGCGGGCCGCTCGGCCGGCAGCCCGTAGAGCGACAGCGCGTTGTCGCACAGTATCGACCGGCGCAACGACGCCCCCATCGCGCGCGGCAGCGCCTGCTTGGGCGAGTCGAAGTCCCAGTGCGGGTAGTCCGTGGCGAACAGAAGCCGGTCCTCCAGCTGGGCCTGCTCGATCGTGTAGATGAGGTGCTGAGGATCGTCTGGCTCCTCGATCGGCTGGGTCGTGAACCACACGTGGTCGCGGACGTACTCCGAGGGGCGGCGCGACAACCGGGGAACGTCCTCGCGAATGAGCTCCCATGCGGAATCCAGGGACCACAGCAGCGTGGCCGCCCAGGCCACCCCACACTCGGTCAATACGACGCGCAGGCCTGGGATCGCCTCGAACATGCCACCGGCCAACATGCTGGCCAGCTGGCTCTGCATCACGATGCCGTTGCCGACGTGATACTCGAGGTAAAAGGACGGATAGCCGGCCCCCCGGTGGTCGACGTAGCCGCCGGTGTGAAACACGACCGGCCGGCCAAACGCGGTGGCGGCCTCGTAGATCGGCCAGTACTTGGGTGCTCCAAGCTGCTCGGCCGCACTCGCCGGCAACAGCACCGCGACGAAGCGCTCATCGCCAGCCCGTCGCTCGATCTCGGCCACCGCCAGGTCCGGGTACTCGTGGGGAACCGCGATCGTGCCGCGGAGCCGGGAGTCGAAGGCCAGCCACTCCTCCGCCTGCCACTCGTTCACGGCCCGGTTCCACTCAGCCGCGAAATCGGGGTGGTCGTAGCAGTCCTGCCCACTCAGCACCTCGAGCACGGCGTAGTCGACCCCGAACTCGTCGAGCAGCTGCTCGCGCATGGTTTCGGGGTCGCTGCCCCAGATGTGTCCCGGCTTGCCCGGCCAGGCGTCGACGCGCATTCCCGCGTTTCGGGCCCGGGGGTACCACTCGGTCACGCGCGGCGTGCGCCGGCCGTAGCGCTCGAGCATCCGTCGCGCCGGCGCGCTCAGGTACTTGGCGAGCATCGCCTCGGTCGCCTGCGCGTGCACGTCGCAGTCGACTAACTCGACGGTCCGCGACCGGGCGGCCTCGAGATCGGTGTGGGTCTCAACCTGCGACATCGTCAACCTCCTCACGCATCCAGCACAACGTACTCGTCCTCGACCCTGACCTCGAACGTCTCGGCCACGTATGGACCGGGAACGCGCCGCCCCGGAGCCGCGGTCGCCTCGTCCAAGAGAGATCCACCGGGCTCGAGCCCGACCCCGTAGCTCCGCACCCCGGCCATCGCACCGCCCAGGAACGACTGTCCGCTGTCGAGGTCGTACTCCCAGCCGTGCCAGGGGCAGGCAATCCGCAGCGGGTCCGCCGAAATCCGGGCCTCGCCGGGCGCGTCGGCCACCGCGTCCCCCAACACGTGTCCCAGACACAGCGGACCGCCCTGGTGCGGGCACCGGTTGCGGATCCCGTAGAAGCTCTCCCCCACTCGGAAGACGCCGATCGAGCGGCCGCCCACCTCGACGATCCGGCGCTCGCCGTCGGGGAAGCTGCCAACTGGCGCGACCACGACTCTCATCGGGTCACACGATAGGGAGATAGCCGTCGTATAGGCCCAGTCTCATCCCACGCGTGCGATCCGTCCGCGCCGGGCCGGCGCAAGCCGGCTACAGCGTGACGCTCCGCCCGGCCTCGAACCCGTCGAGCGCGACGATCTCGTCGATCACCGTTTGCGGCACGGCCGAATCCGTCGTCACCGCCATTACCGCGAGCTGACCCTCGCCGACCTGGGACGTGTCGGGATGCCGGCCGACTGCGGCGGAGACGATGTTGATGCCGTGCTTGCCGAAGTCGGTGCCGACCCGTCCGATCATGCCCGGCATGTCGCGGTAGCGGAACACGGTCATGTGCGTCTCGAGCTGGATATCGAAGCGCTGCCCCCACGCCTCCAGCAAATGCTCGCGGTTGCGCCGGCCGATCAGGGTACCGGCGACGAGCACGCTCATCTCGCCGCTCGTGACGGTCACCCGCACCAGGTCGGCGTAGTCGCGCACGGCCGCTCGCTTGAGCTCGACGAGCTCGATCCCGCGCTCCTGCGCGATCGCCGGGGCGTTCACCTCGTTGACGTCCTCCTCGGTGTGTCCCCGCAGTACCCCGAGCAGCACGTGGATCGCCAAAAGACGCGTGTCGTGGTCAGCGATCCGCCCCAAAAACTCGGTCTTCACCTGATCGATCGACGAGCGCTCAGCCAACTCCACGGCGAGCCGCCCCAGCGACCGGCACAGCGAGACGTACGGCCCCAGCACCTCCATGTCCTCGGGCGGGATCGCCGGGACGTTCACCGCGCTGGTCACCACCCCACCGGCAAGCGCGGCCACCACCTGCTCGGCGGCCTGATAGCCGGCCCGGTCGGTGGCCTCGGCGGTCGACGCCCCCAGGTGCGGCGTGACGATCACGTTCGGATAGGAGAACAGCGGATGGTCGGTCACCGGCTCAGACTGGAACACGTCGAGCGCCGCGCCCGCGACCTTCCCCGAATCCAGCGCCGCCTTCAGATCGTCGTCGACGACCAGAGGTCCCCGGGCCACGTTCAACACACGCACGCCGTCCTTGCACTTGGCCAGCGCGACGGCGTCCAGCCAACCCTTGGTGTCCGGTGTGTTGGGCAGGTGCAACGTGATGAAGTCGGCGACCGCGTACACGGCGTCGGAGGAGTCCGCCTTCTCGACGCCGAGGCGCTCGTAGCGCTCCGCCCCCACGTAGGGGTCATACGCGATCACCCGCATGCCGAACGCGCGAGCCCGCTCGGCCACCAGCTGGCCGATCCGGCCGAACCCGAGAATCCCCAGCGTCTTCTCGAACAACTCGACGCCCGAGAACTTCGACCGCTCCCACTTACCGCTCGTCAAAGAAGCATGGGCCTGCGGCACGTTGCGCGCCAACGCCAACAAAAGCGCCATCGTGTGCTCGGCCGCCGTGATCACGTTCGACTGCGGCGCGTTGGCGACGATGATCCCCCGCTTGGTCGCCGCATCGACGTCGACGTTGTCGACCCCCACCCCAGCCCGGCCAACCGCCCGCAACCGCTCCGCCCGCGCGATCAGCGGGGCGTCCAGCTTCGTCGCCGAGCGGATCAGGACGCCGTCGAAGGCGCCGATCCGCTCCTCGAGCTCCTCGCGAGACCAGCCAACCCCGACCTCCACATCGAAATGCCCCCGCAAGAGCTCAATTCCCGAATCCCCGATCTTCTCGGCGACGAGCACCCGAGCCCGCCCATCACCGTCGCCACCGTTCACGTGGGTGCGGCCCGCAGCCGGGTCCGTAGTGCTCACAGGCGCCGCTCCAAGACCC
>DATJRS010000027.1:0-164576 GCA_035504535.1 Solirubrobacteraceae bacterium | reverse complement strand
CAGGCTCGCTCCGGCACCAGTGATTCACACAGCAGCGGATCAGCCAGTCCCGGGGGATCCGGAACCGGCACCGAGTCGGGCGGCGGCGTGACCACGACGGCCATCACGACGACCACCAATGCCGCTAGCGGAGGCAGCGGGACCAGCAGCGGCGGCGGCTAGCGCGGGCACACGTCCGCAGCATCTTTGTCGAGCCCGAGGCGCCCGCCGCGCCCAGGCCGTGGCGCGGGCAACCCAAGTGGCTCGATCTGACCCGGCCCTGCCGGCCCGACCGGCGACGCGTAGAATCGCCGTTGCCTCGGGCGCGTAGCTCAGTGGGAGAGCGCTCGCTTCACACGCGAGAAGTCGGTGGTTCGAATCCACCCGTGCCCATGAAAAACTCCCGCTAACAGCGAAGTGAGCGGGAGGCGTCGGGGTCCTCGGGCAAATCTTCAACAGTCGAGAGGAACTCGGCTGCATCGGCGGCGTACAGGACCCGATTGTCGCACTTTGCGTGAGCATCATCAGCCAACGGCCGACGGTTTCGCCGTCCGCTCGAGCAAGCGGCTCGCGCATCGCGCCAACTCCGAGGTCGTAGCTTGAGGCGGGTTGACCACTCGGGGGTGATCGCAAGGCCAGAATCCAACGCGGCGCGAGCCGCCGCCTAATCCCGCCGTTGCGTGGGCGACCGACGTGTCACCTCACGTCGACTCGGCGCGGCAGGCCGAGACGTCAAGGAGGTGACCGAGCCGTGCCTGCTTGGTCGACAGATAGTGCGTGTTCTCCGGTGTCGGCGTCGTCATCAGGGGGACGCGTTCGATGACCGACAGCCCGTAGCCCTCCAGGCCCGCACGCTTGGACGGATTGTTGGTGAGCAGGCGCATGCTGCTGATTCCGAGATCGCGCAGGATCTGCATGCCGGTCCCGTAGTCGCGGCGGTCACTGGGATAGCCGAGGGCGACGTTGGCGTCCACCGTGTCGAGCCCGCCGTCTTGAAGTCGGTAGGCGTGGATCTTGGCCGACAGCCCGATACCTCGGCCCTCTTGCCCGCGCAGATACACGATCACACCGCACCCCTCCGCCACGATGTGGGCGATCGCCAGCCGCAGCTGTGGACCGCAGTCGCAGCGCCGGGACCCGAACACGTCGCCGGTCAGGCACTCCGAGTGAACCCGCACCAGCACGCCCTCGCGGTCGCTCACGTCGCCGAGCACGAGGGCCAGATGCTCATGGCCGTCGATCATCTCGTTGTACGCGATGGCGGTGAACTCTGCGCCCTCGAGTGGCAGACGCGCCTCGCTGACCCGCAACACCAGCTGCTCGCGCTGGCGTCGGTACGCGATCAAGTCGCTGATCGCCACCACGACCAGGTCGTGCTCGGCGGCGAACTCCAACAGCGCGGGCAGGCGAGCCATCTCGCCGTCCGCGCCGGCGATCTCGCACAGCACGCCGGCCGGTCGCAGGCCGGCCATTCGCGCCAGGTCGACCGCGGCTTCGGTGTGGCCGGCGCGCTTGAGCACACCGCCCTCCCGACACGCGAGCGGGAACACGTGCCCGGGACGCGTGAAATCGCTGCCCTGGCTGTCGGGGTCAACGAGCGCGCCGATCGTGCTGGCCCGGTCGCTGGCTGAGATGCCGGTCGTCGCGCGGGTGCGATGGTCGACGCTGATGTGGAATGCCGTGCCCTTGGGATCGGTGCTGCGCGCCACCATCGGCGCGATCTGCAGTTGCGCGAGTCGCTCCTCGGTGAGCGCCACGCAGATCAGACCGCGTCCCATGGTGGCCATGAAGTTGATCGCGTGCGGAGTGATGTGCTCGGCGGCCATCACCAGATCACCCTCGTTCTCGCGCGCGGGCGAGTCGACGACGACAACCATCTCGCCGCGGGCGATCGCCGCGACCGCGTCCTCGACGCACGCCAGTCCTCGGGAAATGTGTCGCGCGGTAGACATACCGACCGGTCGGAATGTAAGCCTATCAGGCCAGAGAGCGGCTGGCAACCGCCACGGCGAGCACTTCACGCCCGACCCGTTGGAGCCCCTGAAGGTAAGTCAGGTGCGCTCGCCAGCGGACATCGGACGGATCGACGCCGCTTAGGCCGGTGGTGTCCGCGTGTGCGTCGAGCAGCTCGTAGACAAGCTGCACCAGGATGCTGTCGTGGTCGTCGATCGGACAGTCGGCGGGGGGCATCGCACTCGCAGCCAGGGTACGTCGCGATGCCCGCCGATGCCATGGGTCGCCGCCCCACAAGCGCGCACCGCGACTGTCGGGCTCGACAAAGGGCTCGCGCGAGGTTGGACGCCCACCCAAGGCTGCGGGCCGACGTTTGTCCGCTGCACCGCGCGCCGGCGATTAGCCTGGGCCCGAGGCCGGTACGTGGACGCTCTGGACGGAAAAGTCGCAGTCGTGACCGGTGCCGCCGGGGGGATCGGGCTGGCGCTGACCCGGGCGCTGGCGCGCGAGAGCATGAACGTAGTTATGGCGGATATCGATGCTGCCCGTCTCGCGGCCGCAGCCGAGACCGTCGAATCGCGTTCCGGCCAGGACGTCATCGCGGTGCCAACCGATGTATCCGACGCTGCGGCGGTCGCCGAGCTCGAGCGCCGCGCCCGCGATCGCTTCGGCCGCGTCCATCTTTTGTGCAACAACGCCGGAGTGGTAATCCCGCCGGGTCGGCTGTGGAAGGTCTCCCGGGAGGATTTCGGGTGGATGCTGTCCGTGAACCTTTGGGGGGTCGTGCATGGCATCCAGGCATTCGTCCCGGCCATGCTCGAGCACGGCGAGCCTGCCCACGTGGTCAACACCGCGTCGATCGCGGGCCTGCTCGGCTTCCCGCGCATCGGCGCGTACGGCGCGTCGAAGTTCGCCATCGTCGGACTGTCGGAGAGCCTGCTGCAGGACCTGCGTGAGCGCGGCGCTTCGATTGGCGTGTCCGTCCTGTGTCCCGGTGCCATCGCCACCGAGCTTGGCGAGCACAGCGATCGCCTGCGCACGGGCGCGAGTCCCGGTGTGAATGGCTCCACGGACGACGGCCCCCGCGCCGCTCTGGAAGATCTGGCCGTCCAGGTGATCGACGCCGTCCACGCGAACCGCTTCTGGATCCTCACTCACCCCGGCTACCGCGAGTCGCTCGTGGCCCGTCATGAGGCAATGCTCAGAGGTGCCGAGCTGCTCACCGCACCGGGATTCTTTCAGTAGCGATGGGACGGCTCCAGGACAAGGTCGCGATGATCACCGGCGCCGGCGGCGGGCTCGGAACGGCGATGGCGCTGGCCTGTGCCCGGGAGGGAGCGACCGTCATCTGCCAGGACCGCCGCGAGCGCGCCGCGCGCATGACCGCCGAAGCAATCACGGACGCCGGCGGCCAGGCCCTGGCCTTTGGCTGCGACGTAACCAAGAGCGACGCGGTCGAGCAGATGTTCGACGTGGTCAGTGCCGGGTTCGGCCTCGTCGACGTGCTCGTCAACAATGCCGGCGTCCAGCGTACCCCGGGCGACGGCTCGCCTGAGCTCAGTGGTCTCGAACAGCTCGTGGCCATGTCCGACAGGAGCTGGCAGTCGATGCTCGAGGTTCATCTTGGCGGCACCTTTCACTGCAGCCGCGCGATGATCCGACGTTTGCTTCCCGCCGGGCACGGAGGCTCGATCATCTGCATCTCGAGCATCACGCCGATGACCGGCTACGGTCCGATCCACTACTCGGCGGCGAAGGCGGGTCTGATCGGGCTGGTCCACAGCCTGGCCGTGTACGGCGGCCGCCACGGCATCCGGGCCAACGCCATCTGTCCCGGGATGGTGCTGACCCCGATGACCGCGGATGAGCCCGCAAACCAGGAATGGATGCGCAAGCGCACCCCGCTGAAGAGGCTCGGGACGCCCGAGGACATCGCGCCTCTGGTCGTGTACCTGGCCAGCGACGAGAGCTCGTTCGTGACCGCGCAGTCAATCTCGCCCAACGGCGGCGTGGTCCCGCACTGACCGCGCAGGCGCGAGCTTCACGGGACCACCACGACGCGCGCCAATCCGGTCGGCCGGCGCTCGAGGAGCTCGAAGGCCTCGGCCGCTCGCTCCAGCGGCAGCTGGTGGCTCACCGACGCGGACAGGTCGAGCCGGCCGGTGGTGGCCAGGTGGACGACCGCGCCGAGGTCGGCGATCGTCGAGGCGTAGCTGCCGATTACGTATAGCTCCCGTGTGACGAGCTGCGCGAGGCTGGCTCCGAGATCGAGCGGCTCCTCGCTCATCGATCCGACCACGAGACGGCCGCCCCGGGCGAGCATCGGCGTGGCCTGGGCGAGCGCGTGCGCGCCCGCGCCGAACTCGATCACCGCGTCCTGGGGCCCGCCGCGCCCGAGTACCCGTCGCCCGACATCATCCGCTCCGAGCAAGATCGCAGCGTCCAGGCCGAGTCTCCGAAGCCGCTGCTCGGAACCGGGGCTGCGGACCACGGCGGTGAGCCGGGCGGTCGGATCCAGCACCCGGGCCAGCGCCAGCACGTGAATCCCCACGCCCCCGGCCCCGAGCACCGTCAACGCGCCCCCGGCCGGAAGCTCGGCCAGCTTCAACGCGTGGTACGCGCTGGCCACCGCGTCGGGCAGGACGGCGGCCTGCTTGGGCGGCAACCGAGGGGTCGGGACCATGCGGTGCAGCGGCCAGACGATCTCCTCGGCCAGACCGCCTGGGTGGTCGAAGCCGAGCCTGGTCGCGTACCGGCAGCGGTTCTCGTGGTCTGAGCGGCAGGCGTCGCACCGCCCGCACGGGATCAACGGGTGGAGCACAACCTGGTCACCGAGGCGAACGCGTCCGGCCGAGCCTTCGATCACGCGCCCGGCGACCTCGTGCCCGGGCCGGAGCGGATAGGAGCAGTGGCGGGGAAGCTCCATCCCGTGAAGGAGATGCAGGTCGGTGCCACACACACCGCACGCGCTCACGCGCACTCGGCCCCAGCCGTCGGGGAGCGGTGGCGGGGCCGCGTCGCGCACGCGTGCCCGGCCGGGCTCGACCTCCAGGCAGCGGACGGTGCTCACCGCGGTCGCCATCTTGATCAGTTGCCTGCGTTCATGGGCTCTGGCTGCCCCCCGGGAGCAGTGGCGCGGGCGAGCCGGGGCTAGGCTCGCCCGCGCCTTGTTGCTGGCATCGAGGGAGGAGAGTCCCGTGGAGCCGATCGGCGACCGGATCCACCGGTGCACTCAAGATCGCAGACCCGGCGCCGGCGCGGCTATGGGGGGCGGGACAGGATTAGTCAGCGGCCGGTGTGCCGGGATACAAGTCGTCGGCGGCGACCGTGCGACGCACGAGCATCTGCTGCGCCACGGTGGCCAGATGCACGCCGGCGTGGTCGAACACCTCGCCCACCACCGTGGCGCAGGCGTTGGCCAGCGCGCGGCATCGGAAGTCGTGCAGTCGCCATCCATCGGAGCGAATGCGCCGGTGAAACCACACGCTGTAGTCGAGGCTCTGGGTCGAGAGCGACCAGTCCCGCTCGGACAGATCGTTGGCCGGGGGGCGCCCGGGATGCACCAGCGCGAGGACCGCATCGTCGAAGATGTCATCGGCGGTGAACACGAGCGCGCAGGCCTGCAGGTCCTGATCCGGGCCGAGCTCGTCGGTCAGCCGCACCCATGCCAGCGTCCGCGCCGGCTCGTCGACCGGGGCGTAGCGACGGTCGTACAGTGAGGTCCACCCGCCGGACTCGAGCTCATCGGCCGTGGCCACGGCCGGGGCCTTCGCGCTCGGCAGCACCTCGCCTGACTCCTCGATGTGGAAGCTGGCCAGAACGGTGGCGATCACGGCCGTGCCCTGACGCGCCGTGACCGCGCGTACCGAGAACGAGCGGCCGTCGCGCACGCGGGCCACGTCGAGCTCGATCGCCTCCGAGTCCCGGCCGGCACGAACGTAATAGGCGTGCAGGGAGTGGATGCACTCGTCCGCGCGTACGGTCTGGCCGGCGGCGCGCAGCGCCTGGGCGATCACCTGGCCGCCGTACAGCACGCCCCACGGATATCGCGGCCCCGTGGCCGCGAATCGCTCGTCGCCGAGCGACCGCAAGGTCATAAGCTCCGGAAACGACACGGCGGCGACCTCGCTCCTCACGCCACCAACGTGGCACACGCATCCAACCTCCGGCTATGGCCGCGTCCACAACCGAGGCCGCGCGGATTTGGATCGATCTCCGAAGGCGCGCCACGGACTACTTGCCAGACTCGGGCGACCAGCACAGCGATGGGCAAGCTCAGACAGATCATCCTCCCGGTCGCGGACCTCGGCGCCGCCGTCGCCCATTACCGCAACGCGCTGGGACTCGAGTTGCGCTTCCAGGACGGCGAGCGCTGGGCGGTGCTCGACGCGGGTGAGATCGCGCTCGCCCTGGCCGGCCCGGACGAGCATCCCGACGGGAACGTCCTGGTCCTCGGGATCAAGGTCGCCGACGTCGACGGCACGCTCCGCGAGCTCGTGGACGCCGGCGGTACAGTGCTCGACTCCCCTCGAGACGCCACGCACGAGCGAAGGGCCACCTGTCGCGACCGCTTCGGCACCGTGCTCGCCCTGTATGCCCCGAGAGGAGGGCCCGAATGACGGCCACCACACCCGGCGGCGCGGCCACCGGCCAAGCCGTGCTTGAAGTCATCAACCCGGCCACCGGCCGGTGCATAGCGGAGGTGCCCGAATGCACTCCCGCGGAGCTCGACGAAGCATTCGCCACGGCGGCCGCGGCCCAGCCGGCGTGGGCGGCGGACGAAGCGTCGCGGCGCGCGCTGCTGCGGGACCTCGCCCAGGCGATCCCCGCTGCCGCCGACGAGCTCGTACCGCTGCTCAGCTCGGAAACCGGGAAGCCGTCTGCGCTTCCCGAGCAGGAGGTCATGGCAGCCCGGATGTGGCTGGACTGGCTGGCGGGGGTGGAGATCCCCACCGAACTGCTGGCCGACGATGCCCAGGCCCGGATCGAGGTTCAGCGCCGCCCCCTCGGCGTGGTGGCGGCGATCACGCCCTGGAACTTCCCGATCTCCTCGCTGGTCTGCAAGATCGGCCCGGCTCTGCGCGCCGGCAACACGGTGGTGGCGAAGTCCTCCCCGTTCACCCCGCTGGCCGCCCGCAAGCTGGGCGAGGTGATGAACGAGATCCTGCCCCCGGGCGTCGTACAGATCATCGCCGGCGGAGACCACCTGGGCGAGCTCATGTCGCGCCATCCGGTACCGCGCAAGGTCTCGTTCACCGGCTCGATCTCAGCCGGCAAGGCGGTGGCCGCCAGCGCCGGGCGCGACCTCAAGCGGGTCACCCTCGAGCTCGGCGGCAACGACGCGGCGATCCTGCTCGATGACGTCGACATCGACACGATCGTGCCCGCCGTCCTGGCACGAGCCTTCTTCAACACCGGACAGACGTGCGCGATCCCCAAGCGGATCTACGCGCCGGCCGCGATCTACGACGAGGTTGTCGATGCATTCGGCGCGGCGGCCGACGCGATCAAGCTCGGCACCGGGCCGGACGCCCAGATGGGCCCCCTGTCCACCCGTCCTCAATTCGAGCGCGTGTGCGAGTTGGTGGCCGAGACGATCGCGGCGGGCGCGAGCGCAATCGCGGGTGGTGGCCCGGTTGAGGGCGACGGCTTCTGGTTCCAGCCGACGATCCTGACCGGCACCCGGGATGAGCAGCGGATCGTCGCCCAGGAGCAATTCGGTCCGGCCTTGCCGATTCTGCGCTACGACAGCATCGAGGAGGCCCTGAGCCGGGCCAACGCGACCATGTACGGGCTGTGCGGATCGGTGTGGGGAGCCGACACCGCGCGCGCTCGCGACGTGGCAGTCGGGCTCGAGTGCGGCGTGGCCTACGTGAACTCACATGGAGTGCACCGGCCGAGCTCGCCGATGCTTGGGAGCAAGTGGAGCGGTGTCGGCGTCGAGCACGGCGTCGCGGGGCTGCTCGAGTTCACCGAGCGGCAGGTCGTGTTCGAAGCGCCGGCACCGATCAGCGTGGCGATCGCGTAGCCATGGACTTCGGCTGGAGCGAGGAGCAGCAGGAGTTCCGCCGCGTCGCGCGCGACTTCGCGCAGCGCGAGATTGCGCCGCACGTGGCGGAATACGATCGCGACGAGCGATTTCCGGCCGAGATCGTGCGCAAGGCGGCCGAGCTGGGCTTCGCCGGCGGGGTCGTCCCCACCGAATACGGTGGCTCGGGACTCGACTACGTCACTTTCGCGGGGCTGATCGAGGAGATCTCGCGGACCTGCCACGCGGTCGCCTGCGCCCTGACCTTCCCAAGCGGGCTCGTCGGCAACTCGCTGCTGCGGTATGGAACCGAAGAGCAGAAGCGAAACTACCTGGCGCCGCTCGCGCAGGCCGAGATCTTCGCGGGCGCGGGTGTCACCGAGGCACGCTCGGGGACCGACGTGTCGGACATGGACACGACCGCTCGGCGCAACGGCGGGGATTACGTGATCAACGGGGCGAAGATGTGGATCAGCTTCCTCGGCGCAGCCAGCTTCTTTTTGACCTTTGCTCACCGCGGATTGGACGAGCGCACCGGCCGCAAGCGGATCTGCGCGTTCATCGTCGAGAAGGACCTGCCCGGCGTGTCCGTCCACCCGCTCAAGAACAAGTACGGCTTTCGCCCGCTCGAGACCGGCGAGCTCGTGCTCGACGATGTCCGCGTGCCGCGGGATGCGCTGGTCGGGGAGGAGGGACAGGGCTTCGAGATCGCGATGAACTCGGTGGAGAGCGGCCGCCTGGGTGTCGCCGCCCGCGCCGTCGGCCTGGCCCAGGCGTGCTGCGACGTGTCGGTGGCCTATGCCAAGGAGCGGCAGGTGTTCCGCCGGCCCATCGGCAAGTTCCAGCTCGTGCAGGAGATGATCAGCGACATGGCGTGCGGCATCGAGTCCGCGCGCCTTTTGACCTACCGGCTGGCCTATCTGAAGGACCGCGGGCAGCGCGCCCGCGACGCGGCCTCGATGGCGAAGATGGTCGCCTCGGACACTGCGCTGCAGGCGGCCACCAACGCATTCCAGATCCACGGCGCCTACGCGGTATCCGACGAATACCCGGTGGGGCGCTACTTGCGCGATGCCAAGATCTTCCAGATCGTCGAGGGCAACAACCAGCTGCACAAGTCGCTCGTGGCCGAGGCCCACCTGGGCATGCGGTAGGCGGCGAGCTTTCTAGGCCTTGACCATCCAGCCGCCGTCGACCACCAGCGTCGTGCCGGTGATGTAGCTGCCGGCGTCACTGGCGAGCAGCAACAGCGGTCCGATCAACTCAGCCGGGCGGCCGGGGCGGGCGAGCGCGGTCCAGTCGTTCAGCACCTTCAGCTCTTCGGGTGCCAGGCGCGAGAACACGTCGGTCCGGAACGGTCCGGGAGCGATGCAGTTGGCCGTGATCCCGTAGGGACCGAGCTCGACGGCGTGGACCCGCGCCATCCCCATCAGTGCCGCCTTGGCGGCGCTGTAGGCGCTGCGGCGGGGCAGTCCGATCAGCCCGAGCGCGGACGAGACGTAGATCAGCCGGCCCCAGCGCCGCTCTTTCATCTGCCCGACCAGCGTGCGCGACAGCGCCATCGCGGCGTGCACGTAGACCCCCAGCACTGCGTCCCACGCCCCGTCGGTGATGTCCTCGACGGGCTGCTGGACGTTGGCGCCGGCGTTGCTGACGAGGATGTCGACGCGGCCGAAGCGATCCAGCACCGCCTGAGCCACACGCTCGGGCTCGCCGCGCCGGGCGACGTCCGCGACGAGGTAGAAACCGGTGCGGCCGGTGCCGTCGACGATCTCGTCGAGCCCGGCTCGCAGGTGTTCCTCACTGCGCCCGGCGATGGCCACGTCGGCGCCGGCTAGTGCCAGCGCCCGCGCGATCTCCCTGCCGAGGCCGCGGCCGCCACCGGTGACCAGCGCGACCCGGCCCGTCAGCTCGAATGGCGATCCGGCGAGGGAGTACCCGTTCGTCGCCGTCACGCGCGCGACGGTCTGATCCGGACCGGCAACCCTGACATCGTCGGCATCGCGTTGATCGCCTGACGGTGGCGCCGGGCGTCGACGAGCAGGTTCGTACATGACCCGGCGCCTTGCTCTTCGTCGGGCAGCCCTCCGAAGCAGTGGCTCATCGAGACGACGCCGCGGCGCAGGGTCGCGTCGGGTTCGACGATCCCCTCGATTTGTGCGTAGTCAGACGCGATCTCGATCCGGTCGCCGGCCCTCACACCGAGCTCGCCCATGTCGTCTGGGTGCAAGAACGCCGGGTTGTGGTCCGGCGTCGGTGTGCCGGGGTCGAGGCTGTTCATCACCTCGCGCATCCTGCGCACGATCAGACGGTGCGTGTACCCGTCCGGGGGCCGCGCACTCCGGTAGTCGGACAGTTCCGCGAACACATCGTCCGGCATCACCTCGAAGCGACCGTCACTGCCCGGCGAAGCGGGCTGGACGGTCACGGGGTCGAGCTCGTCGAACACCTTCCCGTGCGGGTGGCGGACCATCTCGTCGAACGGCACCTGTCCGTCGCGGATCGTCAGTCGGAGCAGCTCGTCGGTGGTGGGCGGCTCGGCGGAGTCGAGCGAGACGCCGCAGTAGCTCAGCGAGAGCTCCATCCTCTGTGCGAGCGCCCAGTACGGGTACCACTCGTCGATCACCTCGGCGCCTGCCGGGGGATCCACGATCGGCTCGGCGTATTGCGCGAACGGCACCGGCATCCGCATCTCGTTCATGAACACCATCGGCAGGTCCGCGCGTTCGTACATGAGCGTGGGCGGGATCACGTAATGCGACAGTCGCGCGGTCGCGGACATGAACGGTTCGACCGAAACGAGCAGCTCGAGATCCTTGAGCGCCTCGACAACCCGCCGCTGGTCAGGAATCGCGACGGCCGGGTTGCCGCCCTCGACGAACATCGCGCGGATCTGGCCGTCGCCCGGGCGCAGGATCTCGTCGGCGAGGATCCCGCACGGGACCTCGCCACGGGGATTGACCCCCGGGATCAGACCGAACTCCCCGAGCCGCCGGTCGTCGCGATCCCACAGGCGGAGTGGCGGACGAACCTCTGCGTGTCGGGCAACCCGAGGCGAGATCGGTCCCAGGTTGGGCATCTGCTCGCCAGCACGCAGGTACCGGCCGCAGACCACGTTCAGCGTCTCGATGAGGTGGTCGACGAGGTTCGAGTGAGGCGACATCGTCAGGCCGGTCGCCATTCCGGCGCAGCCGCGCTTGCCGGCGCCGCCGAACATCCGGGCCGCTTCGCCCAGCAGCTCGGCGTCGACGCCGCTGCGGCGCTCGACCTCGACCGGTGTGAACGGCTCGACCGCTTCTCGTAGCCGCCCGACGCCCGCGACATGCTGGGCGCAGAACTCGTCGTCGGCAAGACCCTCGGTGAGGATGATCCGCAGCATGCCCGCCACCACCGCGGCGTCCTCGCCCGGGTGGGGCTGGAGGAACAGCGTCGCGTGCCGCGCGGTCTCGGTACGGCGGGGGTCGACGACGATCAGCTTCATCCCGCGGGCCATCTCCTCTTTCAGCACCTTCGCGGGGTTGCCGAACGACAGGCCAGCCTGGCTCGAGAGCGACACGAACGGGTTGTTCCCGAACACCATCCAGACGTCGGCGCCGGCCCAGGGCTGCCTGCCGGCGCCCCACGTCCCGAGCCGGCCGGCCGTCACCGCCTTGCTCGAGCAGTCGATCGTGAACGAGCTGAAGAAGCTCCGGGACCCGATCGCGTCCAGGAGCGCCATCACCATCACGGTCGCCGGGACGTTGAAGTAGCCGGTCGTCCCGAGGAATGCGCTGACCGTGTGGGGGCCGTACTGCGCAATCAGCGTCTCGAGCTTCTCCGCGATCTCGTCGAGCGCGTGATCCAGCGAGATCGGAGCCAGCGAACCGTCGTCTCGCCGTTTCAGCGGCCGGAGGATCCTGTCGGCGCGGCGGTGCATCTCGCCGCTCGCGCGGCCCTTGCTACAGGCGTACCCCTTCGTGACGGGATGCTCCCGGTCGCCAAGGATCGAGACGATCTGCCCGTCGCCGTCGACCTCGAGCTTCAGTCCGCAGCAGTTCGCGCAGACACGGCAGAACGTGTACTCGGTACGGGTTCCAGCCGCCTCGAGCACGTCAGACCCGCTGGATCAGCGTCGCGGTTCCGAGACCGCCGCCGCAGCACATCGTCACGAGGCCGAGCTCGCCGTCGGTGTCCTCGAGCGCGTGGAGCAGCGTCGTCAGCAGCCGCGCCCCGGTCGACCCGAGCGGGTGGCCGAGCGCGATCGCGCCGCCGCGAACGTTGACCTTCTCCATATCAGGCTCGTGCTCGCGCGCCCACGCGAGCACGACCGAAGCGAACGCCTCGTTGATCTCGACCAGGTCGATATCGCTGATCCTCAGACCGTTGCGCTGAAGGATCCGCTCGGTCGCCGGGATCGGGCCGGTCAGCATCGTCACCGGGTCGACGCCGAGGACGACCTGGTCGACGATCCGAGCACGGGGTTTCAATCCGAGAGCGCCCGCCTTATCGGCGCTTCCGATCAGGAGTGCGGCTGCGCCGTCTGAAACCTGCGACGAATTGCCCGCCGTGATCCGGCCGTCCTCCCTGAACGCCGCTTTGAGCGAGCCGAGCTTCTCGAGCGTCGTGTCGGAACGGATCCCCTGGTCATCCTTGACCGTATGCGAGTTCGCGGACACGGGCAGGATCTCGCGGTCGAACGCGCCCGAGGACCGCGCCCGGTCAGCCAGCTGATGGGAGCGGAGCGCCAGTTCGTCCATCTCCTCACGGGTGATCTGCCATTGGTCGGCGATCATCTCGGCGCCGATCCCCTGGGGAACGAGGTTGTACCGCTCGAGCAGCTCCTCGGTGAACGCCCTTCCCCACTCCTTCTGCGCGCCCTCGTTCACCGCAAAGCCGACCCGTCCCATGTGCTCGACGCCGCCGGCCACGACCAGCTCGTCGACGCCGGCTCCGACCCGCAGCGCGCCGAAGTGGACGGCCTGCTGGCCCGACCCGCAGCGGATGTCGACGGTCGTCGCTCCGGTGGTTTCGGCGAGCCCCTTCTGGAGCCAGGCCGATCGCGTGATCCCGGCCGACTGCTCGGCGATCTGGTAGACGCACCCGGCGATCACGTTGTCGACCTCGGCCGAGTCGACGCCGGCGCGGTCGAGCAGCCCGACATACGTCTGACCAAGCAGGTCGGCCGGATGCACGTCCTTCAACGCACCCTTCTCGGGGTGGCCGCGGCCGACGGGCGTCCGCACCGCCTCGAGGATCAGAACATCGCGCAGCTCGGGCATTGTCACAAAGCCTGCCAGACGGTCAGCCTCATACCATGGCGTGCCCGCCAAACGCCACGCCATGTTTCTGTGCCGCGGCCCAGGGCCACAGAGGTCAGCCGATCGCGCCCGCGTCCACGGCGAACGTGCTGCCTGTGACGTAGCGTGATTCGTCCGAGGCGAGCCACAGCACCGCGTTGGCGACATCGACCGGATCGACCCACGGGATCGAGAGCGCGTGGCCCGGGGTCACGACTGCGGCCACATCCTCTCGCGTCGGATTGGGGTGGCCGGGGAGGATGAACCGCCGCACCACCTCGCGCTGGAACATCTCCGTGTCGATGTTCGTCGGGTTGACGGTGTTGACGCGGATGCCCAGTGGACCGAGTTCCTTGGTCAGTGCGCGCATGAACCCGACCACCGCGTGCTTGGTGGCCGTGTAATGCGCGGCGCCGGGCATCCCGACCCGCCCCGAGATCGAGCTCATAAGGATGATCGATCCGCCGTCGCCGGCAGCGATCACGTGCGGGACGGTCGCCTTGATCGTCTTCCACATGCCGAACACGTTGACGGCGAACGTCCGTTCGACGTCAACCTCCGTCAGCTCCCATGCCGGTCCAAGCCCGACGACATGGCCAGCCGTTGCCGACACGATGTCGAGGCGACCGAGTTCGTCGACCGCGGATCGGGCGGCGGTCTCGAGTGCACCCAGGTCGGTGACGTCGACCTGAGCGGCAATGATTCGCTGCCCGTACGCGGACACCAACTCCTCGGTGTCGTGCAGCGGCGCCACGTCGAAGGCGATCACATCCGCGCCCTCTTCCGCGAGCCGCTGAGCCTGGGCCTGGCCGATGCCGCGCGCCGCCCCGGTGATCAGCGCGACCTTGCCGGCGACCCGACCGCTCATCCGGCGGCCGCAACGGTCGGGCGGGCCGAGCGGTAGGCGTGCCCCGAGATCCGCCAGCCACCCGCAGTCCGAGTCAGCGTGTCGTCGTAGACACCGCTGAAGGCGACCCCGCCGTCGAACGTCTGCAGCACCTTCGCGCGCACGGTCGCGGTGTCGCGGTCGATCGCCGTCAGCAGCACGTTGGTGAGGTGGTGCGCGAGCGGGTGCCGGTCGTAGCCCTGCGCCGCCGCGACGATCGCCCCGATCCCGTGCATCAATGGCACTCCGTCGGCGGTGGCGTCGAACACGACGTCGTCGGTGAACAGCTCTCCGAGGCGGTCGAGCTGCCCGTCGTCGAACACGTGGCCGTAGAGGGCGTACAGCTGCTGAATCGCGATGACGTCCGAGGGGTCCATCGTGAGCTTCAAACCTCCGATTCGTGGTTGTTCACGCGGCGCGACTGTCGCAACGCGTCCGTCGCCGCCAGATCGATCGACAACCCCTCCGGGTCATCGACCGGATCGCCGGCCACGACCACGCCGTAGATCTCGCGTGCCGCGGCCTGGCTGACGTATTCGTCGCGGACATCGCGAAGCACCCGCTGGGGATCGCGGTCGAGCGGATCGCCCCAACCGCCGCCGGCGGCCGTCTGGTAGCGGAACACCGAGCCCGCGGGCACCGTCCAAACGCTCCGTCGGCCGCAGTAGAAATAGGTGCCATCGGGGTCGAGGCGATGGGCGTCCGGGTCCATCACGCCGGCGACGGCTTCGCCTCGCCGGTGGGCCGCATCGTCGACCTCGATGAAGTCGGCCGCGGCTCCGTCGCCGCCCTCCCACAGCCATACCCCGCCGGCGGTTCCGTCGCCACCCCCGTACACGCCCGTACCGCTGGGGGTGCGGACGTGGAGCACGCCGGGATAGTGCTCTCCGTCGGTCAGCCACAGCGAGTCCTTGACGGTGGCCGCTCCGCCTCGATTCGTCCCCGGACCGCTGGTGTCGGTCCCGTACTCCTTGCGCAACAGCACGACCGGCGCGTCGGCCTCGACCGACTCGACCGAAGGCGCGAACGAATTCGACAGCCAGATCGTCAGCGAGTTCTCGGCATCGGCGTGCCGGGTCGCGCCCCACGGGCCGTTCTCGCCGCCGCAGCTGCCGATCGTGGCCCACGGCGTTCCGTCCGCATGAACGCCGCTGGCGACGTGGGTCATCCCGGACCCGAGGTCGCCGGCGATCGCCCCCTTCCCCAGCGCCCTCGCGAGCGCCCGGAAGATGGCGTTGACGATCCCTTCCTGGATCTCGAAGTTCATCATGATCGCCCCGTCGGGAGGCAGCGCGCACGCGATCGAGCCCGGCGGCAGCACCACGTCCAGGTCACGGTAAACGCCGGAGCTGAACGGCGTTGCCGGGTCGACCAGGAACTTCAGCGCGACGGCCACGGCCGTGCGCGCATCGAGCCAGCCGGCGTTGATCGACGTTCGCGCCTGCCGCGAGGTGCCGGACAGGTCGACCTCGATCCGCGAGCCGACCACCGTCACCTTGACCTTGATCAGGTACTGCTCGGAGTCGTCGATCCCATCGCAGTCGATCAGGTCGGTGCCCTCGTAGACGCCGTCGGCAATGGCGCTGACCGCCTCGCGGAGCGTCTCGGCGCTGACGTCCGTGGCGTACGTCAGCGCGCCGAGGTACGCGTCTTGGCCGTATCGCTCGATCGCGTCGAGCAGGAACCGCTCGCCGAGACGCAGCGCCGCGGCGATCGACAGGAAGTCCGGCAGCATGATCGGCCCGAAGCGGGCGTTGTCGAAGATCAGGCTGAACGTCGAGCGGATCGGCTCGTCGCCTTCGAACATCAGCATCGGCGGGATCACGAGGCCGTTCTCGTACGTGGAGCGCTTCGTGGGGCTAAAGCCGCCTGGCACAGTCCCGCCGATGTCGAACATGTGCGCCTGGAGGTTGATCGTGCCCACAAGCCGCCCTTCGAGGAACACCGGGCGGATCAGCAGCAGATCGTTCGGATGCGTGCCGATCCGAACCGGGTCGTTGCATAGGAGCACGTCCCCGGGCTTCAGCTTCCCCGGCCCGTACTCCTCGACCGTGTTGCGGACCGCCTCGGACATCGTGCCGCTGAACACGACGACGCTGTCGGACACGGCGGGCATCGGGTAGCCGAGCTCGGGCGGCCCGGAGATCGTCGCCGCGAAGTCGTACCAGTCGCGGATGATCGGGCTGAACGCGTTCATCATCAGCTGCGTGCCCATGTGCTTGATCACGTAGCGAAAGCGGCTCGCGAGCACCGACGCCGTGAAGCGGTCGGTGCCGTAGCGAGCCTCGAATTGCCCGTCGTCGAGATCTCGGAGCCGGAGCGCCCGTGGCGCGTCGACCGCTGTCATCGCGCCGCCTCGATGACGAGCTCGCCGTAAGTCCCGACGGTCGCGCGCCGGCCCGCCGGGACGTGGGTCGTGGAGGTCGGCTCGCGGATCACCGCCGGGCCGATCACGATGTTGCCGGCCCGTAGCCGCTCGCGCTCGTACTCGCCGGTCAGCCGGTCGGCGGCGTCGAGGAACCGCAGCTCGATCGTCCGCTCTGGCTCCACCGGGGCCTCCTCGCCGCGCGGCAGCGATGGGTACTCCACCTTGGCGGTCGGCGCGATCAGCTCCACCCGGTAGGTCACGGCCTCGACCGGCATCGCCTCGAACCGGTTGCCGAAGCGGCGCTCGTACTCGTCGTGGAACGCGGCGATCATCTCGGTCACCGTCGCCGCCGTGATCGGTCCGGGCGCCACCGCCACGAATGGTGTCTCCCACGACTGCCCGGCGAGCCGTCCGTCGAAGGTACGCCGCACCTCGATTGGCGTGCCGTCCGGCACTTGGGCAGCGAGTTCGTCCTCGATCTGCTGGAACACCGCAGCGAGTCCTGACGCCGCGTCCGCGGTGAGCAACCGGTAAGCGCTCCGACTGGCGGAGTAGACGAGATCGGCGCTGAGGAGCCCGAGCGCTGAGAACAGCCCCGGGTAGGGGGGCACGATCACGCGTCTGGCGCGGACGTGGCCGAGGATCGGCGGGAGCATCAGCGGTCCTGCGGCACCGAACGCCACCAGGCTGTAGTCGCGGGTGTCGACGCCGCGCGCGATCGTTGCGTCGATCAGGCCCTCGGCCACCGCGTTCAGCCCGAGCGAGTACGCGTACGCGACTCGCTGATCGAGCGACAGCGGGCTGTCGAGCCGGCGGAACGCATCGAGCGCCAGCTCAGGGTCGAGGCTTAGCCGACCGTCATTGAACCGCTTCGGGTCGAGCAGCCCGATCGCGAGAAATGCGTCGGTCATCGTCGGCGCCGTGCCACCCCGCCCGTAGCAGGCCGGGCCGGGATCGGCGCCGGCGCTCTCGGGGCCGACGCGGAGCTCGCCCGAGGCCGTGCTGCAGACGATGCTGCCGCCGCCGGCGCCGAGCGTGCCGAGCTCGACGGACAGGGCGTTGACCAGCAGGTCGGGCTCGAGCTCGAACGTCGTGTTCAGGTTGGGCTTGCCGTCGACGACGAGGCTGATGTCCGAGGAGGTGCCCCCGACGTCGCAGCACAGCAGGTTCGAGTCCCCGATCAGCGCACCGAAGTGCGCGCTGGCGACCGCCCCGGCCGCCGGACCTGAGAACACGAGCCTGAATGGCTTGCGCATGGCCTGGCGCGACTCGAGCAGCGTCGCCGCCGAATCGGCGAAGTTGAGCTGGCCATCGAACCCCTGCTCGCGCAGGCCATCGCGGAGCTGGTCGGTGTAGCGCTCGTAGATTAGCTTCATCAACACATCGACGACGGTCGTCGAGGCCCGCGCGTACTCCCGGGCGAGCGGCGACACGCTCGAGGAGACCGATACGGGCACGTCGCCGAGGACCTCACCGGCCAGCTCGCGGAGACGCTGCTCATGCGCAGGATTGACGTACGCGTTGATCAGGCAGATCGCGATGCCCTCGACGCCGCAACGGTCCATCCGCTCGAGCTCGTGACGGGCGTGAGCCTCGTCCAAGTCGATCAGCACGGCGCCGTCGGCGGTGATCCGCTCGCGCACGCCCCGGCGGAGGTACCGGGCCACGAGCGGCGCCGTCGCATCGCCGAACGGGCGTCGCCACCCCGCGTCGGTGAGCGCCTCGGGCGGGCGCCAGCAGCGGCCCATGTCCAGCATGTCGCGGTGGCCGAGGCTGGTCAGGAACCCGATCTTCGGCAGCCGCCGTGTGATCAGCGCGTTCAGCCCGACCGTGCTGGCGTGGTTGAACACGGCCCGCCCACCGGCGCCGAGCACTTCCGCGCCGCGCAGGACCGACGCCTCGGCCTGGTCGCGGCTCGACGGGATCTTGATCGCCTCGATCCCGCCCTCGCCGACGCCGATCACGTCAGTGAACGTGCCGCCGACGTCGACGGCGAGCATCCGGGTCATCCGAGCTCGTCCACGAGCAGGGTGTACGGGCCGAGGCGGTTCCAGCGCTCCCGCCCGACACTCGCGAGGCACCGCTGGCACTTGACGACGATCTGCCAGCCGGTCTCGCCGACGACCGGGTAGCGCGCGAGCGCCGCCGCGCCACACTCCGGGCAGGTGCCCTCGACGGGTTCGCGTTCGACGCTCACATACGGGGTCGACGGTCTGGCCATCTCAGTCGATCAGCGCCTGGTACACGAGCCGGCGCAGGTTGAGCCAGACGTCGTCTGGCGGGGGCGTGGTCTGCATCATGAACACGGCGGTCAGCTCGGTCGCCGGATCGACCCAGAAGTCCGTGCCGGCGGCTCCGCCCCAGCCGTACTCGCCCCGGCTGGACAGCGACTTGACGGCGACGGGGTCGATCAGCGGTGCCACCCCGAGCCCGAAGCCGCGGCCGTCGAGACTTGCGATCCCCGCCGGCGGATGGCCGAACTCGGCCATCGTGGCGTTGCCGGGCAGGTGGTTGGCGGTCATCAGCTCGACCGTCCGCGGCGACAGCAGCCGAACGCCGTCGAGCTCGCCGCGCCGGCGCAGCATCTGCGCGAACCGGTGGTAGTCGGCAGCGGTCGACACGAGGCCCGCGCCCCCCGACACGAACGTTGGTCGCTCACCGGGGGCGATGAGCGAGTCGCCTGCGTGGACGGCCGTGCCACTCTCCGGATCGATGGTGTACTCGACCGCGAACCGATCGGTGCGCGGCCCGGTGAAGCTTGTCTCGTCCATCCGGAGGGGCTTGAAGATTCGCTCTTCCATGAACTCGTCGAGCGGCATGCCACTCGCGACCTCGACGACACGTCCCGCCACATCGGTCGCGATCGAGTAGCTCCAGTCAGTCCCCGGCTCGAACTGCAGCGGCAGCGTCGCCAATCGCTCGCACGCCTCCTCGAGCGTGTAGTCCGCCGACTCGGTTGGAACCGCCAACCCAGCCTCGCGGTACGCCTGGTCAACCGGGCTCTGGAACATCTGCGGGTACGTGAATCCGGCCGTGTGCGTGAGCACGTGCCAGATCCGGATCGGGTCGCGGCCGGGAACGGTGACGGGCACAAACGCCGGACCGGCCACGTACACCCGCGGACTCGCAAAGCCGGGGATGTATCGCGCGAGCGGGTCGGTCAGCGACACCAGCCCCTGCTCGACCAGCAGCAGCATGGCGACTGAGGTGACCGGCTTGGTCATCGAGTAGATCCGCCAGATCGTGTCCGGCTCCACCGGCAGGCCCGCCTCAGCGTCGCGGTAGCCCCGCGACGAAAGGTGGAATATGTTTCCCGCGCGCGAGGGCGAGGAGCGAACCCTTGTGCAGGTCCTGCGCCACGCACTCGTCGAGGTAGGCGTCGAGCTGCGCGAGCCGGGCCGCGTCGAACCCCACCTCCGCAGGCTCAACGTCCACCGCCAGCGGTTCGGTGTCAAGGCTCATACTCCACCGGCTCGGGCGACAGGAACCGTGCCGTCCCGTTGTCGATCACGAGCGTGTCCCCGAACTGGACGACGGCCCCTGAGGCTCGATCGAACACGCACGGGTGGAGCACGAACGCGAGCCCTTCCTCCATCGGGACGTCGTTGCCGGGCAGGATCGAAAACCGCTCAGGCCCGGTCACCCCAGTGAACCCGACGCTGTGGCCGAGCCGGCCTCGGGGTTGCATCCCCGCGGCCGCGATCGGCGCGAGCCCGGCGTCCCACAGCTCGCCGCCGGTGACGCCGGGACCGACCAGCGCAAGCATCGCGTCGAGCGAGCGCCTGGCGGCGTCGAACACCGGCTGCTGCGCGCCTTGAGCGCCGCCGACGATCCACGTCCGCGGCATCTGGATCCAATAGCCGTCGTAGCTGTTCATCAGCCCGATCGTGACGAGATCGCCGGTGCGGAACTCCGCCTCGCGGGGTTGCGCCGGGTACACCCACAGCGCCCACTCGTCCAACCCCGAGGTGAGCTCCAGGATCGTGTCCTCGCAACCGGCCCGGATCGCCCGATGACGGGCCTCCGCGACGGCGTGATCGATCGGTGCCCCATCTGCCGCCGCGTCCATGAACGCGCGCATCGCGTCATCCGCGCCGGCCTGAGCTCGCGCCAGGCGGTCGACCTCCCATGGACTGTTCCTCGCCAGTAGCGGTTCGAGCACGTCGCACGGATTCCCGGCCCCGTCCATCGTCAGCGTCGGACGCACGGTCACGTTCGGAAGCGCCGCCCAGGTCTGCTCCATCCCGGGCCAGCTGCCGGTCAAGCCGACTCTCGAACCCTCCAGTCCCCGATCGGCGAGCACCGCGGCGACATCGGTCGGCAGCTCGCTTGACGCCAGACCCCATTGGGTCGCCTGCTCCCACTCTGGGTCGTCGTGGTAGGTACCGACGACGTCATCGATCCACGTGTGGGCGCGGCCTAGTCGCGTCCACGTCCGGAGCGTCCCGGCGCGCGTTATGAGTGCAGGCTCGCCTTGCAGCGGCAGGAGGACGACAACGGGCTGCGGGCCAAAGCTCTCGGCGCCCCAGATGTGGAAGCCGGAGAAGTAGCGGTGATACCGCGGCGCGGCGAAGCGGCCGTGCGACCCGACGGTGATCGAGGAGCTCGTAACTTGAGGCGGCCCCGAGCCGACCACGATCGCATCGAGGCCGTTGCGCTCCATGATCTCCCGGGCAGCCTCAAACCTCCGGCGGTACTCGTTGATGTCCGCGGGGCCGAGGGCGCAGCGGGGCGCGGTGTCGGGGGTGGTGCTCATGCCCGCGTTACCGGAGCCGGAAACTGGTACTCGCTCGCCTCGAACCCAACCGGCTGGAACTGGTCGGTGAATTCGCTGTCAAGGACCTCGGCGATTTCCTGCGCCGTCCACCGCTCCCGCTCGACGGTGTGCTCGAGCGGCCGGGGCGGCGCGATCAGGCCGAGCTTCCCGCTCAACATCGCCAGCGTCTGCCCGGTGAGGTGCGCGGAGAGATCGCTGAGCAGGTACACGACCGCCGGCGCCACCACCTCCGGTGGCGCCCCGATCGCTCGGTGCGTGTCGGTGTAGATGCCCGCGGCGACGGCAAGGTCGTGCGCGCGTGTGTACGCCCCCGGCGCGAGCGCGTTGACACGCACGCCCGAGTCGGCGAGTTCGAGCGCCCACCCGTACGTCGCCGACGCGACCGCGCCCTTCACCGCGACATACGTGCTCATCCCCCTCGTGCCCATATGGGCGCGGGAGCTGATGTTGACGATGCTTCCGCGGCCGCGCTCGCGCATTCGCCGCATCGCATGTACTCCGCAGAACAGCGTGCCGAGCACGGCTACGTCGGTCGCGGTCCGGATCTGCTCCTCACCCTCATCCCAGGGCGGGCCGTAATACGTGTAGGCGACGGCGTTGTTCACGAGGCCGTCGATCGCGCCGAATGCGTCGATGCACGAGTCGATCATCGCCTCGGCATCAGCCCAGGACGCGACTGACCCTGCCGAGACGACCGCCCGTCCCCCGTCGCGGTCGATCTCGGCCGCCACCGCTCGAGCCTCGTCGGTGTCGACGTCGTTGACGACGACGCCGGCTCCCTCGCGGCCGATCGCGAGCGCGAACGCACGGCCCAGACCGCGGCCCGCACCGGTGACGACGACGCCGCGGCCGGCGAGCAGGTCGCTCATAGGGCTTCTCCGTGGGCGACCAGCGGCGACTGCGCGCCACCCCGGATCAGCTGTCCGGCCCGCTCCCCGATCATGATCGCGGTCAGGTTCGTGTTGGCCCGCGGCACCATCGGCGCGATCGACGCGTCGACAACCCGCAGCCCTTCGACGCCGTGCACCGTGCAATCGCCGGCGACGACCTCGCCGAGCGCGCACGTGCTGGTCGGATGCTGCGCCGTGTGCGCCGTCGCGAGCAGCCACCGCTCGAGCGCTGACTCGCGCTCCAGATCGTCGAACGAAGCGGCCATGTCGGGAACGCCTCCCCACGTCAGCTGCGCCGGCCTCGGCGCGCCGACGGCGAGCCTGCGCAGCGGCTCGGTCGCCAGCAGCTCCCGGGTCAGCCGGAGCATCGTCTTCATCCGCTCCATGTCACGTGGGTCGGACAGCATCCGGACGTCGATCTCGGGGTTCTGCGCGGGATCGGCCGACCGGATCCGCACCGTCCCGCGCGAGTAGTCGCGCATCAGCTGACCGCCGAACACGATGAACGGGAACTGCTCGAGCGACGTCGGCGCGAACGAGGCGATGAAGATGTCGTTGTCGTCCGCTCCGCACTGACCGCTCGAGTACCGGACGTTCATCGACCACGCCATCAGCCCCGGGGGCTTGTAGGTCTCTATGTTCGCGGGCACTGCGACGGCGACGGCGGCGTGCTCCTGGAGCCCTTCGCCGACCGGAAGCTCGACGCGCTGCTCGACGCCGGCCGCGCGGAGCACCTCGGCCGGGCCGATGCCCGAACGCTGAAGGATCGCGGGCGAGTGGATAGCGCCGGCGGCGACGATCACCTCCCCGGCTTCGATCTCGACTCCAGCACCGTCGATCAGCGCACGCACGCCGCGCGCCCGGCCGGCGCCGTCGAACAGCACACGGTCGACGAGCGCGCCGCCGCGGACGGTGAGAGCCTCGCGATCGCGAGCCGGCTCGAGGTATGCATCGGCCACGCTCACACGATCGCCGTTGCGTCCTGACGCAGCGAAGTACGAAAGCCCGGTCGTGTCAGGTGCGTTCCAGTCCGGGTGCCACGGCACGCCCTGCTCGCGGGTGGCCTCGTACAGCGCCTCGTCGATCGAGCTCCACGACTCCTCGGTCTGGCGGACGATGGGCGTCGGCCCGCCGCGGCCGTGGTAGGGCTCCTCCCCGAACATCTCGTCGTCCTCGAGCGCGATGAACGACTCGAGCACCTTCGCACGGCACCACTCCGGTCCGGCCGCGGCTTCCCAGATGTCGAACTCGTCGAGCGGCGGCCGCACCGCCACCCGCCCGTTGATCGCCGATGTGCCGCCGACCCCGCGGCCGCGCGGGAACGGGCGGAGCGCCTGCGACTCGGTGTTCCACGCGTTCAGCCCCAGCCACTGGAGCTCCGGAAACCGCACCGGGTCGGTGATCACCGCGAGCGGCTCAACCAGGTGCATCTCCGGCGGCGACTCCGAGGACCGGTAGTCCGGCCCGGCCTCGAGCACCAGCACGCGCCGTCCCGCGTCCTCCGACAGCCGGCCGGCGAGCGCCGCACCCGCCGACCCAGCGCCAACCACGATCACGTCCCACTGCGTCCCGTCGAGATCCATCGTCCCTCCTTCGTTCATACGCCGACCAGTCGGCTGCCGCCGTCGATGGCCATCACGGTTCCGGTCACGAACTCGTTCGTCATCAGGTGCCAGACCGCATCCGCGACATCCTCAGCGCGGCCAATCCGGCCCGCCGGGAGCGCGGCGCCGGTCCGCTCGAACATCGCCTGGCGCTGCCCATCCGGGAGACCGTCGTACAGCGGCGTATCGATCATCCCGGGGGCGACCGCGTTTACCCGGACCGGCGCCAGCTCCTTCGCGAGTCCGCGCACCGCTGCCTCAACCGCGCCGTTGACGGTGCCGGTGAAGAACGCGCCCGCAGCCGGGACCGTCGCGGCCAGGCCAGAGGTGAGAACGATCGAGTCGCGGATCTCGACCGACCGGATCGCGATCAGCGGCCCAAACAGCTTGGCTTCGAATGCGCGGCGGCCGGCGTCCAAATCCGCCTCGCGCGCCGGCCCGATCGCTGACGCTCCAGCGGTCCATACGAGATGATCGACCGGACCGAGGGCGGCGAAGGCCCGCTTCACCGCCGCGCCGTCGGTCACGTCGAGCACGATCCGTTCGGCTTGCCCCGGGGCCCGCTCGGGCTCGCGGGAGGCAACGGTCACGGGCCATCCAGCGCTCAGCGCCCGCTCGGCGACCGCGCGTCCGATGCCCGAGGAGCCACCGATGACGGCTAGTCGCCCCACGTCCGTCAGTCGGTCTCGCCGTCCGGCACCTGCACGAGCTCGAACAGAAGCCCGGCCGTCGACTCTGGGTCGATGAAGCACATCAGCCGACCACCGTGACCGGGGTGCGGCTCGTCCTCGCTCAACTCCACCCCGCGCTCCTTCAACGCCGCCATCGCGGCCCGGATGTCATCGACCTCCAGGCAGACGTGGAAGAAGCCGGCGCCGTCGCCGAGCCACTTGCCGACGAACGGCGCATCGGCTCCTCCGCAGAGCAGTTCCAATCCGGTTCCGCCCGCCGGATACCAGGCCATGCCCACGCCGAACTGGGGCCACTCTTGCTCGAGCTCGACCGACAGGCCGAGCGTCTCCAGCACGGTCCGAGCGGCACCCATGTCCTTGACCGCGATGCCGATGTGCTCGACGCCGCGTACGCGTAGTGGTGCCGCTGCACGCGTCTGATCGACGGACGTCTCGGGGTTCATGACCTCTCCTCGTGGACGACTGGCCTGCGTCGAAATTTTGTAGCACCGCCCCACTATGCAGGTGTACAAATTGGGGTCGGCACTGTGTGTGCCTCGGTCCAGGGTGACAAGGATACGATATTTCGAAACTGATGAACGGGCCTCCAAGCACTTCCCCGACGTGCCCCGTCTCCCACGAGTTCGACCCCTTCGGCGCCGAGTTCCAGGCTGACCCCGGGATGTCCCTCGTCGGTGCGCGCGAGCACCAGCCCGTCTTCTACAGCCCCCGACTCGACGCCTACGTGGTTACGCGCTACCACGACATCCGGTCGGTCTTCCTCGACACGACGACGTTCTCGCCCCGCAACGCGACGGTGCCGATCACACCGCTGTCAGCAGCCGCGCAGGCGAAGCTCGACGAGTACGAGTTCCGCCCCGTGAAGACGCTCGGGGTCGAGGAGGAGCCGGTGCACATGCGGCTCCGCAAGCGGCTCACCGACCCGTTCACCCCCGCCCGCCTCGAGCAGTTCGAGCCGCGCATCCGTTCGATCTGGAAGGAGTACGTAGACGCGATCGTGACGCGGGGCCGCAGCGATCTGATCGCTGAGGTCACGACCGACGCACCCGCCGTCGTCGCGCTCGAGTTCCTCGGTGTCCCGCAGGAGGACATCGCGAAGACCAAGGATTTCGCCAAGGGGATCATGCAGTTCATCTTCGGCCGCCCCACCGAGGACGAGCAGATCCGCACCTGCGACTTCATGGGCCAGCATCAGCGCTACTCGACCGAGCTCGTGCAGCGGCTGATCGAGAGCCCCGAGGGCGAGGGATTCCTCCGCCACTGCGTGCGGGCATTCCTCGACGATCCGACCGACCTCGACATCAACTACCTCTCAGGGCTGGCGATGAACGGCCTCGCGGCGGCACACGAGACGACGAGTAACGCGGCCGGGCAGGCGCTGCTCCAACTCCTGACCCACCTCGACATCTGGGCTGAGCTGTGCGACGAGCCGGCGCTCATCCCCGGCGCGGTTGAGGAGACGCTGCGGATCGCGCCGTCGGGCGCAACCTGGCGCAGGCAGGCACGTGTCGACACGTCGATCGCGGACGTCGAGGTCCCTGCCGGCGCGACCGTGTTGCTCGTGCTTGCCTCCGGCAACTGCGACCCCGAGATGTTCCCCGAGCCTGCTCGCTTTGACGTCCGCCGGGATAACGCTCGTCGTCATCTGACGTTCGGGATCGGGGCCCACCGGTGTCTCGGCGCGGGCCTCGCGCAGCTGCAGCTGAAGGTGATGCTCGAGCAGCTGAGCTCGCGCCTGCCACACATGCGACTGGTCGATGCTCAGCCGGTGGAGCGGCTCGGTACCGCCAGCGTCGGTGGGCCGCTGCACCTGGAGGTCGAATGGGATCCAGCCGAGAACCCGCTCGCCGAGGACCGCCCGTGAGTGCCACGGCTGCGCCCGATACCGGGGTGCTCGCACGATTCGGGCTGGCCGGACGCGTCGCGATCGTCACCGGCGTCGGACCCGCGATGGGCCGCGACTTCGCACTCGCGCTTGCGGAGGCGGGCGCCGACGTGTGCGTCGCGGCGCGGTCCCGGACGGTCATCGACGAGGTCGCTGACGCAGTGCGCGAGAAGGGAAGACGAGCCTTGGCTGTGACCTGCGACGTGTCCGACTCCGCCGCGGTCGACGACTTGGTGGCGCGGACGGTCAGCGAGTTGGGGCGGCTGGACGTGATGTGCAACCACGCCGCCGGCCGCGACCCGCAGCTGCCGATCGAGGAGTTGACCGACGAGCACTGGCACGAGGTGATCGACGCGACGCTCTCGAGCGTGTTCTACGGCACGCGCGCGGCGTCACGCGTGATGATCGCGCAGGGCGACGGCGGCTCGATCATCAACACCAGCTCGATCTGCTCGGTCGGGCAGGTACCGGGCCACATGATCGTGTACTCGACGGCCAAGGCCGCCGTCAACCACTTCACCCGCTACATGGCCGGCGAGCTGGCGCCGCACGGGATCCGCGTCAACGCGATCCTGCCGGGCGTGTTCGGGGTCGCCCGCGTTCCGCAGGCGGTGCAGGAGTGGCTTGACGCGACGATCCTGCTGCGCCGACGCGGCCGCTCCGACGAGGTCGCGCCGGCACTGCTTTACCTGGCGTCGGATGCGAGCTCGTACGTCACGGGTGAGACCTTGCTCGTCTCCGGTGGCGCGATGGCGGCAGGGTGAGCACGATGCAGTTCGGGGTGATGCTCAACCACCAGTACCGCCGCGACGAGGACCTGCTCGGGCGGATCGAGGAAGGCGTGCAGACGACCGAGCTGCTCCGCGATCTTGGCTACGACATGCTGCTCAGCCACCATCACTTCCTGGCGAACCTGGTCACCCCGCAAGCGCTTCCGGTTCTAGCCCACCTGGTCCCGTTCTCCGGCCGGATGCGGCTCGGAATCGGCGTCTACATCGCGACGCTCGAGCATCCGGTGGCGCTCGCCGAGCACTTCGCGACGCTCGACCAGATCTCCGGAGGGCGGTTGATCTGGGGCGTCGGCGCCGGCTACCGCGAGGACGAGTTCGACTCGTTCGGGATCGATCTAAAAACCCGCCAGTCTCGGTTCTACGAGGCGATCGAGGTCGTCACGGCGCTGTGGAGCGGCGAGCCGGTCACCCATCACGGAAAGCACTTCCAGATCGAGGGCCAGACGGTCAGCGTCGTCCCGCGCCAGCGTCCACGGCCGCCGATCTGGATCGGCGCCAACGGACCGAAGACGATCGTCCGCGCGGCCGCCCACGGTGACGCGTGGCTGGCGTCGCCGCACCTCAAGTTCAACTGGTGTAACGGCAACCTGGCCGCGTTCCGCGCCGAGCAGGAGCGGCTCGGCGTCGACACGACCGGCGCCGAGTACCCGATCGTGCGCGAGCTGTACATCGCGGACACGGACGAGCGCGCCCGGGCCGAGGTCGAGCCGTACATCGGCACCGAGTACGAGGCGTTCTCGAACTACGACCCGATCTACCGCGACCACTACGAGGAGATGTGGTCCAAGTCGTTCCTGATCGGCTCGCCGCAGACCGTCGCCGAGCGGATCTCCCGGCTGGCCGAGGCCGGGTGGAACGCATTCGTGTTCAGAACCGACTGGGCAGGAATGCCGGTCGAGATGGTGCGACGCACGATCGTCCGGTTCGCCGAAGAGGTGATGCCGCAGTTCACCGCGGTCGGCGCGGCCGAAGCGTGATGCGCGCGGTCGGGCTCGCAGGTCCGGGAGCCGGGCTGCAGCAGCTCGAGCTCGAGGTGCCCGAACCGAGGCCGGACGAGCTGCTCGTCCGCGTGATCGCCTCCTCGATCAACCCGGTCGATGCGTACATCGTCAACGGCACCTACGGGACCGGCGAGCTCTCCTACCCGGTCGTGCCGGGCCGGGACTTCTGCGGCGTCGTCGAACGGGGCGCTGACGGCTTTGAGCCAGGCGACCGCGTACTCGGTTGCTGGACGGTGCCCGAGTTCCAACTCGGCAGCTGGGCGCAATACCTGTCCGTGCCGCTGCAAAGCGCGGTCGCACGCTGGCCCGATGTCCTCTCGGCCCAAGAGGCCGCGGCGTTGCCGCTCGCCGCGGTGACGGCGCAGCTGGCGATCGATGCCCTCGCGCCGAACGCGGGCGAAACGGTGCTGATCGTCGGTGCCGGCGGCGCCGTTGGCTGCTACGCCGTGCAACTCGCCGCGCGCCGCGGGGCCCGAGTGATCGCGACTGCGAAACCCGAGGCGGAGCAGCGCGTCCGCGCACTGGGCGCGGCTCAGACGATCGACTACCGGCGCGACGATCTGCTCGCGGCCGCGCGCGAGCTGTGCCCGGGCGGCGTGCCGGTGGTGTTCGACATCGTCAACGACAAGCCCGAACTGCTGGCGCTGGCCGAGCTCGTCCCGGCCGGCGGGCGGGTCGCATCGGCCCGCTTTGCCGCCGACCGGCGTGTGCTTTCCGGGCGCGGCGTCACGCCGATCAACGTGATCGCCAATGGACACGGCGGGGCGGTGCTTGCGGACGTGCTGGCGATGGCAGCGGCGGGAGCCCTCCAGGTGCTGGTCAGCGACACCCGGCCGCTGGACGCGCTACCGGACGCGGTCCAGGAGTTCGAACGCGGGAGCGCCGGCAAGATCGTGATCGAGGTCGAGCCCGCGTGATGGAGCTGGTCACCGACCAGGTTCGACACGCCGAATCTCCGCGGTGGGCCGACGGCCGGCTGTGGTTTTCCGACACCCACGACCAGGCCGTCAAGGCGCTGGACGCCGACGGCGAGGTGGAGCGGATCGCCGAGACCGCGCCTCGTCCCTCCGGGCTCGGTCGGCACCCCGACGGCCGCTGGCTGCTCGTCACCTCGCGGGACGACAAGCTCAACTGGCTCCAAGACGGGCATCTCACGGAGGCGTGCGACCTCGCGCCACACACGCTCGGCCACGCGGGCGACATGGTCGTCGACGGCCACGGCCACGCATACATCAGCGACACCGGGTTCGACCATGGCGCCGGGGAGGAGCCCCGGCTCGGCCAGGTACTCCTGTTCACCGAACGCGACGGCGTGCGCGTCGTCGCGACCGACACGAACTGGGCCAACGGCTGCGCCGTGTCACCGGACGGAGAACGCTTCTTTCTGGCGGAGACGTTCGGGGAGCGGATCACCGTGTTCACCGTGCGCGACGACGGCAGCCTGGCCAGCAGGCGCACGTTCGCCGAGCTCGGCACGGCTCCGGACGGGCTGTGTCTCGACGCTGACGGCGGCGTGTGGGTCGCGCTCCCGTTCCGCCGGGAGTTCGCCCATCTCGACGCCGACGGACGTATCGACCGGCGCGTGCCCGCCCGCGGCGCGCTCGCCTGCGCGGTCGCGCTCGGCGGCGAGGACGGACGCACGCTCTACGGCTGCTCGGTCAACGCGACGGCCCAGAACCTCAGCCGCGGGATTCTCGAAGGCGGCGTGATCGAGTCGACAGTGGTCGACACGCCGGGCGCCGGGTGGCCCTGAGCTTGCTCGAAGGAAAGCTAGATGGTCGATTCCGCGGCGCGGCTGTGGTGGAAGGCCGGGAGCGAGTCGCTGACCCTTCCAGTCTCGACCCTGGGCCCACCGCGCGACCCGACCTGCAAAACCTGCCACTCGGTGGCGCGAGTGGGGACCGTGGCAGGTTTTGCAGCTCCCACATGAATAAGTGGCCGCGGTCGCGGCGGCACGCGCCATTTGGCAACTTATGCATGCCGGCGCGGGGGTGGGAGGCCACCGGGGTGGGAGGCCGCGGGGGTCGGGAGGCCTCGCAACGGTCGGGTTGCGGAACCAATCATCTAGGCGTTCCGGACGACGACGCAGGCGCCGTTCTGAGCGTCGTTCTCCACCAGCTCGAGCATCGTGGAGGCGATCTCGGCCGGTGCCAGCAGCGCCACCTCGCGCAGGCGCGGGAGCAGCCACTGCGCCGGGCGGCGGCCGTCGCCGGTCTTGGCGATGATCGGCGTGTCGACGGCGCCCGGGAGGACGGCGTTGACGCGTACGCCGCGGGCGTGCGCCGATGCCGCGCATTGCTCGGTGAACGTCTTCACCGCCGCCTTCGTTGCACCGTAGACCGGGTCGGGATGGCTGGTCAGGACCGCCGCCGTCGAGGAGATGTTGACGATCACGCCGCCTCGGTTCATGGCAAGGATCGCCGCTCGAGTCACCAGGACCGTTCCCAGCAGATTGACGGCGATCAGCTGCCCGATCCGCTCAGGCGACGTCGCTGGGAAATCGGGCTCGCCCGACACGACGCCCGCGCAGTTGAACACGATCGCCGGCGGGTGGTCGAACACCGGCGGGTGGTCGAACGCCGCGGCGACCGCATCAGCCCGGCTCACGTCGAGGACCTCTCCTGACGCCGATCCGCCGGCGCTCTCGATTCGCGCCACCGTCTCGGCGAGGCCGGCATCGTCGATGTCGGCCGCGAGCACCGACGCACCCCTTGCGGCCAGGAGCTCCGCGGCCGCCCGCCCGATCCCGGAGGCCGCGCCCGTGACGAGCGCGACCTTCCCGTCAGGGTTCACGCAGCCTCGGCGCCGGTGGCCTCGAGCGCCGCGGGCAGCTCGACGCCCTGCCAGGCGCGGGCCCGGTTGACCACCCGGGGAACCGTGTAGCCGAGCAGGCCCTCGCGGCCGTTGACGACGCCGATGCCGCTCCACTTCACACCGCCGTAGCAGATGCGCTCGCCTCCGATCATGTGCGAGTTGATCCCGACGGTGCCGGCTTCGAGAAGATCGGCGACCGCGATCGCGCGGTCTTCGTCGCCGCTCCAGACCGAGGCACTGAGACCGAAGTGGGTGGCGTTGGCGCGGCTGATCGCGTCGTCGACGGTCTCGTACCGGATCACCGGCAGCACGGGCCCGAACTGCTCCTCGTCGACGACGCGGACTCCGTCGGAGATCTCACGGAGGACCGTCGGGGCGAAGAAGTAGCCCGGCCCCGGCAAGGGTTCCCCGCCCGTGACGGCGGTCGCGCCGGACGCAATCGCGTCCCGTGTGAGCTCGATCACCCGCTCCCACTGCGGTCGATTGTTGAGCGGACCGAGGTGGACGCCGTCATCCGTTCCTCGCCCGACGACGATCCCGCGTGCCTGCTCGGCCAGCGCCTCGACGAGGGAGTCGTAGCGCTCCGCCGGCGCGTACACCCGCTTGATCGCGTTGCAGATCTGACCGCAGTTCCCGAACGCGGTCCACAGGATCTTCGGCGCGATCAGCTCGACGTCGGCGTCGTCGAGCACGATCGCCGGGTCGTTGCCGCCGAGCTCGAGCGTGACGAGCTTGAGGTCGGAGGCGACCGCGGCCGCGACCCGCCTGCCGGTCGCCACCGATCCGGTGAATGCCACCTTGCGCGGAACGGGATGGGTGGTCATCCACTCCCCAACCGCGTCGCTTCCGGAGACGATGTTGACGACCCCGGGCGGGAGGACTCCACGGAGCGCTTCACCCATCATCAGCGTTGTCAGCGGCGTATACGGCGAAGGCTTCACCACGACCGTGTTGCCCGCCATCAAGGCCGGCGCCAGCTTTTCAATCACCTGGTAGATCGGGAAGTTCCACGGTGTGATCCCTGCGACCACGCCGATCGGCGCCCGCTTGAGCACTGAGATCGCGATCTCGTCGTCCTGGAGAACCTCCTCCTCTGGCGCGCCAAGGGCGATGAAGTGGCGCAGCCAGCGTCCGGGCAACGCCGCTTCGAACCGGGCATCGTCGAGCGTCTTGCCCTGCTCGGCGGTGAGCACCGGGACCAGATCCTCGATGATCGCGTCGAGTGCCACCGCGGCCTCGGTCAGAACCTCGCGTCTCGCCTGCGGGTCACGCGCCCACGCTCCGAACGCGAGCCGCGCCGCCTCCATCGCCCGGTCCACGTCTTGCCGGGTTGCATTCGGCGCGTGCGCCACGACCTCCTCGGTCGCCGGATTGATCACCGGGAACGTATCGGCGGCGCCTACCGACGCGCCGCCGATCGTCATCATGTAGTCGGGCATCGGCGCCTAGGACCCGGGGACGAACTGGCCGCCGACGGTCGGCCCGGCCGGGTAGAACCCGTAGTTGCTCGGCTTGATCTGCAGCGAGTGGTCCGTTGGCGTGAAGATGCCGGACGCGGCGCCGCCGACGAAGTCGGGAACCTGGCTCGACGCTGAGATCTGATTCAACGCGCTCACCAAAGCCGGTCCGCTGATCGAGTTGGCCTTCTCGGCGGCCGCGCGAGCGAGCATAAGCGCGTTGTAGCTGACGACACCGGCGATCAGGTTGAGCTCGGGGTTCGGGATCAGCTTCGAGTAGGCGGCGTAGAACGTCGTCCACCACGGCTGCTGCTGCGCGGGGCTGCCCTTGACGAGGTACGGGAACTGTTCGACGGTGATCCCCTTCATCGCCGCCGCCGTCTTCAGCGAGACCTCGAGCGGAAATGCGCCGGCGAATGAGTCGAGGTAGTACGGAAGGGAGCTCCCGAGCGCCGCACGCGCGGCGAGGATCACCGGCTCGGCATTGCTAAATGCGCCGATCACGACCGCCTGCGGGTTGGACGCCGCCACCTGCTGGACCTGCGCCTTGGCGTCGACGGCGGTGTCGGGCACGAACACGTTGGCGGTAATCGTGATCCCGGCCGCCTTGGCGGCCGCTATGAGCGCCCGGTCCGCATCCTGTCCGTCCGGGTCGTCGCCGCCGATGAACGCGGCCTTTGTGATTCCTTTCGCCTTCAGCGCGTCGACGACTCCCTGCTCGTTGGCGGTGAAGTCGTTCAGAGACATGAACAGGTTCGGGTACTTGGACGGGTCGTTCAGCGCGGTCTCGTTGCCCGGAGAGATCTGCAGCGTGGGCGTATGGGCGAACACCGCCGCGAGTGGGATCGTCTCCACTCCGCTGATCCCCGGGATGATCAGGTTGTACTGCGTCCCAGAGGACAGCTCCTGTTGGGCGACTGAGACCGCCGTGGTGCCCACACCCTGGTCGTTGTCGATCTTCAGCACGAGCTTGTGACCGAGGATCCCTCCCTGGCTGTTGATCACGCCGACGGCAGCCTTGAGCCCCGCGAGCTCTTCATCGCCCTCCAGCGCGAACGCGCCGCTGAGCGGATAGAGGCCGAGCACCTTGAACGGGGTGCCAGAGGTCTGACCGCTGCTGGTACTCGAACCGGTCGAGCTCTGAGTCGCCGCCGCATTCGTGGCCGAGTTGCTCGAGCTGCTGCCGCACGCGGCCAGTCCAACGATTGCCGCCAGCACGCCGAGACCGGCGCACAGCCGTGCTCTATCGATACGTCCGGTCACCACTTCTCCTTACCCTCGTCCACTCTGTAGGTGGAATTTCGAATAAGGACACGATATTTCGATGTTCGATTCGGCGGCTATGGCGACGGATCCAAACCGTCTCGGGCTCGATTGTGGCGTCGCCCACAGCGCCTTGACCGCTAGTCCAATCCAGCCTAGGATTCAGAATATCGAAATTCTGCTGGAAAAATCGAGCCCGAATGGCCACGCAGCGCCGTCCCGGCCTGATCCGGCGGGCGCGTCGCCCGACTGGGATCTGGTCGTCCTCGACGATGAGCTGCGCCTCGTCCGGTGCACGCCGGGCGCAAAGTCGATCGAGGTCAGAGACCTTGCCGAAGCCGTCGCCGCCGCACGGTCCGCGGGCGGTGTCCGGCGCCTCGTGGCGCGAATCGGGGGCGTCGAGACGAGCGTCGCCGCCGCGGAGATCCCCCTGATCGGCTCCCAGCGCGCGACCGTCGTGCTGATCGCCCGGCGGCCCGGCAGCCTGGACGGGGATCCGGCCGCGCTCGATGTGGCTATCAGCCGGGTAGCGCTCGAACTGGTGCGCGCGCGAGCGGAGGAGGAGCGTCGGGCGCGCCTGGCGGAATCCGTCTTCCACGTGCTCGCGGGAAACGAGCAGGTCTCGCCCGGGGGAAGTGCCCACCTGGGAGTGGACCTTGAGGGTGGCAACGCGTTTGTCGCCGTCGACGGTCCGCCACGGCCGGATATCTGCCGGCGAGTGTTGATCGCCGGCTGCGAGGGTGACGTCCGCCCCGCTGCCGTCTTCGAGAACGGGGGTACGGTGTTCGCCCTGCTCACCGGCCTCGGAGAGTCGGGCCCGGAGCGACGGCTGGCCAGGACGGCCGCCGCCGGGCTCACCCGAGGGGAGCTCTCGCCGCCTCCGCGGATCGCGTTCGCCGGACCCCACCACGGTCCTGTGGGCGCGCAACGGGCGCTCGCCGAATGTCGCCAAGCGCTCCAAGTTCTCCGCCTCATGCCCGCAAGCGAACAACCGACCGGATTCGAGGACCTCGGCATCTGGACGTTGCTCGCGTCGGCGAATCGCGAGCAGCTGCGGCGATTTCGCGACGCGATCCTGGCTCCGCTGATCGCGTATGACGCTCGACGCCGCTCGCAACTGATGGAAACGCTGCGCGCGCTCGTGGCCGCCGGCTTCAACTGGCGGCCCGCCTCGGCGGCGCTCGCCGTCCATCCGAACACGGTCCGCTACCGGATGTCGGTGATCACGAAGCTCACCGGCCTCGACCTCGCCAGCTACGGCGACCAGGTGAAAGCGGACGTTGCCGTGCGGATCACCGAGCTCCTCGGCTCGCCATGACCCCGGTGGCACATACACTCGTAGTCGAGAGCCTGATGGCGACCGAGCCGGTACGACAACTCGAGGCTGAGCCGTCCGATGCCACCGGGGATTGGTCGGCCGAGCACCTCGGCAACACACTGCGATCGCTGCGCAAGGAGCGCGGTCTGCGTCTGTCCGACCTCGCTGGCGAGAGTGGCCTCTCGGCGTCATTCCTCTCGCAGGTCGAGCAGGGACAGAGCGACATCAGCGTCGGCCGGCTGATGCGCCTCGCGCAGGCGCTCCATGTTCGGATGACCGACCTCATCGAGCTGCCCCCACCGCCGGAGCGCCCGCTCGTGCGCGCACGCGAACGGGTCCATCTGCCGTCCCACATCGAGGGATTGACGATCGAGCTGCTCGCCTCGAGCGTCTCCGAGGGCCCGACCTACGCGTTCGCCACGCTCGCGCCGGGGATCACCGCCGAGGCGCGCCGCTACCGGGTTCCCGGTCAGGAGCACTTCGTCTACCTGACGAAGGGCCGGGCGGTGATGGAGTTCGCCACCGGTACGCCCGTGACGCTCGCCGCCGGCGACAGCATCGCGTACATGTCGGAGGACTATCGGCGGATGACGAACCTCCACCGCGGGCCGACCTCGCTGATCTGGGTCAGCTTCGCCCAGAGTCGCTGATCGCCGGCCGTGGCGCCAGATAGATCCACGGCCGCCGGTCCCGGTCGGACCGCTGGAACGCCGCGATCTCAGGCTCGTGCTCGAGCACGAAGGAGATCGGATCGCGACCAGATAGCAGCAGCCGCCGATCGAACTGGGCGACCTGGAAGCGGTGGACAGCGCCCGAGGGCGCCGTCAACTCCTGGTGCTTAAGGTCGATCGTCACCTCGTTGGCGCCGTCTCCGAGCTCGCGATGCAGGTCGGCCAACTGTTCCGGCTCGAGCTCGACGGGGAGCACGCCGTTGCGGACGCAGTTCGCCTTGAAGATCGTGGCGAAGCTCGAGGCGACGATCGCACGGATACCGAAGTCCCGGACCGCCCACGCGGCGTGCTCGCGCGAGCTGCCGTAGCCGAAGTTCGCGCCCGTCACGAGGATCTGCGCCGTTCGGTATGGAGCGCGGTTCAGGACGAACTCCGGGTTCTCAGCGCCGTCCGGCAGGTAACGCCACGGCGCGAGTAGGGCGTCGGCATACGACGCGCCGGCAGGGCGCACGCACATGCGCGCGGGGATCAGCTGATCGGTTTCGACGTTGTCAATCGGAAGCGCCGCGGTAGTCGCGGTCAATCGGACGAAGGGCTTCATGCGGTCAACTCGCGAGCACCGACGATCTGACCGGCGACCGCAGACGCGGCCACGGTCACGGGACTCGCCAGATGGGCGCGGACTCCCGGTCCCTGCCTGCCCTCGGAACTCCGGTTCGTCGACGAAACGATCCGCGCACCCGGCGCGGGCCCGTCAACCACCGCGGTCATGCAGAGCGAGCACCCTGCCTCGCCCCAGGTGAAGCCTGCCTCGATGAAGATCCGATCGAGCCCTTCCGCTTCGGCCGCGCGCTTGGTGCTCGCCGAGCCTGGCACGCATGTCGCGTGGACCCCGGGCGCGACGCGGCGGCCCCGGAGGACCGCTGCGGCGGCGCGGAGATCGTCGAGGCGCGCGTTGGTGCACGACCCGATGAAGGCGGCTTGGATCGGCAGCCCGTGGAGCGGGTCGCCCGGAGCGAGACCCATGTATTGGAGCGCGCGCTCCGCTGCCCGGCGCCGGCCGGGATCCTCGAAGCTCGAGGGGTCGGGCACCGCTCCCCCGATCGGGACCACTTGCTCGGGACTTGTTCCCCAGGTGATCTGAGGTTCCATGTCCGCGCAGTCGAGCGTCAGCTCGCGGTCGAAGGTCGCATCCTGATCGGTCGGGAGCGTTCGCCAGTAGGCGACCGCCTGATCCCAACTCGGACCCGTCGGCGCGTAGTCGCGGCCCTCCAGGTAGTCGAAGGTCGTCTGATCCGGTGCGATCATCGCGGTCGCGGCGCCGAACTCGACCCCCATGTTGCAGATCGTCATCCGCTCCTCGATCGTCATCCGGTCGATCACCGGCCCGCAGAACTCCACCGCGTGGCCGAGCGCGGCCGTCGCACCGAAGCGACCGATCAACGCGAGCACCACATCCTTCGGTGTCGCACCCGGCCCAGGGGACCCGGTGAAGCGAACCCGCATCGTCTGCGGTCGGCGAGCGATCATCGTCTGAGTCGCCAGCACCTGAGTGCCGCCGAACGCGCCGACGCCGCAGGCGTAGGCACCGAATGCGCCGTTCGTGCAGGTGTGGCTGTCGGTGCACACGAGCAGCGTCCCCGGCAGCGTCGCCCCCAGCTCGGCGGAAATCACATGCGAGATCCCATGGCGCCGGTCGCCGATATCGATGAACGTGATCCCGTGGCGAGCGCACCCCTCGCGCGTTCCCTCCGCCCACTCCTGCGCGGAAGCGCTGCCGGTGGCATACGTGCGCCCGGGGCGCGTGTCGAGCAGGTGGTCGATCACGGCGAAGGTGAGCTCAGGGTTGCGGACGCTCAGCGCACGGCGATCGAGACCGTCGATCGCGTTGTAGGCGTTGTCGTTCAGCCAGTGGCGGTCAACGTGCAGAAGCTGTTCACCGTCACCCAGATCGAGGATCACATGGTCGTCCCAGACCTTCTCGACCAGCGTGCGTGGACGCATTGGCATCGATCCTATGCCGCAGTTCTCTGACCCGCCACGGGAGCCTCCACAGCTACGGCGGAAGCACACTGTCCGTGGTCACAGGGCGCGCCTGCCTAGCGTGTGGGGAATATGCGGCTCGGCGTGACTTTCACCGGTGACGTGCCGATCTCCGGGCAGCGTGATTTGGCCGCTGACGTCGAGGCCGCCGGGCTGAGCTCGCTGTGGGCGAACGACGGGTACGGCCGCGATCCGTTTCTGCTCTGTCAAGCGTGGGCCGACGCGACCGAGCGTCTCACGGTCGGGCTCGGGGTGGCACAGATTCCGACGCGGACACCGGCCCAACTCGGGAAGGCGGCCGTGACTTTGCAGGAGGCCTCGGCCGGCCGGTTCGTCCTTGGTCTCGGTGTCAGCCAGCCGCAGGCGCTCGAGCGCTGGCATGGAGTGACATCCGGCCCGCCGCTGGCGACCGCCCGCGACGCGCTGGCGATCGTGCGAGCCGTGGTCGCGGGCGAGACCACCGACCATCACGGCGACGTCTCCCGCTCACACGGATTCAGGCTCGAGGTCTCGCCACTTCCGCCGCCCGTGCCGCTGTATCTCGGCGCGATGAAGCCACGAATGCTCTCGCTGGCTGGGGAGGCCGCCGACGGGGTGCTGTTGAGCTGGGAGTCACCGGTGGCGGTCGCGCACGCAGCCGATCGCGTGGCCGCCGCAGCCGCCGCCGCGGGGCGCGGCAGACCGTCGATAGCTGTTTACCTGAGGGTCGCGATCGAAGCCGACCGGTCCGCAGCCCGGCGTGTCCTCGCCGACGAGGTCGCGGCCTTCTGGACCTACTACGCCGAGCACCTCGCCGCCCAGGCTCCAGACCCGGACGCCGTCCGCGCCGCGACGGCCGCCGCGGGCGTGGGCCGGGAGGCGCTCGCGCGGTCGTTCAGCGACGAGCTGCTGTTCACGGTCGGCTGGTATGGGCTGCCCGACGACGATCTCGGGCCGCTACTTACGTCGTACCGCGCGGCCGGTGCGGACCATCTGATCGTGCGCCCGCTGACCGCCGGCGACCCGCGCGCCGCGCTCGGACACGTCACCGCGGCGCTGGCTGCCTCCGGCTACGAATAACCGCCCTCACGAGGCTGGCCTGTGAATCCCCCCACAGACGCGGTCACCCGAGTGAGAGAATCCGCGCAACGGTCCCACTTTCCTGTCGCGGTCGACGCGGAGCGAGCCCCCTCCGCGGGAGTGCCAACGAGCCGGGGAGAGGTCGCGGCTGCGCGAACACGATTCTCATCTATTAGAGGTGGCCGGCGCGCCGGCCCGGGACGCTGTCGCACAAACGCGTGAATTTGTGATGGGCACACAACCCCGATCGGGCAGCGCCGGCGGTCCGGGTGAATTCCCCAGCGAACTTTGGCGCTGGAGTCCCGTATACGTCAACCGCAGCGCCAAAGTTCGGGCAGCGCCTCCGTGACGCGCCCGCGGCGTTGTGACCTCGACACAACCAATCGCCCACTCGGCGGGTTTGTGCGACAACCTCCCTGGTTCGTTTTCTCGACCACCCTCCCATCCTTGCGCTGCTTTCTCGCGACGAAGATTCCGCGCGTCGTGAGCACCCCACCCGAAAGGCGCTGACGTCAGGGCCATCCGGCGCCGGGCACTTCGACCACGGTCGACTCGATCACGCCGCCGTCGAGGATCCCGCGGCTGAGATCCGAGGGCGTGCTGTCAACCGAGCAGGCAAACAAGGTCCGGCGATCCGGGCCGCCGAGCGCGCACGCAATCGCCATCGCTCCGCGCACCGGGAGCCGGTCGTCGACGACGCCGTCCACGTTGACATGTGCCAACTCCCGCTTGAACGCGAGCGCGACCCACACCCCGCCCGCAGCATCGAGGCACAGGCCGTCCGGCACGGTGCCGAGCTCGGCGAATACCCGCCGGTTCGACAACGACCCGTCGTCGTCGATATCGAACACGGTGATCCGCTCGCCGAACGACTCCGCCAGGAAGAAACGTGACCCGTCGGCGGAGACTGCGGAGCCATTCGCGTAGTTCGTGCCGGTGGCCACGACCCGGACGCCACCCTCCTCGGTGAAAAGCAAAACCTGCCCGAGCCGGCGTTCGGGGTCGTCGTAGTCGAAGCCGGTATCGCTGATGTACGCCCATCCGCGTCCGTCGACGACCATGTCGCCGGCCCGTCCGACGATCAGAGGCGCGAGGTCGACCGTTTCCGTCACGCGGCCCGGCTCCAGCCAGTTCAACTTCCCATCATCCGCGGTGATCAGCAGCCACCGGCCATCGGGCAGGCGTCCCAACCCGGACGGGCGGTTCGGGATCGACGCGACCGTTTCGAGGCGGCCGTCCAGACCCAGCGTCCTGACCGCGTGGCCGTACTGGTCCGAGAACCAGAGCCGGTCCTCCGTCCACCGCGGAGATTCCGCATGGCGCACATCGCTCGTGAGCAGATCCATTGGACGGAAGGTAGGCAAGCCGGGTCCGCCAAGGTCACCAACCGGTAGACGCCCGTTTGTGCGCCACCACAATTCAGCCGAGTCAGGGATTGTCGTTTGGATCCCATTCGACCCACAGTTCACGAGGCCCGTGCGGCGACGCGCTGGGCTGGTAGGTGATCGGCACTCCCGGCGTCAACCGAAGGTGCGGAAGCCGGCGGGTCAGTTCCTCGAGCACAACGCGCATCTGAACCCGCGCCAGGCCCGCGCCCAGGCACACATGTGGCCCCGAGCCGAACGCGAGGTGGCGGCGGACGTTGCGCCGACCGGGCTCGAACTCCGTTGCGTGCGCGAACGCGTCATCGTCCGCATTCCCGGAGACGATGCTCAGCAGCACCTTCGCACCCGCCGGAATCGTGACATCGCCGACAACGCTGTCCTTGATGCACAGGCGCTGCAACGCCGTAAGCGACGGGCCGAGTCGCAAGCTCTCCTCCACGGCGGCCGGTATCAGCTGCGGGTTCCTGCACAGCGCCTCCCACCTCTCCCGTCGTCGCAGCAGCAACAGGATGCTGTTCGCTTGCGCGTGACTGGTGGTCTCGTGCGCCGCGGCGACGGTCGTTGTCGCCAGCCCGAGCAGGAAGGAGTCATCGAACGCCTCCGGCTCCTCCCGCCACGCCCGGACCAGCACATGGAGGAACGCCTCCCCGGAGGGGTCGCGCTTGATCCGCTCGAGCAGACCCCGCGCGTAGTCCTGGTTGTCGCCCATCAGCTCGCAAGTGGCGACCTGCTCGCGCTCCGACGGACGCCCGAACTTGAAGTTCATGATCCCGGCTGCGAATTGCTTGGCCAGCTGCACCTCGTGCTCGGGGACCCCCATGAACTCGAGCGCCACCACGGCGGGCGCCTCCCAGAACAGCTCGCTCACGAGCTCGGCGCTGCCATTTCCGGCGAACCGATCGATGTAGCCACCGACGACCTCCCGGATCCGCGGCGCCCACCTCTCCAAATGTGCCGGCGTGAACAGTTCCATCAGCGACCGGCGCCGCCGCATGTGCAGTGGGCCGTCATCACTGCCGAGGGTCGTGACCGGGGTGAACCCACGTCTGCGCAGTGTTTCCTGGGCCTCGGCGCACAACGGAGTGATCGGGCGACCCGTCATCTGGGTCGAGAATGCCTCGGTGTCTTTCAGCACGCGCCTTATGTCCTCGTACCGCGTGACGACAAAGTAACCCAGCCGGGGGCTGTAGAAGACAGGACTCTGGTAACGCGCGGCACGAAGCGATCCTGCGGGATCAGCCTGGAACGACTCGCTGAACGGATCAAAATCCGTAGACACCGGACAGCGGCGGCTGGGGATCTCGCCTGTTGCCTTAGCTGACACTGCCACAACCTTTCTTGGGGTCGCCTCCAGCGAACGCGGCCGGAGATTGGTTCGGTCGACGAGGTATCACCGTCGCGCGCCGCGCATCATTCGGCTCATGCTCGGCGCAGGCCTCCTCTCCAACCGTGTCGTGGCGCTCACCGGTGCCGGGCAGGGCCTTGGTCGAGCCTTCGCGCGCGCTGCCGCGTCGGAAGGGGCCGCCGTCGTCGTCAACGACATCGACGGCGAGCTGGCCGAAGCCGTGGTCGCGGAGATCGCTGCCGCCGGCGGACACGCCGTCGCCTCGGTGGAGTCGGTGGCGTCCTGGACGGGCGCGGAGGCCCTGATCCACCAATGCGTAAGTGAATTTGGCGCGATTGACGGTCTGGTCAACAACGCCGTTGCCTATACGCACTTTGGGCCGCCCTGGGAGGAGAGCGAGGTACAGATTCGACGCGAGATCGAGGTCGCCGTGCACGGAACACTGTTTTGCGGCGTACATGCGATGCGCCACATGCGCCTGCGGGGTTCGGGATCGATCATCAACCTCACCTCACGGGCGCTGATGGGTGCGCTCGGCAAGAGCACATACGTGGCGGCAAAGGGAGCAATTGCCTCCGTGACCTACGCCTGGGCCCTTGAGCTGGCGTCCAGCGGCGTTCGTGTGAACGCACTGGCTCCCGGGGCATATACGCGGGGCCACCGGCTGGCGCGGGAGGCGGGAACGTACCGGTCGACCAGCCAAGCGCTCGCGGCCTCCCCCGACGTCGTCGCCCCCGCCGTCGTGTACTTGCTCAGCGATCTGTCGTCCGGGCTGACCGGACAGGTGCTCACGATGCTCGGCGGTCGCCTCGGACTGATCCGAGGTCCCAGGCTCGACGACCACGCCCAAGCCCGCGAGAGTTGGACTGCGACTGAGATCTCCGAGGTGCTCGATCGCGTCTACGGGGAGCACCTCCAGCCCGTGGGGTTCGAATCCCACGCCTACCGGCGTGCTGATGGACTGCCCGTCCACGACCGGCCGCCGGACGGCCCCTAGGCCGCAGCGGCTCCTCGCTTCAGCGGCGGCAGCTCGATCGCTCCGGCGGCCGCGGCGCCGATACTGCCCCCATCGGTGATCAGCGCCGATCCGGTGATCGCGGAAGCGCCGGCGCTGTTGAGGAATACGAGCGGCGCCGCCTGTTCATCCGGTGTCTGGAACCGTCCGAGCGGAATCGGATACGCCTCCCAGAAGCCATCGACCACCTTGGCTTTGAGGCTGGGCAGCATCGGCGTTTCGGTCGGCCCCGGCATCGTGCAGTTGATCCGGATCCCGCGCGCCCCAAGCTCGTTGCACGCGTAGTGCGTCCACGCCACGATCGCCTGCTTGGCGGGTATGTATCCGGGCTCGATGTCCTCCGGATGCTCTCGGCACCAGGACACCGCGTCGTCAAACGTGGTCGTCTCGAGCAGGGGCCGGAAGACTGGAAGCTTCTCCTCCCAGCCGACGCCCGCGGTCGACGCGATCGTCGCGACGGCGCCGCCGTTCGGCATGCGCTCGACGACCATCTCGGTGAGGTGGCGAACCGCAACGAAGTTCACGATCATCGTGGTCAGGTCGTCGAACGCGGGACGACCCGGCACACCGACGCAGTTGAAGAGGGCGTCGACTGCGCCGCCGACGCCTTCCACAGCCTCGGAGATCGCGTCCGGATCCGAGAGGTCGACGCGGTGGAATCCGGCCGTCTTGCGCGACGGCTCTTTGAGATCGAACACGTGGACCTCGGCGCCGAGCTCACTGAGCTGATCTACCACAGCGGCACCCATGCCTGACCCGCCGCCGCCACTCACGATCACTCGCTTAGCGTCATACCTCAAGGCCCGCTCGAACATGAATCATCACTCCTCGGCACTGTCCTGTTCGTGTGAGTACTGAGGGGGCGGCCGTCGGTGACGGCCGCCCCGCTGTCCACCGGGTAAGGAGTGGCGGACAGATCTCAACCCGACGGCACCAGTAGCCCGTCGACCGTCGGTCCCGCCCGGTAGAACCCGAAGTTCGATGGGCGCACCTGTAACTGGTGGTCCGTCGCCGAGAAGATCCCGGTGGTCGGATCGCCGACGAAGTCCGGCACCTGCGTTGCGACGGTGATCTGCGAAAGCGCTTTCGCCATCGCCGCGCCGTCGATCGAATCCGCTTTGACCGCCGCCGCGCGGGCCAACATCAGGACGTTGTACGGGACCGCACCGGCATCTAGGTTGAGCAACGGTTTGGGATCGAGCGCGTGAAAGGCCGCCGCAAACGTCCGATACCACTGCGTGCGTTGGGCAGCCGCACCCTTGACCAGGTAGGGAAAGTCCTCGAGCACGATGTTCTTCATCAGCGCCGGCTGCTTGAGCACGGTCTCGAGCGGCAAGGACGCGAAGAATGCATCGCCGTAGAACGGCAGCGTGTTGCCGAGCGCGGCGCGCGCCGCCAAGATCGTTGGAGCGGCGCTGGTGAACGCTCCGACCACGAGGGCTTGAGGATGTGACGCCAGTGCCTGCTGAAATTGAGACTTGGCGTCGACCGCGGTGTCGGGCACGAGCACACTGGCCGTGACCGTGATGCCCGCCGCTCTCGCAGCGGAGGCGAATGCCTGGCCCGCGTCCTGTCCGCTGGGGTCATCGCCCGAGATGTACGCCACCCGGGTGATCCCTTTCGTCATCAGCTGCGCGACGATCGCCTGCTCGTTCGCCGGGAAGTTGTCGAGCGACATGAACAGATTTGGATATTTAGAAGGCTGATCGAGCTGCGCCTCGGCCGCAGAGGTGATCTGAAGCGTTGCGGTGTGCGCGAAGACAGGCGCGAGCGGGATCGCATCGGCGCCGTTTATCCCGGGGATGATCAAGTTGTAACCGGCACCGCTGGCAAGCTGCTGTTGAGCCTCGGTCACAGCGGTTGTGCCGAGGTCCTGGTCGTCGTGGATCGAGAACTGGACGTGATGGCCCAGGATTCCGCCCTGGTTGTTGATCACGTCAGCGGCGGCCTCGAAGCCGTCAAGTTCCTCCTGACCGGGCACGGCGAAGGCGCCGCTCCTGGGGATGAGCAGCAACACCTTGAACGGGGTTGAGCTGCTCGCCGCAGAACCCGTACTCGCCGCCGCCGCGGCCGTTGCCGAGCTGCTGGTGGAGCTCGAACCGCCGCATGCGGCTGGGCCGAGCACCGCCAGCGGGCACGCGGCCAGCACTAGCAGGCGCGCCCGCATTGAGCGTGAATTGATCGCCACCACCCTCTCCTTCCATCCTTCGTCCTCGCCGATGCGGCTTAGAAATTTCGACGGAACGAAGATATTATTACATAAACCGAGTCGCCTATGGGCGCATCCACAAACACCGTCCATTGCCTGTGTGCGACGCCACAGCGGCGTCGCCCATCGCCGGAACCTTCGGTCGGCGGCTATACAGTTCGCGCGGAGCTCGATGGCGCCTGACCGCAACCCAGAACCATCCGACACCCCCGCGCACGCCGGCGAATGGTCGTCCGCTCGGCTCGGCCGCACGCTCCGAGCGTTGCGAACGTCGCGAGGGCTGCGCCTGGCGGACCTCGCGCGGGAGAGCGGCCTGTCGGCCCCGTTCCTGTCCCAGGTCGAGCAGGGCCAGAGCGACATCAGCGTCGGCCGTTTAATCCGAATCGCGCAGGCGCTGCACGTCAGCGTGACGGACTTGATCGAGCTCCCGCCTCCCGGCGGACGGCCCCTCGTGCGAGCCTCTGAGCGTGCGTCCGTTCATAGCCCGACCAGGGGGCTGACGGTCGAGTTGCTCGCGAGCCGGACCGACGGCCACACCTATGCGCTCTCGACGCTCGGCCCACACGTCGTCGCCGACGCACGCAGCTACCGCATACCCGGCCAGGACTACTCGGTGTTCATGCTCAGCGGCCGCGCGGTGATCGAGTTCGGCACCGGGGATCCGGTGACGCTGGAGGCGGGCGACAGCATCTCGTTCATGTCCGAGGAGTTCCGGAGCATGAGAAATCTCGGGGCCACCCCGACAAGCCATGTCTGGATCAGCGTTCCCGGGGGCTAGCGGGCCGCGAGTTCGAAGGCCTCGTCGGTGCTGCGCGCGATCCAATCATCTAGTGGCTCCCGGAACCGTTACAGCGCGTTGTAGCGGATCGCCTTCAGCTCGGTGTACTCCCGGACGCCCCAAACCCCGAACTCGCGTCCGAGGCCACTCTGTTTGAAACCGCCGTTGGGGTAGTCCAGGCCACCGTCGCCACGACCGTTGACGTTGATCACGCCGGTGCGGATCCGGGAGGCCACGCGCAACCCTCGCGCGAGGTCGCCGCTCCACACCGCGCCGTTGAGCCCGAAGATGGAGTCGTTTGCGATCCGGATCGCCTCCTCCTCGTCGCGGAAGCGCTGCACCGTTACCACTGGGCCGAAGATCTCCTCCTGCGCGATCCGCATGTGGTTGCGAACGTCCGTGAAGATCGTCGGCGCCATGTAGAACCCCCGGTCAAATTCGGGCGGGCGACTGCCCCCGTACGCCAGCGTCGCTCCCTCCTCGATTCCCAGACGGATGTAACCGCTGACTCTCTCCCACTGGGCGCGGCTCACCAAGGGCCCGAGCTCCGTGGCCGGGTGGGCGGGATCGCCGATCACCACCGTCTGCGCCCGCCTGATCATCCGCTCGACGACAGCGTCGTGAATCGCATCCTCCACGACCACCCGCGTCCACTGCGCGCAACCCTGCCCGCAATGGCTGATTACCAGGGCACCGTCGCCCGCAAGCGCGCGGTCCAGGTCGGCATCGCCAAAGATCACGTTCGCCGACTTACCGCCCAGCTCGAGCGTCAGTCGCTTGATCGTTTGCGCCGCCGACCCCATCACGCGCCGCCCGGTGTCGGTGCTGCCCGTGAAGCTGACGTGATCGACCATCGGGTGGCTCGCCAGCACCTCTCCTACATCGCCGCCAGCGCCGAGGAGGAGGTTGAAGGCACCCGAGGGAAGGTCGGTCTCTTCGTCGAGTACCTCGGCGATGTGCAAGGCGTCGAGACAGATGTACTCGGTTGGCTTCAGCACGACCGTGCAGCCGGTCGCGAGTGCGGCACCGACCTTGATCGCGTTGAGGAAGAACGGGAAGTTGAACGGGGTGATCGCCGCGACCACGCCGATCGGCTCGCGGACGACGAGCGTCGTACCGAGGCCATCGGCCGTGCCGCCGAACGGTCCTCCCGCGACGACCACCGACTCGACGGGATCGTCGGCGGTCAGCTCGGCGCAGCGGTCGAGCATGTCGATCGCCAGGTCGACCTGGAGACCGTGCGTCTGCCGTTCGGTGCAACCGCCCTGCGCGATCACCGTGGCGGCGATCCGGTCGCGCCGGCGCCGCAGCCCGTCGGCGAGGTCACGGATGATCGCCCGTCGTTTTCGCGGCGGCATCTGCGGCCAGGAGCCCTCGTCAAACGCGGCTCTGGCGCTCCGCACGGCTCGGTCCGCTTCCTTCGGCGTCGCCCTCGGAACGCGCACGAGCTCCGCTTCGGTGGCCGGATCGACGACCGGAATCATCTCGTGCGACTCGGCATCGGTCCAGCATCCGTCGATGTAGTGGCTAACGTGCCGCGGTGGATCGATCATTTTGAAATATCTTAGCCACGGCCTTCGTACTCCTTCCCAGCGCTCAGAAAGCAGTATTATCCTCGCCTACAGGCGGAGCATGATGCAGAATTTCAAATATGAGATTCGGCATCATGCTCAACCACGAGTACCCGAAGACCGACGACGTCGGGGCTCGAATCGACCAGCTGATCACGTTCACGCACGCCGCGCGCGACGCTGGGTACCACTCCCTGTTCGGGTTGCAGCACTATCTATCGTCGCTGGCCACTGTCCAGGTGCTACCGCTGCTGGCCCGACTGATTCCCGAATCGGGAACGATGCGACTTGGAACCGGCGTGTATCTCGCGACGTTCGAGCATCCGGTTCAGCTGGCTGAGAACTTTGCCTCGCTCGATCGCCTTTCCGCCGGGCGCCTGATCCTCGGGCTGGGAGCGGGCTATCGCAAACCGGAGTTCAAGGCGTTCGGGATAGACCGCATGAGCCGATGGGAGCGCCTCGCCGAGACAGTCGAGCTCCTTGACGAACTGTGGCTAGGCGCACCGGTCACTCACCGTGGCCGTTTCTATTCGGTGGATGAGGAGGCCGTCAGCATCCTGCCCGAGCAGCGGCCGCGGCCGCCGATCTGGATCGGCGCCAACGGCGAGCAGACGATCCGCCGGGCGGCGCGCATCGGCGACGCCTGGCTCGCCCCCCCGAACGTGAAGATGCGATGGGCCCAGGGCCACCTCGAGTTCTTCCGCGACGAACTGGAGCGCACAGGTAAGAGCTTCAACGGCGGCCGGGAGTTCCCGATCATTCGCGAGATGTACATCGGCGACACCGATTCCTCTGCGATCGCGGAGGCCGAGCCGTACATCCGCCGCGAGTACGCCGAGTACTCCAATCCCGCCTACGGCGTGGACGTCCGGCTGTGGCGGACGATGTTCGACGAATTCCTCCAGAAGTCGTTCTTGTTCGGCTCCGCAGACACGATCGCCGAGAGATTGCGCGAGTTCGAGGGCGCCGGCTTCAACCACTTCATATTCCGAACATCGTGGTCCGGGATGCCGTTCGAACTTGCACTGCGGAATATCGAGAGGTTTGCCGCGGAAGTCATGCCACGCTTTGAGGACCAGACGTGATGACGGCCCTGGGACTTCTTGAGGGGCGTGTCGCGATCATCGCCGGGGCGGGACGCGGAATCGGAGCCAGCCTGTCCACCGTGTTCGCCCAGCAGGGCGCGAAGGTCGTGGCCGTCGACGTGGATTCCCAGCGGGCGCGCGAGATCTCCGAGTCGGTGGATGCCTCCGGTGGGACCGCAATGGGCATCTGCGCCGACCTGAGGGATCCAGACGCCGTGACGAGCATCGTCGAGCAGACGGTCGCGAGCTTCGGCGCGATCGACGCCCTTGTCAACAACGCCGGCGGTTCGTTCGCCTATGTCGGTCGCAAGCCGATCACGCGGTACACGGAGCAGGACTGGGACGACATCCTCGAGCGAAACCTGCGCTACGTGTTTCTCATGTCACGGGCGGTCGTCCCAGTTATGGCGCGCGGGGACGGCGGAACGATCGTCAACATCAGCTCGACGCTTGGGATCTATGGGTCCGCATTGATGGTGGCGTACGGGGCGGCGAAAGCAGGCGTGAACAATCTCACCCGCTCGCTCGCCGTGGAGTTCGGTCCCTCCGGGATCCGCGTCAACTCGCTCTCGCTCGGCCACATCGAGGTACCCGCAGGCAAGGGCGCGCCGGACGACGGATCGGCCAGCGCACTCCCGCTGCGGCGATTCGGATCCCCCGACGAAGTGGCGCAGGTGGCGGCATTTCTCGCCAGCGACCTCGCGTCCTACGTCACCGGCGCCGACATCACGCTCGACGGGGGCGCGAGCGCGCTCAACGTGTTCACGCTCTCGCATACCTCCGCGCTTTCAGCCGGTTAGCTGCCGCCGTTACATCAGGCGGTAGAGAAGATCCTCCGGCCAACGCTGGTCCCGCGTGAGCGCATCGGCCCCGCGCCAAGGAGCGGCATCCAGCCGGCGGCTCCAGCAATGCGAGACGGTTCGGCGAGCGATCCGCCAGCGACCTCCCCGGCGCTCGAACACATCCAGGTAGCGAGCTCCGACGAACAGGTCGCCGCCGGACGACGAGCGACCAGGGCGGACGCCGTGGTAGGCGATCACATACGACTCGCTGACGGCACGGTCACCGTCGAGCTCGATCAGCGGCGGCGCCAGAAAGTGCTGCGTGCACGTCCTGCGCTCAACTACCGTCTCGATCGCCGCGCACAACCCGTCGACGCCTCCGTGGTAGGACCCGTGGTCGTCGATCGCATCGGCGTGATAGCAGCTGCGCACGAGTTCGATCTCTCCCCGGTCCACCCCCCGGCAGAAGCGCGACAGAACGTCCCGGATCTCTTCCTTGCTGATCAACTCGTCGAGTCTTGCCTGATTCGTAATATCCACGCGCCTACGATATTTCTACGGTCGTGATGCGCCAATGGAACCGCACCCAATAGCGGTTCGGGCTGGCTGTGCAAGGGACCTGGCCAATGGAGCGGCTGACAATTACCCAACGGTTTTTCTGTATCGACAGCCAGTGGCAGAGGCGGTCGGCGCGGCGAGAATTGGACGGTGGCCCGACCCGACACCCCGTTCGTGTCCGTGATCCGCGAGCCGGTAGGAGGCGAATGCCCCGAATGCGGTGCGCCGGACCTGCGCCGATACCCGGTGGTCGGCGAACACGGGTGGGAGAAGGTCACGAAGTGCCAGTCGTGCCTCTGCTCGGTCAGCCGTGAGCGCTGGGGACGGCTCGGCCCGTACTCGCTCACGGTCGACCTGATGCCATGAGGGACGGGCTGCTCGCCGTCGACGTCGGCGGCACCTTCACCGACGTGATCGGGATCCGTGACGGGCGGATCGAGGCCGTCAAGGTCGCCTCACGGCGCCAGGAGGTGGAGCAGGCCGTGCTCGATGGAGCGCTGGCCTTGGGGGTCCGAGACCGGCGAGCCTTCAACCACGCGAGCACGGTTGGCCTCAACGCAGTCCTTACCCGCCGGCTGCCGAAGGTCGCGCTGCTGACGAGTTACGGACACCGCGACGTGCTGGACATCGCGCGCTGCTGGCGTCCGGCCGAGGCGCTCACCGACCCGGACTGGCGGCGCTCGTTCGGCGACGCCGCAGCCCCGCTCGTACCCAGGTATCTGCGGCGCGGGATCCGGGAGCGGATCGCCGCTACCGGCGAGCAACTGATCGCGCTCGACGAGGAGCAGGCGCGGACGGAGCTCGAGCGGCTGAAGCGATGCGAGGTCGAGGGCGTGGCGGTGTGTCTGATCAACGCGTACGCCAATCCGGCGCACGAGCGGCGGCTCCTGGAACTGGTCACCGACGTGCTCGGCGCCGACGTCGCATGTTCGATCTCATCCTCGGTGTCGGCGCTCGCGAAGGAGTTCCAGCGTGCGGCGACGACCGTGGTCGATGTGTTGATGAAGCTGATCTACGAGCGCTACACGGCGGAGCTCGAACAGGGCCTGCGTGCCGAGGGGTTCGAGGGCGAGCTCAACTTCGCCGACTCCGCCGCGACGTTGCTCGAGGCGGGCTACGCGATGCGCCGGCCGTTCCGGCTCGTGTTCTCGGGGCCGGCCGCGGGAGCGGTGGCGAGCGCGCACTTCGGCCGGCTGATCGGCGATGAGCAGCTGCTGTGCTGCGACGTCGGCGGCACCTCGTCGGACATCAGCGTCGTCAACGGCGGTGAACCGCAGCTCAACAGCACGTTCGCGCTCGAGCAGGATCTGTTCATCAACGCACTGTCGGTGGAGCTGGGGAGCCTCGGCGCGGGTGGTGGGAGCGTCATCGCGGTGACCGGCGCCGGCGAGATCCGCGTCGGACCCGAGAGCGCGGGCGCTGATCCCGGGCCCGCGTGTTACGGCCGTGGCGGCACCGCCCCCACGATGACCGACGCGTTCCTGGCCATCGGGCTGCTCGACCCCGACCGGTTCAACGCCGGGCGGATGCGGCTCGACCCCGAGCTGACGCTGGAGGCGTTTCGCCGGCTCGAGAGCCCGCTGTCACTCGACCAGCGGATCGGCTACGCCTACCGCATGGGGCTCAACAACATCGCGGAGGGACTGATCGACGTCGCGATCGCCCGCGGACTCGACCCGCGCGACTTCAGCCTGATGGCATTCGGCGCCGCCGGCCCGCTGATGCTCCCCGCGATCCTCGACCGCGTCCGCGCGCGCCGCGTGATCGTGCCCCCACTCCCCGGGCTGTTCTCCGCGCTGGGGTTGCTGAGCACGAATCGCGTGTACACGGACAGCGCGAGCAGCTACACCGTCCTCAGTCCCGCCGCCGCGGCCGAGGTCGCCGGCGTGTTCGAGCGGATCGAGGCGGACCTTCGGGCGCAGCTCCCGGCCGGGGAGGAGGTCGCTGTCCGCCGTAGGTTCGACGGGCGCCTGGCCGGCCAGTCGTGGGAGACGCCGTTCATTGCCGTGCCGGACGGGCCCATCGACGCGGTCGCGGTCGAGCGGATGATCGCCTCGTTCCACGACGAGTACGAGGCCCGGTACGGCAACCGGTTTGCGGCGATCCCGGTCCAGAGCGTCACCTACCGGGTGCAGCTGATCTCGCAGGCGCCAAAGGTCTCCTACCCGGAGCTCGCGCCGGCCAACGCCCACCCCGAGCCTGACCGGATCCTCGAGCTCCGCTACCTCGACGACGCCAATCGCCGCGCCGGCGAGTACGAGCGCGAGCGGTTGCGCACCGGGCAGCTGATCCACGGGCCCGCGATCATCCGAGAGCCGATGTCGACGACCCACGTCGTCGCCGGCCAACAGGCGGTCGTCGGGGCGTACGGCGAGTTGTTGATCGAAGGGGTATCGGCCCGGTGACGACGTCGCAAGTCGCCGCACCCGGCGAACTGCGGGAACTCAGCGACGACGAGTTCGCCGCGCGCTACGGATGCGATCGGTTCACCGCGTCGGTCCTGTCGAGCAGGTACCGCTACATCATCAAGCACATGTGCGCGCACCTGATGACGAACGCGTTCAGCCCGGTGCTGCGCGAGTGGTACGACTTCGCGGCCACGATCTCCGGCGCGCGCGATCTCGACTATCCGATGGCCGCCGTCTCCGACAGCCTCATGTTGTTCAGCGGCACGATGTCGGAGGCGGTGCGCAACACGGCCGAGGAGTTCGGGCCCGACGAGCTCGATCCCGGAGACGTGCTGATGTGCAACGACCCGGTGCGGACGGGCACGCATCCGAACGACGTCCTGTTCAGCAGGCCGGTGTTCCACGATGGGCTGCTGATCGGCTATGTCTCCATCCAGGCACACATGCTCGACATGGGCGGCACCGTGCCGGGCGGCTTCAGCCCGAACAAGCAGACGATCTACGAGAACGGCCTGGTGATCCCGCCGATGCTGTTCTGCCATCGCGACCAGCCCGTCCGCCCCGCGTTCAGTCTGATCCTCGACAACGCCCGCTTCGGCGAGATCATGCTGCCGGACTTCCTGTCGATCCTGGCCGACCTGCGCCTCGGGGAGCGGCTGCTGCTCGACGCTGTCGATCGCTACGGCCTCGACGCCCACCGCGGCTCGTTGCGCTACGTCACCGACGTCAGCGCCGAGGCGATGCGCGCGGCGATCGCGGCGGTCCCGGACGGCGTCTACGAGGGCGAGGACATGATCGACTGCGACGGCATCGATGACTCCGAGCAGTACGTGTTCCGCGCGGCGGTCAAGGTGGCGGGAGACCGGGTAGAAGTCGATTTCTCGGGGACCTCGCGCCAGGCCCGCACGTGCATCAACTCCGGTTGGCTCGACACGCGGATGGCGGTCGCAGTCGCCCTGAAGTTCCTGCTGGACCCAATCACGCCGTTCAGCTCGGGCGTCTATCGCCACATCGACATCGTGCTGCCACCGGCGACGATCGCCTGCGCGATGCCGCCCGACGGCGCGATCATGCTCAACTTCGAGGCCTCGGAGGCCGTGCTCAACGCGATCTTCCGCGCGCTGGCACGAGCACTCGGACCGCGCGCGGTGGCTGGAGATCTCGGCTCGGGCATGGCCCACGCTTGCAACGGCCTGCGGGGTGACGGCAGCGTGTGGGCGACGGTCGGTTCATGCGGCGGCGAGAACGGTCCGTGGGGCGCGACCAGCACCGCCGACGGCGAGAACTCGCTGACGCTTTACCTGTCGAACTGCATCGCGCCATCGGTCGAGCAGACGGAGAGCGACGTGCCGGTCCTCGTCACCCGTCGCGAGTACGCGATCGACACCGCCGGTCCGGGCACTCATCGCGGCGGCGCTGCCACCCAGCGTGACACGGTGTGGCTGACCGACGGCGACCACTATCCCAACGTCATGCACGTGCGCCGGCCGAGCGGCTTCGGCGTCAACGGCGGCGGCGACGGGACCGGCGGCGCCGTGTGGCTGTGGCCGGCTTCGGGTACGGATGGCGAGCCGCCCCCGGCTGGATTCACGGAGACTGATCCTGAGACATACGCCGTCGCGGAGCCGGTCGCCGGCATCGTCGATCCCGACACTCACGTGCTCGACCCGGACGGCACCTACTTCCACTGCGGTCGCCGCCCCGTGTGGAGGATCTCCCCGGGGTCGGTGTTCCGCTATCAGACCAACGCCGGCGGCGGATGGGGCGATCCATTCCGCCGCCCGGCCGAGCGGGTGCTGCGAGACGTACGCGATGAGTACGTGAGCGTCGGCGCCGCCCGCGACCTCTACGGCGTCGTGATCGTGGGTGACCCGGTCGGCGACCCCGAGGGGCTGCGAATCGACCAGGCCGCGACCGACGCGCTCCGCGACAATCCGGATCGAGAGGAGACCCACACATGAGCGAGCTTCTGAGAGACCGAGCGATCGTCATTACCGGATCGGGCCGGGGTCTGGGCCGCTCGTTCGCGATCGGTGCCGCCCGGGCTGGTGCGTCGGTTGTAGTGAACGACATCGACGTCGCCGAAGCCGAGAAGGTCGTGGCTGAGATCACCGGCGACGGGGGAACCGCGATCGCCTCCGGCGCCTCGGTCGTGAGCTGGCAGGAGTCCGCCGAGTTGATCGACGCGTGCGTGTCGGCGTTCGGGAAGATCGACGGGCTCGTCAACAACGCGATCGCGTACAGCTACCTCGGCCCGCCCTGGGACGAGAACGGCGACCAGCTCCGCAAAGAGGTCGAGGTCGGGTTGATCGGCTCGCTTAACTGCGGCGTTCATGCGATGCGCCACATGCGCGAGCAGGGCAGCGGCAGCATCATCAACATGACCTCGCGCTCGGCGCTCGGCGTCACCGGCCATTCGACGTACGTCGCGGTCAAGGGCGCGCTGCTGTCGCTGACGCTCGCGTGGTCGCTCGAGCTGCTGCCGTCCGGGGTCCGGGTGAACGCCCTCGCCCCTGGCGCTCACACCCGCGCGCACGAGATGGCGGCCGCCGCAGGCACCTACCGGCCCTCCCAAGCGCGCAACGCGGTCTCCCCCGACGTGGTCGCGCCCGCGGCCGTGTACCTGCTCAGCGATCTGGCCAACCGGATCACCGGCCAGGTGATCGTGATGCTCGGCACTCGCCTCGGGCTGATCCGCCATCCGCGGATGGTCGAGCACCTCGAGGAACGCGACAGTTGGACGCCACGGGAGATCGCTGAGGTGATCGAGCGCGTCTTCGGCTCGGAGCTTCAGCCGATCGGCCACGAGGCAACCGAGTACCAACTCGCCCCGGGCACGACGGTCGGCTGAGCGCGTGTCGCTGGCGGGCCGCACCGCGCTGATCACGGGCGGTGCCGGCTGGACCGGCCAGGGGATCGCGCGGGTGCTTTGCGAGCGTGGCGCGCACGTTGTCGTCAACGACATCGACGCGTCCGCTGCCGATGCGCTCGTCGGTGAGCTGCGGACGGCAGGCCAGCACGCCTCGTCGACGGTGTTCGACGTGCGGGACTACGACGCCGTCATCGCCGGCGTTGCCGCGATCCCGCCGGTGGACATCCTCGTCAACTGCGTCGGGATGCCCGGTACGCCCAACAAGCACGTCGACTTCGCTTCGTCGGACCCGGCGGACTGGCGACCGTGGATCGAAATCAACATCTACGGCTCGCTGAACTGCCTCCGCGCCGTCCTCGCCGGGATGTGCGACCGCGGCTGGGGCCGGGTGATTCAGATCTCGAGTGCGATGGCCTCACGCGGACTCCCCAATCGCGAGGCTCTACTCGGCGGCAGCAAAGCCGGCATCGAAGGAGCGCTGCGGAGCATCGCGCTCGAGGTCGTCGACCACGGCGTCACGATCAACACGCTCGCCCTCGGCCTGCTCGAGAACGCGACCGTCCACGCGAAACCCGAGATCGTCGCCGCGACCCTCGCCCGTGTACCGACCGGCCGGTTCATCGAACCGCGTGAAGTTGGCGCGGCCGTCGCCTATTTCGCGTCTGACGACGCGGCGATGGCCACGGGCCAGACCCACCACCTCAACGGCGGAGCGTTCCAGGGGCGTTAGCCGCGAAGCGCGAACGCCGGCAGCGCCGCGCGCCCGGTGGCCACGGCGCTGACGGTTCCCCCGTCGGTCAGCAGGGCCACGCCCGTGATCGCGGCGGCGGCGTCGCTGCCCAGGAAGACGAGCGCGCCCGCCTGCTCCGCCGGGGTCTGGAAACGGCCGAGCGGGATCGGGTACTCGTCCCAGTAGCCGTCGCGGAGCTTCTCCTTGAAGTCGGGGAGCATCGGCGTCTCCGTGGGGCCGGGGAGCGTGCAGTTGATCCTGATTCCGCGGGCTCCGAGGTCCGAGCAGGCATACGCGGTCCAGATCGTGATCGCGACCTTTGACGGCGTGTATGCGGCGCCGACGAGCTCCGGATTGGCCTCACACCAAGGCCGGGCCTCGGCGAAGCCGTCAGTCTGCACCAGCCCCAGGAACGAGTCGAGCTGCTGCTGCCAGCCGGCCGCTGCCGCCGAAGCAACCGACACGATTGCGCCGCCCGCCGGCATCTGCTCGGCGACGGCGTCGCTCAACAGCCGTACGCCGGCGAAATTGATCAGCATCGTGTCGAGCGCCTCGACGAACGGCGGCCCTGGTACTCCGACGCAGTTAAAGAGCGCGTCGACCGGGCCGCCGATCGCGTCGGCCGCCCCGGTGATCGCGTCCGGGTCGCCGAGATCGACGGCGTGGAAGCTCGCCACTTCGTGGGTCGGCTCGCGGAGATCCAGGACGTGGACCTCGGCCCCGAGCGCGCTCAGCTGCTCGACGACCGCCGACCCCATCCCGCTCCCACCCCCGCCGGTGACGATCACACGCTTTCCGGCGTAGGAGCTCACGCCGCCAGCGGTCCCGCGATCGTCTTGGTCTCGGTGTACTGCTCGAAGCCCTCGAGCCCGTTCTGGCGCCCGATCCCACTCGCCTTGTAGCCACCGAACGGCGAGTCGGGGGCGAGCCATACGCCGCCGTTGATCGAGGCCGTGCCGGCACGAAGCCGCCGCGCTACACGCACGGCTCGCGCCTCCGATCCCGAGCTCACCGCACTTGACAACCCGTACGGGCTGTCGTTCGCGATCCGGACGGCGTCGTCCTCGTCGTCGTAGGGGATCACCACGAGCACCGGACCGAAGATCTCTTCTTGCGCGATCCGCATCGAGTTCTCGACGTCCGCGAACAGGGTCGGCTCGACGTAGTAGCCCACGGGAAGCCCGGCCGGGCGGCCGCCGCCCAGCACGAGGCGGGCACCCTCTGAGACGCCCCCGTCGATGTAGGACAGGATCCGGTCGCGCTGGCGGGCGCTGATCTGCGGTCCCTGGATCACGTCGCGCTCGAGCGGGTCGCCGTACCGGACCTCGCCGAACCGAGCTTCGATCACGCCCACGCCCTCGTCGTAGCGCGAGCGCGGCAGCAACACCCGCGTCAGGGTCGCGCAGCTCTGGCCGCCGTGGCGGCACGCGGCGATCGCCGAGGCCGCGAGCGCCCGCTCGAGGTCGGCGTCGTCGAGCACGACGTGGGCGGATTTGCCACCCAACTCCAGGAACAGCCGCTTCAAGCTCGGCGCGGCGAGCGCCATGATCCGCCGGCCGACGGCGGTCGAGCCGGTGAACGAGACCATGTCCACGCGTGGATCGCTGACGAGATCCTCGGCGACCTCGTTGTCGGACGTCGTCAGCACCTGAAACACCCCGGCCGGGAAATCGGTGTGCTCCGCCACCAGCCGCCCGAGCCGGGTCGCGTTCCAGGGCGTCTGCGGCGCCGCCTTCAGGATCACCGTGTTGCCGGTCGCCAGCGCCGGGACGAGCTTGGAGACGGCGACCTCGAACGGGAAGTTCCACGGGACGATGGCCGCGACGACGCCAACCGGCTCCTTGAGGACGCGCCTCCAGCTGCGGCCGAGTGGCGTCTCGTTGACGGGCAGCTCGCGCTCCCAGCCGAACTCGTCGATGAACTCGACCGGCCACGGGAACTCATGGTCGAGCGCACCGTCGAGCTGCAGGCCGCCCATGATTCCGACCGGCGCGCCGACCTCTGCGATCAGTTCGGCGCGCAGCGCGTCCCGCTCGGAGGAAATCGCGCGGTGAAGCTGCTCGAGGCATCGCTTGCGCAGCGCACGGTCCGTCGACCAGTCCGTCTCGTCGAACGCTCGGCGCGCGGCCCCGATCGCCGCGTCGAAGTCGTCGTGACCACCATCGGCCGCCTCACCGATCACCGCTTCGGTGGCCGGGTTGATGTTCTCGAAGCGCCGGCCAGACCGCGCCTCGACAAGCTGGCCGTCGATCAACATCCGCGGTTCGCCGTCCACACCGGACACGGTATGGCGTTCCCGGTTAGCAGCGGCGACAACACTAAAAACCGATCGCTGGTCCCGCGACCAACGACAAACGCAAACCGACCGCTCACCATGATGACGTGGAGGGCTTCCCTTTCGTGCACACCGTCGCCGTCCGCTTCCGGGACATCGACTGCCGCGGTCACGTCAACAACGCCGTGTTCTCCTCCTACATCGAGGACGCGCGCCTGCGGTGGTACTCGGCCACCGGCGACCCGGACGAGCCCGGGCCTCAGACCTTCACCGTCGACATGGTCCTGGCGCGGACCGAGATCGACTTCCGCGGCGAGGTCCGCGACCCCGAGGACACGATCGAGATCGGTGTACGCGTCGGGCGGATCGGGACGAAGAGTGCCGACCTCGAGTACCGCCTGTGCGCGCGGGACGGCCGCGTGGTCGCCGAGGCTCGCAGCGTCCTCGTCGGGTTCGACTACGAGCAGAGCGCGAGCGCACCGATCCCGGAGCGCTGGCTGCGGCGCCTCGCGCCCTAGGCGATGCTCCGCTCCGCCCCCTGCCAGTACCGCTTTCGCACGTCGCGCTTGAGGATCTTGCCGGCGGCGTTCTTTGGCAGCTCGTCGACGACCGTCACGGACTTGGGCGTCTTGTAGCCCGCGAGCCGGGTGCGGCAGAACGCGATCAGCTCGTCGGGGTCGAGCTCGACCCCGGGCACGGCGACGACTTCGGCGTGGACACTCTCGCCCCACTGCGCGCTCGGGATCCCGATCACCGCCGCCTCGCGCACGCCCGGGTGGGCGTAGAGCACGTCGTCGACCTCGCGCGAGTAGACGTTCTCACCCCCGGAGACGATCACGTCCTTGAGCCGGTCGGTGAGGAACAGGTAGCCGTCGGCGGAGCGGTATCCGAGATCGCCGGTGTGTAGCCAGCCGCCGCGCAGTGCACGCTCGGTGTCCTCCTCGGAGCGCCAGTAGCCTTGCATCACGCCCGGTCCGCGGATCACGATCTCGCCGACCTCACCCGGCCCGAGCTCACGGTCGTCCGCGTCGGAGTCGACGACGCGCGTCTCGTACGAGATCGTGTCGGTGCCCGCCGAGGCAAGCAGCTCCGGCCGGCCGTCGGGGTCGTGCTCGTGCGGGCGCAGGACGGTCGCGTTGATCGCCTCGGTCAGGCCGTAGCCCTGGATGAAGGCGCAGCCGAGTGCCCGGAGCGCGCGCCGGAGCATCTCCGGAGCAATCGGAGAGCCTCCGTACTGGATCAGCCTCAGCGCGTCGAGCTTCACCGGCTCGGACTCGAGCTCCTCGACCACCCGCGCCAGCATCGTCGGTACGTAGACGGCGTGCGATGTGCGGTGGTGAACCATCAGCTCGATCGCGCGGGCCGCGTCGAACTGCTGTGGGAGCACGACGGTCACGCCGCCGTAGGTGAACGCGTACGGGACCGACGAGGAGGTGTGGAACATTGGAATCGGAAACAGGAACGAGTCGCCGTCGCTGATCCCGAGCTCGATGCTGAACTGGTTGACGCGCGCCCACAGGCAACCGTTCGAGATCACCGCGCCCTTCGCGCGGCCGGTGGTCCCGCTCGTGTACAGGATCGTGCACGGCGCGTCAGCGTCGAGCGGCTGCGGCCCGCGTGGATCCGCGCCCGCGAGGACCTCCTCGTACGCCGGACCGAGCTCGAGCGCGATCGGCACATTGAGCTCCGCGGCGGTCGCTCCGAACTGGGGGCCATAGATCAAGACCGACGGCTCGCAATCGGCCAGGATCGCCTGCAGCTCCGGAACGGCGAGCCGGTAGTTGAGCGGTACCAGCATCACGCCTGCCCGCTGGGCCGCGAACTGGATCTCGAAGTACTCGGGCTCGTTCAGCGCGAGCAGCGCCACCCTCGCCCCGTCCGTGGCCCGGAGCCGGCGGAGCGCATCGGCCAGGCGCCCTGCCCGGTCGTCGACCTCCCCGAATGTCAGCGTTCGTTCGTCCGCGATCACGCACGGCCGCCCCGGCGATCTCGCGATCGCGTTGGCGAGCAGGTCGGGGACCTTCAAGCGGGCCGCTCCGAGCCGAACACGTTCACGAGCACGATTGTCCCGATCCCGCCCATGTTGTGGGTGAGACCGATCCGCGCGTTCTTTACCTGCCGCTCGCCGGCCTCGCCACGCAGCTGCTCCCACAGCTCGACGACCTGCGAAACGCCGGTCGCGCCGACCGGGTGGCCCTTGGCCTTCAGCCCGCCGGAGGTGTTGACCGGCTTCTCACCGCCGAGCATCGGTCCGCCGCTCTCGAGCCAGTCCTTGCCGGTTCCCTTCTCGCAGAAGCCGAGATCCTCGTAGGTGATCAGCTCGGTGATCGTGAAGCAGTCGTGGACCTCGGCCAGATCCACATCCGACGCCGCAATTCCCGCCATCCGATAGGCCTCGGCCGCCGCCACCGTCGTGGCCGGAAACGAGGTGAACTCGCTCTTCCACGACGAGATCAGCGGATCGGTCGCCAGGCCGGACCCGAGGAAGTAGATCGGGTCGTCGGTGAACTCGTGCGCCAGATCGGCGCGGCACATGATCACCGCCGCCGCGCCGTCGGTCGTCGGGCAGCAGTCCAGCAGGCCCAGCGGCCAGGAGACGATCGGCGCGCCCAGCACCTGCTCGCAGCTGACGTCGCGCCGGAAGTAGGAGTGCGGGTTGAGGCTGCCGTGGTGGTGGTTCTTCTCGGCGATCAGCGCCATGTGTCGGCGCTCGGTCCCGTAGGCCTCCATGTGCGCCGTCGCGAACTGGCCGAAGCGATTGGGCGCGGTGGCGCCGCGCGGCGCCCACCACTCGTGGAACATCACGCTCGTCTGGCGGACCAGCGAGTCGCGCGAGGGGATGTCGCGCATTTTCTCCGCGCCCACCACCAGCACGACATCGTAGACCCCGGCCGCCACCGCGAAGGCGGCGTTCCGGACCGCGTCCGAACCGGTGCAGCAGGCGTTCTCGACGCGCGTCACCGGCCGCGGGAAGAAGCGGATGGGCTCGGCCAGCGCAGCCCCGGTGACCGTCTCCTGGCGGATCATCGAGCCGATGCAGGTGCCGAGCCAGGCGGCCTGCAACCGGTCCTCGTCGATCCCCTTGTCAACGCTGTCCAGGCACGCGCGATAGGCGCCGACAACCATGTCCTCGTAGGAGAGGTCGAAACGCTCGCCGAAGCGGATCATCCCCGCCCCGACCACCGCCACCGGCAGCCCGGCCATCAGCCCGCCTCCTGCCCGTTCGCCGAGCCGGCCCGCGGGCGGAACTTCCACCCGTAGTTGACGAGCCCGTCCTCGACGTCGGCGCGACGCGGCACGAGCTGCACGGGCGTGCCGATCGAGATCTGCGAGACGTCGAGCACGTCGGTCACCAGCGCGGCGACCTTGCCGCCGTAGCGGCCCGGCCGCTCGCCATCGACCAGCGCCGTGCAGATCGGCAGAGGCGCCTCCTCGGGCGCGATCCCGACCACGTACTGGAGATTGAACGTCAGCACCGACGCCTGCCGCGGCAGCGCTACGTCCTCAAATTCCTGCCCGCGGCAGTCCAGGCAGTAGACGCGGGGCGGGAAGTTGAGCGAGCCGCAGGCGCGGCAGCGCCCCGCGTGCAGGCCGACCGAGGCGTGTTTGCCGCGCTCCCATCCCGGCGACGCCCCGTAGGCGGCGCCGAACGACGGCAGCGATGACAGCGGGATCAATCCACGATGCTTGGCGTACTGGACGTAGCTGAGCTCGACGCGTTCACGCGGCGCGGCGGCGACGGCGGGCGACCAAGCGGACTCGACGGCCAGCAACGCCGAGGCGGTACCGGCGCCCGAGCCGTACCCCTGCACCACGATCGTCTCGCTCGCCGATGCTCGCTCGAGCGCCGCGGCCAGCGTCAGCAGCACGTTGGCACAACCGCTGTCCCCCGCCTCCGCGGCGAGCTCCGCGCCCACCAGCCGATCGGCCGGCACGCCGAGCGCGTCGGCCCGAACGCCCGGTGTGAGCGACAGCGCGTACCAGTCCGGTGTGGCGCCTTCCAGGAAGTCGCGCAGGCTCGCCGCCATCTGCGACGTGTAGCCGGCCGTCCGTTCGAACCGCTCGTCGTCGTAGCGGTGCAGGTGAGTCTCGCCCACCGGCTGCCACGTGTAGGAATACGAGGAGTAGCCGTAATCGAAGCGCTCGAGCGAGACGAAGCCGTCGGCGCCGACGACGAACGCGCATGCGCCGGCTCCGAACCCCAGATCGGAGGGATCGTTGGCGGGCCCGAACACGGCGTCCGCGCCGACCACCAGGATCGGCCCGCGCTCCGCCAGGGCCGTATCGCGCAGCGCGCTGAGCAGCGCGACCAGGCCACCGTGCGCGCCCGCGCCGAAGTCGGTGACGTTCGCGTGGCGCCCGGCACCGACGTAATCGGCCACGATCGCCGCGCCGGACTTGACCACGTACGGGCTGCTCGAGGTCGCCACGAACACGGCGGATAACGAAGCGCCCGCCACCCCGGCCGCCGACAGCGCATCCAAGCCCGCTTGCGCCGCCATCGTCAGCGCGTCCTCGTCCAGGCCCGGCACCGTCCGGGAATTCCCGGGCATCGCCAGCCGCGGCCACGCTTCGCGCGCAGCCTCGCGCGTCAGCACCGGCCGCGGCAGGTACGACGCGTAGCCCGCGATCCGGTTCACCAGTACAGCTCCCGGGCGGCCGCGTGCAGCTCCTCGCGAAAGCGCGGATTGCAGATCGCGCACAGCTCGAGGGCGCGCTCGCGCACGCTCTTGCCGCGCAGGTGAGCGATCCCGTGCTCGGTCACGACGATGTCGGCGAGCGCGCGCGTCTGGGTGACGATCGTGCCGGCCGGAAACTCGGCCATGATCCGCGACACGCCACCGTCCGACGCGGTCGACGGCAGCACCACGACGTTGCGGCCGCCCTCCGACAGCAACGCCCCGTACGCGAACGGGGTCTGTCCGCCCGCGGTCGAGATCTGGCGGCGCCCGATCGTCTCGGCCGTCACCTGGCCGGTCAGATCGACAGCGACGGCGCTGTTGATCGCGACCATGTTCGCGTTCTGGGCGATCGTCACCGGATTGGTCGCGTACCGGTTCGGATACAGCTCGAAGATCGGGTTGCCGTCGACGAAGTCCATCTCCTCGCGAGTGCCGCCGCCGATCGAGGTGCAGACGGCCTTGCCGGGATGCAGCGTCTTGCGCGCCCCGGTGATGACGCCGTCCATGACGAGGCGAATGATCCCGCGCGGTGTCGCCTCCGAATGCCAGCCGAGGTCGGAGCGCTCGCGGATCGCCTCCGAGCGCGCGACCGACTCGCTCGTCAACCCGACTCCGATCTCGAGCGTGTCGCCGTCGTGCAGCACCTCGCCGGCGACGAGATCGCCGATCGTCCGCACCCACTCCGGGGCCTCGGAGGGCTTGCGCCCCAGCAGATCGACCGAGGCCGGTTCCCGGCCGCTGGGGACGTGGTCGACGAAATAGTCGATCTCGCTCACATGCACGTAGTTCTCGCCGAACGTGCGGATCAGCTTCGGGTTGACGGACGCGACGACGATCCCGGCGCCGCGAATCCGCTCGCGTTTGTCCCAAACCGAGGCGCCGAGGCTGCAGTAGCCGTGGCGATCCGGGCTGGAGACCTCGACCAGCATCACGTCCGCCTCGCCCGACCCGTACGGCCGTTCGGAGGCGCCGTAAATCGACGAGACCGCCTGGTCGAAGCGGTGCTCCTCGACCCCGCCGCGGATCACCGGCACGCACATCTCGTACTCGATCGAGAACGGGTGAGGGTGGGCGGGACCCCAATCGTCGTACCAGCCGAAGTCGCGCCCCGGCACCGGGTTGAAGATCGTGATGTTCTCCAGCTCGCCGGCCCGCGCGACCAGCGCCAGGCCCAGCTCGAGCGGCTCGCGGCCGTAAGAGAACGCGACCCGATCGCCCGACTTGACGTGCGCGATCGCCTCCTCCGCGCTCACCCTCCGGGACTCGTACCTCGCCCTCCAGCTGCTGGTGTCCGCACGCGCCTGCGTCCCCGCCGCCACGATGCTCACCTCAGGTGTCCGCCCGCGAGGGCAGGCGCACGCGCGCCGACCCGGTGGTGGTGATCCGGCCGCGCTGGTCCTTGGCCCACAACTCGAGTTCGACCAGGGGACGGGCGTCCTCGAAGTACTTGCGCGCCACCTTGCCCTGAAGCCAGGACGTGTCACCGATCAGGATCGGCTGGCGCAGCTGCACGTTCTGGTACTCGACCCAGCCGTGATCGCTGATCCAGTTGAACAGCAGATGTCCGAACCAGGAGACACGTTGCGGCCCGTAGTCGAACGCCCGCGGGATCCCGATCGTCTGGGCCAACTCGTCCTCCCAATGCACGCGCTCGGGGATGTCCGGCACGCCGCGCGAGTTCATCGTGAACGCCCGCGGGTGCTTCTTGCGGTACTCGTACGCGATCTCGTTTGGCCGCACGAACGGGAAGAACCCCCACGCGATCTTGTAGGCGATGCAGTCGGTCACCGTCAGCGGCCCCTTGACGACCCAGGGGATCTCGGTGCCTTCCTCCACGTCCTCCCAGTAGCGGGGCTCGGCGCCGCGGCGCTCCTCCTTCTCGATGTCGGCGTCGATCGCGGCGATCTCCTCGGGCGTATAACTCGCCGCCTCGAGGTCGGCGTACTTGTCGCGGCCCGAACCGCCCAGGCGCGTGAAGCGCAGCACGTGGTCACGGCTCTCGGCGACAACCTCGCCACGCTGGTTGATGAACGTGCCGTCCATCGTCTGAGTGATCCGGAGGCCCGCGAATCGCGAGCCGTCCTCGTGAACCGTGATCGGCCCGTAGCGAAGCTCGGGCTCGATCACGTCGCCGAGCTTGATCGGCTTGTGGAACCAGTACTCGGTGCCCATGTACAGGGCGTGGAGGCCGGGCATGCCGAAGGTCGTAGCCATCAGAGTCCCGACTCCCTGGGCGAAGTGGATGTTCGGCGGCGCGATCCGCGTCCCGAACGGCGTCGTCTTGGCGTACTCCTCGTCGTAGAAGATCGGGTTGGCGTCACCGCATCCGTAGGCGTAGTTGCGGATTGCGTCGCCGTGCATCTCTTTGACGAACACGAAGTCCGTCCGCCGGATCAGCTGGCCGACACGAGCCTGCATCGTCGCGACCATGTCGTCGTTGGCGGTGGCGTGGTCAAGCACGATGGTGTTCGCGGTGTCGGTCAATGCTGCTCCCGTCGGTTCGTGGTCGTGGGCGTCCAAACGCCTCCCGACCAAGCTACGTCCAGGGTCGCCCCGTCTCCACGTCCGCCGATCCAGAGATGCGGCGGCGGCGCTGTATCCGCGCACAGCGCCCGGCCGTCCGCGAGCCTGAGATTTGAAGCGGCCTACAGGAACATCCGGAGCGGCCGCTGCAGGAGATCGCGGACCGTGGCTAGGAACTTCGCCGCGTCGGCGCCGTACAGGATCCGGTGGTCGCAGCTGAGCGTCAGCGTCAGCATCTGCCGGTCGACGATCTCCCCATCCGGGTCGCGCGCGAGCGTCGCGCGGACCGCGCCGACCCCTAGGATCGCCGCCTGCGGCGGGTTGATGACGGGCGTGATCGCGGTCATTCCGTACATACCGAGGTTGGACACGGTGAACGTCGCGCCAGACAGCTCCGGCGGCGTGATCGCGCCCTCCCTCACCCGTTGCGCCAGACGCCGCGTCTCGTGCGCGATCCGCCCGAGGCTTTTGACGTCGGCGTCGAACACGGTCGGCACAACCAGCGCCTCGTCGGCCGCGACGGCGACGCCGACGTTGACGTGCTCGTGGAGCTCGAACGTCCCGTCGTGGTAGGAGCCGTTGGCGTGCGGGTGGCGCCGGAGCGCGAGCGCGACGGCCTTGACGATCAGATCGTTGACGGATGGCGCAGGCGCCTCCGTCTCGGCGGCCTCCTTGAGCTGCTGGCGCAGCGCGAGCGCGGCGTCCATCGCCACCTCGGTCTGCACCTGGAAGTGCGGGATGGTCGCTTTTGCCTGCGCCATCCGCCGCGCGATCAACTCCTGCGCGCGCGTGAGCGCGACCGCGTGACGGTTTGCCGACCCGACGGGCGCCCGCTCCGCTACCACAGGCTGGCGGGCCGGCGCCGTTGGCTGCACGCCGGCGGCTGTCAAGACATCGGCCTTCGTAATGCGGCCGCGTGGCCCGCTGCCGCGCATCCGGTCGAGCTCGAGCCCATGAGCGATCGCGAGCCGCCGCGCGAGCGGGGTCGCGACCGGCTGGGCGACCGTGTCCCCGTGGCTCGAGGTGCCGTTGGCCGTTTGCGCCACGGCGACGGGGGTCTCCTGCTTGACGTAGATCTCGGCCGCCGCCGCGGTTCCGTCGTCGAGGCGCGCGATCACCTCTCCGACGGCGACCGTCGTGCCCGCAGGCGCGACGATGCTCAGCACCCCCGCCTGCTCGGACTCCCACATCATTGTGGCCTTGTCGGTCTCGATCTCGACCAGCTCGTCCCCAACCGCGACCCGGTCGCCGTCCTCGATCAGCCACTGAAGCAGCAGACCGGATTCGGTCGAATCCGACAGCTTGGGCATCAGGATCTCAATCACGTCAGGCTCCGATCACGTCCAGGGCGGCCCCGACGATCGTCTCGGAGTCGATCCCGTAGTAGCGGTACAGGTCCTCGATGTCTCCGGACTGGCCGAAGTCCTGGACGCCGAGCGAAGTGATCGGGCTCCCATGGATCGCGGCCAGGAAAGAGAGCGTGTGCGGATGGCCGTCGAGCACGCTCACGATCGGCGCCGCCCGGTCGCGCGGGAACAAGTCGTCCAGGATGCAGTCGTCGCCGTCACGCAACCCCGACCGCGCCTGGAGCGCCCGGTGCAGCAGGTCGGCGGACGTTATGCAGACGACATCGACCCCGATTCCGTCGCTCGCGAGCTCATCGGCCGCCGCGAGCACCTGTGGCATCACCGCGCCCATCCCCGTCAGTGTGAGCCGCGGCGGGGCGGCGGCCGCCCGCAGCCGGTAGCCCCCGGCCAGCACCGCCGCTCGCCGGGACTCGCGTGCTCGGCTGTCGGTGGGCACGGCGGCGAGCCCCTGGTCGACCGGCCTTGTGCTCAGTCTGATGTAGGCCGACTCACCGTGGCTGCGCCCAAGGCGCGAGAGCGCGCGCAGCAGGATCCACCCCAGATCCTCGAGGAACGCAGGCTCCCAGGCGACGCAGCGCGGTTGCTCGAGTCCGATCGACGGCGTGATGATCGACTGGTGCGCCCCACCCTCCGGCGCGAGCGTGATCCCCGACGGGGTGCCGACAAGGATGGACTGGCCGCCGGCGTAGATCCCGAACGACCACGGCTCCAGCGCGCGGGCGACGAACGGGTCGTAAATGGTTCCGATCGGCAACAGCGGCTGCCCGTCGCGCGACCACGTCGCGCCGAGCTCCCCGAGCAGCCCGACGAGGTTGACCTCGGCGATCCCGAGCTCGATGTGCTGTCCGTGCTCGGACTCGCGCCAGCGCACAAGGGTGTCGGTGTCGTCGGCGAACCAGTCGATCCGCTCGCCGGGGTTCCAGACGCCCGAGCGGTTGATCCAGCCGCCGAGGTTGGTCGAGGAGGCGACGTCGGGGGAAACGGTGACGATGTGGCTTGCGAGGTCGGGTGCGGCGTGTGCGATCTCGGTCAGCAGCCGGCCGAACCCCTGCTGTGTCGAGGCCACGGCCGTGTGCGCGCCGCCGAGCTCCGAAGGCACGGCAGGCGGCTCGCGCAGTGCCACCGGGTGCCGCGCGAGTCTCGCCGCGGCCCGAGCGCACAGCTGCGCCTCGGGCGTGCCGTCGGCAAAGCGCCCATACGGGTCATCTGGGTTGGCACCCAGCTCGCCGGCCAGGCGCCGCCACTGCTCGTTGCTCAAAAGCGCGGAGTGGTTGCCCGGATGGCCTTGGGTCGGGAGCCGCCACGCCTTGATCGTGTAGGCGAAGATCACCGCCGGCCGGTCGTGCGCGGCGTCAGCCTCGCGCAGGGCGTCGCGGAGATCGGCGAGATCGTGGCCGCCCAGGTCGCGGAGCGCCGTGAGCAACTGCGCGTCGTCGAGGTCGCCGATCAGGCGGCTGACGTCCTTGGCGCCGGGCCCGCCGCCGGGCAGACGCTCGCGCAGCTCATCCGCGTGGGAGCGCAGGAGCCGCTGGTACTCCTCGTTGGGCATCGCGTCGATCCGGGCGCGCAGCGCCTCCCCACAAGGTCGTGCGAATAGCTCGCGGAGCCAGCGGCCGTACTTGACGGTGATCGTGCGCCACCCGGCCGCCTCGAACATCGCCCCGATCCGGCCGACGGCGATGTCGGGGACGACCCGGTCGAGTGACTGGCGGTTGAGGTCGACGATCCACAGCACCTCGCCGAGCCGCGGCACCATCGGGTCGACCAGCGCCTCCCAGATCGCGCCCTCGTCGAGCTCTGCGTCACCGAGCAGCGCGATGTGGCGACCGCCGCGCGGCACATCGAAGTGACCGGCGACGTAGCGGTGCGCGAGCGAGGACCAGATCGTCGCGGTCGCGCCGATCCCGACCGAGCCGGTCGAGAAGTCGACCGGGTCCGGATCCTTTGCCCGCGATGGGTAGGACTGCAGCCCGCCGAACGCGCGGAGCTCTTCCAGATACCGCCGGTCGAGACGGCCGAGCAGATAGTTGATCGCGTGCAGCACCGGCGCGGCGTGCGGCTTGACCGAAAACCGGTCCGGGGCGCGCATGTGCTCGAAGTAGAGCGAGGTCATGATCGAGACCGCCGACGCACTCGACGCCTGGTGGCCGCCGACCTTCACCCCCGACGGCGTGCTGCGCACCTTGTTGGCGTGGTGGATGATGCTCGTTGCGAGCCACAGCACCCGTCGCTGCACAGCATCGAGCGTGTGGAGCGACGACTCGTTCATCGCCGGCGCGGCGGCGGTTCCGGGCATTTGGTCAAAGTTAAGCGAAGCGGGTTAGGCCATGGCACAAACCGCGCTGGGATCGGTCAATCACGCAACAAGCATTGTGATTGCGGCGTCTCTCGTTAAAGTTGTTGCGTGGAGATCGACCCGACTGACCGGCAGATCGTGGAACTCCTTCGCCAGGACGCGCGGCGAACGCTGAGCGATATCGGCCGACGCGTCAGCCTTTCCACCCCGGCCGTCAAGCGCCGAATCGACCGGCTCGAGGCGCTCGGGGTGATCACCGGCTATACGACGCTCGTCGACGAGACGAAGCTCGGACGCCCGCTCGAAGCATTTACCGAGCTACGCCTGACCGGCAATACGCCGGTCCCCGAGATCGCCGACGTCGCGCGCGGCCTGCCGGAGGTTCAGGCGGTATTCACGACCGCGGGCGACCCCGACGCCCTCGTCTGGCTGCGCGTCCGCGACGTCAAACATCTGACGCGGGTGATCGACCAACTGCGCCGCACCGGCCGCGTCACCGGCACCAAGACCCTGATGGTGCTCGACACCTGGATGCCGGATTCCCCGCGCGGGTCCTGAGCGGCGATTCCGAGCGTGCATCCCCCGATTACGGCGACACCCCGACGCCCGCGTTCAGCAGTGGTCAGCCGAGCTTGAACGGGTCGCGGCTGGCGCCGCTGAGCTCGACCCAGACCGTCTTGACCTCGGTGTACTCGTGGAGCGCTTCGAGTCCGTTTTCGCGACCGTAGCCGCTGGCCTTGAAGCCGCCGAACGGCGCCATCGGCCCAACCGCCCGATACGCGTTGATCCAGATCGTCCCGGCGCGGATCGCACGCGCCACGCGGTGTGCCCGCTGCACGTCCTTGGTCCAGATCCCGGCGGCCAGCCCGAACGCGGTGTCGTTCGCGAGCCTGACCGCCTCCTCCTCCTCGCGGAACCGGATCGCGGCGGCGACCGGGCCAAACACTTCCTCGCGTGCGATCCGCATCGAGTTGTCGACGTCGGCGAACAGCGTCGGCGCGACGAAGAGGCCTTGGGCGAGCCCGGGGGCGCTAGGGCGGATGCCCCCGGTCACCAGACGCGCGCCCTCGTCCTGCGCAGCAGCGATGGATCCGAGCACGCGCTCGAGGTGGCCCTCGAACGCAACCGGGCCCATCTCGGTCTCGGCCCTGAGCGGATCGCCCATCCTCACGGCCCGCGCGCGGCGCGCGACTCGCTCCAGCAACTCGTCGTAGACCGGCTCGGCGACCAGCAGCCGCGAGCCGGCCATACACGTCTGCCCCGTAGCCGCGAACACACCCGCGACGATCCCGTTGGCCGCGGCCTCGAGGTCGGCGTCCGCGAACACGATGTTCGGTGACTTCCCGCCGAGCTCGAGGCTGACGCGCGCGACATGGGTGGCGGCCGCCCCCATCACGCTCGCCCCCGTGGCCGTCGAGCCGGTGAACGCGACCTTGTCGACGCCGGGGTGGGCGGCGAGCGGCCCCCCTACCTCAGGCCCCAACCCCGTCACCACGTTTAAGACGCCGGGCGGGAACCCCGCTTCCTCCATCAGCCTGGCGAACTCGAGCGTCGAGGCCGGCGCCTGTTCGGCCGGCTTGACGACGAACGTGCACCCGGCAGCCAGCGCCGGTGCGAGCTTCCAGCTCAGCAGCAGGACCGGCGAGTTCCACGGCGTGATCGCTCCGACCACTCCGACTGGCTCACGCGTGGTGTAAATCAGGAAGTTCGTGCGGTCCGAAGGGATCGTGTTCCCCTGGAGCTTGTCCGCAGCGCCGGCGAAGTACCCGTAGTAGTCCGCCAGCCCCGCCAGTTGCTGCTCCGTCTCTCGGAGCACCTTGCCGTTGTCGGTTGACTCTACGACCGCGATCTCGCTCGCCCGCTCGGCGATCAGCTCGCCGAGACGGCGCATCAACCGACCCCGGTGCACCGCCGTGGTCCGCCCCCACGGGCCGTCGTCGAATGCTCGCCGCGCTGATCTGACCGCCGCATCGACGTCCTCCGAGCCCGCCTCGGGGATCAGCGCCCACGGCCGCCCGGTGTACGGGTCGATCGACTCGAACGTCTTTCCGGAGCGCGCCTTCACCCACTCGCCGCCGATCAGCATCTCGTAGCGGCGCAGCTCCGTCGCGCGGGCCGGTCCTCCCGCCGCATCCGTGCGCTCGTCGAGCGTGCTCACGATGCAAGTCTAACATTCATACCAGTCGGTATGCTTGGGCGGTTCGACATCAGAGGACCGAGGAGAAGACGATGCCCGAGCTGCCTGAGGACGTGACCGACCTGATCGGCCGGATCAACGCGATGATGGCGGCGGTTGCCGCCAAGGGCCCCGCCGGCGGGGGCACGATGGAGGCGATGCGCGCCGCGGCGTTTGACGCGACGGAAACGATCTTCGCGGCCGCAGGCGGGGTCGACCGCGGCGTCCACGGGGAGGTCGACTACACGATCCCCGTGGCTGGCGGGCAGATCGCAGCTCGCGCGTATACGCCGGCCGGCGACGGTCCGTTCCCGGCCGTGCTCCACATCCACGGGGGCGCCTGGATCATGGGGTCGATCGAGTGGCCGACGTTCCGCGCCTACGCGCGCGATCTCTGCGAGCAGGTCCCGTGCGTCGTGGTCGCGGTCGACTACCGGCTGGCCCCGGAGGCCCGGTTCCCGATCGGGCTGGAGGACTGCTACGCCGCGCTCGAGTGGCTGTTCGCCCACGCCGAGGAGCTGAACATTGACCCGACGCGGGTCGCGATCGTTGGCGACTCAGCGGGCGGCAACCTGGCCGCCGCGGTGTGCCTGATGGCGCGGGATCGTGGTGGGCCTCCGATCGTCGCGCAGGTGCTCGAGGTGCCCGCCCCGGACCACCGCTTCGAGGGCGGCTATGTCTCCTGGGACGAGTGCGGACATGGCTACGGCCTGGAGACCGAAGGCCTCGTCATGGGCAAGCTCGCCTACTTCGCGGATCCCAGCGATGCGCTGAACCCGCTCGCCTCGCCACTGCTGGCCGACGACCTCAGCGGCCTGCCGCCCGCGTTTGTCATCACCGCCGAGTTCGACCCCCTGCGGGACATCGGCGAGGCCTATGGGCAGCGGCTCGCCGACGCCGGCGTGCCGACGGTGATCAGCCGGCAGCCCGGTCACATCCACGGCGCCTCGCTGCTGATTCACCCGAAGTGGGAGGGCGCCAGGCAGTGGCGTGCCGAGGTCGTGGGTGCGCTCCGGGATGCCCTCGTCGCCGCGCCCTCAGGGGTCGCCCCCTGAGCGCTCAGGGGGCGACCGCCACCCCTTCCGCGCGGATCACTTCGTCCGCCGCGAACGCCGCCTCCGCCCCGGCCGGCGCGCCCGCGTAGGCGGCGACGTGCTTGATGACCTCCCGCAACTCCTCCGGTGTGCAGCCGTTGAGCAGCGCCCAGCGCACGTGTAGGCGCGTCTCGCTCGTCCGCCCCATCGCAGCGACCATCCCGACCGTGATCAGACTGCGTACCTTGGGCGTCAGAGCGTCGCTCGCCCACGCCTCGCCGAAGCAGGTGCCGATGATCTGATGCAGGATTGGTCGGTTGAATTCGGACTCGACCTGCGCCAGCATCGACGCCGGCGCATCGCCCCACATCTCCCGCTGCTTCTCCACACCGCGTTCAAAGGAGCCGTACGTCATCGTTGATCCTCTCGTGTTTGCGTGTTGTTGCCCGGACGGGAAGCGACCCGGGGTTGGGTAGGGACGGTGGAGCTTCGGCATCTCCGTTACTTCGTCGCCCTCGCCGAGGAGCTCCATTTCGGCCGGGCTGCCAACCGGCTTCACATCGTGCAGCCGGCCCTGAGCAAGCAGATCCTCGCGCTCGAGCGCGAGCTCGGCGTCGAGCTGCTGGATCGCACCCATGGCGTTACGCTGACGCCGGCAGGAGCGGTGTTCTACGAGGAGGCCAGCGCGATCCTCGATCGCGTGTCCGAGGCCGTGCGGTCCGCGCAGGGGACTGCGCGCGGGGAACTCGGCAGTCTCGACGTCGGCTTTGTGGGACCAGCGATGTGGAGCGTGCTCCCCTGGATCCTGCGAGAGCATCGGCGAGCGCATCCGAACCTCCGCTACCGCTTGTTCGAGCTCGGCAGCCCGGAGCAGATGGAGCGGCTGCGCGCGGGGACTCTCGACGTCGGATTCCTGCGGCCCATCGCGGTCGACGACGCGCTCGTGTTCAAGCCGGTCTGGCGCGAGCAGTTCGTGGTCGCGCTGGCCGACGACCATCCACTGGCCGGAACGGGGAGGATCGACCTCGCCGACCTCAAGGACGAGCGCTTCGTGGTGCTGCCGCGACGGATGGCGCCGAATCTGAGCGATACCTCGCTCTCGATCTGTCTCAGCTACGGCTTCAGCCCGAAGGTGGTCGAAGAGGGTAACTCCCCATCGGCGCTGGTGATGGTGGCGATGGGTCTGTGCGTCGCGCTGATCCCGGAGTCGGCCCGGAACGCCGGCTTCAAGGGGATCACGTTCCGGCCGCTGATCCGCCCGACTCCGGAGCAGGACCTCGCGGTCGCCTATCGTGCCGAGGACCGATCGCCAGCTCTTCGCGCCTTCCTGGCCACGATCTCCAGCGTGGTCCGAGGGGTTCAGGCGCCCGGCCAGCCGCCGGCCGAGCTCGTCGCTGGATGAGCCGTCCGTCAATACGACAGGTAACGGCCGGAGTCGATGAAGAACGTCTGCCCGGTCAGGTAGTGCGATCCCGCGCCGAGCAGGAACACGAACGGCGGGCCGGCGTCGCGCAGTGGATCGCCGATGTATCCGAGCACGGTCAGCGCCTCCCCCTCGGCCTTGAGCTCCGGGTTCTTGTCCCACCAGGCGTCGAAGGAGGGGGTGGTGACGTAGGGGGAGACGGCATTCACCGTGATCCCTAACGGCCCCCACTCCCGAGCGAGGCTCTTCGTCATCGCCCGGATCGCGCCCTTGCAGGCGGCGTAGGCCGGCTGCGTCGGTGTGCCCTCGACGCCCGACGTCGAGCTGAGCAGAATCAGCCGCCCGCGCGAGTCGCGCAGGTGCGGAAAGCCTGCCGTCGCGCAGTGGTAGGCACCGCGCAGCGCCACCGAGACCTCGTGCTGCCACAGCTCGAACGGCAGCTCGGCAACCGATGAGGCCCGCGGGTCGTCGAACCTGGGGCGAGCGAACGCGTTGTGAACGAGGCCGTCCAGCCGACCGGACACCTCGACCGCTTCAGCCACCGCGCGTTCGACCGCGTCGCGGTCGGTTACGTCACACACGATCCACGTGGCCAGCCCACCCGCGGCGACGATCGCCTCGGCGGTCTCCCTGCCGTTCTCGCCGAGCGAGGTGACGATCACATGCGCGCCGGCCCGCCCGGCTGCGAGCGCGACACCGCGGCCGAGACCGGCGCCCGCACCGGTGATCAGGACCGTCCTGCCCTCGAGCGTCTCTGTGCTCATGGCGCCAGCACCGTGCCGCGGTCGAGGCCCACGGTAGCGCCGGTCACGCCGCGGGCAAACGGACTGATCAGCATCGCGACGGCGCCGGCGAGCTCGCCCGGCGCGTTCACGCCGGGCAGCGACGCGCCGTAACGGTTGGGGACCGGCCGCGCGGCCTGCACTCCCCACTCGTCGATTGGCAGCGTCAGGCAGTTGACTCTCGTTCCCTGGCACCCCCAGGCGCGGGCGGCCGACTTGGCGAGCTGCCGGATTCCCTCGGCCGCCGCAGCAAGCGGCACCAGGTCCGCCGCCCCGGTCAGTGCCAGCGACGGTAGCGCGGCGACGATCGAGCCGCCCGCCGGCCCGAAGCCGGCGTACGCCGCCTGGAACAGAACCAGCGCCTCCCAGATTGGCGCCTCCGCCCACCGCGCCCAGACCTCGGCGTCGATCTCGACGAGTCCTCGCGGAGCCAGGTCCGCGACGTGTGGAGCGTGAACGAGCGCGTCGAGACCGCCGAGCCGCTCAGCATGAACCGCAACCGTTGCGGCGGCCGCCTCCCGGTCACGCGGCGCCGCGGCGGCCGGGATCGTGGCGACCGCGCAACCGAGCTGAGTCAGACCGGTCTCGAGCTTGCCGGACAGCGCCGGGGGCGCCGACACGAGAACGTTCAACGCCGCGAGGCGCTCACCACTCTCCCGCCGAGTGGACGACTGCACTTCAACTGACACTCAACCTCACCTCATTTGTCACTTGCCATCGCGAGACTCTGCCGCGGCATCGCTGAAGTTAACCGTGAAAGGAAGAGATCGCCAATCACCTGCGGCAATCGGCCAGTAACCAATGGTGCTTGGACTTGCAATCGTTCCTTGGGCAGGATTTCCTGGACCGAGGCACGTGAGCGAGAGCAAATGAGCAGCATCACGGTTCCACATATGACCATCGCGGGGGCAGCAGCCCGCGCAGAGGAGATCTACAACGTCGCCGATCCCGCGACTGGTGAGACGTTCGCCGAAGCGCCCGCCTGCTCCACGCGGCAGCTTGACCAGGCGTTCTCGGCAGCGCTCGATGCCCAGCCCGCGTGGGAGGCGGACGAGAACGGGCGGCGAGCCCTGATGTTGGAGGTGGCCGACGCGATCGTCGCAGCCGGCGACGAGCTTGGCCGGTGGCTGATTCGCGAGACCGGGAAGCCGAGCTGGCTCCCGCCGATCGAAATCGATGCCGCCGAAGGCTGGCTCCGGTACTACGCGGCCACCGAGATTCCCCGCACGCTGGTCTCGGAGGACGAGACGGCGCGGGTCGAACTTCGCCATCGCGCGGCGGGCGTCGCCGCCGGGATAATCCCGTGGAACTTCCCCGTCGGCTCCGCGATCTGGAAGATCGCGCCGGCGATGCGCACCGGCTGCGCCATCGTCCTCAAGCCCTCGCCATTCGCGCCGCTGGCCGTGCTGCGTCTGGGCGAGATCCTGGCCGAGCACCTCCCCCCGGGCGTCGTCAGCGTGGTCAGCGGCGACGACGCGCTGGGCGCGGCGATGGCCAGTCACCCGGTTCCGCGCAAGATCTCCTTCACGGGCTCGATCGCCGCCGGCAAGCAGGTGGCGTTGGCCGGTGCGCCTGATCTCAAGCGCCTGACCCTCGAGCTCGGCGGAAACGATGCCGCGCTGCTGCTCCCCGACGTGGAACTCAACGCGGCCGTGCCTGCGCTACTGGCGACCGCCACGTTCAACACCGGGCAGGTGTGCGCCATCCCGAAGCGCGTGTACGTACCCGAGCCCCTGTATGACGATGCCGTCGAGGCGTTCGCCGAAGGCGCGCGGGCGATCAGCCTCGGCGCCGGCGACGACGGGCAGATGGGCCCGCTTTCGACCAAGCCGCAGTTCGACCGCGTGAGCGCACTGGTCGCCGAGGCGCTGCGCGGCGGCGCCCGGGCGGCGGCGGGCGGCGTCGCCGGCGAGGGTCCGGGGTACTTCTTCCCGGCCACCGTGCTCGCAGGGGTCGCCGACGCGGACCGGATCGTCGTCGAAGAGCGGTTCGGACCGGTGATCCCGATCCTGCCCTACCGCGACCTCGACGATGCGATCACTCGCGCCAACGGCACCATGTATGGCCTGTGTGGATCGGTCTGGAGCGCCGATCCCGAGCGCGCGGCCGCGGTCGCCGAGCGACTCGAGTGCGGCGTCGCCTATGTCAACGCACACGCGACGCTGCCGCCGCAGATGCCGTTCCTCGGGACGAAGTGGAGCGGGGTAGGCGTCGAGAACGGGATCGACGGGCTGCTCGACTTCACCGAGCGCCAGGTCGTCTACACGGCGAGCTGAGGCGAGGGGATGACCATCGGATTCATTGGGCTCGGACGGATGGGCGGCCCGATGTGCCGCAACATCGTGCGCGCCGGCTTTGACGTTCTCGCCTACGACCTGTCAAGCGACGCGGTGCGCGCATGCACGGCCGCTGGGGCCGGCGCCGCCGGCAGCATCGCGGAGCTGGCCGGCGCAGCGGACGTCATCTTCAGCTCGCTCCCGATGCCGAGCGACGTCGAGGCCGCCGCCCTCGGAGCTGGGGGTGTAGCCGCGCACGCGCGACCCGGGACGGCGTATTTCGACCTTTCCACCAACTCCCCCGCCGCAGCCCGCCGGATCGCCGCCGAACTCGAGCGCGGCGGGATTGCAATGTTCGACGCACCGGTCAGCGGCGGGCCCGCCGGCGCCGAGGCGGGGACGCTGGCGCTGATGGTCGGAGGCGACGAGGCGCTATTCGACGAGCACCGGACGCTGCTCGAGACGATCGGCTCGAACGTGATCTATGTGGGCCCGATCGGCAGCGGGCTGGTCGTCAAGCTGATCAACAACCTCCTCGGCCTGGTATCGGTCGCCGCGGCGTGTGAGGGCCTGATGCTCGGCGCCCAGGCCGGGGTGGATGTGCGCGTCTTGGACTCGGTGATCCGCTGTAGCAGCGGTGACAGCGGCGCCTACCGTGCCCTTGCCGACCGCGCCCTGTCCGGGGACTATGCCGCGGCGTTCGCGCTCGACCTGGCCTACAAGGATGTGCATCTAGCGCTCGAGCTCGCCGACGAGCTTGGCGTGCCGGCGCCGCTCGGAGCCAGCACCCACAACCTGATGCGGATGGCGCGCGGCATGGGGCTGGGAGATCAGGACCCGACGGTGATGATGCGTGTTTACGAGGAGCCGTTCGGGCGCGTTGTCCGCGACGGCGCCACGGTCACCGCACCGTGAACGACCCCTGGCTGACTACCTTCCCTGGTAGGCGCCGCCGTTGACGTGGATCACCTGGCCGGTGACGAACGCGGCCGCGTCGGAGGCGAGCCAGGCAACGGCCTCGGCGACCTCACCCGATTCGCCGAGCCGGCCGATCGGCACCCGCTCGACGACACCGTCCACGACGGCTCGATCCGCATATGCGAGCGCGGCGTCCATCACCCCTGGGGCAACGCAGTTGCAGGTTACGCCCTGGCGCGCGACCTCGACGGAGACGTGACGCAGCAGCGCCTCCATCGCCGACTTGGTGGCGGCGTAGACCGACTCGCCGCCGTGGGCGGCGAGCGCTCGTGCGGCAGCGGCGCTCGAGATCTGGATCACACGCCCCCACCCGCGCTCGCACATGCCAGGCAGCGTCAACCGCACACAGTTCATCGCGCCGTAGACATTCAGATCGACGAACGCCTTCCAGTCGTACGGTGACGAGTCGCGGAACGGCCCGGTGACCCGGCCCTCGGGGATGCCGGCGTTGTTGACGAGCACGTCGACAGGCCCGAGCGCGCGCGCGATACTCGTAATCCCGTCCTGCACGGCCTCGTAGTCGACGACATCGAACGCCAATGCGAGGCCCTTGCCACCGGCGGCGTGGAGCTCTTCGTAGACCGACCGGGCGCGATCGGGGTGCAGGTCGTTGACGACGACACGCGCGCCCCGCTCGGCGAGGAGCAGCGCGATCGCCTTGCCGATCCCCCTGCCGGCGCCAGTTACGAGAACCGTTTTCTGTATTAGTGACATGGTGCAAAAACATCCTTCCTGTAACTATCAGTCATCGCCCGATAGCGAAAAGGCATGACCCGCAACCGTCCAGGCAGACAATAATAGGCAGCGACTTGTGCGCTTGCACACCGCGGTCCGAGTAAGACTGTCGGGCCTGCCATAGCGGAGGGTGACACAGAACGCAAAAGTTACACCCGTTCGGTCCGTCCGTTAGAGGGACGGATTCACTTACGGCTTGCGTTTGTTCGATCTGACGGTCGAGCGCGAGAGGAGATGTGTGCAGTGAGAGTCTCTGGGATCGCCCCGGCCACGCGGGTGGCGGCAACGGTCGCCACGCTACTGATGCCTTGCTTCGGGGCTGCCGCATGCGGAAGCTCGTCATCCTCGTCATCGACAAGCGGTTCCGCGTCGACGGCGACGGCCTCCGCCGATCCGGGTGCGGCCGCGATCAGCGCCGCCGAGGCGGCCGTCGCCAAGTACTCGCACAACCCCCCGCCGATTGAACTTCCGCCGGTCGGCAAGCCGATCCCTAAGAACGTGACGATCGACTTCATCTCGGTCGACACGCCGTCGATCGGGCCCTTGAACAGCGGCGTGCTGCAGGGTGCCAAGGCGCTGGGCTGGAACGTCAAGATCGAAACGCCCTCGGCGATCACGCCACAGGGCTACATCAGTGCGCTCCAGTCGGCGGTCGCGCAGAAGCCCGCGGGATTGATCTTCTTCACACCGCTTCCGCTGAGCTCCTTCCAGACCGAGCTCACGAAGCTGCAAGCCGAAGGCGTGCCGATCGTCACTGCGGGCGCCGCTAACTACCCCGTCGGAGGCTCCTCGCCGGTGAAGGCGGACACGTCCGGCGCCAACATCTTCGGACCGCTCGCCCAGCTGCTGGCTGACGGTGTGATCGCCGCTGCGAAGGGCACGCCGCCGGACGTCGGCTGGGTCGTCGACTCGTCGGTCCCGGCGTGGACGGTCATGACGACCGATTTCACGAACACGATCAAGGCCGCGGGCGGCACCGCCCACGTGTTCAACGTACCGGAGTCGGCGATCGGCTCGACGTCCGGGTCAACGATCGTCAGTGACCTAGAGGCCAACCCCGGCATCAAGTATCTATGCCTGGTGGTCGGCGCGTACGACACCGGGCTCGAGACCGCGCTGGCGACGGCTGGGCTCGCCAACAAGGTCATCATCTCGGACACCGACGCCGCTTCTACCGACATCCAGGGCGTCAAGGATGGACAGCTGTCCGACACGATCGTGATCGAGACGAACACCGACGGTCTGCGCGAGGTCGACCTCATGGCGCGCCTGCTCGCGCATACGAACCTGCCCTACGTACACGTGCCGAGCGACTTCCTGTACGTCACGAAGTCGAACATCAACCTGGTGGGCTCAAACACCCAGCTGTACGCCTTCCCCGACGACTTCAGCTCGTTCCAGACCGCCTGGGGCGTCAAGGGCTGATGTCGGATCCGAGTGGGCTCACCGCCGTCGGCGGCGGCACCGGTGAGACCGGCGGCCCGGTCCCGGCACCGTCCGGAACTGGGCCGCAACTGGGCGGCCGGTTCCAGAGCGCCGCTCTGCTACGCGAGCTCGCGGAACAGCTCGGACGACTGCGGCTCGGACGCTTCAGCGGCGTATATCTGTGGGCGCTGTTCGTCCTCGTCTTTGCGCTCTGGATTCCGAGCACGTTCCTGAGCGTCACGACGGCGCAGACTATCGCCAGTCAGGAGGCGATCTTCCTGATCCTCGCGCTCGGCGTCAGCGTCAGTATGTCGGCCGGCCAGTTCGACCTGTCGATCGGCAACAACATGGGTTTGGGTGCAGCCATCTGCATCCTGCTGTTGACCAGCGGACACTTCGCCCCGGTGCCGGCGGTTGCGATCGCGATCCTCGTCTGTGTAATGGCCGGTGCCGTCAACGCGCTGCTCGTCGTGGTCGTCGGGATCGACAGCTTCATCGCGACGCTCGGGATGAGCTCGGTTCTGCTCGCCCTCACCGAATGGGCGACCAACAGCCAGTATGTCGGGCCGACGAAAGCGAGCTTCTCCGCTTTCGTCACCTGGCAACCGCTCGGTGTCCCGATCCTCGCGGTGTACGCGCTGGTCGTGGCGATCCTCGTCTGGTACGGGCTCGAGCACACGCCGATGGGACGGCGGATCTATGCGACCGGCGCGAACCCGGACACGGCCCGCCTGTCGGGCATCCCGGTGCGGCGGTACATCGCGGGCAGCCTGATCTTCACCGGTCTGATCGCGGGGGTCGCCGCGGTTCTGGTCGCGAGCGACCTGGGCACAGTCGACTACAGCATCGGACAGGGATACCTGCTGCCGACGTTCGCGGCGTGCTTCCTCAGCACCACCCAGGTGAAGCCCGGACGCTTCAACGTGTGGGGCGTCGTCGTGTCGCTGACGCTGCTCACGACCGGCGAGAAGGGGCTGATCCTTGCTGGCGCGCCAACCTGGATCACCGACATGTTCGACGGTGTCGCGTTGCTTGCAGCGGTCGGACTCGCGGTCGTGTTCCGGCGGCGAACGGCTGCCCGTTCGGCGAAGCCGCCGGCATGACGAGCAGCATCAACGGCCACCGCTCGGGCGCCCCGATCGCACGGCGTGGCAAGGCTCCAACGCTGCGGGTCCGCAACCTCTCGAAGCTGTTTGCCGGCCAGCGGGCGCTGGACCGCGTCGACCTCGAGGTGTGCGCCGGCGAAGTCCACGCTCTGCTCGGTGCCAACGGCTCGGGCAAGTCGACTCTGATCAAGGTGCTGGCTGGCTATCACCAACCGGAGCCCGGCTGCACGATCGAGGTGAACGGGCACCGGCTCGAGACCGCTTCGCCGCGCGCCTCGGCCGCCGCCGGACTGCGCTTCATCCACCAGGACCTCGGCTTGATCGGCGCGCTCTCGATCGCCGAGAACCTCGAGCTGGGAGGCAATTACCCCGGCCGGTTGTGGCTGTCTGACCGAGCCGAGCGCCGGGCCGCCGGCCAGACGCTCGCCCGCTACGGCCTGCACGCGGATCCTTCGACGCCGGTCGAGTCGCTCCGGCCAACGCAACAGACGCTGCTCGCCGTCGCGCGCGCGGTGGAGAACGGCCTCGAATCCGGCGGGCTACTCGTGCTCGACGAGCCGACCGCCTCGCTGCCGTCCGAGGAGGTGCGGCACCTGTTTTCGCTGCTCGACAGTCTCAGCCGGCGCGGCGTCACGATCCTCTACGTAACCCACCGGCTAACCGAGGTGTTCGAGATCGCCCAGCGTGTCACCGTCCTGCGCGACGGACGCCGGATCACAACCGAGCCGGTCGCCGGACTCGATCATGAGCGCCTCGTCGAGCTGATCCTCGGTGGCCAGCTCGAAGCGCTCTCGCACGCCGGCCGCGGCAATACCGGCACGTCAGTGCTCGAGGTCGATGGGCTGGCCGGCGGCACCGTCGCGAGCGCGACCTTCGCCCTCGCGCAGGGCGAGATCGTCGGCCTCACTGGGCTGATGGGCTCCGGCTACGAAGAGCTGCTCGGTCTCGTGTTCGGCGCCAGGCGGCCCGGGAAGGGTCGGATCCGTCTCGGCGGCAGTCCGCTTCCCCGACGGCTAGAGCCGGCTCAATCGGTACGGCGAGGGATCGCCTATGCCCCCGCGGACCGTCGCCGCTACGGCGCAATCGTCGAGTGGACTCTGCGAGAGAACCTGACGCTGCCGAAGATCTCCGGCCACGGGCCGCTGCGGTGGCTGAGTGACCGTCGCGAAGCCGCCGAAGCGCAGGCGTGGCTCGATCGCCTCGCGGTCAAGCCGGCCAACCCCGAGCGGCCGTTCGAGACCCTGAGCGGCGGCAACCAGCAGCGGCTCGTGTTCGCGCGATGGCTGCGTTCGGGAGCCAAGGTGTTCCTGCTCGACGAGCCGACGTTTGGCGTCGACGCCGGCGCCAAGCACGCCATCTATAACGAGCTGCGGGCGGCCGCTGATGCCGGCGCCGCGGTCGCGATCTCCTCGTCCGACACGGAAGAGCTCTGCGAGATCGCCGACCGGATCCTGATCATGGGCGACGGATACATCCGCAAGGAGATCTCCGGCGCGGTCGCCCCCGACGAGCTGTTTGCCGAGACGCTGCGCGCGTCCGCTACCCACGCCGATCTAGAAGGAGCCCGCCGCGATGCAGCTACAGGATGAACTGACGTCGTTCTCGACCCTCGACCTGATCCTCGACGTTTCCGCAGCCGTCCCGGTCGACGAGCCCTGCCACGTCAGCGGCTCGCTGTTCGTCCCGGACGAGCTGCCCGAGCGGCCGGTCGTCGTCTTCGCGCTGCCCGGAGGTACCTACAGCCGGCGCTACTTCGACCTGCAACCCCCCGGCCGGAGCGGATTCAGCCAGGCGCGGTATTTCGCCGAGCGGGGGGTGATCTTCGCCGCGATGGACTACCTGGGCGGAGGCGACAGCTCGGCACCGGCCGACGGCGACCAGCTGACCCTGCCGGTGCTTGCCGACGCCGCCCACGCGGCCTTCCTCGGGTTGCGGGACGGGCTGCAGAGCGACAGGTTCTCGACGCCGCCGCTCGAGGACCCGATCTACGCGGGTCTCGGGTTCTCCTTCGGCGGCGGGATGATGGTCATCCAGCAGAGCCAGCACGCAGACTTCGACGCGATGCTCATCTACGGCTTCTCGCCGATCGCCGCCGACAACCACGAGGGCCACGACATCCCCGATAACTGGGACGAGCTGACCGAGGCGGAGCGACGAGCGCTGGTGCGCGCTGCCAACACCGCAATCGCCGGTGGCGAGCTGCCGGTCTACCACGGGGTGTCGCGCTCCTCGCCCGCGTGGCGCAGCCACTATCTCCCAGGCACGGACGAGGACCTGATCGCCTACGACGAAGAGCAGATCGCCACCTTGTGTCCCCGCATGGCGGGGATCGACGTGATGACGCACGGCTTCACATTGCCCTTCGCTCACCGAGTCTCGAGTCCGGTGTTCCTGGCCTTCGGCGACCAGGACATGGTGGCCAGCCCGCACGAGCAGCCGCGAGCCTACCCGGCGAGCGGCGACGTGACGCTGGCGGTGATTCCGAACGCCACCCATCTCGTCAACTTCTTGCCGAGCCGCACGCTCCTCTGGGACCGCACGCTGACCTGGCTGCGCGACCTCGCCGAGCTTCCCTGACCAGGGACAGCAGTTAGGGCGTCACCACGATCCGCATCAGGCCGGGTGGCCGCTCCTCGAGCAGCGCCAGCGCGTCGGCCGTCTCGGTGAGCGGTAGGCGATGGCTAACCGATGCGGAGAGGTCGAGCCGACCATCGCTCGCCAGGGCGACGACGTTGTGCAGATCGCTGAGCGTCGAGCCCATGCTGCCGACGACGTGCAGGCCGCGGGTGGCGAGCACCGCGAGTGTCGTCTTCAGTTCGAGCGGAGCGCTCTCCATCGAGCCGACCACGAACCTACCTCCGCGCTTCAGCATCGGCAGCGCCTCGCCGCATGCCTCAGCCCCGGCGCCGAACTCGATCACCGCGTCCTGGGGACCCCCGGCGGCGGTGACCTTCTTGGTGGCGCCCTCGAGGCCCTCGATCAGGGTCAAGCCGATGTCGAGAGCGTCAAGCCGTTCTGCCGTTGCCGTGCTGCGGACCACCGCTGTCAGCTGCGCGTCGGGATCGAGCGCGCGCGCGATCTGGAGGATGTGCGTGCCGATGCCGCCCGCCCCGAGTACGGTCAGCGCCCCGCCCCGGGGCAGCTCGGCGAGCAGCAGCGCCTGGTAGGCCGACGCGCCCGCGTCGGCAAGGATCGCGGCCCGGTCGGGCGGGATGCCCGGCGCAGCGACCATCCGGCTGGCCGGCCACATGGTCTCGTCCGCCAGGCCGCCGATCGCGTCGAAGCCCATGGCGGGAGCGGATCGGCACAGGTTCTCAAGGCCGTTCGTGCACGCCTGACAGTGACCGCAGGGAATCAGGGGATGCAGCACGACCTGCTCGCCGACGGGCACCTGACCCGGCACACCGTCTGAGGCGACCACACCGCACACCTCGTGGCCCGGGCGCACAGGGTAGGACCAGCCGCGCTCCGGCATCCCCTCGTACAGGTGCAGGTCGGTGCCACAGATGCCACAAGCGTTCACCCTGATGCGCACCCACCCGTCGGGCAGTTCGCGCGGGCCCTCCTCGCGCATCCGCACGTTTCGCGGCCTCAGCTCAATGAAGCGGCTCAAGGCGTAGCCCGTGCCAGGACGTTCCGAGCGACGATCAGCTGCTGGATCTCTTGCGAACCCTCTTCGAACCAGAAGCCCCGCGCATCCCTGTAGATGCGCTCGATCGCCGCCTCCTTGGTGTAGCCGAAGCCGCCGTGAACCCGCAGCGAGACGTCGGTCACGCGGCTGACCATGTTCAGGCAAAACAGCTTGACCGCGGCCGCGAACGCCTCCATGTCCGCACCGGCGTCGTAGCCGGTGGCCAGCGCGCGCACGAGCGAGCGGCCGGCGATCACGTCGGCCTCCATGTCGGCCAGATGCGCCTGGATGATCTGGCGCTCGGCGATCAGCTTGCCGAAGGTGCGCCGGCGCGTGGCGTAGGCGACCGCCTCGTCCATCGCGCGCTGGGCCAGACCGACCATGCACGTCGTCAGCGACAGGATGCTGTACGTGAGGAAGCTGCGGACGATCTCCTGACCCTGCCCGACCTCGCCGAGGCGGAGCTCATCGCTGATCTCCATGCCGTCGAACCGCAGCCACGCGTGCCCGTTCCCCATCAGACCCATCGTCGTCTGGGTGGCGTCGATCTCCAGGCCGGGCAGGTCCCGAGGGACCACGAATGCGCTCATCGATTCGGATGTGCGACGGTCGTCGGTGGCGGCGAACAGGATGAACCAGTCGGCCCGGTCCGCGAACGTGATCAGGTGCTTCTCGCCGCTCACACGCCACGTCGATCCCGACAGCTGGGCGCGCGTGTGCAGGTCCCGGCCCGGGCCGCCGGACTTCTCGGTGTGTGCGAACGCCACGCACTGCTCGCCGCGCCCCATGCCGGCCACGATTCGCTGCTGCTCCGGGTTACCGAAGCGCAGCAGCGGCCGCCACAGCCCGTTGCCGATGTGCACGAGCATCCGGCCAGATGGAGGTCCCATCGCGGCCGCCTCGATGTACGGCTGAGCCTCGAGCGTCATCATCCCGAACCCACCCCACTCGGATGGGATCGTCAGCTTCAACGCGCCCAGCTCGGCGGTCCGGCGGATCAGATCGTCAGGGATCCGATCGGTAGCCTCGATCTCGGGGGAGCGCGCTTCGAACTCTTCCAGGAAGAACGAGCGAAACGCGGCCAGACCCGGAGGCGACTCCGTCATCGACGCCAGTGTCACCGATGCGCCGCTGGAATCACCCACAGACAATCCTGTGAGCGTTTGTCATGGTGTCCATGCAGGTTGCGGGCAAAGATCGGCTAGCTTCGTGAACGCCGGGACAGCAAAGCCATGACCGCACATCACATCGAGCTCCACCGCGAAGGCGCGGTCGCAACCATCCTCGTTAACCGCCCCGAGGCGCGCAACGCCCTCACGGCGGCGATGCGGGGACGGCTGCTGGAGCTGTTCGAAGAGCTGAACGGCGCGCGCGATGTGCGCGTCGTCGTCCTGCGCGGCGCCGGCGGCAAGTCGTTCATCTCGGGCGCGGACATCACCGAGTTCCGCCAGCAGAGCCCCGAGGACGTGCTGGAGCTGGCGCGCCGCGACGAGCAGCTCTACCAGGCGATGGAGCGGCTGCGGGCGCCATCGGTGGCGGCAATCGAGGGCTACGCCCTCGGCGGCGGCCTGATGCTGGCGGCGATCTGCGACCTGAGGGTCTGCAGCGACGACTCGCGGCTCGGGATCACCAGCGCCAAGAGTCTTGGCAACGCGCTGTCCGCCGGGATGTACGCTCGCCTGGCCGCGCTCCTGGGAGTTGGCAGGGTCAAGGAGATGCTGATCGGCTCCGAGGTGCTCGACGCCGGCAAGGCCCGTGCGTGGGGGCTTGTGAACGAGGTCCACCCGCGCGCCGAGTTCGACGACCGTCTGCGGGCACTGACCGAACGGCTCTCGACGCACGCTCCGCTGACGATGTGGGCCGCAAAGGAATCGATGCGCCGGCTCACCGGCCCCCTCCCGGACGAGGACGACGTCCTGCGCACGGTCGCCGCCAGCGAAGACTTCCGCGAGGGCGTCGCGGCGTTCATGGAGAAGCGCCCGCCGCGCTGGCAGAACCGCTGAGCGGCGCGGCGGGGCGGGCCGGGCGGGCCCGTTAAAACCTATGCGACGACGCCGCGCTCGCGCAGCTCGGCGATGCGATCGCTGTCGATCCCCAGCTCCACCAAGAACTCGTCGGTGTGCTCTCCGAGCAACGGCGGATGCCGCGGCGTGCCGAGCGGCGACTTGCTCAGCTTGACCGGCGAGCCTAGCCCCTTGATCCGCCCCGCCTTCGGGTGGTCGATCTCGATCACCATCTCGCGGGCGAGCGTGTGTGGATCCTCCAGCACCTGCTGGTAGTTGAGGATCGGGCCGGCCGGTACGCCGGCGTCGATGATCAGCTCCACCCAGTGATCAACGGGTTGCGTCATCAGCGTCCGCTCGAGCTCGTGCTCGAGCGCCTCGACGTTCTCCATCCGCTTGCCGTTGCCGAGGAAGCGCTCGTCGCCGAGCAGGTCCTCGCGCCCGATCGCCCGGCAGAACCGCTCCCACAGCTTGTCGGTGCCGGCGCCGACGGTCAGCCATCCATCCTGGGCGCGGAGTCCCTGATACGGGGCGGCCAGCCGGTGTCCCGAGCCGAGCGGCCCCGGGATCGTGCCCCGGCCCCACATCTCAGCCGACTCGTGGATCGCGAGCGAGACCCCGGCCTCGAACAGCGAGCTCGACACAAACTGTCCCTCACCGGTCTTCATCCGCACGATGTAGGCGTTCAAGATCCCGATCGCCCCGAACATCCCCGAGCTCAGATCGGTGACCGCAACGCCGGCCTTGACCGGATCGCCGCCACGCGGACCCGTCACGCTCATGATCCCGGACATCCCCTGGGTGATCAGGTCCAGCCCCGGCCGCAGCGCATACGGGCCGCTGTCGCCGAAGCCGGTGATGCTCGCGTAGATCAGCTCGGGCCGCTGCGCGGACAGCGTCTCGTAGTCAATCCCGAGCTTCTTGGTCGTGCCCGGCTTGAAGTTCTCCACCAGCACGTCGCTCTGCTCAGCCAGCTCGTAGAACAGCTCGCGGCCACCCTCGCTGCGCAGGTCGAGCACCATGCTGCGTTTGTTGCGGTTGAGGGCCAGGAACGACGGCGGATCGAGGTCGCCGCCGCCGAGCTTCATCGAGTTGCGCTGCACCTCACCGCCCGGTGGCTCGATCTTGATCACGTCTGCGCCCATGTCGCCGAGGATCATCGTGCAGAACGGACCGGCCAGGAACTGGGTGAGATCGAGCACGCGGACGCCGTGGAGCGGCCGACGCGCCGCAGCCTCGTGCTCGTCTGCTTGGGTCTGCGCCACGGCCATGTCGGTCACGGTACGTCCATCCCTCGCCATGGACTATAGGCATGGCGACAGAAGCCTTCCAGGCGGGCTGTAGTACCGCACAACGGCGGGCGGATTACGCTTCGGTGAGGATGTTTCGTTCGCTGCGCCCGCTGCTCGAGACTGCGTCGCCGGTGCGGGCGCCCTTGGTCCTAGACCCGCTGATGGCGCGACTGGCCGAGGACGCCGGCTTCGAAGCCGTGTATCTCGGCGGCGGCGGGCTCGGCTACGCGAAGACGTTTCTCGAGGCCAGCCTGAGCGTGACCGAGATGGCTCAGGCCGGTATCGACATCGCGGCCGTGACCACGCTGCCGATCATCCTCGACGGCGCCTGCGGCTGGGGCGATGCTGTGCACCTCCAGCGCACGATCGGGCTCGTCGAGGCCGCCGGCTTCGCCGCGATCGAGCTCGAGGACCAGCCCTACCCGAAGCGCGTCGGCCACCACGCGGGCGAGGACGAGACGATCCCGGCCGAGCAGATGGAGGCAAAGCTCCGCTCGGCCGTCGCGGCCCGGCGCGATCCGGATTTCCTGATCATCGCCCGCACCAATGTCGCCACCGATGACCCGGACGACGCGCTGGCCCGCAGCGAGCGCTACCGCGCCGCCGGCGCCGACGTGTTGATGCCGGCCACCGGTGCCGTCCGCGACGCCGACGTCGTGCTGCGGCTCGGGCGCGAGCTCGGGCCGCCGCTGATGTACCTGGCGCCGCCCGGCGGTCTTGCCCACACCGAGCTCTCGCTGGCCGATCTTCACGGCGCCGGCTACCGAATCGTGACCGACGCGATGAGCCTTCACCTGTCCGTGTACGCGGCGCTCAAGGCCGGCTACCGCGAGCTGGCCGAGGACGGCTTTTCAATCTCCGCCGGGCGCGAGGCCGCGGACTGGTGGACCCTGGTGGCGGAGCTCCACGAGACGATCGGGTTCGACGCCCTGCTTGCGCTCGAGCGGGGCGAGACCCCGGCCGGCGAGGCGCGTTGAGCGTGGAGGCGGCCGACGTCATCGAGATCCAGCAACTGTACGCACGCTACGGCCACGTGATGGACGAGCGCGACTGGGAGCACCTCGGCGAGCTGTTCACCGAGGACTGCGTGTTCGACGCGACCGCCCTCGGCGTGCCGCTGATGGAGGGCCTGGCGGCGATCGCAGACAGCACCGAGAACTCGCCGGCGGCGCCCCTTGCCCACCACGTCACGAACGTGTACGTCGCCTCGGTGCACGGCGAGCAGGCCCGCGTGCAGGCGAAAGCCATCGGGCTCTACTCCAAGGGACGCGCGTTCAGCGGCGTCTACGACGACAGCCTCGTGCGCACGGCCGCTGGCTGGCGGATCCGCCGTCGCGTGAACCGCCCGGCGGCGGCTTGACGCTCACGCCGCGGCCGCTGTCAGCGCGGACTTGCCGCTGAGCGTCGCGAGGATCTCGTCGGCCGCCCGCTCGGCAATCATCATCGTCGGCGCGTTCGTGTTGCCCGAGGTGATCAGCGGCATCACCGAGGCATCAGCCACGCGCAGTCCGTCGATCCCGTAGACACGCAGCTGCGGGTCGACGACGGCATCCTCGTCGACGCCCATCCGGCAGCTGCTCGTCGGGTGGTAGATCGTGCTGTAGGAGCGCCGGACGTACTCACGTAGCGAGGCTGGCGTTCGAACGCCCGGGCCGGGGAACAGCTCCCGGCCGCGCCACGGCTCGAGCTCGGATTGGGCGCCGATCTCGCGGAGCAACTCGAACCCCGAGACGATCGCGTCGACGTCGATGCCGCAGCTCGCATACGCCGGGTCGATCAGCGGCGGCGCGCTCGGATCGGCGCTCGCCAGGCGTACCGTTCCGCGGCTGGCCGGGCGGGTCAGCATCGACGTCAGCGTGTAGCCCTCGAGCGGCTCCGAGTATGCCCACGGAGTGTGTGGCAGGTGGCCCAGCAGGGACTGAAGGTCCGGCCCGGGCAGGCCCGACCGGCTGTGCCAGAACATCATCCCGTGGAACTGCATGATCCCCGGCTCGGCCGGTGGGATCGGGCGCGCCGCCTCGTACACGAGCGGGCTGAACACGTGGTCCTGCAGGTGCTCGCCGACGCCGCGCAACTCCAGCTTCGTCTCGATGCCATGGCGGCGCAGCTCATCCCCCTGGCCGATGCCGGACAGCAGCAGCAGCTTCGGAGTGTCGTACGCCCCGGCGCAGACCACCACCTCGTGTTCGGCCCGGACGCGGTGAACCTCGCCGTCGCGCACCAGCTCGGCGCCGGTGCACCGATCGCCGTCGAACATCAGACGAGTGACCCGGACGCGCGTCAGCACTCGTAGATTCGAACGCTCGGCGATCGGCTCGGCGAACGCACGCCACGCGTTGTGGCGCTCGCCGTCCTTGATCGAGAACTGGATCGGCATCACCCCCTCCATCCGTTCCGCGTTGTAGTCCGGGTTGGGGCTGACTCCAGCCTGCTCGGCGGCCGCGAGCAGACCGCCAACCAGTGGATGCGGTTCGTAGCGCGAGTGGACATGGAGCGGCCCGCCTGTCGCCCGGTACTCGTCAGCGCCGCCGTCGTAGTCCTCGAGGCGCTTGAACAGTGGCAGGACGTCTTCGTAGCCCCAGCCGGCGTTGCCCAGGTACGCCCATGTGTCGAAGTCGCTGCGATGGCCGCGGACGAAGATCATGCCGTTCAGGCAACTGGTGCCGCCGAGCACCTTCCCGCGCGGGTGCGCGATCCGCCGCCCGCCGCAATGCGTCTGCTCGACGGTCTCATAGCCCCAGTCGTCTGGGCTCCCGAGCGGCTCGAACGAGCGCGTCGGATCGTGGATCGCCGGACTCTCGTCGCGACCTCCGGCCTCGAGCAGCAGCACCTCGACGTCGGCCTCGGCGAGCCGGCGCGCGAGTACGCAGCCGGCCGAGCCCGCGCCGACGACGACCACCTGCGCGCTCGTCGGCACTTCGTCTTCTATCGACATCTGATCCCTTCCTGGCTGAACGGTCGCAACGCTATCGAGCGTCGTACGCAACATCGATCACGGTCTTGCGGCTGGCGCCGGCGCTGATCTCCGCGACCGCCGCCGGCACCTCGTCGAGCGGCCGCCGCTCGTCGTAACCGACGCGCAAGGCTCCATCCTGCACGAGCTCCACGACCCGGGTCAGCACATCTGCCGAGCCGTGGGTCGTTATCACGTTGGTCGCCGTGATCGCACGCTTCGCCAGCGCCTCCACGTCGGCGGCGAAGCAGGCGGAGGCGACGCGGCCACCATCGCGGACGACGGTCGACAAGCGGGTGAGCTCGGGCTGGTCGTTGACCAGATCGATGAGCGCGCCCACCCCGGCTAGCCGCATCCTGCGGACCGTGTCGGCAACGTCGTTGTTGATGTAGTCGATCACCTGCGCGGCACCGAGCTCGTGTAGCCGTCGCGCGTGCTCGCGCCTGCCGGTCGCCAGCACGATCGCGCCCGCGGTCGCCGCCAGCTGCACCGCGTAGGCTCCGATCGCGCCGCCGGCCCCGGTGATCAGCACCGCCTCCCCCGCCAATGGCTGCACGGCGTCGATGCAGAGCAGCGCCGTGGCGGCGGCCAGCGGTAGTGCCGCCGCGAGGTCGAAGGTCAGGCACTTGGGCTTGTGGACAACGAACCCGTCGGCGGGGATCGCGACGCGCTCCGCCCAGGTACCGCGGTGGAACCGCTTCGCACTCCAATAGCCGAGCACCTCGTCCCCCGGGTTGAAGGTGGTCACCTGATCGTCGGTGGTCTCGACGACCCCGGCGAAATCGAATCCCGGCACGACCGGGTACTCGTATTTGCCCCACGGATAACGGCCGGTTGACACGCGCACATCGATCGGGTTGATCGAGGCGGCGTGGACCCGTACCAGCAGCTCGCCCGCGCTGGGAGCGGGGTCGGGCAGCTCGGTGACGGCGAGCGTCGCGTCTTCGCCGGCGAGGGCGAGCGCCTTCACGTCGCCGCCAGCGTCGAGCTGAACCGCGGCATGACCTCCGCGGCGAAGCGACTAACACTGCGGCGCATCATCTCGACCGGCATGCCGGCCCAGTCGGCGCGGAAGATGAACGTGTTCCAGCCACCGTCGATCAAGATCGAGAGCTTCTCAGCGACGGTGTCCGGCGAGCCGATCAGGAATGCCTTCCGCCACATCTCCTCGTAATAGTCGGCGTAGATCGAGTCGTAGGTCGAGAACGCGTTGTACTCGTTCCACATATACGGGTGCACCTCCGCCCGTGCCTGCTCGTCGGTGTCGGCGATGTACAACTCGCGGATGAGCGGATACTCGCGCCCGGCTGTGTCGATCCCCAGCTGCTGCTGCTGGTCCTTGAAGGCAGCGAGGTTGCCGTTGGCCCACTTGAACTTCACGTTCGGCGATCCCAACCAGACGTCGCCGTGCGCGGCGGCGCGAAGGATCGTGTTGGGACCGTTGGCGCCGATCCAGATCGGCGGGCGCGGCCGTTGCTTGGGGCGCACGCTGATCCGCACGCCGTCGACGTCGAAGTGACGCCCGTGAAAGTGGACCTCCTCGCCGCTCCACAGCTGCCGCACCACCTCGAGAGCCTCGTACAGCCGGGACTGGCGCGTGCGATGATCGATCCCGAACGAGCGGAATTCGTCCTCGCGATACCCGGCGCCCACCCCCCAGACGAGCCGGCCGCCGGAGATCTGATCGAGCGTCGCGAAATGCTCCGCCAGCGCAACCGGATGCTCGAGCGTGGCGATGTAGACGCCGATGCCCAGCCGCATCTTTCCCGAGAACGGGACCAGATGGGTGAGGATCGGCAGCGCCTGCGGCGTCTGCATATTCGCCAGGAAGTGGTGATGGCTGAACAGCAGGTCGTAGCCGAGGTCGCGGATCAACTCCGTCGATGTGACCCCCTCGTCGATCCGCTGCCCCAGGTCCTCGTCGGCGAGGTACTGGTGATTGATCATCACGCCGAACTTGATCGACACGGGGGGAGCTTGCCTGCAAACGAGCGAGAGGACTATGGCGCGCGCGCCAGTTCTGCAGGCAACGATGTGTGGCCCCCCACAAACGCCGAGGTACGCTGGGAAATCGGGTAAGCGTTCAGTCCCCGGACCGCGATGATGCAAATCCTGCCAACCGGCAGGCGAGCCCGCGACCGTGGCACCTCATGCATGTCCCACATGCACTCGGTGCCACGCTCGCGCCACCTCGCCCCAAATGGCATGTTCTGCATGACTGGATGGATGGTCTGGATCGGCGCGCCGCCCCCCGCCATCGGCAAGCCGCGTCCTTCCCCCGGAGACCCGGATCCTCCAAGCCCACCCCGAAGATCGGCAACTGAACGCATACGAAATCGGCTCGCAGCACGAATCGCCCGGCCAAGTCTGGGCCCGGGCACGTACGCGTTCGTGCGAGGCTGCGGTCTCCACCACCCACGGAGCCGCCCGATGACGATCTCACCCATCCACCACACGAACATCTCGGTCACCGACCTCGAGCGCTCGATCGCCTTCTACCGTGACGCGCTCGGCTATCGGGTCAACATGCGCGCCCCGGTCGACAAGCCGGAATTCCAGCGCTACATGCGCGTCGGCGACGAGGTCACCGGCGAGATGGCGATGCTGCAGGCCGGCGACGATCCGACCGTCGGCATGATCGAGCTGATCCAGTGGAGCCCGCCCACATCAACCCCGACGCCCCCAAAGCGGGCCGGCGATCCCGGCCTGTGCATGATCGTCGTCGAGGTGAAGGACGAAACGCTCGAGGAGGTCCGAGACCGGCTCGCGGGCTTCGGGATCGCTCCGTGGTCGGACATCATCGAGATCGCGATGGCGACCAACTACCCCCCGTTTCGCGGGATGGTGATCGAGGATCCTGACGGGACCCTGATCGAGTTGATCAAGCTGCCTACGTTGGACGAGGTGCGCGCGTTTCGCGAAGCGAACCGCGCGCAACAGCCCGCTTAGTTGGCCTCGGGCAACACGTCCCAGCCCGTTTTCCGGGAAGCGGGGTCCGGCACAAACATGCCGCTAACGTTCATACCGACTGGTCGGCATATATTTGTGGCACCGCACACAACGGACTCCCGGTCTCTGTCGTCGCTGCCATAGAACACCTCGCCGATATCTGAGAGCTTGGATCCCATTCCCTGCCGGAATGCAGGGGCGCCATTGACGCCACTGTGCGCGGGTGCGCACGGAGAGGAGACTGCCTTGAGTTCTCATCCATCACATCGCGCGCGGATACGGCGATTCGCGCTCGCGACGGCCCTCTCGGTTGCAGCTGCGGGCCTGCTGAGCGCCTGCGGCGGCTCTTCAAGCTCGACGGCCTCGGGCACTTCGTCCGGCTCGGACACCACGGCGAGCGCGACGAACGCGTCCTCGTCGACCTCATCGTCGACCCCCGCCCGAATCCTGATCATCTGCCCGTTCAGCGGCCCCCTCGCGGTCGCCGGCGAAGCCGAGTATTACGGTCTCGAGGCCGCGGCTCAGGTTCTCAACGCAAACGGCGGCGCAGACGGCCACAAGGTGATCGTGTCTTCGCTCGATGACGCGGGTTCCGGTGTGACGGCGGTGTCGAAGGCGGAGACGGTGATCGCGAGCGGCGCCAAGTATGCCGGCGTGCTCGGCGGTTGCTTCGGTCAGGACGCGCTCCCGCTCGCATCGGTCTTCGGCAAGAGCGGGATCATCGACTTCGGCCCCGTGCCAGACAACTACGTCTCCCCGCCGAAGTATGCGGGCATGTTCGTCGGCGGGACGCTGGTGAGCACGCCAGAGGTTGCGCTGGCAGCGTCGATGAAAGCGAAGGGCATCACCAGGTTCGCGATCGTGACCGGTAACGATACGACCGCCGTGCTCGGCGCGCAGGCGCTCCAGGCAGCAGCCAAGAGCGCAGGCATGACCGTCACCGCAACCGAAGAGGTGCCGGATACGGCCGTCGATGCGACCCCGCAGGTGTCAGCCGCGGTGGCCTCCCATCCACAGGCGATCGCCGTCAACAACTACACGCCCGTCATCGGCCCGATTCTCAAGGCACGGACCACGCTGGGCTCGGCCCTGCCGCTGTACGGAGACGCCTACTTCGGCGCGGCCAACATCGGGCTGCTCACCACCAAGGCCGAGCGCGCGGGCGTGAACATCGTCACGTTCCCGTTCCTGGTCGTAGGCAACCCGGCGCAGAACGCGGCCAGCTGGAAGACGTTCATCGCCGCCGACCAGAAGTACAACCCGAAGCCGCTGATCAGCGTCTACGCCGACGTGACCGGCTACGACGACGCGATGGCCATCGCCGCAGGCGTGACCAAGACCGGTGACGTCTCCGGCCCGGCGCTGGCGACGGCGCTCGGGAACATCACCTCGTCCTCGCAGGTGCCGAACTTCGTCGGCACGTTCCCACTGTTCACCCCGACAGTCCACGCATGGGGTCTGGCGGCCAGCAACTACACGACCGTGGCCGCCGGCCTGTGGAAGGGTGGGCTGATCGTCCCGGGCACCTGACAGATAGCGCGTGGCTCGGCTACAGGGTCACACCGACTGACGCTCCTCCTTGCGCCCGGCGCCGTGCCGGGCGCATGGCGTTAGACGCCGTAATGCTCGCGGAGCGTCGCCGCCGTGTACTCGGTCCGGAACAGCCCGCGCTCCTGGAGGATCGGAACGACCTCCGCGCAGAATCGCTCCAAGCCGCCGGGCATCAGTGGCGGCAGCAGGTTGAAGCCGTCGGCCGCGCTGGTGTCCAGCCACTCCCGGAGCCTGTCGGCCAGCTGCTCGGCGGTGCCGACGAACAGGCCGTGGCCGCGGATCTGGTTGGCGAACCAGCCGGCCAGCTGGCGGATCGTCGGGCGCTCACGCGCGACGTACTCGTATAGCAACCGCATCCGCGCCACGCCGCCCTTGAACGAAGCCAGGTCAGGGAGCTCGGGAACTGGCCCGTCTAGAGGGCAGCCATCGAGTGCGACGCCCATGAACGCCTCGAGGATGCCGACGCCCCGCTCGGGGATGACCAGTTCCTGCAGCTCGCGTTCGCGGGCGCGAGCGTCCTGCTCGGTGTCACCGAGCACGAACGCCAGACCGGGCATGACCTTGACCGAGCCCGGTGGTCGCCCGTGCGCGGCGGTGCGCTTGTGCATTTCCGAGTAGAACGCGCGCGCAGCTTCGATGTCGGGGGCAATCGAGAAGACCGCGTCGGCGTAGCGCGCCGCGAAATCCTTACCGGCGTCAGAGGCGCCGGCCTGCACGCGCAGCGGGTAGCGCTGCGGCGAGGGCGGCACGCACAGCGGGCCCTCGACGGCGTAGTAGGCGCCGGCGTGTCCGATCCGGTGCACGCGTGACGAGTCGGCGTAAACGCCCGCCTCACGATCATCGACGATCGCATCGTCCTCCCAGCTGTCCCACAGCTGCAGGCACGTGTCGACGAACTCGGCGGCGCGCGCATAGCGCTCGTCGTGCTCCGGCAGCGAGTCCAGCCCGAAGTTTCGTGCCGCATCGTCGGTGGTTGACGTGACCATGTTCCAGCCGGCGCGGCCGCCGCTGACGTGGTCGAGCGTCGAGAAACGCTGCGCCAGGTCGAACGGGTGGCTGAAAGTGGTCGAGGCCGTCCCGATCAGCCCGATCCGACCGGTGCGGCCGGCGATCGCCGCCAGCGCGATCGGCGGGTCGAGACCGAAACCGAAGTCGCTGTTCTCCAACCCGGTCGCGATCATGCCGTGTGGCAGGAAGATCGAATCCAGGCACGCGGCCTCGGCAATCTGAGCGACCCGGGCGAGGTGGTCGAGCTGTAGCGCTACCCCCGGCGCCGGGGCATCGGGATCGCGCCAGGCGGCCTCATGGCTCCCACTGTGGCTGTGGAAGTAGTTGAGGTGAAGCCGTCGCGGCTCGCTCACGCGACATAAAGGCGGTGCTCGAGGTCCTTCAGCGAGATGCGGTCGGGCGCGTCGTGCAGGACCACACGGCCCTGCTCGATCACGACCACCTCGTCCGCGATCCCGGTCATGACGTCCTCGACCATTTGCTCGACGAGCACGATCGCCATCCCATCCCGCTTGAGCTTGTCCAGCGTCTCGTACACAACGTCGACGGCGGTCGGCGCTAGTCCCGACGACGGCTCGTCGACGAGCAGGACCTTCGGGCGCATGGCGAGCGCGGAGCCGATCGCGAGCATCTGCTGCTGGCCGCCTGACAGCGACCCTGCCAGATGCTTGCGCTTCTCCTCCAGGATCGGGAAGCACCCGTACACCTCCTGGCAGCGTTCCTTGCGCTCGGCGCCGGAGATCCTCCGCGGCAGACCGACATTGAGATTCTCCTCCACGGTGAGCTCCCGGAACACACGCTTGCCCTCTGGCACGAGGCAGAGCCCGGCGAGCGAGCGGTTCCAGCTGCTCATCGACCCGAGCTCGGAGCCCGACAGCGCCACCGACCCGCGCAGGCAGGGCAGCACGCCGGCAATGCCCATCATCGCCGTCGTCTTGCCGGCACCATTTCGACCTACGATCGCGGTCAACGCCCCCGCCCGCGCGCTGAATGACACATCCCAGACGGCGATCAGGTCGCCATAGCCGAAGCAAACGTCCCTGACATCGAGTACGTTGGCGACGGCGGTGCTGACCGCCCCGTTCGGACCGGCGAGCTCAGTCGCCATCGCCGACCTTCGCAGGCTCGCGCACCTCGGCCGCCGGGCCCTCGGGGGCGGCGTGCCGGTGCCCGAGATAGCTGGCGATCACGGCCTCATCGCGCCGCACGACCTCGGGTGGCCCAGAAGCGATCACCGAGCCGAGCTCCATTACGTAGACGGTGTCAGCGACGTCCATCACAAAGCGCACGTTGTGCTCGATCAGCACGACCGTGGCGCGTTCATCGCGCAGCTTTCGGAGGACCGCCGCAAGGCTCTCCAGTGCCTCCTGATCCAGGCCGGCGGCGGGCTCGTCAAACAGCACAGCGGCCGGCTCGGCGGCGATCGAGCGAGCGACCTCCAGGATCCGCCGGCGACCAAGCGGCAGCGCCACGGCCGGCAGCTGTTCGTCGTGCTCAAGCCCGACGAACGCAAGCGCGGCTCGTGCCCGCAGCAGGTCCTGGCGCTGGACCTTCCAGTAGCGCGGGCTGCGCAGCCCGACCTCGACCGATGGCAGCCGGCGGCGGCTGATCCGGGAGCTGGCCGCCACGTCGAGCACCGACAACGTGTCCGGAACCTGCGGTGTCTGGAAGGTGCGGGACACGCCGGCCCGGGCGATCCGGTCCGCCGCGAGCCGCGAAATCACCTCCTCGCCGAGTCGTACCTCGCCGCTGTCGAGCGGGATCAGACCCGAGATCGCGTTCAGAAGCGTCGTCTTGCCGGCACCGTTGGCGCCGATGATCGCCGTGATCTCCCCCTGCCTCGCGTCGAAGTCGACCTCGCACAGCGCGCGCACGCCACCGAACGCCTTCGAGACGCCCCTGGTCGACAGCGAGGCGCCGGCGATGGCGAGTGGGTCGGGTGAATCCGAGCGTCCAGCGCCCGCGGCGCCGTCGGAAGCGACGTCGGCCGCCTGCGACCGCGGGCGGAGGCGTCCCGAGAACCGCGCCAGGGCGGTGTCGCCGACGCCGGCGAGCCCCGCCGCGAAGCCGACGCCGACGACCATCAGCAGCACCCCATAGGCGAGTACCGAGTACTTGTCGAAAGCGGCGACCTGGTCGGGCCCGACCACGAGGATCGCGCACGCAATCGGCGCCGCCCAGATGCTGCGCGTCCCACCAAGCGCCGAGGCCGCGAGCATCAACGTCACGAGACTGAAATCGAACACCCCCGCCTGGATGTAGCTCGAGAAGTACGCGTAGAAGGCGCCCGCGAGGCCGGCCGGCAGCGCACTCCACAGATACGCCGAAAGCCGCAAGCGGTAGGGAGAGAGTCCGACCGACCGCGCCAGCGCCTGACCGTGCCTCAAGACCAGTAGCCCGTTGCCGTAGCGCGACTTGACGAGATTGCGGTACAGCAGGAGGACCAGGGCGCTGACGACGATTGTGACGACGTAGAAGGCCTTGGCGGAAAGTGCCTGTCCGAACAGCGTCGGGCCCTGAATTCCGGGGATCCCGATCACGCCGCCGGTCTGCGCCGAGAGCAGGTCGGTGATATTGGGGATCAGCAGGACCAGGAAGAACGCGACTAGCGCGAGCGACCAGTCGGCGAAGCGCAGCCCTGGCAGCCCGGTGATCAGCCCGAGCAGCCCAGCGAACGCGACCGACGCGACGATCGCGATAGTCAGCTCGGTGACGCCGTGGTTGTAGAGGATCGCCGTGACGTACGCCCCTCCTGCGAACACGGCGACCTGGCCCAGCGCGAGCTGGCCTCCGTAGCCGTAGCCGATGTTGAAGCCGGCGACGATCAACGCGTAGATTGCCGCCAACTGGAGTTCGCGCTGAATCGTCAGGCCGAGCCCGAGCCACGGCATCAGCGCGACGATCACCGCGGCTGCGATTGGAAACGCGAGTCCGAAACGCCCGAGACGACCGACCGAAGACGCCAGGGATGCGCGTCGCATCGTCACACCAGTCGCAGTCGTCGAACCCCGAAGATCCCGGTGGGCCGAATGACCAAGACGATGCAGAGGATCACGAACGGGAGGATCTGGGCCCAATCGGCGGTCAGGTAGCGCTCCGCAAACGAATACACGAGTCCAATCGCCAGGCCCCCGAGCAGGGTGCCGCCGAAGCTGCCGGTTCCACCGATCGCCATGGCCGCAAACGCGAAGACGACCAGCGTGAGCGCGTTGTCAGAGTTGATCCCGGTCGCCGGCGCGATGAACACGGCCACGGCCGCCGACAGGGCTCCGGCCAGGACGAACGCCGCGGTGCGCAGGCGGGGAACGTTCACCCCCCGCAGTCCGGCCCCAACCTCGTCGGTCATTGACGCGCGGCCCAGAACCCCCCAGCGCGTGCGGCGGACGGCGTAGTGCAGAACCGCTGCCGCGACGACCGCGATCCCAATGAGCCAGAGGTCGACCGGCTGGAGAACGCCGCCCAGGATGTGGATGGTGCTCGACCCGCCGAAGAAGCTGGCCGACTCCGGGTTCGGCCCCCACCACGCCAGGACGAAACCCTGGATCGCGATGAACAGCCCGAGCATCGTCACCAGTGCGGTGTCGCGTCCGCGGGTCGGCCTCAGCAACACCACCTCCTGCGCGCCGCCCAGCACACCCCCCAAAGCAAGCAGCACGATCAGGATCGGGATGATGCTCCAGTGGTGGTTGTCGAGCGAGACCAGCAGGTACTCGCCAAGCACGATGTACGCCGGCTGGGCAAAGTTGAAATCGCCGGTGCGCACCAGCGGAATCGTGAGCAGCAGTCCGACCACGGCGTACAGGGCGCCGTCGGACAGCCCGCTGAGGATGGTGGTCATCATCGCGTGGCCACCCCCTGCAGGCGCGGCATCACCTCGGTACCCAGCCGCTGAAGCGTCTGCAGCGACTGCTCGAACGGCATCCCCTTCCACGCGATCCGGAAGATAAAGTGGTCGAAGCCGGCGTCGTTAAAGGCGGCGAGCTTGTCGGCGACGGTCTCCGGCGAGCCGATCACGAACGCCTTCTCGAGCAGCTCGGGGAACATCGTGCGCCAGTACTCGACCTCCTCGCCGTAGACCGAGTACATGGCGTACTCCTCGCGCAGGTAATCCGATACCTCGGCGGCGGCGGTCACGTCACTGTCGCCGATGTACAGCTCGCGAATCAGCGGGTACTCGCGCGTTGCTGGATCGACGCCGACGCGCTCGAGTTCGTCCTTGAAGAAGCCGAGGTGGCCGTTGGCCCAGCGCGTCTTCACGTTCGGCGGCGCGATCCAGGAGTCGGCGTGGCGGGCGACCCGGCGCACACCCTTCTCGCCATTGGCGCCGAGCCAGATCGGCGGGCGTGGCTGCTGCGCCGGCACGATGCTGGCCGCCTCGCCGGAGACGCTGAAGTGTCGGCCGTGGAAGTCGACCGGCTCGCCGGTCCAGAACGCCTTGATCAGCTCGACCGCCTCGAACATACGCGACACGCGGGTCGCCCGGTCCAACCCGAGCGCGTTGAACTCGTTCTCCCGATAGCCCGCGCCGAGCCCTAGGATCAGCCGCCCGCCCGACAGCTGGTCGAGCGTCGCGAAGTTCTCAGCGAGTATTACCGGATGCTCGTAGGCCAGGTACACGCCCATCCCGATCCGCATATCGCCCGTCTCCGGGATCAACCGCGCCAGTAGCGGCAGCGGCTGCAGCGTCGCCAGCGACGACAGGTAATGATGCATGCCGACGATCGAGTCCAGCCCCAGGTCGCGTGCCGTGTTGCAGATGCGGATCAGCTGGTCGATCCGGTCTCCGAGATCGTCGGACTTCTCGTACTCGTGATTCAGATGAATGCCGAACTTCATCCGGGACCCTTCTCCTCGCTCCTCTTCTCATTCATACCGACTGACCGGTATGTCTCTTCAGCGGCCACCGTATCACGCCAGGGTCCGTCCGCGGAACAGGTCCTTGGAAAGGATCGAGCGCTGTATCTCGGAGGTGCCGGCGGTCACGGTCGTGACCCGCGCCTCGCGCCAATGGCGCTCGATCCGGTACTCCTTCATGTAGCCGTAGCCGCCGAACAGCTGCATGCCGAGCTCGCTCGCGTGCTGGAAGGCCTCGGTCGCGGCGAGCTTCGCCATCGCCGCCTCTGTGTTCGCGCCGGGGGCCGCCGCCTCGACCAGGTTGGCGGCGCGATAGGACAGCAGCCGTGCCGCCTCGACCGCCACCAAGGCGTCCGCGAGCCGGTGCGAGACGGTCTGGAACGAGGCGATCGAACGGCCAAACTGCTGACGCTCGGACACGTACTCGGCCGTCAGGTCGATCACCGCCCGCGCCGCGCCCGCGCACTGGGCGGCGGCAAACACGCGCTCCAGCTCCAGGCTCGAGGTGACGACGTCCCAGCCCGAGCCCTCCGCTCCGATCAGCGCATCCCCGGGAACGAAGACGTCGTCGTAGAAGGTCTCGTAGGTCCCGAGCATGTGACGCCCGACCGTGTCGAGCCGCCGGAGTTCCAGCCCGGGGGCGTCGTTCGGCACCATGAACACCGACAGCCCGTCGCGGCCTCGGCCCGAGGGGCCGGTTCGCGCCAGCACGTGGATCACTGTGTCCGGAACGCCCGCGCCGGTCGTAAACAGCTTCTGGCCGCTGATGACGTAGCCGTCTTGCACTGCTCGTGCCCGCGTCTTGATCCCGGCGACGTCGCTGCCCGCATCGGGCTCGGTGATCCCGAGCGCGAACCGCAGCGCTCCGCGCATCATCGCCGGGATGTAACGGTCGATCTGCTCGGCGGTGGCGTGGCGCACCAGGTTTAGCCCCGCGAATACCGTCAGCCCGTAACCGCCGGCAAGGTCGAGACCCGGCTTGGCTAGCTCTTCGCCGACGATCGCCATCTCGACCGCGCCGTACCCGCCGCCCCCGACCGACTCGTCGAACGGAAGCCCGACATACCCTTGCTGTGCGAGCGCCAGGAACACGTCGGCCGGGTAGGTCTTCTCCGCCTCCCAGATGTCGACCCGGTCGGCCGGCGCCTCGTGCTCGACGAAGATCCGGATCGCCTCGCGCAGGAGTCGCTGGTCTTCAGTCTCGGTGATGTTCACCACCGCACTCCGCGATCAGTCCCCGGACGGGATTGCCTTCGGGTCCATAGTCGCCATCGGCTGCCCGCAACAGGCGAGCTCTCCCTCGCCCGGCTTGATCGTCAGCACCTCGCTGCCGCACTTCTCGCAGCGGTACCGCTTGCCCATCTCAGACATCGTCGTGGCTCCCTTCGCCGGCCAGCACCGTGGCGCTGGCGGTTCTGATGACTTCCAAACCGTCCTGGTTCACACAGCGCAGCTGCAGCTGGGCGACTCCATCCTCGACCCCGACGACGGTGCCACTGACGGTCAGCACGTCGCCGAGCCGGTACGAGCTTGTGAAGCGAGCCGAGATCGATTGCACCAGCCCCGAGTCCCCAATCCAGTCGGTGATCGCCTCGCTCAGCAACCCCATCGCCAGCATGCCGTGGCCAATGACGCCGTCGAGCCCGGCGGCGCGGGCGTACTCGGCGTCGTAGTGGATCGGGTTGAAGTCGCCCGAGGCCCCCGCGTAGCGTACGAGCGTGCGCAGGTCGATCCGACGCGACAGCTTGGGCACGAGCTCGCCGACGGTCATGGCCGCAGGACCAGGGTCATCGTCCCGGCGAGGACGCGCTCGCCGCGCTGGTCGTCGACGCGCATCGACACGTGCAGGAACACCAGCGAGCGCTTGCGCTCGACGTCGCTGACGATGCACTGCACGAGCAGCCGGTCGCCGGGCACGATCGGCCGATTGAATTCAAAGCTCTGCTCGCCGTGCAGGATCTTCGCCGGGTCGATCGTCGAGCGTGCCACCCATTCGGGGTCGGCCAACGCGCGGCGGAACGGCAGCATCGCGAACACCGCGGCGAACGTCGGGGGCGCGATTACATCGCGGTAGCCGGCCGTCTGCGCCGCGAGCGGATCGTTGTGCAGCGGGTTGCGGTCGCCGATCGCGGCCACGTATTCGCCGATCTTCGAGCGCGCGACCTCGTACTGGACGATGGGGAACTCGAGCTTCGCGAGCACCTCGAGATCGGGCGCCCGTCCCAGGTCGACGCCCGTCACCTCAACCTCAGTAGCCAATGTGCAGCCCTCCGGAGACGTTCAACGTCTGCCCGGTGATGTAGTCGGCGTCAGGTGAGGCGAGGAACATGATCGCCCGCGCCACCTCTTCCGGGCTCGCGTAGCGGCGCAGCAGGATCTCCTCCATGTACTTCTCCCGGAAGCGTTCGTCGTTGCGGATCTTCTCGGTCATACGCGTCTCGACGGTGCCGAAGGCGACCGCGTTTGAGACCACCCGATAGCGCCCCCACTCCCGCGCGAGTGACATCGTGAGGCCGATCACGCCCGCCTTGGCGGCGCCGTAGTTGGGCTGGCCGACGGTTCCGCGCAGGCCCGCGACCGAGCTGACGTTGACGATCCGCCCGGCGCAGCGGATATCCGGGTCCTCGTCGTGCGTGCGCTTGAACGACGGCCCGACGGCCTGGATGCAGTTGAACACGCCGGTGAGGTTGACATCGATCACCTGCTGCCACTGCTCGATGGTCATCTTCATCGCCATCGCCGGAGCCGTGATCCCGGCGTTGTTGACCAGGACGTTGACGCGCCCGAGTCGATGCTCGGCGTGCTCCACCATCGACTCGACGAAACTGCGGTCCGCCACGCTGCCGGCGGTATGGTCGGCTTCGCCGCCCGCGCCACGAATGTCGGCGGCGACCGCGGCGGCGACCTCCTCGTCGACGTCGTTGACGAGCACCTTCGCGCCCTCGGCCGCGAGTCCCTCTGCGGTCGCGCGACCGATCCCCCGGCCGGAGCCGGTGACGATCGCAACACAGCCATCGAATCTCATCGCGCGGCGGACGCTACGCGGGCGCCGGCAGAGCGGCCACGTCCGTCGATCCAGAGATCCCTGGAGTCGTCTGTACTGCCGCACAGCCGCTGGCGGCAGGGCGGCCCGCGCTTGGGACGCAAGCCAAACGGCCGCGGCCAACTCTGGGCCTGCCTCCTACGCCCTGAGACCTAGATTCCAGCTCTCGCCCACCTGAAACGCGCGTGGAGGAATCCTGGTGCAGAACGCCGACATTGCGACCTACACGGACATCACCTACAACGTTGGCTCGGGCGTCGCCTGGGTCGAGATCAATCGCCCGGAGAAGCTGAACGCCTTCCGTCAGTTGACGATGAAGGAGATGATCGATGCGGTGCGGCGAGCGAGCGTCGACGGTGACTGCGGCGTGATCGTGATCTCGGGCGTCGGCGACCGCGCCTTCTCGGCTGGCGGTGACGTCGAGATCGAGAACGAGGAGTCGTTCACTGCGGGCGATGAGTCACTCGACGAGCTCAACAAGGCGCTGTACCGCGAGTTCATGTCCTCGCCCAAGCCGATCATCGCGATGGTCGATGGATACGCGATCGGTGGAGGCAACCACCTGGCTTACTTCTGCGATCTGACGATCGCCTCGACCCGATCGACCTTCGGGCAGAACGGGCCGCGGGTGGCGAGTCCCGCCGAGGGCATCCAGGTCGGACAGGCGATCGCCGTCCTCGGGGTGAAGCGGGCCAAGGAGATGTGGCTGCTGTGTCGCCGGATCAAGCCGGAGCAGGCACTCGAGTGGGGCCTGATCAACGCGGTGGCGCCGCCCGAGGAACTCAAGGCCGAGGTCCAGAAGTGGGCGGACGAGCTCCTGGCCCTATCTCCGTCGGTGCTCCACCTCGTCAAGCGCACGTTCGACGAATGGCTGGGCCCAAACCGGGCTGTGTTCGACGACCGCAAGCTCGTCGACGAGCTACATCCCGAGTTCTTCGACTCGGGCGAGCAGACCGAAGGTGCCACGGCGTTCATGGAGAAGCGCCGGCCGGACTTCTCGCCGTGGCGCTGATGACCGACCTCGTGCACTTCACGCTCGCCGACGGCGTCGCGCGCGTGGAGCTCGACAAACCGCCGGTCAATGCGTTCGACCTCGAGCTTGTCCTGGCCCTGGGGGACGTGGTCCGCCGCCTGGCCGAATCCGATGCGCGCACGGCGGTCTTTTCCGGCCGGGGCCGGTGTCTGGGCGCCGGCGGCGACATCAAATGGATGCGGGACACCACGAGCGACCAGGACCGCTCCGCCCTGCGGACCTTCTTCCGCGGCATCCAGACCGTGTTCGACGACATCGACCGACTCGCGATCCCGACGATTGCCGTGATCCACGGGATGGCGCTCGGCGGCGGCCTTGAGGTCGCCCTGGCCTGCGACCTGCGGATCGCGGCGCAGGACGCGACGATCGGCTTCCCGGAGGCGACAATCGGGCTAATTCCCGCCGCTGGAGGGACTCAGCGACTGACCGAGATGGTCGGCCGACCCCAAGCGCTCGAGCTGATGTTCACGGGCCGGACGCTCAGCGCGACCGAGGCACAGAAGCTCGGGCTGATCAATCGCGTCGTCCCGGGCGAGGTGCTGGCTCAGGCCACCGACGAGCTCGTCAGCGAGGTGCTCCGCGGCACCCGCGGCGCGCTGAGCGCGGTCAAGGACTGCGTCCGGACCCGGATCGAAGACGGTCGTGCCGCGGGCTCGCGGCTCGAACGAGCGTACGCCGAGCGGTTGGCATTCGACCCGGACGCGCTCGAGCGGCTCGACGCTTTCTACCAGCGCAGCCAGCGTAAGGCGGCGCGCCCACAACCTGAACTACAAGGAGCATCACATGGCGGTTGAAATCGACATGAGCGGCCAGGTCGCGCTGATTACGGGCGCGGCGCAAGGCATCGGCTACGAGACCGCGTCCTTGTTCGGCCGGGCCGGCGCGGCGGTGATGATCGCCGATCTCAACGGTGAGGCGGCGCAGCAGGCCGCGGAGAAGCTGTCGGCCGACGGTTATGACGTCGCCGCGACGCAGGTCGACGTGCGCGAGCCCAAGCAGGCCGGCGCGGCGGTCGCAGCCACGGTCGAGCACTTCGGTCACCTGGAAGTGCTGGTGAACAACGCCGCGGCATGGACGGTCAAGTTCTTCGCCAAGCAGACCGTCGAGGAGTACAACCGCGACGTCGACGTCTGTCTGCTCGGGACGATGAACATGTGCAAGGCGGCGCTCGAGCCGATGAGCTCCAACGGTGGCGGCGCGATCGTCAACCTGATCTCCGACGCGGGCCGCATCGGCGAGCCTCGACTCGTCGCCTACTCGGCCGCCAAGGCCGGCGTGGTCGGCTTCACCAAGGCGCTGGCCAAGGAGGGCGCTCGCTTCAAGGTCCGCGTCAACGGCGTCTCGCCCGGCACGACCCACACGCCCGGCAGCGACGCCGTGGTGGCGCAGTGGGGCGGCGAGGAGGTCGTGGTGCCGGCCTACCCGCTCGGCCGCCTGGGCGAGCCCTCTGACCAGGGTTACGCGATTCTGTTCCTGAGCTCGCCGCTCAGCACCTGGATCACCGGGCAGATCCTGAGCGTCAACGGCGGCTACTCGATGCCGGACTGAGGCGTGTCGCGGAGCGACGGCGACCCAGGCGCGAGGGGCCGCGCGATCGAGCGGCGGATCTTCGGCGAGAAGGCGGACGCGATCGACGCGCTCATGTCCGAACTCGATCCGGACGTGGGCCGGTGGGCACGCGAGTTCGTGTTCGGCGACGTCTGGGCCCACGATGCGCTCGATTTCTCAGAACGGCTGCTGGTGGCCATCGTCTCCCTCGCCGCGCTGGGCAAGACCGAGCAGCTGCGCAACTACCTGTTCGGAGCTCTCACCGGCGGAGTCCCCGAAGCCAAGGTCCAGCAGGCACTGGCGATGATCTGCGTCTACGCCGGGTTCCCGGCCGCGATGAACGCGCTGGTTTGCTGGCGCGAGGTGAAGGCGTCAGACGCTCGCCGGCGTGGCCGCGAACGCGAGCGACGCGGCGCGCTCGAGGCTGAGACGGACGCGCCCGCCGGGGCGTGACCGCGAAGCGAGCCAGATCCGGCTGATGGCCAGTGCGCTCGCGCCCAGGAGCGGATCGGCCCAGGGGACGAGCTCGCCGGGCGGTCCGCCGTCCCGCCACAGCAGACCCGCTCGGGCGGCAGCGTGCTCACCCAGTCCCGGAGCATCGGCCCATGGATCCTCGAACGCGACCAGTTCGAGGTGGAGCAGGTGGGGTGCCCGGGTCAGGCGCCAGCCTTCGTCGAAGCCAAGCGAGGCCAGCGCTCGCGGGGTCATACTCGTGAGCAGGATGTCCGCTGTGCCGATCGCGGCTTCGAGCTGACGGCGTCCCCGCGGATCGCGGCCGTCGAGCAGCGATATTCGCTTGTCGCCGTTGAGGGCGCGCCACCACCGCCGCCCGTCGGGGAAGGTCAGCAGGCCGTCGCGCCGGCGAGGATGCTCGACGCGCTCGACGGCCGATCCCGATCGGCGCAGCTGCGCAGCGGCCCACGGTCCGGCCCACAGCACGCTCCAGTCGACCACCCGCGGTCGCCGCCGCCGGACGGTCGCGCTTTCCCCACCCAGCGAGCCGGTCCCAAGCTGCGCCACCGGCGCGGGTGTTGAGGGCGGTGGTTCGACCGGCGCCACCAGCAGCCGGGCGAGGCGCGCGGTGGCGACGATCTCGTCGCGGTCGCCAGGGCGGGCGTCGTGGATCAGCGATTCGAACAGCGCCCGCTCGTGCGCGTCGCGCCAGCGCACGACGACCCAGCCGTCCCGACAGCGAACGAGCTCCGGTCGACTTCCGCCGCGCATCCGGCCCGGCGCGGTCAGCTCGCACGCCAGCTCGGCCGCGCCCAGACATGTGTCGATCCCTCGACCGCCGGCGAACACGGCCGCTCCGGCCAGCCGGAGCGCCGCGTACGCGCCCAGCACCCTCCCCCGCGGCCGCGCGCAGGCGAGCACTCCTTCGCCGATCCAACCGGCGAGCCGGACCTCGACCCTCCGACCGCTGGGAGCGATCACCTCGAGTGTGTCGGACCGGGACGTCTCCCGCTCGGAGACGGCGGCGCCGAACCCGGCGAGGATCTCGCCGGCCATTGCCAGCGGGTCGGGACACCCCGCGGGGCGCGCGATCGCCCAGCCCTCGATCAGCGCCGCGGCACCGTCAATCGACAACGTGCCCGCCAATCACGCCGGCGATCAGCTGCAACCCGTCCAGGGCACGACGGTCCCGCGGGTCGCCGCTCAGCACGACGGCCGCGCCGGGTCCGCGCGGCGCGAGCCGCCCGTAGCCGAGGCGATCGAGCCCCGCGCAGCGAGCGGCACCCACCGTCAGCGCGCGCAGCGCCGCCTCGCCCCACAGCGCCTCACCCGCCCCGATGCTGGCGCCAGAGATCGTTCTGCGGCTCGCCGCACACCGGAGCGCTCCCAGCGGGTCGACTGGTCCGAACGGAGCATCGGAGGCGAACGCGAGCCGCACACCGGCCCGGGACCATGAACGCAGGCGGTAGAGCCAGTCGTGCGGCTCGAGGTCGGGGTCGGCAAGGTAGCGGTCGCCGTGGGCCTCGATGAAGCTGGGATGCGTGACCACCGTCGCGTCGAGCGCCTTCGCCTGGGCCAGCCAATCCGGGGGCACGAAGGCGGCGTGCTCCAGCCGCAGCGGCCCCCGCTCGCCAGGCCGCAGCGAGGCAGCCACCTGAAGCACCGTTGCAGTCTCATCGGGCCCGACGCAGTGCACGGCAACCGGCAATCCGGTCCGTGCCGCACGACGCAGCGCCTGGGCCAATCGCTGATCGGACGCGACGGCGAACTTAACCCCTGCATGACGCCGTGCCGCCCGCGGCCCGACGACGGCGCCCGGCGCCGACAGGAACGTCACCTCCTGGCGCAGCGCACCGCACTTGCGCCAGTCCATCAGACTGGAGATCCGCGAGGCATCGTTGGTCGCGGTCGCATCGCAGACCGCCGCGACTCCGCGACGCGCCAGATCGTGCGACCACTCGGCCACCGCGCGCCGCAGGCCAGCCTCGGTGCTGACCCGGCCCAGCCGAGACCCCACCCAGCCGACGTGATCGGCCACGAACCCAGTGGCGAGCCCGCCGGCGCCTCGCTCGACGGTAACCCCGGCGGGGGTATGCTCGCGGCCGCCGCCGGCCAGCACGTCGACCCCGAGCCGCCGGAGCGCCGCGGAGTTAAACAGCCACCCGTGGCCGGTGCGGTCGCGGATCCTGACCGGTGCGCCCCGACTGACCTGGTCGAGCGCGCGCCGGTCCGGCACGCGGCCGCCCATTGGAGACTCGACGTGTGCGCCGACCAGCGTGATCCATTCGCCGCGACCGTGGGGCACCTGGCGCCGCGACGCGTGACGTACGGCGGCGACCAGTTCGGCGGGGCCCACCTGCGCCGCGACGGTGGTGGCGAGAGCCGCCGAGGCGCAGGCGCGGACGTGCACGTGGGGGTCGACGAATCCGGGGCACACGGTCGCGCCGCGGCCGTCCACGACCTCCGCGCGATCGGGCAGCGCGGCCAGCACGGCGGCGCTGGTACCGCACGCCGCGATCCGGCCGTCCGGGCCGAACGCGAGCGCCTCCCGCGAGGGTCCACCCTGTCCGGTCCACACGCGCACTCCGACCAGCGCCCACGGCGCGCGCACCCCGCTCAGGGCGCCCGGCTCAAGCGGGACTGGCCGCCTCATCGACGTTTCCGTGCTGTAGCCGCCTGCGGATGACCTTGCCCGTGTCGGTGCGCGGCAGCTCGTCGACGAACACAAACGACGCGGGCACCTTGAATCCGGCCAGGGACCGGCGCGCCCAGGCCTCGAGCTCTTCGGCGGTGGGTTGCTCGGCTCCGCGTACCTCCAGGAATGCCACCACGCGCTGCCCCCACTCCTCGTCTGGGACGCCGACGACCGCGACCCCGGCCACCATCGGATGGCGAGCCAGGACGTCTTCGACTTCCCCCGGAGAGATGTTCTCGCCGCCCCGGATGATCACGTCATCCGAACGTCCGGCGATGAACAGATATCCCTCGTCGTCGAGGTAGCCCAGATCACCCGTGGCGAAGCGCGGCGGCGGGTCATCGGCGCCGTGATAGTGGGCGCTGACCTGAGCGCCGGCGATCGTGATCACGCCGACCTCGCCCGGGGGGAGGTCCTCCCCGTCCTCGCCGATGATCCGCAAGTGGATCCCGGGCAGGGCTCTGCCCGCCGAGCCCAGGCGCGCGCGGACGCCGGGATCGCCCGACGCGAGCGCGCGGCGGTGGTCTTCGGGCGCGAGTACGGATACGGTCGAGCTGGTCTCGGTCAGCCCGTAGGCGTTGACGAAGTCGACCTCGGGCAGCAGTCTGAGCGCCCGCTCGACCACGGCGAGGTGAATCGGACCTCCGCCATAGGCCACGTGGCGCAGACCGCTCGGCGCGAGCGCCGGGTCCTCCTCGATCGCGTCCAGGATCCGACCGAGCATCGTCGGGACGACGAACGCGTGGGTGACTTCGTGTCGCGCGGCGGTCCGGAGCCATTCGTGAGGCTCGAACTGCGGCAGGAACGCCATCCTGCGTCCCGCGTACAGCGGGGTCAGCACACCCATGATCCCGGCTATGTGGTAGGGCGGGACGCACACGAGGGCGGTCTCCCCGGAAGAGGCCGAGCCGAACTCGACCGCGCCGAAGATGTAGGAGCACAGGTGGCGGTGCCGGAGCAATACCGCCTTGGGGCGCGAGGTCGTGCCACTGGTATGCAGCACGATCGCCACCCGCTCGCCATCCATCGCGTAGGTGCCGAGCGTTGCACCGTTGTCGGCAGCGGTCTCGACCCGCGTGAGTCGATCGCCGGCGGCCGCACATGCTTGGGCCTTGGCCTCGTACTGCTCCTCGTAGACCACGAGCGCCGGGCGGAATGGATCGAGGAGCGACGCGAGCTCGGGCGCCTTGGCGCGGTAGTTGAGCGGAACGAAGGTGAGTCCCGACCAGGCTACCGCGAGCAGCAGCTCCACGAAGCGGTCGCCGGACAGCCCGAGGTAGGCCACGTTCGGCGCCCCGGTTTCCTCAGCCTGCCGCTGCAGCCAGGCAGCCCGCGCCTGTACGCGAGCCAGGAGCGTCGCGTAGGAGACCTCACCATCCTCGCTTATCGTGGCGGTCCGGTCGGCGTATCCGCCGGCTGCCATCTCGAGCACCGTGGCGAGGTTCACACCAGTCCCTCCGCCGCGTCGAAGCAGCGCCCTACGAGGTCCGCCTCGGCGGCGACGACCTCGTCCACAAGGCCCCACTCGAGCGCCGTCGGCGCATCGATGGGCTGCGCGCGCAGCAGCAACTCGAGGGTGCGGTGACGTCCGATGCGGGCCGGGATGCTGGCCGTTCCGCCGGCGCCGAGGCCCAGTCCCAGCGACAGCTCCGGGAGCCTGAAGGTGGCGTCCGGGGCCGCGATCACGATGGCGGCAAACGCGGCGAACTCGACCCCCGCGCCGATGCAGAGGCCGTGGACCCCGGCCACGATTCGCGGGCCAAGGCGCGCGAGCCGCCGCGCCACGCTGCGGCCGGTGCGCACGAGATGGGCCGCGACCGGGCTGGGCGCCGTGCCGAACTCGTCCAGATCGCCGCCGGAGCAGAACGACCGGCCGGCGCCGAGGAGCACGACCGGCGCCGGGAGCGCCGCGGCGATCGCATCGAGCGCGTCGCACAGCTGCTCGCGCATCCGCGCGTCGAACGCGTTGTGTTTGTGGGGACGGGTGAGCGTGAGCTTCCAGCCGGTGCCGGCGCGCTCGACACTGACGCGCTCGCCGTCCCCGTTGCCGTCCGAACTTGGTCTGGGCGCCGAGGCAGCGCGCCAGCCGCGGAACGCCTCGCTGCCCAGCAGCATCGAGTAGGCAAATGACTCGGCCGCGACCGAGCTCACTGGCGCACGCAGGACTTGTGCCGCGACCAACGCGGTCGCGCCGGCGCCGGTCAGCGATTTGAGCAAGACCTGGATGCGTTCCTCGAGTGTGTCTGGCCCGCCGCCCGGTGGGCCCTCTTGGGTCAGCACGAGATCGCAGCCACCGACCAGCCCGCCGATCGGTTCCCCATTCGCGGCATCACGCACCACTCCAACCGTGATCACCGGCGCCTGGCGCAGTTCGTCGGCCAGGGCCGGGCGCTCGGCGCCGAGCATGCGCCAATCGGCGGCCGACCCGTCGATGATCGCCACTCCGACCGCACCCGGCTTGACCCCGAGCTCCCAGGGTGGCAAGGGCGAGACGAGTTCGCTCGGAGCCAGCTCCATCACATCGATGCCCACGGTCATGCGCCCGTGACGATAGGAGCGCTTCCCGTCCGTTTCCTCGTCCGTGCTTCCAAACATCGCAGCCCGGGCTTGGATGGGTTTGGAGAATCGATCAGACCGAGTAGCCGCCGTCCACCGTCAGGCTTTGCCCGGTCGTGTAGCTCGAAGCCGACGACGCCAGGAAGACGACCGCGTCCGCGGCCTCTCGAGCCGTCCCGAGACGCCGCATCGCGGTGTTGCGTCGCATCGCCTCGATGAACTCAGGGCTCAGTTCCTGCTCGACGCGATGGAAGTGACCGGCCTCGACGACCCCCAAGGCAACCGCGTTGGCGCGCACGCCGAACCTCCCCTCCTCGCGCGCCACGCCCCGGATGATCGCCTCGATCCCCGCCTTGGGGACGGTGGAGAGGATGTCGCGCGGGGGATGGCGCCTCAGCCCGGCGCTGCTCACCGCCACGAGCGAGCCGCCGTGGCTGCGCAGGTGGGGAACCGCAGCCTTGACGACGTTGAAGAACCCGGTCAGATCGCCGTCGATCGTGCGCGCCCAGTCGTGTTCGTCGATCTCGCACACGTGGACCATGGGGATGTCGGCTCCGACCGCGAAGATCGTGGTGTGGATCCGGCCGAACTCGCCGGCCACCTCGTCGAAGAACGCTCGGACGGCCGCCGCGTCCGCGAGATCGAGTGGCCGGCTCAGCCCACGGCGTCCGCTCTGCTCGATCGCCTCCACGGCACGCCCGGCGGCGTCGGCATTGGATCGGTAGGTCAGAGCGACGTCCGTTCCGTGCCGCGCCAGACGCTCACAGATCTCGCACCCGATTCCCCCGCTTCCGCCGATCACGACGGCCGCGCCCGGCGGGAAGTGGCTCTCGCTTTCCTCGTTCCCGTTCAAGTCCAGGACCCGCGTGGCCATCGATTGCCTAACCGATCGCTCCGCTGTCGCGCAGCCGTGCGCGTTCGCCGGGCGAGATCCCGAGCCCTGCTAGCACCTCGTCGGTGGCAGCGCCCACCGAGGAGCAGGGCTCAGCCACGGTGGCGGGCGTCCGGGACAACCGCGGCGCCGGCGCAGGTACAAACGTGTCGGCGAATGGCTGCAAGACGGCGCGGGCCACGAGCTGGGGCGCCCGGGTCGACTCCTCGAGGGTGAGCACCGGAGTCACGCACGCGTCGGTGCCGTCGAACTGGCGCTCCCAATGCGACCTCGGATGCTGCGCGAAGATCCGGGCGAGCTCGGCGCGTTGGGCCGGCCAGCGGTCGCGCTCGTGCATCGGCCATCCATCGAGGCCTAGGCGCTCGAGCAGCACCTCGTAGAAGGCCGGTTCGAGCGCACCGACCGCGATGTAGCCGCCGTCGGCGGTCTTATAGCTGCGGTACCACGGCGCGCCGCCGTCGACCACGTTGTCCTCGCGCGCCTCGGTCCATGCCCCGGCCGCTCGCATGGCGTGGAAGGCGGTCAGCATGCTGGCCACCCCGTCGACCATGGCGGCATCGATGATCTGCCCCTGGCCGGAGCGCTCGCGCTCTAGCAGTGACGCGAGCACCCCGACGATCAGGAACATGGCGCCGCCGCCGTAGTCGCCGAGCAGATTCAGAGGCGGAGGCGGCGGGCGGTCCGCGCTTCCCATCGGATGCAGTGCGCCCGCCAGCGAGAGAAAGTTGATGTCGTGTCCGGCCCGACCGGCGAGCGGGCCGTCCTGCCCCCAGCCGGTCATGCGGGCATAGATCAAGCGCGGGTTACGTTCCCGGCATGCGTCCGGACCGAATCCGAGCCGTTCGGCGACTCCGGGACGGTAACTCTCGACCAGCACGTCGGCCGTGTCGAGCAGGCGATGGAGTACTCGTAGCCCCGCTGGGTCCTTGAGGTTCAACGCGACCGAGCGGCGACCTCGCTGAAGCGCCTCCGGCATCGGCAGCCGTCCGGCGTTCGCGCGGACGCGATCGATGCGGATCACGTCGGCGCCGAGGTCGGCCATCAGCATCACCGCGTACGGCGCGGGGCCCTTAGCCTCGAGCTCGACGACCCGCAGACCCTTCAGCGCCGTCATGCCGGAGTTGGACCGAGCACGTCGAGGATGCGCAGCGCGATCTCGACCTTGAGCCGATCGTCGGCATCGGCGAAATCGAAACCGGTCAACTCGTTGATTCGCGTCATGCGGTAACGCAGCGTGTTGGGGTGCGTGTAGAGCTGCTCCGCGGCCGTGCGGTAGTGGAAGTTGCACTCGACCAGCGTGCGCACCGTGTCGACGAGCTGCGCCTGCCGCTCTGCGTCGTGGTCCATGAGAGTTCCGAGCACCCCGCTCGCGAACGACATCAACTGCTCGGCGTCGCCGACGCGGCCCAGCAGGGTCCACACGCCCAGATCGCCGAACGCCTGCGGCTTGCCGCTGCGGCCGAGAACCCCGAGCACGTGCAACGCGTATTCAGCCTGCTGCACGGCACGGCGCAAACCAGATATGCCAGCGTGGGCTCCGGCATAAGCGATCCTCACTCCCACCGAGCGACCGGACACGTCGAGTTCCTGCTTGATCGCACCGGCGTACTCCTTGATCAGTTGGTCCGGCACCTCGTGGGGATCGCTCAACACCACCACGATCGCGTCGTCGCGCTCGAATACGGGCACCGGGCCCTCGCCCCGACGTCGGACGGCACGCTGGACGCAAGTTTCCAAACTGAGCGGCCGGCGCCCGGAGCTCTCCTGGCCGGCGGTGACGGCGATCACGGCATTCTGGCCGCCGAGCTCGTAGCCCAGGTACGAGGCACGGCGAAGGAGCCGCGCCTCGTCGACGTCATCCTCGGCTAGAAGCGCTGCGAACAGGCCACCGGTAAGCCTCGCCTCCGCCTCGGCGGTCGCCCGGTCGCGCATGAGCTCGAGGCCGATCGCAGTGACCGCGGCCTCGGTCATCCCGAGGTCGGCTCCCTCGAATCCTTCCGGCTCTCCGATCACGACGACGTACGCGCTGCGGGCGCCGGCCAGGTCGAGCGGCGCCACCAGCACGTGCTCGCCGCCGACCTGTAGTCGCGCGATGCCGGCGGCCTCATCGAGCGACGCGATCGCCTCGTGCAGGCGCCCGGTGTCGAGCGTGACCCGCCCGCTCGCGTGCAGCACTGCCAGCTCGCGATCGAGGATCACGACCTGGCAACCAAGCGTCTCGTGCATTGCCTGGACGATGCTCTCGAGCCCGCCGGCCTGCAGGATCAGCGCAGTGAGTCGCTGCTGGAATGCCATCGTGCGCGCGGCGGCAGCCGAGCGCCGCTCCAGCTGAAGGCCGGCATCGGCCAGCGAGCGAATCGACTCCTCTCGTTCGGCGAACATCCGGGCATTCGTGATCGACACCGCGGCGGCGTCGGCCAGGGCCGCCATCGCCCTGCGATCGGCGATCGGGATCTCACGCACCGCGCGGTGCGCCGCCATCAGCACACCCACGAGTCGGTCCTCGACGAACATCGGGGCGCACACGGCGGTCCGCAGCCCCTCCGAGCGTGATCGCGGCGCCTCCTCGTGGCGCTGAAGATCGCGCACGCAGATGACCCGCCGCTTACGAATCGCGACGCCGGGCAAGAGCTGGTCCACCGGATAGGAAGACTCGAAGAAAGCGCCGCCGGTGATGCCGGATGCGGTGCGTACGCGCAGCGTGTGCCCGCCCTCGTCCACGAGCATCACGTAGGCCGCGTCGGCGTGCATCAACTGAGCCGCGCAGCGGACGATCGTCTGCAGCACGAGCTCGGGGTTCGAGTACGACGCGGCCAACTGAGTCATTGCCTCCGAGAGCGCTCGCGCTCGCTCCCCCGCCGCGCGCGCGATGGCAAGCTCGAGCTCGGCCAGGGCCCGATCGCATAGCAGCGTAACGGCCGGTAGATGCACCGAGAGTCGCTCGAGCGACTCGGCCAGAATTAGGGCGCCCAAGCGGTCGGGCGAGCTCATCGGGATGATCGTGAGCCGCGGCGCGGGGACCGAGCCGGCCACGAACGGCGCTCGCGCCGCGTCGAGTTCAAACGGGGGCTGACCGACCTGGAGCCTTTCCGACCAGGCCTCCAGCGCGGCCACGAGCGCCTCGGTCGCGACGGGCTTGTCCGGCGGGGCCGGGACCGCCGGATCAAAAAAGGTGGCGTGACTCAGCGGCGCCCCCGGCGAGCGCCAGGCCGCCCATACGTTCGTCACCGGGACGACGAACAGCGCCGTGGAGACGAGGATGTCGAGGATATGGTCGGGATCGTCGGTTCGCCGCATGGCGGCGAACGCCTTCGTGAGCTGGTGCAGGATCGCGTCCGGAACACCGGTCGTTGAACCTAGATGGGCTCCGGGCTCGCGTTGCTCGCGCGCTTCCTCGGTGATCAGTTCCAATGACATCGCAATTCCTCTCCTCCGTATCGCATTCCGTCGCGGCTCGCTAGACCTCTGCGCGCAACACCTTCCCGAGCGCGTTGCGCGGCAGCGCATCGATGAACTCGACCCCCTTCGGGACCTTGTACGGCGCTAGCTGCCGGGCCGCGTACGACCGCACCTCGTCCTTGGCCATGGCCCGCGCCGCCACCACGACCGCCGTCACCTCCTCGCCCCAGCGAGGGCTTGGCCGGCCCACCACCGCCACCTCGAGCACATCTGGATGGCTGCCGATCGCCTCTTCGACCTCGCGGGGATGGACGTTGTAGCCGCCCGTGATGATGAGGTCCTTGCTCCGTCCGACCAGCCGCAAATAGCCGTCTTCGTCGAACTCACCAAGGTCCCCGGTCCGAAACCATCCATCGTCGGTGAACGACTCCCGGTTGGCCTCGGGACGTTCGTAGTAGCCGGCGATCACGTTCGGCCCCGTGACCTCGACCTCACCATCGCCGGCGAGCCGGATCGCCACTCCCGGCAGCGGGAAGCCGACCGTTCCGGGCTTTCTCACTCCGGCGTACGGGTTGGACGTGACCATCACGGTCTCGGTCATGCCATAGCGCTCCAGCGGCATCTGGCCGGCGCCGCCGGCGAGAACCCGCGCCAGCGCCGCCGGCAGCGGCGCCGATCCGGATACGAGCAGCCGCAAGCCAGCCAGGTCGCGCATCGCGCCGGCGGCCGCCAGTCGTTCGTACATCGCCGGCACGCCGAAGAAGAGCGTCACACCGCGCTTGGAGTGCTCGGCCACATCCGAGGCGTCGAACTTCGCACGGAGCACGATCGAGGCGCCGGCGCACAGGCTGCCATTGATCCCGACGCCCAAGCCGTGCAGGTGAAACAGCGGCAGGGTCAAGAGCAGACGGTCGTCACCGCTCCAGCGCCAAGCGAGCTCGACCGCGGTCGCGCTGGCCAAGAGGTTGCCGTGCGTGAGGAGCGCGCCCTTGGGCTGACCGGTCGTTCCCGACGTATACACGAGCAGCGCAGCGTCACCCCGCATGGCGAGATCGATCGGCGGCGTCGCCCGGCTTTGTGGCAGACGGCGAAGGTCGATCGAAGTGATCGCAATCGAGTCGCCCCCGGCGGTGCGGATCCACTCCGCGCGGCGATCGTCGTCAACCGCCGCCGCCGCGGGTGCAGCCGCGCGGACGATGCGCGCGACCTCGGTCTCGGTGTACGTGGTGTTGACCGGAACGACGACGAGGCCGGCTCTCAGCGCCGCCACGTAGGCGAGCACGAACTCCGCCGAGCTGGCGCCCGAGAGCAGGAACCGGTCCCCCGGCTCCAGACCGGCGGCGCGGAGTCGCTCAGCGGACGCCCGCGTGCGCGTTTCGAGTTCGTGAGCGGTCAGCCAGCTTCCGTCGACGTCCTGAAGCTGCGGCCGCGACGGGGCCTCGGACCACCGCCGGATCCACCGGCCGACCAGGCTCCCGTCCGCGCATAGGTCGATCCCCTCGGGACCCAGGCCATTTGGTAGATGAGCCGCCCACCCCGGGGTCTGTGAAACCGTCGCCACCTTCTCTCTCTCCTCCGGGACCGACACTGCGCTGCGTCATGCTAGCACAAGTTCGTACCGTCTGGTCGGTATGTTCTCGCGCCTCGTCCACGCCCCCGGGGCGGGCGCTGACGGCGCTCCGGCCTCGCGTAGGTTCGGGGCGCGCTGTTACCGGGACGAGCGGGAGTTCACGGTCAGGCCGTCAATGGCCATCTCGCTGAAGATGTCGGCGATCTGTTCCGCACTGAGCCGACCGTCGGGTCGGTACCACTGGTGCACCCAGGCGCACATGCCGAGGATCCCGAGCCCGACTATCCGCGAATCCAGATCGTCCCGGAAGACCCCCTCCTGGACCCCCCGTTGGATCACGTCCCGGAACAGGCGATCGAACTCGTCCCGCTTCCGCTTGATCGCCTTGAAGCGCGCACCCGTCAGATGGCGACGCTCCTGATAGAAGATCGTGACGTTGGCCATGTAGCGAGCTGTGCTCTCGAGCAGCGCTCGCAGCAGGTCGCGCAGCCGGGTGTCGGGATCCGTCTCCCGATCGAGCGCCACCTTGAGGATCGCCAGCTGATAATCGAGAAACTCGTCGTGGATCAGACGGAGCAGGTCTTCCTTGCTCTCGAAGTGGTGGTAGAAGGCACCCTTGGTGACGCCCGCCGCGTCCGTGATCTCCTGCACCGAGGTAGCCGCGTACCCCTGAGCGCCGAACAGCCTCAGGGCGCTGTCGATGATGGCCTGGCGAGTCTCCTCGGGCGCATAGCCCCCGGATGCGCGCCGACGGGTTGCTGCCGGCCTGGGCACCGCTGGAACATACCACCGCGACGTACCGACCGGTAGGCACGGACACGCGGTGGCGTCAGAACCCGGACCGGCCGGTCGTCATTAGGCTTGACTGCCCCGCTCAGCTCGACTACGCTTCATACCGACTGGTCGGAATAAAAGGAGCGTCGCATGAAGTTCGGGATTCAGAACCTGTTCCCAGCAGAAGGCGAGGATGACCATCGTGTGCTCCTCGAGGCCCTTGAGGACATCAAACTGGCCGACGAGCTCTGCTTCGACTCGGCCTGGCTGACCGAGCACCACTTTTCCCGCTATGGCATCCTCGGCAACCCGCTCATGGTGGGAGCGGCGGTCGCAGAGACGACGAAGCAGATCGAGATCGGCACCGCGGTGGTCGTGCTCCCATTCCACAATCCACTGCGGCTGGCCGAGGACGCCGCCACACTGGACATCCTGAGCGGTGGGCGGCTGGAGCTCGGGGTCGGGCGGGGATATCAGCCTAAGGAGTTTGCCGGCTTCGGCCTCGGTGCCGAGACCAGCAAGCAGCGCTATGCCGAGGTCGTGGAGATCCTCAAGCTCGCGTGGACTGGGCGACCGTTCTCGTTCCACGGCGACTACTACTCGGTCGACGAGGTGGCGGTCTCGCCACGGCCCGTGCGCCCGGGCGGTCCCCCAATCCGGCACGCAGTCGTCTCGCCGGCCTCGTTCCCGGAGCGCGGCGCCGCTGGGGACCACATCATCACCTCGCCCACATTCGCGCCACTGGGGCGTATGAAGCGGAACTTCGACGCCTACCGCACGGCATTGATCGAGGCCGGCCATGATCCGTCCGACTACGACATCCCGTTTATGCAGCAGGTTTGGGTAGGCGCGTCTGAGATCCACCTGCAGAAGGTCGCCGAGTCCGCGCTTGCCTACTACCGGACGGTCGGGAAGGTCGTCCCCGGCTCCGACGAGGCGATCGCCGCCGAGGCCGAGTATTACGAGAAGGTGCGCCAGAACATCGAGCTGCTGACGCTTGAGCAGACCCTTACTCACGGCGGCAACTTCGGCTCAGTCGATCAGGTGGTTGACACGATCGGGCGTCTCGCCACCGAGCTTGGTGTCAGCCACTACATCGGATGGTTTCGGATTCCATCGCTCGAGCGTCGCCTGGCCTTGAAGGCGATGGAGACGTTTGCGAGCGAGGTCATCCCACAGCTCCGGGACCTCGAACCGAGCCCGGTCGTCGCCAGCGTTTAGCCATGGCTACGGCACTCGCCGACAGCGGCACGCTGACCGATGGCGGGGTTGACCCGGACAGCTTCCGCCGCGCTCTGGGCTGCTTCCTGACCGGGGTTACGATCGTCACGACGATCGGAGCCGATGGTCAGCCAATTGGCATGACCGCCAACTCGTTCACCTCGGTTTCGCTCGACCCGCCGCTCGTCCTCGTGTCGGTGGCCCGCTCCGCAGCCAGCTTTGCCGCGATGGAGCAGGCGCAACGCTATGCCGTCCACATCCTCCATCGCCATCAGCACGACGTCTCAAGCGCCTTCGCCCGCAGCGCGGCCGGGGGCGCGCAGAAGTTCGACGGCGTCGCGTGGCACTCGAGTGCCGATGGACTGCCCGTGCTCGATGAGTACCTGGCGCGAATCGACTGCACGATCACCCAGCGAGTCGAGCTCGGGGATCATGTCGGCTACATCGCTCGCGTCGATGCCGCCGAAGCCGGGCGGGGCAGCGGCCCGCTGGCCTTCTTCCGCGGGCGCTACTCGGGTCTCGCCAGCTGACGTGACCATAGGTCTTCCGCTCGGCTCCTCGCATCAGCTGCCATCTGCCCGTCTCATGGACGAGGCAGGCGTTCGGTGCCTGCCCCTGCCGACCCCGTTCGCGATCGGGCCGATCAACGCCTACCTCATCGAGGACGACCCGCTGACCCTCATCGACGCCGGCCCGAACTCGGCCGACACCCTCGTCGAGCTCGCCCGCGGTCTTGCCACCTACGGTCACCGAATCGAGGATCTCCGCCTCATCGTCGTCACTCACCAGCACATGGACCATTTCGGGTTGGTCGACATCCTCGCGCGCCGCTCTGGCGCGGACGTGGCTGCACTCGACCTACTGGCTCCGTGGCTGTCCGAGTTCCCCGAGTCGATGGACCGCGATGACGCCTATGCCGAAGAGGTCATGGCTGCGCACGGCGTCCCGCAGGACGCGCGATCGGTCCTGCGCGCCGTGGCGGCGATTTTCCATGGTTGGGCTTCTCCGGCCACGGTTACGGTTCCTCTCCACCACGATCAGCGGCTCGCGTTGCGCGACCGCAAGCTGATCGTCCGGCACCGTCCAGGCCATTCCCCGTCCGACACCGTGTTCGAGGACGCCGACCGCGGCATGTTGTTCGCCGGCGACCATCTGATCGGCCACGTCTCCTCCAATGCCGTGATGACGCGACCCCTCGACCATGATGCGCGCGCCCGACCGCAAGCTCTGGTCACCTACCTCGAGTCGATGGAGCAGACGCGTGACACCGCGCTCGAGGTCGTCCTTCCGGGCCACGGCGCCCCCATCACGGACCATCGCCGGCTGATCGAGCAGCGCTTCTCGATGCACGACCAAAGATGCAATAAATTTGAGCAGCTGATCGCCCGGGGGCAGCCGAGTGCGTACGAACTCGCCCAGTCGCTGTGGGGCAACGTGGCCGTCACTCAGGCCTACTTGACCATCTCCGAGGTACTCGGACACGTCGACCTGCTCCTCAACAGCGGTCGAGTGCGCGAGTTCGCCGGGGACGATGGCGTCATCCGATTCGAGGCCGTCTAGTCCCCGGCAGGACGGTTGCGCGAAGATACCCGCCGACATGAGCAGCCCGACCGGCACCGACCCTTCGACACACCCGCCGGCTCGCTTCGGCGTGCTGCTGCCGACGTTCGATCCCATGCACACCGGTCAGGTGCCGCGGGTCATCGAAGGCGCACGCCACGCTGAGGAGCTCAGATTCGATGCGGCTTGGGTGGGCGACCACCTGTGGGGACACGCGCCGTGGCTGGATTCAAGCGTCGCCCTCGCCGCCGCCGCCGCGGCTACGGAACGACTGATGCTGGGATTCAGTGTGATGTTGCTTGGTCTGCGCCCGCCGGCCTGGGCGGCCAAGCAGATCCAGAGCATCGACGCCTTGTCCGGTGGACGTCTCACGGTCGGCGTTGGCGTAGGGGGTGAGTATCCGGAGGAGTTCGAGGCAGCCGGCGTCCCGGTCGGCACGCGTGGAAAACGAGTCGATGAGGCGCTTACCGTGCTGCCAGACCTGCTTCTGGGACGCCGGGTGGACTTCGATGGTCAGGCGCTCTCCGTTCACGCCAATCCTCTCGCTCCGGCGATGCGGCGGCTTCCCAGGATCCTCATCGGCGGACGAGGCGACGTGGCCCTGCGGCGCACCGTCCGCTTTGGTGACGGCTGGCTGCCGATGTGGCTGTCTCCTGACCAGTTGATCGAACGAGGCGGCCGGCTGCGAGAGCTTGCGGCCGCGGGCGGCCGGCCCGAGCCTTCAATCACCCTCTTGATCCTCGTACACGTCGACGACGACCTTGAACGCTCACGCCGGGAGGCGGCCCAGCACCTCGAGGGCCAGTACAAGCTGCCCTTACACGTCGTCGAGCGCTGGGCCGCGCTCGGTCCGCCCGAGCATGTGGCCGAGCAGCTTCAGCGTTACCTGGACGCCGGGGTCGGCGAATTCATCCTGATGACGCTCGGAAGCGCTCCGCTCATCCAGTACGAACGCCTGGCCGAGGTCTGCGGACTCCTGAGGAGGACGCTCGGCCGGCGTGGATCGATGACACCCGGGCAACGTAAAGGCACCTCCAGAGGATTTGAGTGGTGAATGAACCACCCGATGGTGGGGAGACGCGGTGTCTCGCACCGTCGCCCCGTTACGGGTTCGAGGACAAAATCGCGCTGATCACGGGTGGGACGCAGACCGTCGGGCGAACCCTGGCCCTCTTGCTTGCGGCCCGCGGCGCCATCCCGGTCATCGGTTACAGCTCCGACGAAGAAGCGGCGCTGGGCACGGTCGACGCCATCGAACGCCTCGGCATTAGCACGATCTCTATCCATGTGGACCCGCAGGATGCCGACGACATCGAGTTCATGTTCCGCCGGGTGCGGCGGTGCTTCGGTCGACTCGACTTCTTCATATCCCACTCCGAGAGGCGCGCGGCCGAGTCACTGATGCGACTGCACCCCGACGATCTCGAGCGAAGCTTCCACGCCCATGTGAGTGCATTCGTCCTCGGCGCACAGCATGCTGCTCGGCTGATGGATCGAGGCGGCCGCATCGTCGCTGTGTCCGGTTGCGGGGGCCAGGCGCCCAGGGCGAGCGACTCATCGGCGCACGCGGCGACTGAGGAGTGGGCGAGACACATTGCGGTCGAGCTCGCGCCGCTCGGAGTTAACGTCAACGTCCTCAGGGTCGGCGTCGTCGAGTCCGACTTCGCCGACGTCACATTCAGCCGCAGTCTCCAGACGCCGCCTGACACTGTCAGGCCGTGGATTCCGAAGCGCCGCGCTGGCTTCGTCGAGGAAGTCGCCGACTGCGTACTGTTTCTTCTCTCCCCGGCCTCGGAGTATGTCGCCGGCACCACACTCGTGGTGGACGGCGGGTTAACCGCCGCGCTGCCATCGTTTGGCCCGGTCTAGGCCCTGGGGTGCGCCTCCGCACCCTCCTGGCTCATGGGATCCGGGGATCGTGGCAACCTTGGCGACTGATGTCCGAGACTCCCCGCTTCGATCCGATCGAGGAGGCGGGCCGCCAGTGGCGCCGACACTGGGGACCGACTCATGTTGGCGAGATGATGGCCGTCACGTCCGTCATGCGCGTGCAGCAGATCCTGCTCGCACGCCTCAATGAGGTCCTCGAGCCATTCGGACTCACTTTCGCCCGATACGAAGCGTTGATGCTCCTCTACTACAGCCGTTCAGGAGCCCTCCCTCTGGGGAGGATCGGCGGGCGGCTCCAGGTCCACCCCACGAGCGTCACAAATCTGATCGACGGACTCGAGCGTGCCGGCCAGGTGGTTCGCTCCCCGCATCCGACCGACCGCCGGGCCACCCTCGCGAGCATCACCGAGCTCGGGCGCCAGACGGCGCTCGAGGCAACCGACTCGCTCCACGCTATCCGCTTCGGCACCGAGCCGCTGAGCAAGACGGACCTCCGAGCGCTAAGTGACCTCCTGAGCGAGTTTCGCCTCAGCGCCGATCAGTCAAAAAAACTCTAGCTTCCTAATATCTGTCATGCTAGTATGGCGCTGCGATGACCGCAGTGCATGGCGTCCCGCTGAGTTACGAGGAGTGGCGGGAGGTGTACGACCTGGCACCCGAGCGGGATGCATCGTTCTCGACCCTGTCGGGCGAGCCGGTCACGCCGCTATACACCGAAGCTGACCTCCCGGCCGGTGTTGGTGGGCCTGACGATCCGATCGGTTTCCCGGGCGAGTATCCGTTCACTCGCGGCGTTTATGGCTCGATGTACCGCGGGCGACTGTGGACGATGCGTCAGTTCGCCGGCTTCGGCACCGCCGAGGAGACGAACCAACGCTTCCGCTACCTGCTCGATCACGGCCAGACCGGGCTGTCAACCGCTTTCGACATGCCCTCGCTGATGGGGCACGACTCAGATCACCCTCGCTCGCTTGGGGAGGTCGGGCGTGAAGGGGTGGCGATCGACACCGTCCTGGACATGGAGACCCTGTTTCGAAGCATCCCGCTGGACGAGGTCACGGTGTCGATGACGATCAATGCGCCGGCGGCGATCATGCTGGCGTTCTACGTCGTGGCAGCGGAGCGCCAGGGCCTGCCCGCCGAGCGGCTGGGCGGGACGATCCAGACCGACATCCTGAAGGAGTACATCGCTCAGAAGGAGTGGTGCTTCCCGGTCGATCCGGCGATGCGCTTGGTGGGGGACATGATCGAGTGGTGCGCTGTGAACATGCCGAGGTGGCACCCGGTCAGCATTTCTGGCTACCACATTCGAGAGGCCGGCTCGACCGCCGCGCAGGAGCTCGCGTTCACGCTCAAGGACGGCCTCACCTACGTCGAGCAGGCGGTCGCACGCGGGTTGGACGTGGACGACTTCGCGCCCCGCCTCAGCTTCTTCTTCAACGCCCAGATAGATTTCTTTGAGGAGATCGCCAAGTACCGGGCCGCCCGCCGGATCTGGGCCCGGGAACTGCGTGAGACGTTCGGGGCGCGCAAGCCCGAGTCGTGGCGGATGCGCTTCCATACCCAGACCGCGGGCGTGTCGCTGACCGCCCAGCAGCCGCTGAACAACATCGTGCGCACGGCGATCGAGGCACTGGCCGGCGTGCTCGGCGGGACCCAGTCGCTGCACACCAACTCATTCGACGAGGCGCTGGCGCTGCCGACCGAGGCCGCCGTGCGCGTGGCCCTGCGCACCCAGCAGATCATCGCCGAGGAGACCGGGGTGGCCAACACGATCGATCCGTTGGGCGGCTCCTACTTCGTCGAGGCGCTGACCGACCGGATGGAGGAGCAGGCCTACGCGTACTTCGCCAAGATCGATCAGCTCGGCGGCATGGTCCAGGCGGTCAAGCAGGGCTTTCCGCAGCACGAGATCGCCGACGCGGCCTTCCGCTACCAGCGCGAACTCGAGTCCGGCGTGCGCAAGATGGTCGGCGTCAACGCCTACACCGAGGGCGACGACCTCGGCCCAGAGATCCTGCGCATCGACCCGGCGTTCGAGGTCGAGCAGGTGCAGCGGATCCAGGCGGTCCGCGAGCGGCGCGACGCCGACCGGGCGGAGCGGGCGCTGCAGGCGCTGGTCGAGGCCGCTCGCGAGGACTCGCACAATCTGATGCCCCTGCTGCTCGAGGCGGCGCGGGCCGACTGCACCGAGGGCGAGATCGTTAGTCAGCTGCAAACGGTGTTCGGCAGCTACCGCGAGGCGCCCGTCTTTTAGCCGCCGATCCGCCTGCGCTCGATGGCGGCCCGGGTGGCACCTCGACCCCCGTACCAATCTCATCAATAAAATCCCCGCCCCTCGATGCCCTCCACCGAGAAGAAGATCCGCGTGGTCGTCGCCAAGCCCGGACTCGACGGGCACGACCGCGGCGCCAAGATCATCGCGCGCGCGCTGCGCGATGCCGGAATGGAGGTGATCTACACGGGCCTGCATCAGACGCCCGAGCAGATCGTCGAGACCGTGATCCAGGAGGACGCCGACGCGGTCGGGCTGTCGATTCTGTCCGGCGCGCACATGACGCTCGTGCCGCGGGTGCTCGAGTTGCTGCGTGAGCAGGGGGCCGACGACGTCGTGGTCACGCTGGGCGGGACGATCCCGTCCGACGACGTCAAGGAGCTCAAGGAGCTCGGGGTCGCCGAGGTGTTCACGCCCGGCGCCTCGACCGAGCAGGCGGTCGATTTCATCCGCAACGCGGTCCGGGCGTGACGTTCGTCACACGCCGCGTTGCTCCCGAACCACGGCGGGTAGCGACCGATTGACTCGTCAGTCAACCGGGTAATATGCGACTCCGTTTGAACTTCTAGGAGGCCTGACTTGAAGATTTGCGTCCTCGTCAAAGAGGTGCCGGACGCGGCCGTCGAGAAGCGCATTGACCCCTCGACGGGTCGGCTGGATCGCTCGGGCGAGAAGAACCTGAACCCGTACGACACGCACGCCATCGAGGCGGCCATGCAGATTCGCGAGGGCGGCGCCGTCGAGGTCGATGAGATCGTGGCCGTCACGATGGGCCCCGAGTCGGCGACCCGCGCGCTGCACAAGGCGGTGTCGCTGGGCGCCGATCGCTCGGTCCAGCTGACCGACGACGGGCTGGCCGGATCCGACGTGGCCGCGACCGGCTACGCGCTGGCCAAGGTGCTCGAGTCCGAGTCGCCGGATCTGGTGCTGCTCGGCCAGCAGTCCGACGACGGCGAGTGCTACACGATCGGCGCCGTGGTCGCCGACCACCTGAAGATGCCGTCGCTGACGCAGGTGATCAAGATGGACGTCTCGAATGACGGCCTGCGCTGCGAGCGCCAGGCCGAGTACGGCTACGACACCGTGCAGATCAAGCTGCCCGCGGTCATCTCGGTCGGCGACGCGATCAACGAGCCGCGGTATCCGTCGCTGAAGGCGATCATGGGCGCGCGCAAGAAGCCGCTCCAGAAGGTCGGGTCCGGGGACGTCGGGATCGACTCGGCGCTCGTGGGTGCCGAGGGCTCGCGGGTCGAGTGCGGTGACTTCCACGCCCCGGAGGCCAAGGCGGCCGGCAGGGTGATCGAGGACGAGGACACGAACGAGACCGTCGAGCAGATCGTGGCGTGGCTCGAAGAGAGGAAGTTGATCTAGCTATGGCTGACGTCCTGACCTACGTCCTGCATTACGAGGGCGAGTTCAACAAGAACTCGCTAGGCGCCGTGTCGGAAGGCACCGCGCGAGCCAAGGAGATCGGTGGCGAGTGCCACGCGGTCGTGGTCGGCGGCGATGACCTGACCGACGAGCTGTGTTCCTCGCTCGGCGCGTACGGCGCCACCAAGGTGTTCCGGGCTCGCGGTCCGGAAGGTCTGGCCCAGCCGGTGGTCGATGTGATGGCCAAGGTGATCGACGAGCACGGGCAGTCATATGCGCTGTTCGGCGGCGGTCTGCTCGGGTTCGAGATCGGCGCCGGCCTGGCGGCGCGCAAGCACGCCGGCGTGACCATGGAGGTCATCTCCGTGCGGGCCGAGGACGGCAAGCTCGTGGCCGAGCGCCCGATCCTGCAGGACTCGCAGATCTCGGTGTCGCGCTACCAGGGCGACCTCGGGATCATCATCGGCCGGATCAACGCGTTCGAGACGCGCGCGGTCGACGGTGGCTCGGCCGAGGTGGTCGACGTCGATGTCGAGTACTCGCCGTGGTCCAACCAGGCCGAGATGGTGCAGCGCGGCGAGCAGCGCGGCGCGGACGTCGACATCGAGGGCGCCGACATCCTGGTTGCCGGCGGCCGCGGGCTCGGCAAGCCCGAGGGCTTTGAGCTGCTCGAGCAGCTGGCCGGCGCGTTTGGCGGAAACTCGGCGGTGGCGGCCACCCGGGCCGTGGTCGACGCCGGCTGGTATCCCTACGCGGCGCAGATCGGGCAGACCGGCAAGACGGTCTCGCCCAAGCTGTACCTGGCCGCGGGCATCTCGGGGGCGATCCAGCACAAGGTCGGGATGCAGTCCTCGGAGAACATCGTCGCGATCAACAAGGACGCGGGCGCGCCGATTTTCGAGTTCTCCGACCTGGGCGTGGTCGGCGATCTGAACAAGATCGTTCCCAAGCTAATCGACGCCATCAAGGCGAAGAAGGGCTAGCCGGTTTCATGGCGTCGATGAACGGCCGCGTCGCGGTCGCGCCGAGCGAGTTCCCGCCCCCCGTCGACTCCGTGGGCGAGTTCGTCAAGCGCGAGCTCGACCCCGAGGACGATCGGATCGACGTCGGCGTGGTGATCGTCGGCGGAGGCCCGGCCGGGCTGGCGTGCGCGATCCGGCTGCTCCAGCTGCTCGAGGGCGAGCCGGAGCTGATGGAGCGACTGGGCGAGGTCCCGGTGGCGGTCATCGAGAAGGGCAAGGCGTGCGGCGCTCATAATTTGAGCGGGGCCATGATGCGGCCGTCGGGTTTGACGGCATTGCTGCCCGACGTGCCCGAGTCGGAATGGCCGACGTACGGGACGGTGGCCAAGGACAGCGTCTACTGGATGCTCTCGTCCGGGTCGGCGCTGCCGCTCAAGCCGACGCCGCCGCCGTTTCGCAACCACGGCAACCACATGGTCAGCGTGGCCGAGCTGTCACGCTGGCTCGCGTCGCGCGCCGAAGCGGCGGGTGCCTACATCCTCACCGAGACCGCGGCCAATCAGCTGCTGGTCACGGATGGCGTCGTGCGCGGGGTTCGCTCCGGCGACAAGGGCCGCGGCAAGGACGGGCAGGAGCTCGGCAACTTCGAGCCCGGGTCGGATGTGACCGCTAAGGCGACGGTCCTGGCCGACGGTACCTGGGGCCACCTGACCGGCGCCGCGATCCGCGAGTTCGGTCTGGCTCGTAATCGTGAGCCGCAGGTGTGGGCGCTGGGCGTGAAGGAGGTCTGGCAGGTCTCGAAGCCTCTGGACCGCGTCATCCACACGCTGGGCTGGCCACTGCGCTACGGCTCGAAGTGGCACGAGTTCGGGGGATCGTGGATCTACCCGATGGGTGAGGACCGCGTGTCGATCGGGTTCGTGGTCGGGCTCGACTACACCGACGCCACCGTCTCGCCGCACGACTTGCTCCAGCAGTTCAAGACCTCGAAGCTCGTGCGCGGGATCCTGGAGGGCGGCAAGCGCGTGGCCTGGGGGGCCAAGGCGATCCCCGAGGGCGGCTACTGGGCGATGCCCAAGCCCTCGGCGCCCGGGATGGTGATCTGCGGAGACAGCGCCGGCATGGTCAACGTGCCGATCCTGAAGGGCATCCACTACGCGATCCACTCGGGGATCCTGGCCGCCGAGACGATCTTCGCGAAGCTTCGTGAGGGCGGCACGGACTTTTCCGAGTACGACCGGCTCGTCGAGGACTCGCTGATCGGCAAGGAGCTCTACCAGTCGCGCAACATGAAGCAGCCGTTCGCGAAGGGGTTCTTCGTCGGCGGCGCGATCACCAACGCGATGGTGGTGTCGAAGGGGCGGTTCCCGGGCGGTCGCTGGTCCAACCACCGCGACGCCGAATCGCCGATGACGATCGACGGCAAGAGCAGCGAGTATCCGAAGCCGGACGGCAAGTACATCTTCGACAAGCTCTCCTCGGTGTACGTGTCGGGGAACGCCACTCGCGATGACGCGCCCAACCACATCCGCGTACGCAAGAAGGTTCCACGCGAGATCGCCCAGACGTGGGTGTCGATGTGCCCCGCCGGGGTGTACGAGATTCCCGACGACGCGCCCGCCACCGGTCCCGTCGACGTGATCGTCAACTACACCAATTGCGTGCAGTGCGGGGCGATCACCGCCAAGGGCGGACGGCTGACACCGCCCGAGGGTGGCGACGGGCCGTTGTACACGGTCACCTGAGGAGGCTCTGGGGCCGCACGTTCCGAGACTTTTCACCCCGCCAGCTGTTTGGTAATGGTGAATGTCTCGGATGCGATTCCTGATCGCGGCCGGCGCGTGCGCGCTCCTGTGCACGGCCGGGTCGGCGTCGGCGGCGGCGCCCTCGTCCTCGCTCTACCAGTTGCGCTCGTTCGTGTGCCAGAAGGCGCTCGATCCGCCCGCGCGCGCGATCTCCGTCCAGGCCGTGATGCGGCCGGTGACCGGTACGGCCAGGATGCAGATGCGCTTCGTCTTGATGCGAAAGACAGCCTCGGGTTCCGCGTTCACGATGGTGCGGGGGCGGCAGTTGGACAGCTGGATCTCGCCGCAGGACCCGACGCTCGGCCAGAACCCCGGCGACGTGTGGATCCTCAGCCACCCGGTCGTTGACCTCGCGGCGCCGGCCACCTATCGCTTCCGCGTCAACTTCCGCTGGATCGGGGCGCAGGGCCAGCGGCTCGCCACTGCGGTGCAGACGACTGCCGGCTGCTACCAGCCAGAGATGCGCGCCGACCTGCTCGTGCGCTCATTGACCGCGGGAGCGCTGACGGCCGGACAGTCCTCGCAGACCTACACGGCGCTGATCGCCAACCGCGGCCAGACCGGCGCCGGTCCGTTCCAGGTCTCGCTGACGGGCGCCGGCAGCACTTCGCAGACCGTGACCGTGGGCTGGCTCGCCGCGCACTCCACCGCTCGTGAGCAGTTCGTGGCCCCGGCGTGCGCCGCCGGGACAAATCTGATCGTGACGGTGGACCCGACGCACACGGTCGACGAGTCCAACTTCGCCAACAACACGCTGACCACGCCCTGTCCGGCGCCGGCCGCTCCCACGGGATAACGAGACTTCTCGGCGGGCCTTTGGGCGCCGGCTTGCGCCCAGGGGCTCAACTCTTGGCCGCTACACTCGATAACACTATGAAGACCGGTGTACATCCTGAGTACGTCGAGGCCCACGTGCGCTGCACGTGCGGCAACGAGTTCACAACCCGCTCGACCAAGCCCGAAATCCATGTTGAGATCTGCTCCGCCTGCCACCCCTTCTACACGGGCCGGCAGAAGCTGGTCGATACGGGTGGCCGCGTCGAGCGTTTCCAGCGGCGGGTGGCCAAGGGCCGGCGCGCCGCGCGGACCGGCGCGGGCACTTCTTAGCCCGGAGCAGGGACGATGAGCGCCGCGGTCGAGGAGGGGCGCTTGACCGCGACGCGCGACGCCCCCGTCGGGGGTCAGGCCGTCCTCGAGGGCGTGATGATGCGCGGCGTCAACTCGTGGGCGCTCGCAGTCCGGAAGCCCGCTCCTTCCGAGGATGCTGGGCTCGGCGAGATCGACGTGCAGGCGTTTCCGTTGGAGTCGTGGGCTCGACGGCGGCGCATCTATCGGTTGCCGGTGATCCGGGGGGTGGTTGCTCTCGTCGAGTCGCTGGCGATCGGGATGCGCGCGCTCGGGCTATCGGCCAACGCCCAGCTCCCCGAGGAGGTGCAGGAGATCTCGAGTGGCGCCTGGATCGGGACGATCACGGTGGCCTCGCTGTTCGCGATCGGTCTCTTCTTCGTGGTGCCGGTCGGCCTGACCAGCCTGATCAAGGATCAGCTCGGCTCCTCGGTGGCCTTCTGGGCCGTGGAGGGCGTGGTGCGCACCTCGATCTTCCTCGGGTATCTGGTGCTGCTCTCGCGCCTGCGCGACCTGCGCCGGGTATTCGAATACCACGGGGCCGAGCACAAGGTGATCTCCTGCTACGAGGCCTCGGACGAGCTGACTCCGTCTCGGGCAGCGCTGTACTCGCGTCTGCATCCTCGGTGCGGCACCAGCTTCCTGCTGGTCGTGATGATCATGGCGATCTTCGTGTTCGCGCCGGTCGGACTGCCCGCCTGGTGGATCCTCGTGCTGACGCGGATCGTGGGCGTGCCGGTGATCGCGGGCCTGTCGTTCGAGGTGATCAAGTGGGCGGGGCGGAACCGCCGGCGGGGCTGGGTCCGCGCGATCATGTACCCGGGCCTGCAGCTTCAGCGGCTGACCACGCGCGAGCCCGACCACGACCAGCTGGCGGTGGCGATCGCCTCGCTGAAGGCGGTGCTGGCGCGCCAGGAGGGTCTGGGCGTCTCGGCCGCGGACCTGGTCGGTCTCGAAGTCGTAGCCTGAGCGGGCCGCGAGGCCGAAGGCCTCGTTGGTGCGGCCCGCGGAATGCGGGCCGCGAGGGCGAAGGCCTTGTCGGTGCGGCCCGCGCAATCAATCACCCGCGACCTAAACTCGGGTCATCGCCGTGATCGATGAACTCGTGTCCCAGATCGATGCCCGCTTCGGCTCGCTTGAGCAGGAGCTGTCCGACCCTGAGGTGATCGGCGACCGCCAGCGGTTCGCCGCGGCCAGCCGTGCCTACCGCGAGCTCGAGCCGGCGGCTCGGCTGGCGGCCGAGTACCGGCGTGCTGTGGACGACCTAGAGGGCGCGCGTGAGCTGCTTTCCGAGGACGGAGACGATGTGGAGCTGCGAGATCTGGTCGAGTCCTCGCGGTCGCGGATGGGCGAGCTCGAGGACGAGATCCGCCTGGCGATGGTCGAGCGCGACCCGAACGACGACAAGAACGTGATCGTGGAGATACGTCCTGGCGCCGGCGGTGATGAGGCCGCGCTGTGGGCGGGCGACCTGTACCGGATGTTCACCCGCTACGCCGAACGCCGGGGGTTTGTGATCGAGCCGCTGTCTCTGGGCGAGGGCACATACACGTTTGCGGTGAAGGGCGACGGCGCCTACTCGGTGTTCAAGTTCGAGGGTGGTACCCACCGCGTGCAGCGCGTCCCGGAGACCGAGTCCCAGGGCCGGATCCACACCTCGACCGCGACCGTGGCGGTGCTGCCCGAGGCCGAGGACGTGGAGGTCGATATCGATCCGGGAGACCTGCAGATCGACGTCTACCGGAGCTCGGGGCCAGGGGGCCAGTCGGTGAACACGACCGACTCGGCGGTCCGGATCACCCACAAGCCGAGCGGGATCGTCGTCTCGATGCAGGACGAGAAGTCCCAGCTGCAGAACCGCGAGCGGGCCATGCGGGTGTTGCGCGCGCGTCTGTATGAACGCGCTCTGGCAGAGCAGCAGGCGGCGGTGGCGGCGTCGCGCGCGGCGCAGGTCGGGACCGGCGAGCGGGCCGAGAAGATCCGCACCTACAACTTCCCCGAGCGCCGCGTGACCGACCACCGGATCGGGATGCGCCTGCACAACCTTGACGAGGTCCTGATGGGCGAGCTCGACGAGCTGACGGCGGCGCTGCAGGACGACGAGAAACGCCGGCGCCTGGAGGAGAAGGCCGCGGGTGTCTGAGGCCGTGGCCGCCGGTCGCACCGTTTCGGGGGCCCTGGCCGATGCCACGTCGCGACTGGCCGCCGCGGGGGTCGATACCCCTCGGCTCGATGCCGAGGTTCTGTTGGCTTACGTGCTCGGCGTGGATCGTTCTCGGCTGGTGTTGGACGCTTCGTTGGTCGTTGACTCTGCGGTCTTGGAGCGGTTCTCGAAGTTGCTCGACCGGCGCGAGGCGCGCGAGCCCGTGGCGTACATCCTGGGACGCAAGGAGTTCCGGCGGATCACCCTGGTGATCGATCGACGGGTGCTGATTCCGCGGCCGGAGACCGAGCTGCTCGTCGAGGTCGCCCTTGGGCTTCCGTCGGGCGCGTCGGTCGTCGACGTCGGGACGGGGAGCGGCGCGGTGGCGCTGGCGCTCAAAGACGAGCGTCCCGATCTGGATGTGTGGGCGACCGATGTCTCATCCGATGCGTTGGCCGTCGCCCGGGAGAACGGCATTCACCTGGGGGTGGGGGTCGAGTTTGTCCAGGCGGACCTGCTGATCGGGCTGGATCGGTCGTTCGACGCGGTGCTGACCAACCTGCCCTATGTGGCTGACGGCGTCTCGCTTCAGCCGGAGATCGGGTATGAGCCGGCTGGAGCGCTGTTCGGCGGGCCCGACGGCCTGGACCCGGTCCGGAGGCTGCTGCCGATGGTGGCCGATGTGCCGCTCGTCGCGCTCGAGGTGGGGCTGGCCGAGTGCGTGGCGTCGATGGCTCGGGAAGCCGGCTTCAGCTCGACCGAGATCCTGTACGACCTGGCTGGGCACGAGCGAGTCGTGGTGGCCCGGCATTGAGCGACGCCGTTGCTTTGGAGCAGTGCATCGCGGACGGGGGCGTGGCGCTCTTCCCCGCCGACACCGTGTACGGCCTGGCCTGCGATCCGGAGGATCGGTTCGCGGTGGAGCGGCTGTATCTGCTCAAGCGCCGGAGCCTCGAGAAGCCCTCAGCGGTCATGTTCTTCGATCTGGATGCTGCTCTGGTGTCGCTGCCCTCGCTGGGGGCGAACACCCGGGAGGCGATGACGCGGCTGCTGCCTGGCGGGGTGACGGTGCTGGTGGCCAATTCGGCGGGGCGGTTTCCGCTGGCGTGTGGTGCTGAGGTCTCGACTCTCGGCGTCCGGGTGGTCGACGTGCCCCGCTTCGCCGGCATGCGCCGGCCCGTGTTGCAGTCGAGTGCCAACAGCGCCGGCGGGGTGGATCCGCGCCGGCTTTCGGATGTCCCGGCGTTGTTGCGGTCGGCCGTGGACCTCGTGATCGACGGTGGTGAGCTGCCCGGCACGCCTTCGACCGTGATCGACCTGCGGCGCTACGAGGAGGACGGCCAGTGGAGCGTGGTCCGCACCGGCGCCGTGCCCGAGCGCGAGCTGATCGAGGCGTTGCACTCGCAGTACCACTTCGACGCCGGCGCGTACGCGGACGAGATCAGGTCAGAGCTGCCGGACTACGACTTGTTCCAGGATGCGGTCGCGGCGGCGAGCGACGGCGGTGCTCGGCGGATCCTCGACCTGGGGACGGGGACGGGCGAGACCGCGCGCCTGTTGCTGGAGCGCCATCCCGAGGCTGTGCTGGTGGGGATCGACGAGAACGAGCAGATGCTGTCGATGGCGCGGGGTCGGTTGCCTGTTGGGCGGGTCGAGCTGCGGGCGGGGCGGATCGAGGAGCCGTTGCCGCACGGCCCGTTCGACTTGGTGGCCAGCGCGCTGGCGGTCCATCACCTGCACGACGTCGATAAGGCTGAGCTCTTCGGTCGGGTGCGCGACGTGCTGGCGCCGGGCGGCCTGTTCGTGCTGGGCGACGTGGTCGTGCCGCTCGACCCGGCGGCGGCGGTGATCCCCCTCACCCCGGGCTATGACCGACCCAGCCCGCTCGCCGACCTGCTGCGATGGTTGAGCGAGGCCGGATTCGTGCCCTCGGTGAGGTGGGAGAAGAACGACATGGCGGTCGTCGCGGCGCGGGCCGTCTGAGGGTTTCGAGGGCCTCTGGTCGGTAACTCAGCCGACCGATTCCGTTGCTAGGCTCGTAGCCTCAGTGGTGCCTTCCGAGCTCCCTCCCGATTTCTTCAACCGGCCTCTGTCCGAGGTCGATCCGGAGATCGCCGAGGTTCTCGCCAACGAGCTCGAACGCCAGCAGCGGACGCTCGAGATGATCGCCTCGGAGAACTTCGCCCCGATGGCGGTGCTCGAGTGCCAGGGTTCGGTGCTCAACAACAAGTACGCCGAGGGGTATCCGGGCAAGCGTTACTACGGCGGGTGTGAGTTCGTCGACGTCGCCGAGCAGCTCGCGATCGACCGCGCGAAGGCGCTGTTCGGGTCCGAGCACGCCAATGTGCAGCCCCACTCGGGCGCGCAGGCGAACATCGCCGTCTACCACGCACTGCTCGATCCCGGCGACACCGTGATGGGGCTGGAGCTCTCGCACGGCGGCCATCTCACCCACGGCATGCGGATCAACGTGTCCGGGCGTCTGTACGACATCGCGCCGTATCACGTCAGCCGTGAGACGGGCCGGATCGACATGGACGAGGTCGAGCGCATCGCGTTGGAGCGGCGTCCGCGGTTGATCCTGGCGGGATGGTCGGCGTACCCGCGGTTCCTGGACTTCGAGCGCTTCCGGGCGATCGCGGATTCAGTGGGCGCGTACCTGGTCGTCGACATGGCGCACTTCGCCGGGTTGGTCGCGGCCGGGCTGCACCCCAATCCGGTGCCGTACGCCGACGTGGTCACGACCACGATCCACAAGACGATCGGCGGTGGGCGCGGCGGGATGATCCTGTGCACCGAGGAGCTGGCCAAGCGAATCGACTCCGCCGTCTTCCCCGGCCAGCAGGGCGGGCCGTTGGAGCACATCATCGCCGGCAAGGCGGTGGCTTTGAAGATTGCGGCATCCGAAGCGTTTCGGGAGCGCCAGGAGCGGACGGTTGTCGGCGCCCGGGCGGTGGCGACCGAGCTCTTGGGCGCCGGCGGCGGAGTCAGTGTGTTGACTGGCGGGACCGACGTGCACCTGGTTTTGTGTGACCTGCGGGAGTCGTCTTTGGACGGGCGGCAGGCTGAGGATCGGCTGCACTCGATCGGCATCACGGTGAACCGCAACGCGGTCCCGTTCGACCCGCGGCCGCCGGCCGTGTCCTCTGGGTTGCGGATCGGGACGCCGGCGCTGGCCACCCGTGGGCTCCAGGACGAGGACTTCGTCGAGGTCGGGATGATCCTGGCCGAGGCGCTGGGTCAGGACGGGTTCGAGGACCGTCGGGCCGAGCTGACAGAGCGGACGGCGGCGATCGCCGAGCGCTACCCGCTCTACGCGCGGGTCGGCGCCGCCGCGATCGTCTGAGTTCGGAGCCCGGGGCTTCCCCGGCGCTTGGCTCAGACGGAGCTCCGGCGCAGCCGTCTTTTTCGACGGCTCTGCAACTTCTGTGTGCCAACTCGGACACGGGCTGGGGTAAACGGCGTCGGCTGGGTGATACTGGGTTGCGTGAGGCCCGAATCACCTGCAAATGCGCGCGTTCGGCGGGTCTTCGACGGTCGGTGCGCGTTTCTGCATCTGGTGCATGACGAAGCGCGCGGCGCCGAGCGGGGACCGGAGGCGTGAGCGGAAATGCAGGAGGTGGAACGCGCGATCGCCCGCATCGCCGGCCATCAGGACAACGTCATCGGCCGTGAACAGCTGATCGCCGCCGGCCTGGGCCGAGGTGCGATTGAGCACCGGGTGCGCATGAACTGGATGCAGCGGATGCACCAGGGGGTGTACCTGATCGGGCCGGCGGCACCCACGCCGATGGCGCGTGCCCGCGCGGCAGCTATCGCCTGCGGGGATCAGGCGGTGATGAGTCACCGCTCAGCCGCAGTCCTCCACCGGCTGCTGCCGGAACTCGGTGCGGAAATTGACGTGACGGTGGTCGGCCGGAATCCCCATCGGCAGGACGGCATCCGGATCCACCGCGTCTCGCGCATGGCGAGCCAGGACGTTGTGACCATGAGCGGTCTGAGGGTCACCTCGATCGCACGGACGATCTGCGACCTCGCCGCCTCCGAGTCGCACGAGGATGTCGTCCGCGCCTTCCAGGAAGCGCTGTATCGCCGCGCCGTAACCCCCCATGCGCTCACCGACGTGTTGAAGCGAGAGCCATCGCGTAAGGGAGCGCCGGTCGTCCAAGGGCTGATCGACGACCCTCGTCTGACGCGCTCACAGCGCGAGCGTCTCCTCTTGAAGCTGATCGACCAGGCTCAGCTCCCAAGACCCGTGACCAACATCCGCCGGCAGGGCCACCTGGTCGACGTCCTCTGGCCAGCCGAGAAGCTGATCGTCGAGTTCGACGGGTGGGGTGCGCACGGCCACCGGCTGGCGTTCGAGCGCGACCGCAAGCGCGACCAGATGCTGGTGGCGGCCGGCTACCGCGTCATACGCGTCACCGACCGTCAGCTCCTGGACGAGCCGCTCGCCGTGATCGCTCGGATCGCTCAGGCACTCCGCGGCTGAACCGCGTTGGCTGACTACTCGAACGCGGCCACGGTGGCCAGGATCACGAACGCGGCCACGAGCGCGACTCCCTCGAACACCGTGGCCTCGCCGTCGCCGGTGATCTGCCAGACGATGATTGCGGTTCCGATCAGCGCGCCGATGTAGACGGGAGCGAGGTTGAAGGTGAGTCGCGATGCGGTCAGGAGCGAGACGAGCACGAGCAGCGGGTACAGGAAGGCGGCGATCTGCGACACCGAGTTCTTGACCACTGAGATCGCGAGCTCGGCCTGACCCTTGGCCGCCAGGACGACCCCGGCGACGTTCTCGACTGCGTTGCCGGCGATCGCGACGATCACGAGGCCGGCAAAGGCCTGCGAGATGTGGAGCTGGTCGATCGTCGGGCGCAGCGCGTTCACGAACCAGTCCGAGACGAACGCCGCGGCGACACCGGCGAGCCCCAGGAGCAATAGGCTCGTGGCCAGGCTGATCCGCGGAGGTTCGCCCCCCTCCGGCGCGGCCGTCCCCGACGTGGTCAGGTACTGACGGAGCCAGGTCGCATACACGGCCAGGATCACGCAGGCGCCGATGATCGAGATCGTCTCCGCGTGGTGGCTGGCGGTGTCGGCCGAAGAGTGGGTCAGGCCGATCAGGACGATGATGAACGAGGAGACCAGCAGCAGGGTCGCGGTGTCGTTGGGGAGCCTGGGGCTGAAGCGCATGACGCCGTCGCTCGCGCGCAGCGCGCCGGCGATGATCACCAACCCGAGGACCAGCAGGGCGTTGACGAGGATCGAGCCGAGGATCGCCGTCTCGGCGAGCACCGTCTCGCCGGCCCCCAGCGCGAAGATGACCACGAAGAACTCCGGCAGGTTCGCGAGTGTCGCCTGCATCACGCCCGTGACGGCCGGTCCGACGCGGCGGCCCACCTGCTCGATCGCCATCGACACGACCCAGGCCACGCCGGCGAGGGCAAGCGTGGCGAGCACGAACGCGGCGATTCGGGAAATACCATGCGCGTATCGCGTCACGCCGGCGAGGGCGATCAGCACCACGACCACGCCGAGCAGCACCCGCTCGAGCCGGGTCAGCCCGGTGAGCCGCTCGCGTCTGGGTCCAGGCGTCGCCGCCAGCTAACCCACCCGCTCGAACTCCCCGGTCTCGACCTCGCGCTGCACGCTCTCGGCGATCTCGCGCTCGCTTCTCGACGGATCGGAGGTTCGGATCTCCCGCGCTCGCCAGCTCTTGAACTTGAGGATCTCGAGCACGTAGATGAGGTAGATGCTGGCCGCCAGCGCGATCAGCACGATCGCGGCCATCACCAGCAGCCAGCCCAGGTGGTAGGTGCCGCGGTGGTTGGAGTAGGGAACGAAGCGCAGGGCCACGGCCACCCCGGCCAGCATCAGCGTCCAGCCGTAGAGGTAGGCGACCGTCCGGCGCGGGCCGAAGCCCATCCGGGCCATCCGGTGGTGAAAGTGGTTCAGGTCGTGCGACCAGGGCTTGCGGCGGTACTTCAGGCGCTTGGCGACGACGAAGCCCGTGTCCAGGAAGGGAACGGCGAGCACGATCAGCGGCACGACCAGGGTGACCACGGCGCCCGTCTTGATCGAACCGATCACCGCCACCACGCCGAGCAGGTAGCCGAGCAGGTTGGCCCCGGAGTCGCCCATGAATGCTGAGGCGGGATAGAAGTTGTGAAACAGGAAGCCGAGCGCCGCGCCGGCCGTGAGCGCCGCGAGCACGCCGGCACCGGGGACATGCAGGGTGAAGGCGATGATCGCGAACGCGGCGCCGTCGATCGTGCACAGGCCGGCGGCGAGGCCGTCCACGCCGTCGGAGAAGTTCACGACGTTCATCAGCCCGACCAGCCAGATCACGGTCAACACGCCGCCCGTGTTCGGCAGCTGGAGCGTTCCGAGGAACGGGATCGTCACGTCGGTGACCAGGACGTGGCCGGCCTTGACCGCGATCAGCGCGGCCGCGATCTGCCCCAGCAACTTTACGAGCGGCACGAGTGGCCGCCAGTCGTCGATCGCTCCGACGAGGGTGATCAGGCAGGCGCCGGCGATGATCGCCCACGTATGGACGATGCCGCCCGAGCCGGGCGCGGTCCCGGCCGTGTGGTGAAGGCTGATCGTTCCCGGCAGCCACAACAGCGAGGCGGCCAGCACGCCGGCCAGGATCGCCAGGCCCCCCAGCGCGGGGGTGGGCCGCTCGGCCAGCCCGCGCTCGGAGGGCATGACGACGGCGCCGATGCGCCGAGCGAACCGTGAGGCGAACGGAGTGAGCAGCGCGGCGACGGCCGTCGCTACGAGGAAGGCGAAAAAGGCGTGCCAGTAGTGCATGCCGTGGGGGAAGCATGGCAGCCGCGCAGGACTTCTGTTTTGGATCCCCCCGGCTCAAGACCACCGAGCCGCCCGCCGATGACGGAGGCTAGGTGCTATTCTGACGTTAACGTAAGAATCAGATTCGGAGGATCATGCCAGCATTGAAATTGAACGCCGCCCGCCACGCCAAGCACGGCGATGGGGCCACCGGCGCCCGGCGGATCGGCGTCCACGCTGGGGATGACTCCTACAAATGGTGGGCGCTGTCGTGTACCAGCCTCGGAATGCTGCTGGCCACGATCAACTCGGGCACGCTGATCATCGCGCTGCCCGACCTCGAGCGGAGTCTGCACACGAGCCTGCTCGAGCTGGTGTGGGTGATCCTCGTCTACATGATCGCCTCGACCGTGCTGGTGCTCAGCGCCGGCCGGCTGTCCGATCAGTTCGGACGCAAGAAGGCTTATATCGGCGGATTCTTGGTGTTCGCGTTCGCGTCGCTGGGCGCCGGGTTCGCGGGTAGCGGCACGGAGCTGATTCTGTGGCGGATCCTCCAGGGCATCGGCGGCTCGTTCCTGTTCGCGAACGCGGCGGCGATCGTCACCGACGCCTTCCCCCGCGAGCAGCTCGGGCTGGCGATGGGCACCAACACGATGGTGGCGGCGGTCGGACTGGTGATCGGACCGGTCCTCGGCGGCGCCCTGGTCGCGATCTCCTGGCACTGGGTGTTCTGGTTCAACGTCCCCTTCGGCCTGGCCGGCAGCCTGTGGGCCGGGGTCATCCTGCACGAGATCATCGGCCGCTCTGAGGACAGGTCGTTCGACTGGCTCGGCACGATCACGTTCCTGGTCGGCCTCACCGGCCTCGTTTACGGGATCTCCAAGGGCGGGATCTCCGGGTGGAGCAACACGGGCGTGATCCTCGGGCTGGCAGCGGCAGTGGTCCTGCTTCCGACCTTCGTGCTGATCGAGCACCGCCAGCGTTCGCCGATGCTCGACCTCACGATCTTCAAAAACCGGTTGTTCAGCGCGGCCTCGGCGGCCGCCTTCACGAACGGCCTGGCGCGATTCGCGCTGATGTTCGTGTTCGTCTTCTACTTCCAGGGCGTGCAGGGCGACTCACCGATCCTGGCCGGGATCAAGCTGGCGCCGCTGGCGCTGGGCATGCTGATCGCCTCGCCGCTGGCCGGCATCTGGGCCGACCGGCGCGGATCGCGCGGCCTGGCGGTGCTGGGAATGCTCGTGCAGGCCGTGGGCCTGGCCCTGATGACCACGCTCGAGCGAGACACCGCATACGTGTGGAGCGGCCTCTTCATGCTGATCGTCGGCGTCGGCTCGGGCATGTTCAACTCGCCCAACACCGCGGCGATGATGGGCGTGGTTCCAGCCCACCGGCGCGGGATCGCGGCCGGCGCGCGGGTCCTGGTCCAGAACACCGGCGCGGTCATCTCGATCGCGTTCGTGCTCGCGGTGGTCACGTCGAGCGTGCCCAAGTCGGTCTTGTTCGCGGTCTTCAGCGGTCTGGCCAACCACATCACCAACGCCCAGCTCGTCCCGTTCATGTCCAACATGCACACGGCGCTGTGGTGCCTGGCCGGGATCTCCCTGGTCGGCGCGGCGATCTCCGCCATGCGCCCGGCCCACGTGAAGAGTGAGGCGTCCGTGGCGCAGACGCCGGCGAGCGCGCAGCAGCGGGTGGCAGCATGAGCACCACCGAGGTCAAGCCCCTGCGGATCGGCGAGGTAGCCGAACAGACCGGAACCACTCCGCGCACGATCCGCTACTACGAGGAGATCGGTCTGCTGCCGGGCGCCGCCGATCGGGCGCAGGGGCAGCATCGCGTCTACACCGAGAGTGACGTCGAGCGGGTCCACGAGATCATCCGCCTGCGTGACCTGCTCGGCCTCTCCCTCGACCAGCTGGCGGTACTGCTCGAGGCCGAGACCGCTCGGGCCGAGCTCCGGCGTGAGCTCCAGCACACCGAGGATCCGGACGAGATCAGGCAGCTGCTCGAGCGGGCACTCGGGCACATCGGCACCCAACTCGAGCTGGTCAGAGGTCGCCGCCAGGCGCTCGAGCAGCTCGAGGCCGAGCTGGTGGCCAAGCGGCGCAAGGCCAACAAGCGCCTGGCGGAGCTCGCCGAGTGAGCACAGCCACGGCGGCAGATGCCGGCGTGGATAGTGGGGGGACGGCTGGCGCCGCCGACGGCGCACCGATGACGGCGACGGGCGTCGACCGCCGGTCGATGGTCACGCTCTCCGCGGGCCACATGTTCACCGACGTTGCCCAGGGCTCGGTGCCCGCGCTGCTGCCGTTCCTGAAGTCGGCGGACCACCTGAGTCTCGCCGCGCTGTCCGCGCTCGTGCTGGCGGCCACGATCTCCTCCTCGGTGATCCAGCCGCTGTTCGGGCACGTGTCTGACCGCGTCTCGCTCCCGTGGCTGATGCCGCTCGGCCCGGCGCTCGGGGGCCTGGGTATCGCGCTCGCCGGGCTGGCCCCCAACTACGGTCTGACCTTCGCCGCCATCGTCCTGAGCGGGCTCGGCGTGGCGGCGTTCCATCCCGAAGGGTCGCGGTTCGCCAACTACGTGTCGGGCGCCCGGCGGGCCCGCGGCATGAGCCTGTTCAGCGTCGGCGGCAACGTCGGCTTCGCGCTCGGTCCGGTGCTGGTGACGCCGCTGCTGCTGACCTTCGGCCTGCACGGCACGGTGTTCGTGATGATCCCCACTGGACTCATGGCGTTGGTCCTGCTGCACGAGCTCCCGCGCCTGAAGCGCTTCCGGCCCGACCTGGTCGCCGGCAAGGTGCAGCGCGGCGAGCACCGCGAGGCGTGGGGGCCGTTCGTGCGCTTGGCCGGCGTGATCGCCCTGCGCTCGTTCGTCTACTTCGGGATGGTCACGTTCATCCCGCTCTACTACGTCGGCGTGCTCCACACCGGCAAGGCGCTGGGCAACGCGGCTCTGACCGCGATGCTGCTGGGTGGCGCCGCCGGCACCCTGGCCGGGGGCCCGCTGGCCGACCGGTTCGGACGGCGCGCGGTGCTGGTGGGCTCGATGCTCCTGATCCCGCCGCTGGTGGTTGGCTTCCTGCTCTCGGGCCCGGCGCTGGCGATCGTGTTCGCGGCGCTGGCCGGCGGGGTCACGATCGCCACGTTCGCGGTGACGATCGTGATGGGCCAGGAGTATCTGCCGGGGCGGATTGGCGTCGCCTCCGGAGTGACGATCGGCCTCTCGATCGGCCTCGGCGGGATCGGGGCGCCGCTGCTCGGCGTGATCGGGGACGCGCACGGCCTGCGGGCGGTGTTCGAGACGGTGGCGGTGCTGCCGCTCGGGGCCCTGGCGCTCAGCCTCACGCTGCCGCGCCGAACGCCCCGGGAGGCGCTGGGCGGAACCACTCAGGCCGAGCGTCGGGCAGGATCGCGGGCGGCGGCGGCGTAACCAACGGCCACCCCGGGGATACTTGCCTCGGGAGGCGCGTCTGCGGCCCAGCGCGCGGCGCCTTACTTCAACCCTGAGGGCGGCCCGTGAGAGTCGCCACATAGTGCCTCGCGGGCTGCGAGGTTTCCCCCGGCTCCGCCGTTCTTGAATCCAATGAGCGTTTCGCTACAAAGTCTGACCCGCCGTTTGCCGGGCTTTGCCGCGGTGGCCGCGTCGCTCGTCGGCGCGATCAACATCGCATCGGCACTGACACCGAACATCCGGTGGCGGGGCCATCTGCTGCTCGAGTTCGAGCCGGTCGAGGCGATGCGCGTGTTCCACGCCCTCTCGTTCCCGGCGGGCGTCGCCCTGCTGCTCGTCGCACCGTACCTGGCCAAGCGCCGGCGGCGGGCGTTCCAGTCGGCGGTCGTGCTGATGCTCGCGCTGGGCGTGTTCGATCTGCTCAAGGGCCTCGACTTCGAGGCGACGATCGTCACCTGGATCGTCGCCATCGTCCTGATCCTGGGGAGAGACTCCTTCCGCGTGCGTCACGACCGGATCACGCTGCGCTCGGCGATCTGGCGGGTTCCCGCGCTCGGCGCGGCGGGCATCACCGCCGCGGCCGTGGCCACCTGGGCGACACAGGGTCATCCGTCGCTCCGGACGATCACGCTGGAAACGGGTCATCTGCTCAGCTGGCAGCAGGGCCCGATCACCTACCAGCACCATCATCTGGCGTGGCTCCCGCTGGCGATTCACATCTTCGAGCTGCCGATGCTGATCGCGATCGCCTACGTGATCTTCCGGCCGCTGACCGCGCCGCGCGCGCTTCCGAGCGAGGCCGTGCGCGAGGTGGCCTCCGAGCTCGTGCGCGAGCACGGGGCCGACACCCTGGCGTTCTTCAAGCTGCGTGCGGATGAGCACTATCTGTTCAGCGAGGACCGCGGGGCGTTCGTCGGCTACACGATCGAGAACGGCGTCCTGCTGCTCTCGGGCGATCCCGTCGGGCCGGTCGGCGCGTTCCCGGAACTGCTGCGCGACGTACGTGAGTTCGCCGAGGCGCGCGGGCTCAAGCTGGGCGCCCTGGGGGCGAGCGCCGCGCTGTGCCCGCTCTACGAGGAGCTGGGGCTGAAGACGATCTACCTCGGCGACGAGGCAGTGGTCGAGCTGGGCCGCTTCTCGCTCGAGGGTCGGCCGATCCGCAAGGTGCGCCAGTCGGTCACCAGACTCGACAAGGCCGGCTTCAGCGCCGAGCTGTGCGAGCTGCGCGCACTCGACCAGGACACCCTCAAGGAGGTCGAGGAAGTGCTCGAGCGGGGCCGCCAGGGCGCGCCGGAGCGAGGCTTCTCGATGGCGATGGATTCCCTACAGGGCCAGCACAACGACGACACGCTCGTGGTGATCGCCCGAGACGCTGAAGGCGCGATCCGCGGCGTGCTGCACTTCGTCCCCTGCTACGGACGCCCGGCGGTGTCGCTGTCGTTCATGCGCCGCGACCCCACGACTCCGAACGGCATGACCGAGTTCCTGGTTGTGCGGGCGATCGAGCTGCTGCGCGAGCGCGGCCTGGAGGAGCTGTCGCTCAACTTCGCGGCATTTGCGAAGTGGATGCACAGCCCGGAGAAGCGGCTGGAGCGGTGGCTCGGGAAGCTGATCGCGCTGGGCAACCCGTTCTTCCAGATCGAGAGCCTGTACCGCTTCAACGCCAAGTTCTTCCCTCGCTGGGAACCGCGGTACCTGGTCTACCAGGGTGCGCTGGGGCTGCCGCGGGCGGGAATCGCCGCCATGTGGGCCGAGGGGCAGCTGCCGAAGCCATCCCTGCGGCGCGAACCCGCGTCGTCAGCACGCTAAGCTCGCGCCTACCACGCTACCCTTGGGGGCCCCATCCTCGGGATGGACAGTAAATCGTCCGCGGGCAAGTGCCTGTTGACACTTGGCTGTCCCGTGGCGCCGCTCGGTCGGCGTCCCACCGACAACTGGCCCTCAGCTTGCATAGCTCCCATCGTCACAAAGACGGACAACCGATTCCCGCTTCCAAAAAATTGATCCCATGTCCCTGAGCGCACCCGCTCCGTCCGAGGCTCCCGCCCCCGTCCTGGCATATCTGGACGTGGTCGTGCTGGCGGTGGCCGCCCCGATCATGCTGCTGATCGGCGTCTCGGCCGTCGGATACCTGGTCGGCGCCGGCGCCTGGATCGCATTGCGCGCCGTCGGGGTCGCCGTCGACCGCGCCAGCTTGGCGCTCAAGGACCCGAGGACCGAGATCACGCTCCGGCTCGGTTACCTGCTGGGCCGGCTGTTTCTGCTGGCGATCGCAGTGATCCTGGTCCGCAACGCTTCGGGCCGGGACGCCGGGCTGACTGCGCTGGTCGTGATCGTGTTCGCGTTCACGATGCAGCTGCTCCTGTCGTTCCTGAACCGTCCGAGATTGCAGCGATGAGCAAGACCCAGAAGATCCTGCTCGCCTGCTTCGGCTTCTACATCGGCGTGTTCGTCCTGCTCGTGCTGGTCTACGGCTTCAGCCAGCACAAGAACAACACGTTCCAGATCCAGAACGAGTTCAAGATCGTCAACTGGGTGAGCCTCGGGGTGTTCAGCATCAACCGAGCCGTGCTCTACCTGTTCCTCGCGGCGGTGCTGACGGTGGTCACGATGGTGTGGATCGCGGGGCGGATGCAAGCGCGTCCGAACAAGATCCAAACCGCAGTCGAGGTCATCTACTCGCTCATGCGGAACAACATCACCCGCGGCAACATGCCCGACTCGATGGCGGCCAGGTGGTTCCCGTTCCTCGGAACGCTGTTCCTGTTCATCTGGTTCTGCAACCTCGTCGGCTATCTGCCACTCCCGACGAACACCGAGGAAAAGTTCAACCTGTTCGGCGCCCACATCCCGTCGTTCGCGCTGTACGCCGCGACCGCGAACATCTCGGTGCCGCTCGTGCTGGCACTCGTCGTGTTCATCGCGTTCATCACGGTGGGAGTCAGGACTCAGGGCCCCATCGGATATTTGAAGAGCCTGATTCCGGCGGGCGTGCAGGGCCCGATGTTGCTCCTCATCTTCCCGATCGAGGTGATCTCGACGCTGATGCGGCTGCTGTCGCTGACCATCCGACTGTGGGCCAACATCTTCGCCGGGCACATCATTCTCTTGTTCTTGGCGGGCGGGCTCGCGGTGATCCTCGGGCTCCAGGCGCTCGGGTGGTTCGCGCTCCCCGCCGGGATCCTCATTTACCTGTTCGAGCTGGGCCTGGTGGCGACACTCCAGGCGTTCATCTTTGCGACCCTGGCGGCGATTTACATCGCCGGCGCTGCCACTCACCACTAAAACGACAAGGAGCCCCTGATGTTTCTTTTGCACGTCATTCCAATCGCGGCCTCCGGGATCACGGCCGGCTTCGGGATCGCGGTCGGTGGCGGCCTCGGCGCGGTCGGCGCCGGGGTGGGCATCGGCATCATCTTCGGCAAGGTGATCGAGGCGGTAACCCGCCAGCCCGAGATGCGCGACGAGATCACCAGCATTCAATGGTTGGGCTTCGCGCTTACAGAGGCCGTGTTCTTCTACGGCCTGGTCGCGGGGCTTCTCTCCTACGTGCTCAAGTAGATGGCCGCCGTCGCTCACCTCCCGGTCGCCGCTTCGAGCGGCTCGTTCCTGATCACCCCGAACGTCGGGCTGATGATCTGGACCCTGCTCCTGTTCGGGATCTCGATGTACATCCTGTGGAAGCTCGCCTTCCCCCGAATCTCCGAGGCGCTGGACCGCCGGCAGCACGCGATCGAGGAGTCGATCGACCATGCCGAGAGCGTCCGCAAGCAAGCCGACGACCTGCTCAAGGAGTACCAGCAGCGGCTGGCCGAAGCGCGTCAGCAGGCCGAGCAGATCGTCGAGCGCTCGCGCAAGACGGCCGAGGCACGTGAGCGCGAGGTCCAGACCGAGGCGCAGGAGCGACGCGAGCAGCTGATGGAGCAGACGCGCCGAGACATCGAGTCCGAGACCCGACGCGCGATCCAGGAGATCCGCCGCGAGGTGGCCGACCTGACCGTGCTGGCCACCGAGAAGATCACCCGCAAGGTGCTCGACGCGGACGACCAGCGCCGCCTGGTCGAGGAGGCGCTGTCCGAGCTCGACTTCAGCGCCCTCGCCCCGGATGGCGGAGACCGTAACTAGTGGAAGAGATCGCTCAGGTCTGGGCGCGAGCTCTGTTCGACGCCGCCAAGGAGAACGACCTGCTCGACGACGTACGCGACGAGCTGGGGGAGTTCGTCGACGCGCTGAACGAGGACCGCGGCTTCAGCGTGTTCTTCTTCTCGCCGTATTTCTCGACCGAGGAGAAGAAGGCCGGCCTGAAGCGGGCCGTGAGCGGGGCACAGCCCATCTTCATGAACTTCCTCGAGGCTCTGATCGAGCGCAGCCGCATGCCGGTCATCTTCCGGATCAAGACGCGCTACGAAGAGCTGTGGGAGGATGAGCGCGACTTGCTGCCGGTGGAGGTGACGAGCGCCGTCGAACTCGACAAGTCCACCGTCTCGAGCATCGGGGAGCGGATCGGGGCGCAGACCAAGCGCACCGTCGAACTCACGAGCAGCGTAGATCCGGACATCCTCGGCGGGATCGTGTTGCGCGTGGGCAACGTGGTCCTCGACGCGTCGATCCGAAACCGGCTGGAAAAACTTCGAAAGCAAGTCGCGCAGGCGTAGCTACGCTCGCCTGCTCAAGGAGTCACGAATGCAGATCAAGCCCGACGAGATCACCTCAATCCTCAAAAGCCGGATCGAAGGCCTGGATGCCTCAAGCGCGGACCTGACCGAGGTCGGGACGGTCCTGTCGGTCGCCGACGGAATCTGCCGCGTCCACGGGCTCGACAACTGCATGTCGTTCGAGATGCTCGAGTTGCCGCACGGCGTGACCGGCCTGGCCCTCAACCTGGAATCCGACAACGTCGGCGCGGTGCTGTTCGGCGAGTGGGACAAGATCGTCGAGGGCGACACGGTCAAGCGCACCAAGCATCTGCTCGATATCCCGGTGGGCGACGAGCTGCTCGGGCGGATCGTCGATCCGCTGGGCAATCCGCTCGACGGCAAGGGCGAGATCACCACCAAGCAGACCCGCCCCTCCGAGTTCAAGGCGCCGGGCGTGGTCCAGCGCCAGCCGGTGAAGGAGCCGATGCTGACCGGACTGAAGGCGATCGACTCGATGATCCCGATCGGCCGCGGCCAGCGAGAGCTGATCATCGGCGACCGTCAGACGGGCAAGACCGCGATCGCGATCGACGCGATCATCAACAACAAGGATCGCGACCTGCGGTGCATCTACGTCGCGATCGGGCAGCGCAAGGCGACCGTGGTCGCCCTGGCCAAGACTCTCGAGGACGCCGGCGCGCTCGACAACACGATCATCGTGATGGCCTCGGCCGACGAGGCCGCACCGATCAAGTTCCTCGCCCCGTACGCCGGCTGCGCGATGGGAGAGCACTTTCTGTACAACGGCCAGGCCGCGCTCGTCGTCTACGACGACCTGTCAAAGCACGCGGTGGCCTACCGCCAGATGTCGCTTCTGCTGCGCCGGCCGCCGGGTCGCGAGGCGTACCCGGGCGACGTCTTCTACCTGCACTCGCGGCTGCTCGAGCGCGCGGTCAAGCTGAACGACGACCTTGGGGCCGGCTCGCTCACCGCGCTGCCGGTGATCGAGACCCAGGCCGGCGACGTCTCCGCATATGTGCCGACGAACGTGATCTCGATCACCGACGGCCAGATCTACCTCGAGCCCGGGCTGTTCAACTCGGGCGTGCGGCCGGCCATCAACGTCGGCATCTCCGTCTCACGTGTGGGCGGCAACGCGCAGATCAACCCGATGCGCAAGGTCGCGGGCCGGCTGAAGCTCGAGCTGTCGCAGTACCGCGAGCTCGAAGCGTTCTCGCAGTTCGGCTCCGAGCTCGACCCCGCCACCCAGCGGACCCTGGCGCGAGGCGAGCGGCTGGTCAAGACGCTCAACCAGTCCGAGCGCAATCCGATGCCGGTCGAGGACCAGGTGATCCACGTTTACGCCGCCACCAACGGGTACCTGGATCGGATCGTGGTGGACAAGGTCGACCGGTTCCTCGCCGACCTGACCGACTACATGCGCGCCAACGAGGCCGAGCTGCTCAAGAAGATCGCGGGCGGCGACTGGAGCGATGAGACCCAGAAGGCCGTCGAGCAAGCGGTCTCGACCTTCGCCGAGGACTTCGGCTTCGATCTCGACGAGGAGGGCCATCCGCTCGAGGAGGACCAGGCCAAGGCGGCGTGAGCCGCTGAGCCCGGAGTCGACGGATGCCTTCCCAGCGCGACGTCAAGAACCGCATCGGCGCGGTCAAGAACATCCAGAAGATCGCCCGTGCGCTCGAGCTCGTCGCCGCCGCGCGGCTGCGGCGGGCCGAGCAGCGGATCGAGGCGCTGCGCCCGTACGCGGACGCCATCCGCCGGATGACCCGCCAGGCATCCGAGGCGGCGGGCAGCCTGCCACGGCTGCCGATCCTCCAGGAACACGATCAGGTCACTCGGGTGGGCCTGTTGCTGATCGCAGGAGACCGGGGTCTCGCCGGGGCGTTCAACTCGAACATCGTCCGGGCCGGTGTGGCTGCCGGTCGGTCCTACGACGCCGACGGCGTCAAGCCCGTCTTCTTCGCCTCCGGTCGACGGCCGGCCACCTCGCTGACCTTCCGCGGGCTCGAGCCGGCGGAGAGCTTCACCGGATTCACCGATCGTCCCGCCTATGCGGACGCGCGGCGCATCGCCGACCGGCTCATGGCGGCCTACATCGATGATGAGGTCGACCGGGTGGAGATCTTCTACAACGGCTATATCTCGCCGGTCTCCCAGGAGGTCCGCCGGGAGACGTTGCTCCCGCTCCAGCAGGCCACCATCCTGGAGGAGGGTTCGGGCAATGGCGAGCGCGAGGCCCGCGAAGACCGAAAATCTGATCAACCTCAAGCACTCGTCGACTACGAGCCCGATCCGGAAGAGATCCTCAAGCGGCTCGTGCCCGACTACGTCGAGGTATCGATCTTCCGGGCCCTGCTCGAGTCGACGGCGTCAGAGCACGGCGCTCGTATGACCGCGATGCACAGCGCCTCGGACAACGCCGCGGAGTTGATCCAAAACTTGACCCTCGAGATGAACCGGGCGCGCCAGGCGGAGATCACCCAGGAGATCCTGGAAGTCGTGGCGGGAGCAGAAGGGCTGTCCGGGTAGACCTACACTGGAGAAGCTATGTCAGTCGCAGAAGAACAGCGCAGCGAGGCCACACCGAACGAGCCCGAGAAGCCGAACACCGGCCGGATCGAGGAGGTCCAGGGCGTCGTCGTCGAGGCCGTATTCCCCGACAAGCTGCCCGAGATCTACCACGCGATCAAGGTCCGCCGCCCCGAGGCGGCCAGGCAGGAGGAGGAGGTCGCGGCCGAGGCGTCGCCCGCCGAGGCGGAGGAGTGGCTCGTGCTCGAGGTGCAACAGCTCCTCGGTGACGATCGCGTACGCGCGGTCGCGATGGATACGACCGACGGACTGGCGCGCGGGCTCGAGGTGATCGACACCGGCGCTCCGATCACGGTGCCGGTCGGTGACATCACGCTCGGGCGGATCTTCAACCTGCTCGGCGAGCCGATCGATCTGGGCGATGAGCTGCCCGCCGACACGCCGCGCCGGCCGATTCACCGCGACGCGCCGAGCGTCGAGGACCTCACGCCGACCGCCGAGATGTTCGAGACCGGCATCAAGGTGATCGACCTGCTCGCTCCGTACGCCAAGGGCGGCAAGGTCGGCCTGTTCGGCGGCGCCGGCGTGGGCAAGACCGTGATCATCCAGGAGCTGATCCGCAACCTGGCCGAGGAGCACCAGGGCCTGTCGGCGTTCTGCGGCGTGGGCGAGCGCTCCCGCGAGGGCAACGACTTGTGGCTCGAGATGAAGGAATCGGGCGTGCTCGAGAAGACCATGCTCGTGTTCGGCCAGATGAACGAGCCGCCGGGCGCGCGCATGCGCGTCGCGCTGTCGGGCCTGACCATGGCGGAGTACTTCCGCGATCAGGAGCACCAGGACGTGCTGCTGTTCATCGACAACATCTTCCGGTTCGTCCAGGCCGGCTCCGAGGTCTCGGCGCTGCTCGGACGGATGCCCTCCCAGGTCGGCTACCAGCCGACGCTCGACTCCGAGATGGGCGAGCTCCAGGAGCGCATCACCTCGACCAAGGAGGGGTCGGTCACCTCGATCCAGGCCATCTACGTCCCGGCCGACGACCTGACCGACCCGGCGCCGGCGTCAGTGTTCGCCCACCTCAACGCGACCACCACGCTGTCGCGGTCGATCGCCGAGAAGGGGATCTATCCGGCCGTCGATCCGCTCGACTCGACCTCGACGATCCTCAAGCCGGAGATCGTGGGCGAGGAGCACTTCGCGGTGGCCAACCAGGTCAAGCAGGTGCTCCAGCGCTACCGGGAGCTCCAGGACATCATCGCGATCCTCGGCATCGACGAGCTCTCCGACGAGGACCGGCTAACCGTGAACCGGGCGCGCAAGATCGAGCGCTTCCTGTCCCAGCCGTTCTTCGTGGCCGAGCAGTTCACCGGCACCCCCGGCGTGTACGTTCCGATTGCCGAGTCGATCCGCGGCTTCAAGGAGATTCTCGAGGGCAAGCACGACGACCTGCCCGAGCGGGCGTTCTTCCTGAAGGGGACGATCGACGAGGTCGTCGCCGACGCCCGCGGCGAGGAGAAGGCCGACGAGGAGCGCGAAGAGGAGGCCAAGGACGAGGACGAGGCCGCCCGCGGACCCGAGGCCTCCGCCGAGGGCGACGGCTCCGAGGGCGACGGCTCCGAGGGAGACGGCTCCGAGGACGACTCGGGCGAGGGCGAAGGCTCCTCGAGCGAGGAATAGCGCCCGATGGCGCACGAGAAGTTCCGGGTCGAGGTCCTCACCCCCGAGGGGGAGGTCTTCAACGACGAGGTCGAGATGGTCTCGACCAGGACCGCGGTGGGGTCGATCGGCGTTCTGGCCCACCACGAGCCGGTGCTGGCCATGCTCGATCCGACCGAACTCCGCCTGTACCGGACCGAATCGGAGGTCGTGCGCTTCGCCCAGGCCGAGGGCTACATGCAGGTGGCCGAGAACCGGGCGCTGATCCTGGTCGAGGAGGCCCACTCGCCCGGCGATCTCGACGTCTCGAGCCTGCGGGAGCGCCTGCAACAGGCGGAACGAGAGGTCGAGTCCGCCGGCGACGACACCGAGAAGCGGCGGCTCGCCGAGCGCGACAGACAGCGTCTCCAGACGTTTCTAGCCATTGCGGAGAGCGGCTCGTAGGCCGTTTCTCCCGCTGGCTTATTCGCTTTATCCTGGAAACGCCGTGGTTGACGAACTGACGCTCGCAGAGCGGCTCATCTCGTACGACACCTCCCGCCCTGAGGAGATCGTCGCGGCGGCAGGATTCGTCAAGGGATGGCTCGAATCCCGCGACATCGAGGTGCGTCACCACGACCACAACGGCCTGCCCGTCCTGGTGGCGGAGGTCGGGCCTTCCGATCGCGCCGAGGAGACTCCGTGCGTGGTGTTCCACGGGCATCTCGACGTGGTGCCCGCCGAGCCCGAGCAGTTCTATCCCCGGGTGGACGGGGATCGGCTGATCGGCCGGGGCGCCTACGACATGAAGGGCGGACTGGCCGCGATGATGTGCGCGCTCAAGGACCTGGAGCGTCAATCCGCGGTCCGGGTCAGGCTCATCTGCGTGCCCGACGAGGAATCCGAGGAGATCGACGATCGCTCCAGCGATGCGGTGGTGCGTCGCGGCCTCGGCGGAGACTTTGCGATCACGGGCGAGCCCACCAACCTGCACATCGGGGTGGAGGCCAAGGGGGTGCTGGCGATGCTGATCGAGGTGCGGGGCCGTGCGGCGCACAGCTCGACACCGTGGCTGGGCGATAACGCGGTGCTCAAGGCGGTCGATGTGTTCCGCGCGATCGAGTCGCTCCCGTTCTCGCGTCAGTCCTCTGAGACATTCGATCGGCCCTCGATCAACCTGGGCCGGATCGAGGGAGGAGACGCGCTGAACAAGGTTCCGGACCGGTGCCGGATGGCAGTCGACATCCGCTTCCTGCCCGGCCAGGATCCCGAGGACATCCGGAGCCAGATCGCCCGGATCCCCGAGTGTGCCGTGACCAAGTCGTTCGTGTTCCCGCCTGTGAGGGTGCCGCGCAACAACCCATACGTGCGGGCGCTCCGGGACGCCGTCGCGCGCGCGGTGCCCGACAAGGAGGTCATGAGCGTCGGGCGAGACGGCGCCTCCGATGCCGTGTCGTTCATGGCCGCCGGCATCCCGGCGGTCGAGTTCGGCCCCGACGGCGCCGGCCACCACGGCCCCGAGGAGTGGGTGTCGGTGTCCTCGCTGGCGCGCTACCGCCGGTCGCTGGTCAGCTTCGTCCGCATCCTCCCGATGTGGCTCGAGCGCCCGGCCCCCGACGGCGTGGCCGCCGAAGCGAGTCCTTCGGAGGCCCAGGAGACCCGCAGCGGGCTGACCGCCATCGACGGCGGGCGAACCGCGCTCGAAGGGGGACGAGGGTGAGGCTGATCCCGCGCTCGCGCGCCGGCATGCTGGTCCGGTTCGCGCTGGCCGCGTTCCTGGTGATCGGCGCGGCGAGTGCCACCACGGCGGTGGGTGGCCTGCTCCAGTTCAAGCAGATCGCCACCTACCTGTCGGTGACGCCGGCGCTGCCGCACGCCCGGGTCACGATCCCCAACCCGGGCAGCCCGCAGACGATCCTGCTGATCGGCTCTGACCACCGGGCCGGCGAGCCGTTCGCGGACGCCAACACCGACACGATGATGCTCGTGCGGATGGACCCGAGCTCCTCGACGATCAACCTCCTGTCGGTGCCCCGCGACCTGGAGGTGCAGGTACCCGAGGGTGGCGGGATGGTCAACGACAAGCTGAACGCCGCGTATTCGATCGGCGGCGACAACCTACTGGTCAAGATCCTCCAGTCGCAGGTGTTCCCGGGCCTGCAGGTCAACCACATCATCGACGTCAACTTCAGCGGCTTCGAGGACCTGGTCAACGCGATCGGATGCGTGTACACCGACGTCGACCACCGCTACTACAACAACACCGCGGTCACCGACTACTCGAGCATCGACATCCAGCCCGGCTATCAGAAGCTGTGCGGGTCGGACGCGCTGGCGTTCGTGCGCTTCCGCCACACCGATGACGACCTCGTGCGCAACGCCCGCCAGCAGGACTTCCTGCGCTGGGCGAAGGATCAGTTCACCCAGGACCAGATCATCGAGGACCGCAACTCGCTGCTGAAGATCTTCGGCGCGCACGCCCAGACCGACCAGAACCTCCACACCACCGACGGCCTGATCAATCTGTTCAACCTGGTTGCCTTCTCGGCCGGGCATGCGATCAAGCAGATCCAGTTCCCGGCCATCCTGCTGCCGTGCGCCCCGGCTCCACCGAACGCCAACAGTGCCACCCAGCAGACGCCGTGCTATGTCACCGCGCAGTCCGGCGCCGAGCAGCAGGCCTATCACCAGTTCATGACGCCGACCACGAGTCCGCCGCCCTCGAGCAGCAGCACCTCGACCACGAGCACGAGCCCGTCGGCGACCCCGGCCGGCGGCAAGGGGAAGGGCGGCGGCGCGAACGCTCCCGGCCTCTCCGTCGACGTGGGCGACGGCGTCTCTCAGGCCAAGGCGCTGGGGCCGATCGGGATCCCCATCTACTACCCGAAGCTGATCATGAGCGGCGCCCAGTACTGCACGCCCAACAACGGCAACTGCCCGATGGGCGACGGCAATGCGGCTGCCCAGGACGGCATCTCCGCCGGTTACCCGAGGGCTTACCTGCTCCACGATCGCTCGGGCATCGCCCACTACTCCTATTACATGACGATCGAGATCAACTCGGTGCTGGGCGAGTACTACGGCGTGCAGGGAACCACCTGGCAGAACCCGCCGATCCTGAACTCGCCGACCACGACAAAAACGGTCAACGGCAAGGTGTTGGACCTGTACGCCAACGGAGGCAAGCTGAGCCTGGTGGCGTGGCACACCCCGCAGGGCGCGTACTGGATATCCAACACGCTGACCGACAGCATCTCGAACCGCCAGATGGTCGCGATGGCGGCGTCGCTGACGCGCGCCGGGGGCACCTAGCGGGCGTCCCCGGGGGTGCGCTGGCGCGGGCCAGATCGCTACCCTCAGGGATCCGATGGGCTCAGCGAGAGAACCGATCGCGGTGATCGGTACCGGTTACGTAGGGCTGGTCACCGCCGCCGGGTTCGCCGAGCTCGGGAGCGAGGTCTGGTGCGTCGATATCGACGCTGACAAGATCGCGCGGCTCGAGCGCGGTGACATCCCGATCTATGAGCCAGGCCTGGCCGAATGCGTTCAGGCCAACCGCGAGCGGCTGCATTTCTCCACCGAGCTCGCGCCGGCGCTCGAGCACGCCCGGCTGCTGTTCGTCGCGGTCGGCACGCCGCCCACCTACTCCGGCGACGCCGACCTGTCCGCCGTCAACGCGGTGGTCGACGCCATGCCACGCTCCGACGAGCACGCGCTCGTGATGAAGTCGACCGTGCCGGTCGGAACCGGCGCGGCGATCAAGCGCAGCTTCACCGAGCGGGACAAGGAGGGCTTCGCCTACGTGTCCTGCCCCGAGTTCCTCAAGGAGGGATCGGCGCTCCAAGACTTCCTTCATCCCGACCGGGTCGTGGTCGGCGACGACGGCGACTGGGCCGGCGATGCGGTGATCGAGCTCTACGCGCCGCTCGACGCTCCGCTGGTCCGGACCGACGTCGCGAGCGCCGAGATGATCAAGCTCGCCGCCAACGCCTTCCTGGCGACCAAGATCTCGTTCATCAACGAGATCGCCAACGTGTGCGAGGAGACCGGGGCCGACGTGCTCGAGGTGGCGCGCGGGATGGGACTCGACCAGCGGATCGGGACGCACTTCCTCAAGCCCGGCATTGGCTTCGGCGGGTCCTGCTTTCCCAAGGATGTTTCAGCCCTGAAGCAGCTCGCGGGGAACTCGGGCTACCACTTCCAGCTGCTGACCGCGGTGATCGAGGTGAACGAGCTGCAGAAGCGGCGCGTGGTCGCGAAGCTTCAGAAGCACCTGGGGTCGCTGGTGGGTAAGCGGATCGCGCTGCTCGGCCTCGCGTTCAAGTCGAACACCGACGATATGCGGGAGGCCTCCTCACTGGTTCTCTCCGCCCGGCTGCAGGCGGACGGCGCCAAGGTGCGCGCGTATGACCCGGTGGCCGAGGAGCAGGCGCGCAAGCTGATGTTCGGGGTCGTGTTCGCCGACGACGCGCTCGACGCGATCGATGGCGCCGACGCGTGCGTGATCGTGACCGAGTGGCCGGAGTTCGCTGAGCTCGACTGGCAGGAGGTGGCGCAGCGGATGTCGGGTCACCTCGTGATCGACGGGCGCAACTTTGTCGATCCGGACACGGTCCGGGCGGCCGGGTTCATCTACGAGGGGATCGGCCGCTGAGCGGCTCAGGGCGGTGTCATTGACTTGCAGGCCTTGATCCTGGCCGGCGGGGAGGGGACCCGCCTGCGCCCGCTGACCTCGACGATCCCCAAGCCGGTCGTTCCCCTGGTCGACCGGCCGTTCATCTCCTACATGCTCGAGTGGTTGCACGCACACGGCGTGGACGACGTCATCCTCGGCTGCGGATTCATGGCGGATGGGGTGCGCGCCGTGCTGGGCGACGGGTCGTCGCTCGGGATCCGGTTGCGCTACCTCGAGGAGCCCAGGCCGCTCGGCACGGGCGGGGCGCTGAAGTTCGCCGAGGAGCTGCTGGAAGAGCGGTTTTTCATGCTCAACGGCGACGTCCTCACCGACATCGACCTGACCGCTCAGCTCGAGCAGCACGAGCGGACCGGGGCGCGGCTGACGCTGGCGCTGTACCCGGTCGAGGACCCGTCGGCGTACGGGCTGGTCCGCACCGATTCCGACGGCTCGGTCCGGGAGTTCATCGAGAAGCCGGGGCTCGAGGAGCTGGACACGAACCTGATCAGCGCGGGCGCCTACATCATCGAGCGCGAGATCCTCAGCGGCATGCCGCCGGCCGGGACCAACGTCTCGATCGAGCGGGAGGTGTTTCCCCGGCTGGTCGGCAACGGGCTGTACGGCTACACCGCGAGCGGCTACTGGATGGACATCGGCACCCCCGATCGCTACCTGAAAGCGACCTACGACATCCTCGAGGGCACGGTGAGCACGGAGCTCGGCCGCCAACTGAGCGATCACGGCATGTCGCTCCTGGACGGGGCGTCGGTCGAGGGCCGGGTGGTGGCTCCGGTGCTCCTGGCGGCCGGCTGCAAGGTCGCGCCGCGGGCCCTGGTCGGGGACCGGAGCGTCCTCGGTGAGGGGGTGACGGTGTCCGAGGGGGCGCGCGTGGAGTCCTCGGTCCTGCTCGACGGGGTCACCGTCGGCGCGGATACGACGATCAGCTCGTCGATCGTCGGCCGCCGGGTCACGATCGGCGATCACTGCCATATCGAGGGCGGCGTCGTGATCGGCGAGGGGGTCACGATCGGGTCTCAGAACATGCTTGCGGCCGGCGCGCGTATCTTCCCGGGCGTGGAGCTGCCCGAGGGAGCCATCAAGTTTTGACCACGACCCTTGATCTCACCCGGGATTCGATCGAATCGGTCGATACGGGTCGCCAGATCGACGACATCCTCGGGATGCCGGACCAGCTGCGTGACGCGCTGTGGCGGGTCGAATCGGCCAACCTCGAGCCCCATGACGCTCCCGGGGGGTTGGTGGTGGCCGGCATGGGTGGCTCGGCGATCGGTGGCGCGCTGGCCAGGGCAGCGCTCGGAGATCGTGCCTCCCGCTCGATCGTGATCGCCCGCGGCTACGGCCTGCCCCCCTGGACGACGCCGGATTCGATGGTCCTGTGCGCGAGCTACTCGGGCAACACCGAGGAGACGCTGGCCGTATACGAGGCCGCCGGGGCGCTCGGCGCCGAGCGGATCGTCGCCACAACCGGCGGCAAGCTCGCCGACGGGGCCAGGGCCGAGGGCGTGCCGGTGATCCCGCTACCGGGGGGCTTCCAGCCTCGGGCCGCGGTCGCTTACTCGCTGGTGGTGGCGCTCGAAGTGGCCTGGCTGTGCGGCGCCGGCGAGCGGCTCCATGCCGAGATCGACGTGGCGGCCGCGCACGTCGAGCAGATCGTCGAGATGTGGGGCCCGGACGCTCCCGGGAACTCCCTGGCCAAGGAGCTGGCGCGAGGCCTGCACGGCACGATCCCGCAGATCGCGGGCTCCGGGCTGACCTCGCCGATCGCCTATCGCTGGAAGACCCAGATCAACGAGAACGCGAAGATGCCCTGCTTCGCCCACGAGCTGCCCGAGCTCGACCACAACGAGATCGTCGGGTGGGAGGGAGCCAGCCAGCTCGGCCGTTTCAGCGCGGTGTTCCTCGACGACTGCGACCTGCATCCCCGCATCCGCCAGCGGATCGAGCTGACGCGCGGTCTGATCGAGGCCGAGGCGGCCGGCACCTACCGCGTGGAGAGCATCGGCCAGAACCGAACCGAGCGGCTGGTCTCGCTCGTGCTCCTGGGCGATCTGGTGTCGCTGTACCTCGCGGTCCTACGCGAGATCGATCCGACGCCCGTGGCGCCGATCGAGCGGCTGAAGAGCGCGCTCGCTCGCGGCTGAAGAGGGCGCTCGCTCGCGGCTGAAGAGGGCGCTCGCGCGCGGCGGCGGCCGCATGGGATGACGCGCTGGGGCCCTCGCCGCTCCGGCGAGGGCCCCGAACACTTCGCCCAACCCCCAAGCCCCCGGCTTCCCCAGCCCAACGTTTGTCTATCTCAAGGCGATGCCGCGCTGCTCGTAGAGGCGACGGTCGGCCACCCCGAGCAGTTCCTCCAGCGTGGAGCCATCTTCCGGGAAGGCTGCGATCCCGATCGTCAGCTCCCATGGCATCCGAATCTCCATTGCCGCCCGCCGCTCGGCCACGCGCGCCCGGATCCGGCGAATCACCGGCTCGGCGCTCTCGACGGTCTGCTCGCCGAGCAGCAGGGCGAACTCGTCGCCGCCGATGCGCCCGACCACATCGTCCGCCCGGGCCGATTCCTTCATCAGGCCGGCGACCGTCTTGATCAGCTCGTCGCCCATCAGGTGGCCCTCGGTGTCGTTGACCGCCTTCAGGCCGCGCACGTCGACGTAGGCGAGGACGAACGGGCGGTGGTAGCGGCTGGCGCGGGCCAGCTCGCGCTCGGACGCATCCATGAACCCGCGACGGTTGAGGATCCCGGTCAGCGCATCGGTCTGGGCGGCGGCCGAGATCGCCACGAACTCCTTCTCGCGCTTGCGAGCCCGGCGGCTGGAGCGCAGCGCCATGGCGGCAAACGCGAGCGCGAGTGCGAAGGCCGCGGCGAGGGCAACCCAGATCGCGGTGGGGATCACCTTGATGACGTGATCGACCACGTTGGCGGCCGCGTTGGCGGGCGCGAACAGGCCGGCTCCGCCGCTCGTCGGGTCCCTGTGTCCGTGGTGTGAGCCCTTGGCGCTTGTCGCGCCACCGGCGCTCCGGCCAGTCGTGCCCGCGCCGGTCAGGGCGCCGCCGCCCGCGGCGGTGGCGGTCGTGCCGCCGGCCAGCGCTCCGGCCGTGGTGGCACCGGTTCCGGCGTTCGCGAGCAGGCTGCTGTGGGGCTTCGCAGCGCCCTTGGTCACCTTACGGAGCGCGGAGCTCGAAGTGAATGACTTGTCCCCGGTCAGAAGCGATGAGATCGAGTTCAGGCCGGACGAGCTCGAGGTGGACGAGCTCGAGGTGGACGGGGTCGGCGTCGCCGTGACGGAGGTCGGCAGGGTGATCCCGTTGGTCGACAGGTCGGTCGGCGCGGTCGTGTCGGTTGGGGTCGTCGCCGCGCTGGGGGTGACCGACAGGTTGAAGCCCGTGCCCGTCGACGCCGAGGTGCTCGACGGCGTCGCGGTCGGCACCACGCCGCTGGTTCCGCTCTGGCCGAGTCCCGAGCAACGGCCGTGGCACTCGGAGGTGCTCGATCCGTTCCCGGACGATCCGTAGCCGGACCCGGTGCTCGCGGCCGAGGTGCCGTTCCCGCTTGTGTCGCCGGAGCCGTTGCCGTTGCCGTAGCCGTTCCCATTGCCATAGCCGTTGCCGTAGCCGTTCCCGTTGCCATAGCCGTTCCCGTAGCCGTTGTGATTGCCATGGCCGTAGGGATAGGGGTAGCCGTCGTACGCGCTGGCGTTGCTGGTGAGGCCGTCGGCGTTGCCCGGAGTGGTCGTGTCGGTGGTGGTCGTCCCGGTGGTGGTAGTCCCGGCGTTGCCGGCGTTGCCGTTGTCCGAGTTGTCCGTGTTGCCGTTGGCGTTTCCGTTGCCGGCCGTGGTGTCGGTCAGGGTGTTGCTCGTACCGGTCGGCGGGTTCGCCGTTGCGCCGTCGTTCTGCGTTGGGCCGGCCGGGGTCGGAGTCGGATCCGAAGGCGTCGTGTTGGTCGTCGCGACCGGAGTGGTCACGGTCGCGGGCGGCGTGGTTGCCGTGGTGGGCGTGGTGACGGTCGGCGCCGGGGTGGTGGCGGTCGGGGTCGTCGCCGCCACCGTCGCGGTGTGCGGCTTCGCGTGCAGCTTCGGCGTCACGGCGAGCAGGAGCTGCTCAGGAGTCCGGTGCGCCATCGCAGCGCCGGCGAGCTTCGCCTCAAGGCGGGCCTCACGCATCTGGCGGGCGTAGGAGCCATCGCCCGCGGCGGCTCCGCCCACTCCGAAGATCGCGCAGCCGAGTCCGACGACCAATGCGATCGAGCAGGCTCCCTTGCTCCGCCTAAAGATTCGCGTCCTATCCGAGGACCGCTCCATGCCCGGCCTCCAGCTTCCTGGTTCGAGGTTGGTCCGCATGCTAGGCGTGACTCCAGCTCACAGCTGGTATTTCGACAAATGTCCGAGTCGACTTGAGTCCTTCAGAGAAAAAACTTCGAGACCGCCAGAACCTTGACAACATCGTGGTAAGGTTGTGAGCGATGGAAGGCTTGACGATCAACGAGGCGGCGCGATTGACCGGCTGGTCGGCGCGAATGCTGCGTTATGTTGAGCAAACGGGCCTGGTTTCCCCGGCCCGCTCGGGGTCCGGTTACCGGCTTTACGGACCCGCCCAGCTTCAGCGGCTGCGGACGCTCAAAGAGCTCCTGGCTCGCTTCGATGTTGGACTCTCGGACGTCGCGTTCGCCGCTCGCATGGCCAACAGCCACGAGTTGCGCGACGCGATTGGAGCCTGGCTCGAAGCCGAGGCAAGCATGCCTGAGGACGTCGGACCGGAGGACTGGCTGCGGTTCGAGCAGGAGAAACACGAAAGACTGCTGGCCGCAGCTTGACCGCGGCCGCCTGATTCCCCCGACCGTGGAGGCACGATGAGTACGACCGCTGCCAAGGCAGATTTCAAGGTGGCCGATCTTGGATTGGCCGAGTTCGGCCGCAAGGAGATACGGCTGGCCGAGCATGAGATGCCCGGGTTGATGGCGACGCGGCGTGAGTTCGCCGACAGCCAGCCGCTCGCCGGCGCCCGGATTACCGGATCGCTGCACATGACGATCCAGACGGCGGTGCTGATCGAGACGCTGGTGGCGCTCGGGGCGGAGGTCCGCTGGGCCTCCTGCAACATCTTCTCGACTCAGGATCACGCCGCGGCGGCGGTCGTGGTCGGTCCCGAGGGGACGCCGGAGGAGCCGCGCGGGGTGCCTGTGTACGCCTGGAAGGGCGAGACGTTGGAGGAGTACTGGTGGTGCACCCAGCAGGCGCTCACCTGGCCGGACAACGCCGGCCCGAACATGATTCTCGACGACGGCGGCGACGCCACCCTGCTCGTCCACAAGGGCGTGGAGTTCGAGCGGGCGGGCGCGGTGCCCGATCCGTCGAGTGCGGAGTCCGAGGAGTTCCAGATTGTGCTCGGGCTGCTCGGGCGCTCCTTCGAGGAGGACTCGCAGCGGTTCACGCGGATCGCGGCGGAGATCAAGGGCGTGACCGAGGAGACCACTACCGGCGTGCACCGGCTCTATCAGTTTGCCGAGCAGGGACAGCTGCTGTTCCCGGCGATCAACGTCAACGATTCGGTGACCAAGAGCAAGTTCGATAACAAGTACGGCTGCCGGCACTCGCTGATCGATGGGATCAACCGCGGGACCGACGTGATGATCGGCGGCAAGCTCGCGGTCGTGTGCGGCTACGGGGACGTCGGCAAGGGGTGTGCGGAGTCGCTGCGCGGGCAGCGGGCCCGGGTCGTGATCACCGAGATCGACCCGATCTGCGCGCTGCAGGCGGCGATGGACGGCTACCAGGTGCTCACCCTCGAGGACGTGGTCGAGACCGCGGACATCTTCGTCACCGCGACGGGCAATCGCGACGTGATCACGGCAGAGCACATGGCGCGGATGAAGCATCAGGCGATCGTCGGAAACATCGGCCACTTCGACAACGAGATCGACATGGCCGGTCTGTCGAGGATTCCGGGCATCAACAGGATCGGCATCAAGCCGCAGGTTGATGAGTGGGTCTTCCCGGACGGGCACTCGGTGATCGTGCTGTCCGAGGGACGCCTTTTGAACCTGGGGAACGCCACCGGGCATCCGAGCTTCGTGATGTCGAACTCGTTCACCAACCAGGTGATCGCGCAGATCGAGCTGTTCGTGCACACCGACCGCTACGAGCTGCAGGTCTACACGCTCCCCAAGCACCTCGACGAGAAGGTGGCGCGGCTACACCTGCCGGCGCTTGGCGTGAAGCTCACCACGCTCACCGCCGGCCAGGCCTCCTACCTCGGGATCCCCGCCGACGGGCCCTACAAGTCAGACCACTACCGCTACTGAGCGCTCCGGGGGCGTCGCGATGGCAAAGACGCGGCTCCCGGCGCATGAGGTCGCCGACCTCGGGCTAGCCGAGGTCGGCACATCCCGGATCGCTTGGGCGGCCGGGCAGATGCCGGTGCTGGCGCGGATCCGCGAGCGCTTCGCCGCTGAGCGGCCCCTCGACGGGGTCCGCCTCGGCGCCTGCCTCCACGTCACCGCCGAGACCGCGAACCTCGTGCTGGCCCTGGCCGACGGCGGCGCCCGCGTGGCCCTGTGCTCGGCCAATCCGCTCTCGACCCAGGACGACGTCGCGGCGGCGCTCGTCTACGAGCACGGCATCGAGGTCCGTGCGCTCCGCGGCGAGGACGTCGATACCTACGTCCGGCACGTGCGCGCGGTGCTCGACGGCCGGCCCCAGGTGACCGTCGATGACGGTGCCGACCTGCTCATGACCGCACACGCGCGCGGAGGCGAGGCGCTGCAGGAGCTGATCGGGGGAATCGAGGAGACGACCACGGGGCTGGTTCGGCTGCGCAGGCTCGAGGCCGAGGGCAACCTGACCTGCGCGGTCGTGGCCGTCAACGAGGCGCGCACCGAACGCGCTCTGAACGATCGTCACGGCACCGGGCAGTCCGCGCTCGACGGGATCGTGCGCGCCAGCAATGTGCTGCTGGCCGGCCACACCCTGGTCGTGGTCGGCTACGGCTGGGCCGGCCAGGGCATCGCCGAGCGGGCGCGCGGCGCCGGGGCGGCGGTGGTCGTCTGTGAGATCGATCCGCTCCGGGCACTCGAGGCGCGGATGGCCGGCTATGAGGTCATGCCGGCGCTCGAGGCGGCGGAGCGGGGCGATGTGTTCGTGACCGTCACCGGCTCGCGCCGGGTGCTGCGCGGAGAACACTTCGAGCGCATGAAGGACGGAGCGGTGCTGGCCAACGCGGGCCACTTCGACGTCGAACTCGACCTCGACGAGCTGCGGGCGCTCGCCGTGGACGTGCGCGAGGTGCGGCCGCTGATCGAGCAGTACTCGCTCGCCGACGGGCGCCGGCTCAACCTGCTCGCCCGCGGGCGGGTCGTCAATCTCGCCGCCGGCGAGGGCCATCCATCGGCGGTCATGGACGTGTCGTTCGCGCTCCAGGCGCTGTGCGTCGAGCACCTCGTGCGCCGGCGCGACGAGGTCGAACCCGGGGTGCAACCCGTGCCGGAGTGGATCGATCAGGAGGTGGCGACGCTCAAGCTGGCGGCCCTCGGGGTGGCGATCGACCAGCCGACCGAGGAGCAGCGCCACTACCGCGAGTCGTGGACCTGAGGAGCGGCTGATTGGATGCTGCCGTGCGATGCTGGCGCATCGCACGGGATGGGAAGCTGCCGTGCGATGCTGGCGCATCGCACGGGATGGGAAGCTGCCGTGC
>DATJRS010000026.1:0-14305 GCA_035504535.1 Solirubrobacteraceae bacterium | reverse complement strand
CCTGATCCTCGCGATCATGATCCTCCCGATCGTCTCGGCGATCTCGCGCGAGGTCATCGCGACGGTCCCGCGAGAGCACAAGGAGGCGGCGCTCGCCCTGGGAGCCACGCGCTGGGAGATGATCCGCATGGCGGTGCTTCCGTACTCTCGTCCCGGGATCACCGGCGGGGCGATGCTGGGCATGGGACGAGCCATCGGCGAGACGATCGCCGTCGTCCTCGTGATCGGCAGCGCGCCGAAGATCGGCGGTCATCTGTTCAGCCAGGGCTACACGCTCGCCGCGGTGATTGCCAACGAGTTCGGTGAGGCCACCGGGATCCACACCTCGGCGCTGTTCGCGGCCGGCCTCGTGCTGTTCGTCCTCACGCTGATCGTGAACATGATCGCGCGCTGGTTCATCTCTCGCGGCTCGCACGGCACGCGCGGAACGGGCGCCACCGGCATGACCATCGCTTCCGGCCCGGCGACCGAGCGATGAGCGCCACGACCACCCGAATGAGCGCCGCGACGCTCCCCCGTATATCGGCTCGGCGCCGGCGCACGGACCAGATCATGCGAGGCTCGCTGTTCGCGGCGACGATCGTCGCGTTGATCCCGCTCGTCCTGGTCATCTACTACCTGCTCCACAAGGGGCTGAGCCTGTGGTTCACCAGCGGCTTCTTCACCACCGACCCCACCGGGAGCTTCTTCGGTAGCCCGGGTGGGATCCGCAGCGCGATCCTCGGCTCGCTGGAGATCGTCGCGCTCGCGACGGTGATCTCGATCCCCATCGGGATCGGCGTGGCCCTGTACCTGACCGAGTACGGCAAAGACGGGCGGTTCGCCAACATCGTCCGCTATTTCGTCGACGTGATGACGGGCGTGCCGTCGATCATGTTCGGCCTCTTCATCTACATCGTGCTGGTGGTCGGTGACTTCGGGGGGAGCGGGTACGCCGCCTGGAAGGGGGCGGTCGCGCTCGCACTGCTCATGCTCCCGATCGTCATCCGCTCGTCGGAGGTTGTGCTGCTGCTCGTGCCGAGCAGCCTCCGGGAGGCGGCGCTCGCCCTCGGAGCCCCACGCTGGCGCGTGGTGTTCCAGGTCGTGCTGCCGACCTCGGCGTCCGGCCTCGTCACCGGCTGCCTGCTGGCCATCGCCCGCGGCATGGGTGAGACCGCCCCGCTGCTGTTCACCGTCGCGACGGCGTTCGGGCTGACGTTCAGCCTCGGCCAGCAGATGGACACGATGCCGTATCTGATCTACAACGACATCACGTCGCCGCGCACCGCGATCGAAAACATCGCGTGGGGTGCGGCGCTGACGCTGGTGGCCATCGTCCTGATCTTCAACCTAATCGCCCGACTGATTGCCTCAAGGAGTCGCATGGCATGATCCCTCCTGACACCACGAGCAAGGAACAGACCGATATGTCCACGGCAGGGAGCCCATCACCGGGGCGTGCCCCAGCGGACCAGGACGCCTCGAAGCGGCACGCGGTCGAGGGCAAGGCCGGTCACGCCGTCAAGCTGAAGGACCTCAACGCGTACTACGGAACTCAGCACGCGATCAAAAACGTCACCATCGATTTCCCCGCCAACCAGGTGACCGCGCTGATCGGACCGTCCGGGTCGGGGAAGTCGACGGTCGTCCGCTGCATCAACCGCATGCACGAGGAGATTCCCGGCGCCCGGGCCGAGGGCAGCGTGACGTTGGACGAGCTCGACATCTACGACCCGAACGTCGACGTGACCGCCGTGCGGCGGTTGATCGGCATGGTGTTCCAGAAGCCCAACCCATTCCCGACGATGTCGATCTTCGACAACGTCGCCGCCGGCCTGCGCCTGACCGGAACCAAGAGCCGCGACCTGAAGGACCTGGTCCACCGCTCGCTCCAGGCGGTTGGCCTATGGGAAGAGGTCAAGGACCGCCTGAACTCCCCGGGAATTGGGCTGTCCGGTGGCCAGCAGCAGCGCCTCTGCATTGCCCGTACGGTGGCGATCGAGCCGGAGGTGATCCTGATGGACGAGCCCGCCTCGGCGCTTGACCCGATCTCGACGCTCAAAATCGAGGAGCTGGTCGACGAGCTCAAGGAGCGCTACACGATCGTCATCGTCACCCACAACATGCAGCAGGCTGCCCGGGTGGCGAACTCGACCGTGTTCATGCTCGAAGGCGAGGTGATCGAACACGACGAGACGAACAAGATCTTTACGAACCCCAACGACGAGCGCACCGAACGGTATGTCACCGGAAAGTTCGGGTAACGAGGCGCCTATGCATGAGACCCGCCATCAATTCCATGAGAGCCTTCGCGCGCTTGAGGCGCAGGCGCTGGACGGCCTCGATCTCGTCATCCAGCAGCTGGATCGTGCGCTTGAGTCGATCTCCTACCAGGACGTTGAGTTGGCCGGGATGGTCGTGGCCGACGATGATCGGATCGATGGCCGCTATCTCGAGGTGCATCAGGGGATCCTGTCGCTGTTGGCGCGCCAAGCGCCGGTGGCTGGCGATCTGCGGATCGTGGCGGCGTTGTTGCACGTGATTCGTTGTGTGGAGCGGATGGGTGATCAGTGTGTGAACATCGCGAAGCTGGTGCCGCTGTCCGGTTATGAGGCGCCGAAGGACAAGGACATCCTGGATGCGATCGAGCGGATGGGTCGGTTGGCTCGTTCGCAGGTGTCGCAGGCCAAGCAGGCGTTCGCGGAGCGCAATACAGAGTTGGCGCAGGATCTGGTGCGTCAGGACACCGAGATCAATCGGTTGAACCGGGAGATCTTCCGGCGTGCGGTTGATGTCGGCGACAACTTGGATATGCGTGAGTGGGCGATGTTCATGATCCTCGTGGCGCGCTGCCTGGAGCGGATTGGCGATAACACGGTGGACATCGCCGAGCAGACCGTGTTCGTGGTCACTGGGCTGTTCCGCGAGTTCGCGGACGCCTCGACCCCACCCGAGGCGGCACAAACCACGTAATGAGTAAGGCGGCGGCGCCTGACGGCGTTGCCACTAGCTGATTGCTGCTGCGATGACGGCGGCGCCTAAGGGTTATCCTCGCGGCGAGTGGCTACGCAGAAGCCCAGCCGCCGTTCACGTAAGCGGAAACATGGCCGCACCGCCCGGACTGCGGTTGGCGCGCCCCGACGTGGCGAGGATCACGGCGGGAACAGCCCGACCACCGCGAGCGGTCCCGAGCAGGATCTGCCGCCGCGGTTTCGTCGGCGCACGAATGCGCTGAGCGCGTATGGCGAGCGCCCGCCCAGCCCGTTCGGGGGCGTTCCCGTGTCGGAGATCGCGATTCTGGCCGGAGCGATCGCGCTCGTGGTCGGGGTCATCCGGCATGGCGGGCCGGCGCTGATCGGCGGCCTGGTCCTGTGTGTGCTCGGGGTGGTCGAGGTGACCGCACGCGAGCACTTCTCGGGCTTTCGCTCGCACACCGTCATGCTTGCCGCGGTGCCAGCGGTGCTGGCCGAGGCATTGATCGCCCTTACGGTGGGGCCGCCGACCGCCAGGTTACTGCTGCTCGTCCCGGTCGCGGCCGTTTTTGGCGTGTGTGCCTGGTTCTTGCGCCGGCAGTTCCTGGTCGCCCGCCAGGCCCGGCTGGCGCGTCCGCTGAAGCGGTGATCCGCTCCCTGATGGGCTAACCGTTCGCTAACGGTTGCGCGGGCAACTTTCCCCGCTGCACGGGTGTTCTCGTCGGCGGCAAGGCCTGCCGGCATGCCGTTGCGCACACCGGGCGCACCCAGCGCCCTGATCCCAACAGCCCTACCTATATGCAGCCGATCACCGCGCGGATGCTGCGGCATCCCGACCCGGGTCCCTCCTCGCTGGCGGGGCTGCCCGAAAGCACCCCGGCGAGGACGCTCGTGGCCATCCTGCGCGATACCGCGGCGCGACATCCGGATCAGCCGGCTATCGACGCCGACGTCGCTCTGAGCTACACCGAGCTCGTCGACCAGGCCGGCGCGCTCGCCCGCCGGCTGGTTGCGACGGGCGTGAGGCGAGGCGACCGGGTCGGTGTGCGTGTGAGCAGTGGGACGGCAAACCTCTACATCGCGATCCTGGGGGTGCTCGAGGCCGGCGCCGCGTACGTCCCGGTCGACGCCGACGACCCACCGGGCCGGGCCGCCGAGCTGTTCGAGCGCGCCGGGGCTTGCGCTGTGGTCGAGGATGGCCTGGCGATCCGGTCGATCGGCCCGGATGGCGGATCGGCCGACGGGACTGCCGCGCCCGGGCCTGGCCCGGATGACGACGCGTGGATCATCTTCACCTCCGGCTCGACCGGCGCACCCAAGGCGGTGGCCATCACTCACCGCTCGGCCGCCGCGTTCGTCGACGCTGAGGCCGAGCTGTTCGAGATCGAGCCCGAGGATCGCGTGCTGGCCGGCTTGTCGGTTGCCTTTGACGCGAGCTGCGAGGAGATGTGGCTGGCGTGGCGCCACGGCGCGACCCTGGTCCCGGCCCCGCGGGCGGTCGTACGGGCGGGAGCCGAGCTGGGTCCGTGGCTGGTGCAACGAGAGATCACGGTCGTCTCCACCGTGCCGACGCTGGCCGCGATGTGGGACGAGTCGGACCTCCAGGACGTCCGGCTCCTGATTCTCGGCGGCGAGGCGTGTCCCGCGGGACTTGGCTGGCGTCTGGCCGAGCAGCGGGAGGTGTGGAACACCTACGGCCCCACCGAGGCCACCGTGGTCACCACGGCGGCCCGGATCCATCCGCGCGAGCCGATCACGATCGGCTGGCCGCTGGCCGGCTGGGAGGTCGCCGTGCTCGACGAGGGCGGCGAGGTGGTTCCCATCGGCGAGCCCGGCGAGCTCGTGATCGGCGGCGTCGGGCTCGGACGCTACCTCGACTCCAAGCTCGACCGCGAGCGCTTCCGCCCAGTGCCCTCGCTCGGCTGGGAGCGGGCGTATCCGACCGGCGACGTCGTCCGTTCGAACGTCGAGGGGATCGAGTTCGTGGGTCGCCGCGACGACCAGGTGAAACTGGGCGGTCGGCGCATCGAACTGGGCGAGATCGACGCCCAGCTGACCGCCGCTCCCGGGGTCCGCGCCGCCGCGGCGGCGATCCGCGAGAGCGCGGCGGGCAACAAGCTGCTGGTGGGCTACGTCGTCGGCGACATCGATAGCGCCGAGGTGCGCGGCGCACTAGCCCAGGCGCTCCCTCAGGGCATGGTGCCCCTGATCGTCACGCTCGAGGAACTTCCGCGCGGCATTTCGGGCAAGGTCGATCGCAAGGCGCTTCCATGGCCGCCACCGGCCGACACCCGCTCCCCCGAGCTGGCCCCGGGCACGACCGCGGCGTGGCTGGCCGAGCGGTGGGCCGAGCAGCTTGGCCCGCTCCCGATCGGCGTCGACAGCGACTTCTTCGAGCTCGGCGGGACCTCGGTCGGGGCGGCCAAGCTGGTGTCGACGCTGCGCAGCCGCTTTCCGGCCGTGGCGGTCGCCGACGTGTATGGTCACCGCCGGCTCGGTGAGCTGAGCGCGCGCCTGGATGCGCTGGGTGAGGCCCGCGCGGCGCGCGCCCAGGCCGCCGCGCCGGCGCCGCGTCGTTGGGGTGCGCTTCAGCTGCTCGGGGTGTTCCTCGTCCAGCTCCTCGTCTCGCCGCAGTGGCTGCTGGCGGTGCTCGCCATCAACCGCTTGGAGGGCGGACGGGTTGGGCCGCAGCTCGGCTGGGGCTGGCTGATCGCCGGGTGGCTCCTGTTCGCCAGCGTCCCCGGTCGGGCCCTGATGCTCGCCGTCGCGCGCAAGCTTCTGCTGGGCGGGCTGGCCCCCGGTCGCTACTCCCGGCGCAGCTGGTTGATGTTCCGGATCTGGCTCCTCGAACGCCTGGCCGGCGCTTGGCGGGTGCAGGGGCTCGAAGGAACGCCATGGGCGGCCCGGTACGCGCGGCTCGGTGGCCACCAGGTCGGGTCTGGCGCCCGCCTGTTCACGCTTCCGCCGGTGACGAGCCTGGTCGCAATCGGCGAGGGCGCCACGATCGAGGCGGAGGTCGACCTCGAGGGCTGGTGGGTAGAGGGTGACGAGCTGGTGGTTGGCCACGTCGAGGTTGGACCTCGAGCCCGGGTCGGGGCGGTCAGCGTGCTGATGCCCGGCGCGGAGATCGGCGCCGATGCGGAGATCGAGCCGGGAAGCGTGGTCGGCGGGATTGTTCCCGGCGGCGAACGGTGGGCCGGATCGCCGGCTCGGTGTGTGGGTTCCGCTGGCGAGGGATGGCCCGCCGGTCCGGCGCCCGAGCTGAGCCGCAAGCGTGTCCGCCTCTGGAAGGGCATGTACGGGGCCGGCCTGGCGCTCAAGAACCTATTGCCGCTGGCCGCCGTGGTGCCGGAGATCGCGGCGCTTCTCCTGATCGCACCGGCCGGCTTCGGCGCGGGCACGCTGGCCGGCGAAACGATCATGCTCGCGCCGCTACTCGTCCTCAGCTTCCTCGTGTCCTACGGTTTGCTCACGGCGCTCGCGGTGCGCGCGGTCTCCGGGCTGATCCGCCCCGGCTGGCATCCGGAGCAGGGTGCGACGAGGTGGGCGCTGTGGCTGACCGAGTCGCTCGTGGCGGCGAGTCAGGGCGTCATGTTCCCCGTGTACGCCAGCGTCTATACCCGCCTTTGGCTGCGGCTCCTCGGCGTTCGCGTCGGCAAGCGGGCAGAGGTTTCGGTGGTGGCGGGACTCAGCCGACTGACCACCCTGGGCGATATGAGCTTCGCGACCGACGCCGCGGCGTTCACTACCACCCGCTCGCGGTGCGGCTGGGTGCATGTCGGTCCGATCGAGGTCGGCACCGGGAGCTTCGTTGGTAACGGCTCGATCCTGCAGGAATCGACCAGGGTCGGTGATGGGAGTCTCGTCGGTGTCCTAACCACCGCGCCCCGCGAGGTGCCGGACGGGACGAGCTGGTTCGGTTCGCCGGCCCTGGAACTGCCGCGCGTCCCGGACGCGGCCGATCCCGCCCGGACGACCGACCCGCCACGCCGACTGGTGGTGGCGCGGGGGGCGACCGAGCTGGTCCGGATCCTGCTCGGCAACACCATCTCGGTGATCTTGGCCTCGCTGGTGTTCGCGGTGCTCGAGGCGATTGGCTCGCGCGACGGGCTCGGGGCGATGGCGGCAGCCACGCCGCTCGCCTTCCTTGCCGCCGGCGTCTGCGCCGCGGCGTCAACGATCGGACTCAAATGGCTGCTGATCGGCCGGTACCGGCCGGGCGAGCATCCGCTGTGGTCCTTCTTCGTGTGGCGCGACGAGGTCATGAACACCACGCAGGAACGCCTGGCCGGAGCCTGGCTGATGAATGCGGCGCTGGCGACGCCACTGATGTCGCTGTACCTGCGGCTAATGGGCGCCAAGGTCGGCCGCGACGTGTGGTGCGACACGAACACGATCACCGAGTTCGACATGGTTGAACTGGGCGACGGATGCGTCGTGAACCGGCATGCGATCGTGCAGGCGCACCTGTTCCACGACCGTCTGCTGCGAATTGGGCCGCTGAGCATGGGGCCGCGCTCGACGCTCGGCCCGATCAGCGCCATCCTGCCTGACACTGCGCTCGGCGAAGGCTGCTCCGTCGGCGCGCGCTCGGTGGTCATGCGGGGCGAGCGCCTGCCGGACGGCACCCGCTGGCACGGCGCGCCGGTTGTCGCGGCATGAAGCTGATGGCCGCCACCGCGGATCTGATCCGTCTCGAGCTCGACGCCGATGCTCCCAAGGTCTGGCTGCTCGACGCCCGCCCCGCCGACCTCGACGAGATCGCGTTACGTCGCTGGGCACGGTCGCAGCGCCAGCCGGACGTGGACACGTTCGTCACGCGCTCCTATGCGCATCCGTACGCGTTGGTGGCCTGCCATTCCGGACCGGTCGGAATCGACATCGAGCGCGTCCAGCCGTGCGAGCCGAACTTCCTCGAGTCGATCTCCACGCCGGTCGAGCGCCGTCTGGTGCCCGAGGCTCCGGTCGACCGGGATCTCTACGCGATCTCGATGTGGTGCGGCAAGGAGGCACTGTCCAAGGCACTCGGGGACGCCCTGGGCTACGACCCCCGCCGGTTGGAGTCGCCGCTCGGTTGGCCCGACGGTCGGTCCGGAGCCTGGCACGCGGCAGAGCTGCCGGCGCCGGCCGGGCACGTCGCTTGGCTCTGCTGGCGCTAGCGCGTCTCGAGGTACTGCACCAGCGCCTTTGGCGACTGGCTGAGCATCGGCGCGGCGGCTCCCGGCACCTTGGCACGGTCCCCCAGCGCACTGCTCACCACCTGCACAGGGCGCGCCTTAGCGGCTCGGCAGTACGTCGCCGGCCACGGGTCGTTCCGCGGCGTCCCGGTCGAGCGCGTCGGAGCTGACCGTCGGCAGCCGCAACGTGAACACGGCCCCGCCGTCCGGGGCGTTGGCGGCTTCGATCGAGCCGCCGTGCTGGGTGGCGACCTGACGGACGATGGCCAGGCCCAGGCCGCTGCCCTGCCGGTTGCGTGAGTTGGCTCCGCGAAAGAACCGGTCGAACACGTAGGGGAGGTCTTCCTCGTCGATGCCGCCGCCGTGGTCGCGCACCCGCACGCCCTCCGCGTTGACCACGACCTCGATGACTCCGTCCCGTGGCGAATGGTGGGCGGCGTTGTCGAGCAGGTTGTTGACCGCCCGGTGAATGCGTTCGGGGATGCCCTCGACGATCACGGGCTCGAGCGACTGGTGGTAGGTGACGTGCGGGAAGTCGCGCCGGGCGCGGATCAGCGATTCGTCCACGACCCGATCCAGGCGAACGTCCTCGGCCGAGCTGATCGGCAGGTCGCCGCGGGCCAGCTCGATCACGTCGCCGATCAGCGTGCTCAGCTCCTCGCTCTGCTCGAGCACGTCGGCCAGGAGGCGGTGGCGGTCCTCCCCGGTGAGCTCGTCGCCCTGCTCGAGCAGCACCTCGATGTTGGTGCGCAGGCTGGTGATCGGGGTGCGCAGCTCGTGCGAGGCGTCGGCCACGAGCTGGCGCTGGGCCCGGACCGACTGGTCGAGCGCCTCGCGCGAGATCTGCAGCCGCTCGATCATCGCGTTGAAGCGCCGGGCGAGAAGACCCACCTCGTCGTCGGCGTGGACGCGGATTCGGATGCTCAGATCCTCCGTCTCCTCGATGTGTTGGGCGGTCGCGGCGACCTCGGCCAGCGGGGACAGCACCGGCCGCGCGGCCAGCCGTCCCAGGGCGGCCGCGAGCGCGATCCCGCCGGCGCACACGAGCAGCAGGACCAGGCGCAGGCTCCGCAGGATGCTTTCGATGCCGTCGAGCGGGCGGGCCAGCAGGACCGCCCCCGACTCCTCCACGCCATCGGAGGTGTTCGTAACCGGCATCGAGAAGACCAGCTCCCGGAAGTGGCTGCCGCCCACCTCGACGTCGGTCAGGAACGAGCCGCCGGTGCCGTTCGCGACCGCGCCGACCTGCGCGTTGTCGATCGGCAGGCCGAGGGTCCCGCGATGCGCCCCGTCCTGCGCCACGATCTCGTAGTACTGGGTCGGGCCGCCGGCGCTCGGGGGGACGCCCGGCAGCGCCTGCCCGAGCGCGAACTGACCCTCCTGCTGGACGGCGACCGCCTGCGCTCTCAGCTCGCTGTCGACCTGGCCGAGGAGCTGCGAGCGCACCACCAGGTAGCAGACGATCGCGGCGATCACTACCGCGAACGCCACCGCGGTGGCGGACACCCACGCGAGTCTCTTGCGAAGAGGCACTAGCCGCCTCCGCGGTTAGTCGCGCAGCACGTAGCCGACTCCCCTGACCGTGTGCAGCAGGCGGGGCTCACCGCCGGACTCGGTCTTGCGCCGCAGGTATCCCATGTACACGCCGAGCGCGTTCGAGGTAGGGCCAAAGTCGTATCCCCACACGTTCTCGAAGATCGTAGAGCGGGTCAGCACCTGACGGGGGTGGCGCATGAAAAGCTCCAGGAGCAGGAACTCGGTCTTGGAGAGCTCGATGAGCCGGTCGCCCCGGCGAACCTCGTGCGCGATCGGGTCGAGCACCATGTCGGCGTACCGGAGGATCTCGCCATCGTCGCCGTCGCCCGAGCGGCGCAGCAGGGCGCGCAGGCGCGCCTGGAGCTCGCGCAGCGCAAACGGCTTGACCAGGTAATCGTCGGCCCCCACGTCGAGGCCCTCCACGCGATCGTCAATCGCATCGCGCGCCGTGAGCATCAGGATCGGGGTCCGGTCGCCCGCCTGGCGCATGCGCCGGCACACCTCCAGACCGTCCAGACGCGGCATCCCGATGTCGAGAATCACCGCGTCCGGGGGAGACTTGGCCAGCGAGTCGAGGGCCTCCTCGCCGTCGCCCGCCAGCTCCACGTCGTAGCGGTCCAGCCTGAGGGCCCGTTCAAGCGCCCTCCGGACCGCGGGCTCGTCATCCACCACCAATACGCGCGCCATGCGCGACATTGTGGCGCGCCCGGCTAAGCGTTTGTGAAGACCTCGGCCCAACGCGCGCGCCGTGGGTCATAACTTGCAACTCGCCCATTCTGGGCGGTCCGCCATCATGAGGCGGTGCCGCGAACCAAGGACATGGCGAAGCTTGAGGCCTACCGCAAGAAGCGCGACTTCAAGGCGACGGCCGAACCTGCCGGCGGGCCGGGCACGGACGCGGACGGGCATCGGTTCGTCGTCCAGGAGCATCACGCCACCCGTCTGCACTGGGATCTCCGCCTCGAGCACGACGGCGCGCTCGCCTCGTGGGCGATCCCCAACGGGATCCCGCCCGACCCCGCGGACAACCGGCTGGCCGTCCGGACCGAGGACCATCCGCTCGAGTACCTCGATTTCCACGGTGAGATCCCCAAGGGCCAGTACGGCGCCGGCACGATGACGATCTGGGACCACGGGACCTACGAACTCCACAAGTGGGAGGACCGCAAGGTCGAGGTCACCTTCCACGGCGAGCGGCTCAACGGCCGCTACGGCCTTTTCCCGATCGGGAAGCCGGGCGACTCCAAGGACGACTGGATGATCCACCGGATGGACCCGCCGGGAGACGCCGGTCGGGAGCCGATGCCGGAGCGGATCGTCCCGATGATGGCCCAGTCCGCGAGCACGCTTCCGCGCGATCAGAAGAACTGGTCGTTCGAGGTCAAGTGGGACGGTGTGCGCGCCATCGCCTATGTGAAGCCCGGTCGCCTGCGACTCGAGAGCCGCAACCTCAACGACATCACCGACGCCTATCCCGAGGTGCGCGGCCTGGTCGGTGCGCTCGGCATGCACGAGGCGGTGCTCGACGGCGAGATCGTCGCCTTCGATGACAACGGCCGGCCGAGCTTCGAGCGCCTGCAGCGCCGGATGCACGTGACCTCGCCGTCCGCGATCCGGCGCTACCAGAGCAGCATGCCCGTCGTCTACGCGATCTTCGACCTGCTGTATCTCGACGGCCGCTCGCTGATGGAGCTGCCCTACCGCGAACGGCGTGCCCGGCTCGAGTCACTCGAGTTGAAGGGCCCGGCGTGGCGCGTTCCCGCCAACCATCCGGGCGAGGGCAAGCTGCTGCTCGAGGCGACCGCCAAGCAGAACCTCGAGGGGATCGTGGCCAAGCGGCTCGACTCTCGCTACGAGCCCGGCCGGCGCGGCGGCAACTGGCTGAAGATCAAGCACACGATGCGCCAGGAGCTGGTGATCGGCGGCTGGATGCCGGGGGAGGGGCGGCGGACCAAGCGGATCGGGGCGCTGCTGATGGGCCACTACGAGCCCAGCGGGAAACTGCGCTACGCCGGCCGGGTCGGGACCGGCTTCACCGAGAAGACACTGGGCGATCTGCAGAAGCGCCTGGATCCGTTGCGGCGTGACACAAGCCCGTTCGAGGTGGGGGGTGGGCGGGTCCGAATTCCCCGAGAGGCGGTCTTCGTCGAGCCGAAGCTGGTGGCGGAGATCGAGCTGCGTGAATGGACGGCCGAGCGGATCATGCGCGCCCCGTCGTTCAAGGGCCTGCGCGAGGACAAGCCCCCGCGCGAGGTGCGGATCGAGGTCATCGGGGAGGACGCTCCCGAGGCTTCGGGTGAGCCGGACGTCGATCCGAACTCCCCCGAGGCGCTGTTCGACGAGGTCGAGCGCCTACCCGAGGGGGCGCTGCTCGCCAGAACCGAGGGCCGCGAGCTCAAGATCACCAACTGGGACAAGGTGCTCTACCCCCAGACCGGCTTCACCAAGGGGGACCTGGTCGCGTACTACGCGCGTATCGCCGCTGTCGTCCTGCCCCACCTCCACGACCGGCCGCTCACGCTCAAGCGTTACCCAAACGGGGTCGACCAGCCGCACTTCTACGAGAAGCAGTCGCCGTCGCATCGCCCTGAGTGGATCCAGACGGTCAGGATCGGCGACATCAACTACACGCTGGCCCAGGACCGCCCAACGCTGATCTGGCTGGCCAACCTGGCCGACGTCGAGCTGCATACCTCGCTGTCGCTTCAGGCACGAGTCGACCGCCCGACCATGATGGTGTTCGACCTCGACCCCGGCGCGCCGGCGGGCCTCGTCGAGTGCTGCGAGGTCGCGCTCGTCCTACGCGGCCTGTTCGAGCAGCTCGGCCTGCGCAGCGTGGCCAAGACGTCGGGCTCCAAGGGCCTTCAGGTGTACGTGCCGCTGAACGCGCCGACCGACTACCGCACGACCAAGCCGTTCAGCAAGCGCGTGGCCGAGCTGCTCGAGCAGCGCATGTCTCGGATTGTCGTCTCCCGGATGACCAAGCGCCTGCGGCCGGGCAAGGTGCTCGTCGACTGGAGCCAGAACGACGAGCACAAGACGACGGTCAACGTGTACTCGCTACGCGCGCGCGAGCGACCGACCGTGTCCACGCCGGTGAGCTGGGCCGAGGTGGCGGCGTGTCACGATCGCGGCGATGAGACGCTGATGACCTTCGCCTACGACGAGGTGCTCGCGCGCGCGGATGAACAAGGAGATCTGTTCGCGCTCGCGCTTAGTGCGACACAGCAGCTTCCCAACATCTGAGGCCGCCACGCCGATCCGTTACGCTGGCGGCGACGAAATGCCGATCGATCAGATCACGCTGCGAAATCGACTGCTGGTCGCCACCGCGATGTGGCGTGAAACGATCGCCGAACCGCTGCCCCGCATGGCGCCCGGCGATCCCGCCGATCAGATCGCGAGCTTTGAGATTCAGCTCGTCGACCGGCTGTGGCAAAGCGCCACGGCCGATACGGCACGCGAGATCGCCGACCGAACCTGGGACCTTGTGCACGACCGGCCCGACAACGATCCGGTCAAGCGGCGTGTGGTGGAGTGCCACGAGGCGCTGGCTCGGTTGACCCGTCTCGGCGACTGATCAACCCGGCCGCGGCGTAAGCGTCGGCCTCGTCGAGCGTCTCGTGCTCGAGCAGCGCGGCCACCAGCGCATCGAGGTTTGAACGGTGCTCCCGGAGCAGTGAGCTGACCTCGGCGTGCGCCGACTCGACGATTCGCCTGACCTCCTCGTCGACCAGCCGCTGCGTCGCCTCTGAGGTCTCAGACACGCCGGGCAGGAGCGGGCTCATCCCGTCCTGGGGGATCACGGCAATCGGGCCGATTGCCCGGCTCATGCCCCACCGACCGACCATGCCGCGCGCGATCCGGGTCAGTTGCTGGATGTCGGATTCGGCGCCGGTGGTGATGTCCGAGAAGACGATCTCCTCGGCGCTGCGCCCGCCGAGGGCAACCTTGATCTGCGCCAGCAGATGCTGCTGCTCGAAGTTGAACCGGTCGGCGTCCGGTGCCGAGAAGGTCACACCCAGCGACTGCCCGCGCGGGATGATCGACACCTTGCGCACCGGATCGGCGCCCGGGGTTAGCATTCCCACGATCGCGTGACCGGCCTCGTGGTAGGCGGTGCGCCGACGATCATCCTCGGAGATCATCACCTTGCGCTCCGCGCCGAGCACGATCCGCTCCAGCGCGTCGGTCAGGTCCTGCCGGTTCACCTTCTCGTGATTGCGCCGCGCCGCCAGCAGGGCGGCCTCATTGACGAGGTTCTCGAGGTCGGCGCCGACCATGCCCGGAGTGGACGATGCGATCCCGCCGAGGTTGACGTCGCCGGCCAGCGGCACGCCGCGCGTATGGACGCGGAGGATCGCTTCGCGGCCGGCCCGGTCGGGCGGCGAGACGACGACGCGGCGGTCGAAGCGCCCGGGCCGCAGGAGCGCCGGGTCGAGGATCTCCGGCCGGTTGGTCGCGCCGAGCACGATCACGCCGAGCCGGGGGTCGAACCCGTCCATCTCGGTGAGGATCTGGTTGAGCGTCTGCTCGCGCTCGTCGTGGCCGCCCGAGATGTTGGCGCCGCCCGAGGCCCGGGAGCGGCCGATGGCGTCGAGCTCGTCGATGAAGATGATCGCGGGCGCCGCCTGCTTGGCC
>DATJRS010000025.1:0-2330 GCA_035504535.1 Solirubrobacteraceae bacterium | reverse complement strand
ACGGCCAGCGCCTTGGGCTGCGCGAGCACGGCGGCGGCGACCTCGCGCACGTCGTCGTGGGTTACGGCCTCGATCGAGGCCAGGATCTCCTCGACCGGCTCGAGCCGGGGATACACAAGCTCGGCCTTGCCGAGCCTGCTCATCCGGGAGGAGGGATCCTCCAGTCCGAGCACGATCGATCCGCGCAGTTGGCCCTTGCCGCGGTCCATCTCGTCGTCGGTCAGCCCGCCGGTGATCACCTTCGCGATCTCGTCCCGGCATATCGCCAGCACGTCGTCGGCCTTGGCCGGCAGGCATCCCGCGTACACGCCCCAGATGCCCGAGTCCGCGTGCTGCGAGCTGAAGCTGTACACCGAGTAGGCTAGGCCCCGCTTCTCCCGCACCTCCTGGAACAGCCGCGACGACATCCCGCCGCCAAGCGCGGCGTTCAGCACGCCGAGCGCGAACCGGCGCTCGTCGGTGCGCGACAGCCCGGCGCAGCCCAGGACGAGGTTGGCCTGCTCGATGCCACGCGAGATTAGCCGCACCCCGGTGCCCGTGCCCAGCTCCGCGTTCTCCGGGTCCGGCCCTGGCAGCCGCGGCGGCCTCGGCGAGACCGCATCGCCGCCGTTCGCGGAGGCGAACGCGGTCCGCGCCAGCTCCACGACCTCGCCGTGATCCAGGCTGCCCGCCGCGGCGACGACCAGGTTCTCCGGCTTGTACCGGGCTCTGTAGTGCTCGGCGATCTGGTCCCTGCTAATCGCGTTGATCGAGTCGACGGTGCCGAGGATCGGGCGGCCGAGCGGCGTGTCGCCGAACAGCTGCGAGGCGAACGCCTCGTGCACGGTGTCCGAGGGGTCGTCCTCGTTCATCGCGATCTCTTCGAGGATCACGCCCCGCTCGGCGTCCACGTCCTTCGGCTCGATCAGCGAGCTGGTCACCATGTCCGCCAGCACGTCGATGGCCAGCGGCAGGTCGACGTCGAGCACCCGCGCGTAGTAGCAGGTGTACTCCTTGGCTGTGAACGCGTTCAGCTCGCCGCCGACGGCGTCCATCGTGGCCGAGATGTCCAGGGCGGTGCGCCGTGAGGTGCCCTTGAACAGCAGGTGCTCCAGGTAGTGGGTGGCGCCGGCGTGGGCGAGGTCCTCGTCCCTTGAGCCGACGCCGGCCCAGATCCCGAAGGCCGCCGACCGCACGGCCGGCAGCGACTCGGTGATCACCCGGAGGCCGCTGGGCAACACGGTCCGGCTGACGGTTGAGTCGCCGCCGCCCGCCTGCGGACGGCCCGGATGGTCCGTCATGAGTTGCGCGGCCCGCGGTTGCGCTCGCGCGTGCGGTGATGCTCACCGCCGCGGTCCCGGTCACCTCCGCGGTCCCCGCCACTGCGCTCCCGGTACCGATCGCCGCGGTCTCCCCGGTCCCGTGAGCGATGGTCGTCGTGCCCGCCCAGGTCCTCGCCGGCCGCCTCGCGCTCTACGACCTCCACCGGCACCAGCGACAGCTTGCCCCGGTCGTCGATCTCGCGGATCTCGACCTGGATCTTGTCGCCGACCGAGATGACGTCGTCGACGTTCTCGATCCTGGCCCCGCCGTGCAGCTTGCGGATCTGCGTGATGTGCAGCAGCCCGTCACGGCCCGGCAGCAGCGAGACGAACGCCCCGAACGTGGTCGTCTTCACGACCGTGCCGAGGAACCGCTCGCCGACCTCCGGGATGTGCGGGTTGGCGATCGCGTTGATCGCCGACCGGGCCGCCTCGGCCGACGTGCCGTCGGTGGCGCCGATGTAGATCGTGCCGTCGTCCTCGATCGTGATGTCGGCGCCGGTGTCCTCCTGGATCGAGTTGATCATCTTGCCCTTGGGGCCGATGACCTCGCCGATCTTGTCGACCGGGACCTTGACCGTGATGATCCGCGGCGCGAACGGGCTCATCTCGGCCGGTGTGTCGATCGCCTCGCGCATCACGTCGAGGATGGTCAGCCGGGCCCCGCGCGCCTGCTTCAGCGCGCCGGCCAGCACCGAGGCGGGGATGCCGTCCAGCTTGGTGTCGAGCTGGAGCGCGGTGATCACGTCCTTGGTCCCGGCGACCTTGAAGTCCATGTCGCCGAACGCGTCCTCGGCACCCAGGATGTCGGTCAGCGTGACGTACTCGCCGCCCTCGTAGATCAGGCCCATCGCGATGCCGGACACCATGTCCTTGAGCGGTACGCCGGCGTCGAGCAGCGACATCGAGGACGCGCAGACCGAGCCCATCGAGGTGGAGCCGTTGGAGCCGATCGCCTCGGACACCTGCCGGATCGCGTAGGGGAACTCCTCGCGGGTGGGCAGCACCGGGATCAGCGCCCGCTCGGCC
>DATJRS010000024.1:0-2408 GCA_035504535.1 Solirubrobacteraceae bacterium | reverse complement strand
GGTGACGAACTGGGCGGGGTAGGGGGTGCGGGCGATGACGGCCAGAAGCGTCGCGATCGTCGCGCCGCTGACGGCTGCGACGGTTATGCGCATCGCGGCGTTGGGTCGGGCCGGACGTCGGTCGTCGGTGGCGTCATGGTTTTGGCGCCACAAGACGGCGGCTCGAGTCGCCGGGTAGACGACGTCGCTTTGGGCGCATCCGCAGTGTCACGCCGTCCGATCGCATGAAGCACGCTTCATATGGTATCGTCGTCATGTAAGGCGAATGCGCCCGGTGGGGCGCGAGGAGATCATCCGAGGCAGATGGACTTAGAACCCCGAAGTAGTCGCATCTCCGCGTTCGCCTGCGCGACCGCTCTGCGCTAAGCGCTGGGGCGTGTCCTTCGCGGGTGGCCGGAGAGGCGACCCCTGAAGGAGGTGACGGCTTGACGCTCATCAGGCGTCGCTCGGCCGTCCAGGTATCCGAGCATCCCAGCAGCAGGCCGCGACCGTGGGCGCGCGAGCGCGCCCATTGGTTCACACCTCGTTCACAGGACGGGTTCACGCATGAAGGAGCCTTCATGTTCATGCCGTCGTGGAAGGTCGCGACATCCGCCCCGAAGGGAGGCTCCTTGACCAGTCCAGTTTCTGTGATTGCGCTGTTCGCGTTGGGCGGCGCTGGCCTTAGCTGCTTCGAGGGGTTGGTGCGGTGATGTCCGAGGCGGTGGTGCATCTGTCGGCGCTGGTCGGCAGTCCGTTGCTTGATTCCAGCGGTGAGCGGTTGGGTCGGGTGGAGGACGTAATCGCGCGGCTTGACACCGGGGAGCAGTTGCCGTCGGTGGCCGGGCTCAAGGCGCGGATCGGCGGCCGGGAGCTGTTCGTCCCGGCGGATCGGATCGAGCGGCTGGAACCGCAGGACGCCCGCACCTCGACAACGAAGCTCAACCTGGCGCAGTTCGAGCGCCGGCCCGGGGAGGTGCTGTTGCGCGCCGATGTGCTCGGCCGGAGCATGATCGACGTAAACACCGCGCGCCTGGTCAAGGCCCGCGAGGTCGAGCTCGTGTGCGACGGGGGGATCTGGCGGGTGGCCGGCATCGACCCGGCCTTGGGCGCCGGGGTCAGGCGCTTTCTGCCGCGGCGGTTTCGCGGTCATGAGCGCGATCACGCCGGGTTTGTGCCGTGGTCGCAGATCGAGCCGTTCGTGGGGCACGTACCGAGCTCGAGGTTGCGGCTCGCGCCGCGGCGGCTGGCCAGGCTTCACCCGGCCCAGATCGCCGACCTGGTCGAGGCCGCCTCGCACGAGGAGGGGGAGGAGATCATGCAGGCGGTCGGGCACGACAAGGAGCTCGAGGCCGACGTGTTCGAGGAGCTCGACGACGAGCACCAGGTCGAGTTCCTCAAGGAGCGCTCAGACCAGGAAGTAGCCGCGGTCCTCGGTCGGATGGAGAGTGACGACGCGGCCGACCTGTTGCTCGAGCTCGACCAGGATCGGCGGCTCCCGGTGCTGAACCTGATGCCAGCAGCTGAGCAGCGGAAGATCAAGCGGCTGCTGGGGTACAACCCGTCGACCGCCGGCGGGCTGATGAACCCGGACTTCGCGTCGGTCCCGGCCGACGCGACGGTCGCGCAGGCGCTCGAGCGCGTCCGCGCGAGCGACCTTCCGCCCGCGCAGCTGCTGGCGCTCTGGGTGATCGACGAGCAGGGAAAGCTCGTCGGCGGCGTGTTCGCCTCCGAGTTGATCCGGGCGGACGGCGACGCGAGCGTCACCAGCCTGATCGAGACTCGGGTCCCGGCGATCTCCGCCGAGACCGAGCTGCCCGAGGTCGCCCGGCTGATGGCCGATTTCAACCTGCTCGCGATGCCCGTTATCGACGCCGATGGAAAGCCGATCGGGGTCGTCTCGTTCGACGACGTGCTCGAGCGCGTGATCCCCGAGGAATGGCGGTGGCGCGCCGGAGACGCCCGCGAATGACCCGACGAGGTCTCAGAAAGGAGGTGAACGGATGAGCTCTGACCGGCGCCCCACCCCTGCTCGCAGCGCCCCGGCCGGTTCTGCTGTGCCCAGCGGCGGCGGTCCGCGTGAGCGGTTCGTCCTCGACCCTGCGCATGTCGGCGATATCCAGGGGGCGTTCGGGACGATCCGCCAGCACGAGCAGGCACACCGCGGCTGGCGCGCCCGAGCGCTGGCGCTGCTGGCGATCATCGGACCCGGGCTGATCGTGATGGTCGGCGACAATGACGCCGGCGGCGTCGCCACCTACTCCCAGGCCGGGCAGAACTACGGCACCAGCCTGCTGTGGGTGCTGCTCCTGCTCGTCCCGGTGCTGATCGTCAACCAGGAGATGGTCGTCCGGCTCGGCGCCGTCACCGGCGTCGGTCACGCCCGGTTGATCAACGAGCGCTTCGGACGGTTCTGGGGCTGGTTCTCG
>DATJRS010000023.1:0-6910 GCA_035504535.1 Solirubrobacteraceae bacterium | reverse complement strand
GATCGCCACGAGCCCACGAGTTGGTGAGCGCGCGGTCACGAAGTCCGTACTTCGCCGCGAGGGATCGGCGACACTTCCCGGTAGCCCTGGGCGCATTACAGGGCTAGCTTCGTTGTATGCCAGGTCACTTGCGCGCTGTGGATGATCAAGCTCCGACCTTGGGGGCCAAGGTCCGTCCGATTCTGTTAGTCCTAGCTGATGGCCACGCGCCGTTGCGGCGCACGTTGCGGAGATTGCTCGAGGGCGAGGAGGACGTGAAGGTGGTCGCCGAGGCGAGCGACGTTGACAGCACGATCCGCCAGCTGCGGGCCTATCGGCCGCAGGTGCTCGTCCTCGATCTGCGGATGATGGATGGATCAAGCGCCGACACGATCGGGCGACTGCGTGAGCAGTCGCCGCGCACCGAGATTGTCGTCATCACAATGCACGACAACGCGATGTTTGCCGATCAGGCGCTGAAGGCGGGAGCGATCGGGTTCGTGCTGAAAGACCGGGCGGACCTGGAGCTGGCTGACGCGATACGCCGGGCCTCACAGGGCCTGGAGTACAGGAGCCCGCGCCTGAGAGGGCCTTAGCTGGGCCCGCGCCTGTTTATGCGCTTAGGGCGAGGCTGCGGGGCTGGGACGGCAATGTGGCTCTGATGGTTGTGCCCGCTTCCGCCGAGGTCTCGATATCGATCGTCCCGTGAACGAGCTCTGCGCGCTCGCGCATGCCGACCAGCCCGAATCCGGCGGTCTCCGCCGTGATGTCGAAGCCGTCGCCGTCGTCGCGGATCGTGATACGGACGTTGCTCTGATCCTCTTCGATTTCGATGGCCACTCTGCTTGCATTGCCGTGCTTGATGGCGTTGGTCAGCGCTTCCTGGGTGATGCGGTAGAGCGCGGTTTCGAGCTCGCTTGTGTGGCGGTCCTTCCGGCGCCCTTGCTCGTAGGCCAGATCGATTGCGAGATCCACTTCGAGCCCTCGTCCGCGCGCTCGGTCGGCCAGGTCTCTGATCGCCGCCTCCGCCCCCAGGTCATCGAGTGCGGCAGGACGCAGGTCGGTGATCAGCGAGCGAAGAGTCGCCATGTCTAGCTCAAGCTGGGCGGCGGCGTCCTTGATGGCATCGATCGCCCCGTCGAAGGTGGGGTTCTTCAGTTGCGCGGCGAGAGCCAGCCGCAGCGAAGCGAGATTCTGGAGGGTCTCGTCGTGAAGCTCCCGCGCCCAGCGGGCGCGTTCCTGCTCGGCCGCCGCGAGCCGCTGCCTGCTGCGTTCGGCCTCGACCGACTCCGCCGTCGCCACCGCGGTCGCGGCGCTGGCCGCGAACGCCTCCAGCAGCCGCTGGTCTTCTGCGGTGAACGCTGGCCCGTCCACGAGCCGGTCGAGCGCGATGAGAGCGCCGTACCCCTTCCCCCGGAACAGCAGCGGGACAACGAGCCCGGCGGCTGCCTTGACGCCGAGCCGGCCCAGCCCGTTGCGCTCGAACCTCGCCCGGTGGGGAGATTCCTCGAGGCGCATCGTCTTCAGCGTTCGGAGCACGGGAGTGGCCACGCTGTCCTCGATGTCCATGTGCTGGCCAACTAACCCTGCTGGCAGCTCGCCGGCGCCAGCGGCGATGAGCATCTGCCCGCCGTTCTCACGCTCGATCACCAGTACTCGGGCGGAGACCAGCGCCCGACCCCGCTTGGATACCAGATCCAAAATCCGTCCCAAGTCGGTCTGCCCGCCGAGCGCCCGGGCGATCTGCACCGTTGCGTCAAGCCCATCGACCGTGCGCTGCAGCTGCGTATGCCGAGCATCGAGACGCGAATAGCGGCGCGCATGGTCGATGGCCACGCCGGCGAACTCCGCCAGCAGCTCGACCATCTGCGCGTCCTCCTCGCTGAATTGTTGGCCACCAACCTTCTCTGTCAAATACAGGTTTCCGAACGGCTCGGAGCCCGCAACGACGGGTACCCCCAGGAACGTCGTCATCGGGGGGTGCTCAGGTGGGAATCCGAAGGAACGCGGATGGGCGCCCACGTCCTCCAGGCGCAACGTCTCCGGATGGTCGATCAGCTCCCCGAGCACGCCTCGACCTCTCGGTAGATCGCCGATCTGACGACGGGTTTCGGCGTCGATCCCCACCGTGATGAACCGCTCAAGCTCACCTCGCGACTCGTCGAGCACTCCCAGCGCCGCGTACGTGGCCCCCGACAGCTGGCGGGCGGCCTCCACGACCCGCTCAAGCACCACATCGAGATCGAGCTCCAAAAGAACCCCACGCGCGACCTCGAGCACCTCGAACGCCCCGGAGGCCACGTTCCGATCCCGCGGACCTGCGCTCACTCGGCACCACCGCCAGTTGTAGCGCCGCGGGTTCCCTTGATTCTTTTCAGGCTTCGCATTCTGTGCCCAGTGGCTGCGGATCGCGCCATCCGCCCATCGGAGCATCCTAGCGCCGGGGCATCGCAGAGCTGATCTTTCTCGTGAAGCTGAACGCACCCTGCGCGATGACTCTCGAGCGATCTCGATCTGGACGTCGCCCCGGGCGCGCGGGGGCAGCCAACCCGCCGGAGCAGTACGGAGCAACCGTGCCCCGAGCGGCAATGGGGTCGAATGGTCGTTCCCCGCGGCTTTCGTGATCATCTGCCCAGGCGTCCCTCCCCGGGTCCTTCCGTCTTCAGATGGCAGGCCTCAGGAACCGCGCCGAGGCACGGGGCCTTGCGCCGAAAACGAGGGCACAGGCTCCCGGGCGCACCGACCGCCTCGCCTGACGCCCGGAACCCTATCGCGACCGCTCCCGCTCGCCCACTCGCGGGGGGCCGGTTTGGCGACGGAGCGGTCACTAACCTGGCACACCGAGCAGCCGTCCTAGAACCTAGTCCCTCGCCCGCGCCCAGCGAGCATTGAATTCCCGACCCGGCCACCTTGCGTAGGCCCGCATCTGCGGGTCGCTCGCTGAGGTTGGCGTGCAAGGGGCTTTGATCGAGGTGCAGGCATCTAGTGGGTTGCCGGCCGACTGCGTGCCGAATGTAGGGCCTTCATCACCCGGAATACCCCCGTGAGGGCGGAGAGCCCGCCGATCCCGGCAAGTGCGCAACTCATGTCCGGGCCGTAAAGCAACAGTCCCTTCCAGTTCACCTTGAACACTGCGGTCGGCACGACCGCTACGGCCGCCGGGATCCCGAACTCCCACAGCAGCGGCAGAGGCCAGCGGCGATCCTGCGCTACGACGCCCTTCCGCCGAGCCAGCCGCGCCAGCGACCAGCCATCGACAGCGAGTGCGGCCGCCACGGCGGCGTCGAACCCCACATAGAACGCGGCGACGCCCGTATCCCTCACTGTTCCGCCGGCCACCATCCCCGTGACGCTTTGCTCGATCGCGAGCAACCCGGGCAATGCGCCGCCATGGGTACCGACGTTGAACAGCACGACGACACCCCAGTTCCCTTGCGGCACGAGCGCCATGCCAGCATGAGCATTGGGTTCGTCGCCGAAATGATATGACGCGTCCACCCCGCCCCACGGTCCGGTAAACCAGCCCATGCCGTAGCCTGCGCCAGCGAATACGCCTCGCCTTTCCGGCGGGCCTGGCTGCATCATCTCGGCGATGCCAGCCGGGGAAAGCAACACCTGACCGTGGTAGCTGCCTGCGCCTTGGTACATGGCCAGATAGCGGCTCATGTCTTCGGCCGTCGAGATGATCCCGCCGGTCGGAACCGTGCTGCCGTGCCCCGGCGTATCAAAGGCGACCGGGACCCCAAACCAGTACCGGTAGCCGCACGCGAGCCCATCGCGCCTGGCGTCCACGATGGCAGTGTAGGTGTGGCGCATGTTCAGAGGCGCGAAGATGTGCGTCTTCAGGTAGGCGTCGAAGGGTTCCCCGGCCGCCATCTCCACGACCAGCCCGAGCGTTGTGTAGTTGAGGTTGGAGTACTCAAACGCCTCACCGGGTAACCGGGTCAGCCGGGTCGTGGCAAGCGCCCTGACCGCAAGTTCCAGGGGCTGCATCCCCTTTGCCAGCGTGGCTCCCCGGCCGGCGCGGTCGGTCAGGCCACTGGTCTGATTCAGTAGCTGACGGACAGTGATCAGCGCGGACGCATCCGGATCAGCAACCCGAAACCACGGTATGTAGCGCCGCACCGGCTCATCCAGACCTAGCTTTCCGGCCTCGGCTAACTGCATGACCGCAAGCGCGGTGAAGGACTTGGAGTTGGACCCGATGAAGAACGGGGTCTGCGGCGTGAACGCCCGCCCGGACTCATCAGCCCTGCCGAACCCTCGCAGGTGGACAGGACGGCCGTCGTGCACGATACCCAGCGCCAGGCCGGGGATGCGAGCGCCCTTCATCTGCCTCTCGATGTACGCGTCGATCTCGGTATAGCTCGTAACGGGCAGCCCGCGAGCGGAAGCGCGTCGGTGCTTGGCTGGGGGTAGCGTCATGCTCTCGCTGCAATCCGTTTCCGCGAACGCGGCGAGGCTCGCGCGGTCTCGGAATCGTTCCCCGTAGCGGTCAGCTGACCGGGCCGTCGGTAACTGCGAATGGCTTCGCCCGCACGCGAAGCCGAGGATCGTGATGTCATTGCGTCCGGTGCTTGCCGGCGCCGGGACGGCGCCGATGGGGTCCAGGAGTGATGATCACGCCGTCGGCCGGGTACACGATCGACTCATGCTGTTCATCCCAGCGCACGCGGTAATGCTCGTGACCTTCGCGGCCCAGCACCTCAATAATCTCTCCTCGGCGCGGCGCCCGACCGGACACACCCCGGGCTTCGATCCAATCACCGGCGCGGGTGGCACCTTCAGCGGACTTGGTAGCCATTTGTCCACCTCCTTGACGACATCTAACCACCCCGGCCCCGAGCTCCCCATCGGTGGCGGGGCGACGTCCGCTGCGGCGATCTACGGATGCGGTTGAAACTGGGAGACCACTCCGAGGCCTGCACGTCTCGCGCTTAGCAGGCCGCCCCTTGTCGGTGATGGGAATGTTCGCCGGACGTTTCCCGGTGTGCGGAGTGGCGATCGATCTTGACGACGTCTTATCCATTCACGCAAGCGAACCCTCAACAAGCCTGGCGCGGCCGGCTTCTCGGTCGCCGACACCCCGGGAAGCATTCAGCCATGAAGTGCTCAACCATGATTTGCGCGAGGTCATGGGCGGCGCGCAGCTGGTCGCGCTGCAAAGAACCGCTCATGGTTGGGGCCGACGGGCTGTCGCTCGACGCCGGGCCGTTCATCGCCGCGATCGAGCTTGCGACGGGCCGCGAGGCGTACGTGGTCGGCACCGGCTGGCTAAGGCGACCAATCGCGAAGCTAGGGCGCGCGAGCCGGGGATGCTCGGGCCGAAGCCGGTGCGAGCACCGCAGGCCTAAGTTCGACTCGCTGCAGAGCGGGCGATGCTCAGCTCCCAACATGCGAACGCCAACTGTGACACCGCCGCGGCCAGAAACCCCAGAGTCCACCCATACGTCTTGCAGTCGTTCCCACCGAAGGAAACCGTGACCAGGCCAAGACCGGCCAGGACAATGCCACTGGCAATGCGCACGCGTGCCCAGCCGCGGAGGTGGCGGTACTCCCAAGGCGCGATGATGAGTAGCAGGCCGGATCGCGGCGGAGATGTCCACCACGCGCGCAGACCTTTCCGAGCGGCGCTGCTGTGTGGCGCGTGCATCGGATTTCTCCTGTCGATTCTATGGTGTCGGGACTTGATGGTGGATCGTCAAGCCCGCGGTCGCAACGGCCCGACTGGCTGGCGTGGGGCCCACTTGTGCGATCACGGTACCCGGACATCGTGGTGCTGCGCCGCGGACTCCCGCTCTTCTTCGGTCAGATCAGCTTCCCTTGCCGGCGTCACCAAGGTCCAGTGCCGACCAACCGGGCAATACTGAAACCGGCTGACGCCAAGGCGGATAGCCTTCAACGACACGCCCGGCACCCAGTAGGTCGTGAACACATGCCCCTGCTTGCATCGTACGACCGTGTTGCCCCCGAAGCCCGAATAGCCGGATCGCCGGCCCGCAACCGTCACCAGCAGCAAGACGGCAACGACGACAACAATCAAAACGAGCGCAACTGTCATCTGGCGCGCCCAATCTCATGAGCTGTTCGCATACTACGACCCTAGTTGCTGGCGCGGGCTTCCGGATCCGGTGCGCTCACCGCCATGCTGTGTGAAAGCACGAAAATGATCACGGGTGAGCACGGATGCGACGCGCGGATGCGACGCGCGCTTGTTCTCCACTTTGAGAGACCGCCGGCGTCAAGCCTGCGTAGTCGTGAGGCGCCGTGACCACCGTGATCAGGTTAAACGGAACTCGAGGGGGCCCTATGCGACGGCGTCCTGGATCCTCGTCGCTCGCCTCACGCAACGCGACCCGCTACACCGCCTCCGCGTCACGAACGGTAAAGCTCCACTCGAGGAGCGACCCGCGGGCCCTCGGGATCCTCGTCCGCCGATGCCGTGGGCGTCGACCGCCAAAATTCTCCGTCGGAGACCAAATCATGAAGACGCCGACGACCCGCAACGGCCTTGCTTTGAAGTGCTGAACGTTGCCTTGGGCTGGACCAGGCGCCCGTCTCTTCATGCTCCTACCGCTTGCCCGACCCTCACCCCCGCCCCACTCCCATGCTAATAGGGATACCGCTCGCGGGATTCGAAGAGTCGCGGCGGGCGTTCGTCGTCGGGTGTCTCTACTGCTAGCTGCGAGCGTCCGCGATTTTGGCGTCGGTGGCGGTCGCCGCTATTTCCGGGCTGGCGCCTGACCTGTCCTGGATACGCTCGAGCTCGATCGGGTCGCCCAGATCGGCATCGAGCAGATGGACATAGGTGTCGAGCGTGAAGCTCGGCGAATGGTGTCCCAGCCACCGCTGAACCTGAACGACGTTCCTCCCGGCAGCAAACATCCGCGAGGCGACCGTATGCCTGAAAGTATGGAAGCCGGCCCACTCT
>DATJRS010000022.1:0-3661 GCA_035504535.1 Solirubrobacteraceae bacterium | reverse complement strand
CTGACCGGTCTCGCCTTCACGTCGCTGTCTTTCTGTTCGTCTGGGTCATGGCCTTCTTGGTTCTTGAGATCGCGGTCATCCCAGCCAGCTCCTGATCTGTTTTGGTGAGAAAACCGGGTCCGAGCGGCCGAAGTGCTGGGGGCCGGCGGCTGGGTCTCGCTGGTGCGCAGAGGTGCAGCGCGGCGAGCTCTGCCGCTCGAGAAGTGCGTCGGCTGGCTCCCGGGATTTGCTGTCGTGCCCGGCGCTAAGATGTGCCCCGGAGCTCCGGGACGGCCGACTGTTAGCCGGCCGCCCCGGGGGCTCTGGGTCCCTGCTTCTACCTCATCCTGGCTACAAGGATCAGGATGATGAGGAGCGCGAGTACCAGAGCGAGCGCGTCCGCGGACATGCTCGGCTCCTTGGTTCGCCCCGCCGGGGATTCGGCGGGCGCCGCGCTCGCCGAGCGCTGCGCCGCGTCCGCCATCCCTGCCCCTTGGGGAAGCAATCGCGCGGGGGTTTCAGACCGGTCGGACGGCGTCGCCGCCGCCCGACTCGTGCACCGCGGGGTGGTCAAGCATCCCAGTACGCCTGCTCGCAGCTGTCGCTGCAGAACGTCGGACGGCCGTCGCAGTAGGCGATGCCGACGTACTCCTCGCAGACGGCGCAGTTCATGCGTTCGTCCATGCGCTCGCACTCGAAGCACTTGTCGTTCCGCCGCTCGTGGGGCGTCTCGAGCTGGGTGCCGCACGCGCAATAGACGGGCTGTGTGACGGCGCGCGTCCTGTTGCCGACACGACCCGCGTGGGCGCCACCCGCCCTACTCCGTTCGCCTGCGGGGCGCGCGGCTGCGGCGGGCGGTGACGGCCTGTGGCCAAGCGGTGAGGCGGCCGTTATCGCGTGGAGCTGCGCCGAGAGATGCGGGTCCGGCGCGTTGATGATCGATTGGACTGCCGCCTCGTCGATGTCGCCGAATCCGGTGGGGCAAACGATGAGGATGCGGTTGGTGCCGGTGTAGCTGATGATGTCCCCGACCGACAGCGACGGCAGTCGGTAGCCGATCGCACGCAGGCGCTCGGCGTCAGCGGCGTCGACCCGGTTGAAGAAGCGAAAGATCGCTTCCGGGTCGCCGTTGGGGACGCGGCCGGACCAGATGGCGGGTCCGGGACGCCCCGGCGTGTCGGCGCCGGGCGAGTAGATCTCGACCGCAGTGCCGCCGCCTGCGGCTGTGGGTGTGGTCGTCATGCCGTCACCGCCTTCGCCTGCCGGCGCGCGGCGGCGCGCGCCTTGATCGCCTCGGGCCAGGTGCTCGCGTCGTACTTGAGCATGACCTCGAACGGTGAGTCCTTGCTCGCCCTGGGGGCGAGCATCCTGGTGGCGCGCGCGTCGGTGAGCAGCGCGGCGCGCTCGAGCGGGCAGCGCTGGAGCCGGTGGGCCTCCTGCAGGTAGTCGGCGACGAGCGCGTTCATGTGCGCGACCGCCGAGGTGCCGTCGGCGACCGGGCCGACGTCGACGCAGCGCTCGATGAGGTAGGCGCGGGCGCCGTCGCCGCGCCGCTCGGGCTCGTCGGTGAGGCGGACGTTTTCTGCCGGGCGTGAGATGTCGTCGGCTGTTGTTCGGGCGGCCGGTCGTTGGTGGTGACGCGGGTCTTTCTGGGGGTGTCGTCTGGTGGTTGTGGTGTCGTTGTCGTGGGTGTCGGGACCGTTTCAGCGCCAGCGCGTGGATCTGCCTTCTGGGGTGAGGTATTGGTCGGTTGTCGACGCGGCGTTTGAGCTGGTGCCGGCGTTCGACGGTTTTCTGTTCGCCGAGCGGGCTGGCCGGGGCCGGTCAGAGAAGACGACGGCGCAGTATGCGTCGGGCCTGGTCGAGTTTGCCGGCTGGGCTGAGGAGCGCGGGCTGCTGGGTGATCTGGTGGCGTGCGCGCGCAACTTGGGGTTGTTTCAGCTTCATTTGCGAACCGCGCCGGTCAGCCGCCGTGGCCGCGGCCACGGACGCGCGCGCAGCAACGATCGCGTCGCGGACGTGATGAGCTGCGTGCGAAGCTTTTATCGCTTCCAGGTGCGGCAGGGGCAGGTCCCGGGCTCGGTGAACCAGCTTTTGTATGAGGTGGTCGAGCCGGCCGCGGGGTCGATGCCGTGGCTGGAGGATCTTCCGGCGGTGGTTGCCCGGCCGGTGCACACCTTGCGACGGTCGGGCGAGAGCGAGCCGCTGATGGTGAGCTTGGAGGAGTACGTGGCGATGATGGCGGCGCCGGGGAGCGTGCGCGACAAGCTGTTGGTGACGGTGTTGGCGCTGGCGGGTTTGCGGATCGGGCAGGCGCTCGGGCTGCGGCGCAGCGACATGCACTTGATGGAGAACTCCCGGGCGGTCGGGTGTGCGCTTGGGGGGCCTCATCTGCACGTGGTGCGCCGCGAGGACAACGAGAACCGAGCGTTGAGCAAGCGCGTTCGGGAGCTGGTGGTGCCCGCGCACCCGATTGTGCTTGAGGTGTATGCGGCGTATTGCCTTGTGCGTGACCGGGTGCCGGCGGCGGCCCGGTCAGATTTCGTGTTCGTGAACTTGGCAGGCGGTGAGGTGGGGCGGGCGATGCGCGATGGCCGAGCGCGTGAGGCGGTCGCGGCGCTGGGCCGGCGGGCCGGGATTGAGCGGGTCGTCAGCCCGCACCAGTTCCGCCACGGGCTGGGCAGCGAGCTGATCAACACTGGGCGCTCCTTGGACGAGATCCAGATGATCCTCGGGCACGCCCGGATGGAGACCACACGTCGGTATGCGCGGACTTCCCGCGAGCGGCTGCGCGAGGCGATCGAGAGCGTCACCCTGCCCAGATTGACACCGGTGGGCGGGCGATGAGCGTCGCCGCCGCGTCGATCATGGAGTCGGGGGCGTCCTTGAGCGCGGTGGCGCGGGTCAGGGGTCGGGTTGATCTGCGGGCGCTGGTGGCGCGCGGCTGGGATCCCCAGGCGCGAGTGTTCGCCCCGGTGGCCGACGATCCGCTATTCGGCTATCGCGCGTGCGAGCGGACGGGGTGCCCGCGGGCGGGACAGATGGACCGCTCGTGGGCGCTGGGGTTGTGCGATGCCTGCGCGAGCAACTATCTGCAGCGGGCCCAGGGCCGCCGTGGCACGCCGATGTCGCTTGAGCAGTTCAAGGCGTTGCCGGTCAGACGCCTGGCGCAGGCTGAGCGGGAGGAGCGGCTGTGTCTGGTTTGCTGCACGCCCGGGCACGAGCGCGCGGCGCGCGAGAACGGCCTGTGCTCGGAGTGCAGTCGCCATCGTCATGCCCGCGGCCAAACAGTCCAGGCGTTCGTGGACGGTGACGATCGTTGGCCGCCAGCGGCACCGCGCCGAGGATTTGGCCGTTGCCTGGTGCATGGCTGCCGACGATGGGCGGTGACCGAGGAGCGGTTGTGCCCTGCGTGCCGGCGACGGTGGCGGAATATCGCGCCGGCGCGTGGCTTGACGCTGCAGGCGTTTTTGGAGAAGGGCCCGTGGCAGCCGGTGTTTGACGGCACGCGAGCGGTGATGCCGGACCTGCCCGAGCTGGTGGAGTGGGAGCTTTTGGGTGGCCTGCAGCTGTTGATCGAGCGCTATCGCGTGCAGACGCCGCTTGATCATCTGGCCTCGGCGTGGGCGCACGTCGAGCGGGCCGAGGTCGGCTCGGTGCTGGAGTTGCGCGAGCTGCCGGG
>DATJRS010000021.1:0-2120 GCA_035504535.1 Solirubrobacteraceae bacterium | reverse complement strand
AGCAGCAGCTCGCTGACCTTGTCGTAGCCGATGTGGTAGCCGCCGACGGCCGCCATGATCGAGGCATCGGGCGCGTGTGACCAGAGCTCAAGGAACGGGTGCGTGTCGCTGCGCGTCGCGTGTCCCCTCAGCTTCTCGTGGAGGTTGTCCATGAATGTCTGGAGGTCGGCTGGCACTTCTGTGATGGTTGACATTGCTGTTGCTCCTGGGTTGAGGGTTAGGCCTGGCTTATCGCGGGTTCTGACCCGGCCGGCGCGTCCTGTGTTGTGGCGGGCTCGTCGCCATGGCGCACCGCCAGCAGCGCGAGCGTTGCTAGGACTCCGATGACGATCGCGCAGTAGAGAGTCGCGTCCTTAGTGCCGATCGACTCGCTGGAGAGACCGACCGCCACTGATGGGATCGTCAGACCGGCGAAGGCGCAGGAGAAGAACGCGGCGACTGCCTGTGCCCGGTGCTTGGGCTCGGCAAGGATGTTCACCGTCGCGATACCGCCCATGAACGAGAGGCCCGCGGCGAGCCCGCCGGCGAGGGTTCCGGCGAGGAACACGGATAGGTGCCCGTCCCACAGTGCGAGCTCGATCAGGGCAAGGCTGACGAGTAGCAGCAACAGCCCGAACGTGAGGGCCGTGCGCGGGCTGAGGTTGTGCAGCGCGAGCTGGGATACGACCGCGGTCAGGAAGATCCCTGCTGAGATGGCGCCGGCTATCGCATGGTTGTGTTCGTGAAGTGAGCCGGCGAGGAACGATGGGACGAGTGATGAGAACAGGCCGTTGAGGGTGTAGGCACAGAAGATTGCGCCGCCTATCACTGCGAAGCGCTTGCCGGCGTTGGCCGGGACCCGGATCCCGTGTGGTCGCCATTCGATCTTCGCGGGCGGTCGCACGGTTTCGGATACGACCAGCAGGCCCAGGAACACCGGGACCAAGGCTGCAAGGTAGATCCAGAACACCAGCTTGGTTGGGTTGTGGCCGTATTGCGCGATGAAACCGGCGAACAGCGTGCCGAGCCCAAGCCCGCCGAGGTTGGCTGCTGTCGCGATCAGTGACGCGCGACGCGAGCGCCCGTTGGGCTCGAGCTCCTCTAGGGCTGCTGTAGCTGATGCCGCGACGATTCCCGAAGCCACTCCGGACACGAAACGGGCCGGTAGCAGCCAGGCGGTGCTGTTGGCGAGAAGAAAGAGCGCTGCGCTCGATCCGGACAGGACGATCGCGGCAGCTAGTGCGGGTCGTCGCCCGAGCTGATCTGAGAGCGGTGAGACCACGACGAGCGCCAGCAGCACGCCGATGGCGTAGACCGCGAAGATCAGGGTGAGCAGCCCGGCGTTGAATCCGAACCGGGGCTGCCAGACGACGTAGAGCGGGATCGGGATGGTTCCGCCTGCCTGCACGATCGCGAACAGGGCAGCGACGATCCAGAACCCGCGCCGTCGACTTATCGCGGCCGGTTTTTCCAGGCGTTGGGTGGTTCGCTGGTCGAGCCAGTCGCCGCAGCGGACAGGTGTAGCTGTAGCCATCGCCTGTCCTTTAGTCGCGGATCCCGAACGGGCCAAGGCGCCCGTAGTCGAGCCGGAGTGATTCCACCATCGTGAACGCGTTGAGGTCGGTGAACACGTCGACTCCGCCGAGGCGGTCCTGCCACTTCGGTACGAGCGCGTCGGACACGTCGGCGCACACACCGTCGAGGTAGCGGCGGAAGATCGCCCATAGGTTCGCCGGGTCGGATGATGCGAACACGCTCATCAGGTCGAACGCGTCGATCGCGCGTTCGGACTCGGCTTTGAGGTCGGCGATGAACTCCTGATGGGTCTCGACGTCTGCGCGTGTCCCGAGGCGGTTGAGGTGCCCGCCGACGAACTGCTCGAACGGAAACTCGAGCGCCTTGCCGGGCGCCGCGATCCATGCCGGGATGTCTTGGGAGACGGCCAGGCACGCGAACGGCACCCATCCGGGGAAGACGACGTCGACGAGCATCAGCGTCTTCTGCTTCGGGGCGTAGACGAAGATGTTGCCCGGCGAGTGGTTGGGGCCGTGATATTCGAGCTGCAGGCTCTCGCCCCCGACCTCCAGGGTCAGGCGGTCCTCGAAGATGTGCGTCGGTGGCGGACGGTGAGGGTCGGCATC
>DATJRS010000020.1:0-3014 GCA_035504535.1 Solirubrobacteraceae bacterium | reverse complement strand
GGCTGGCCGTCGCATCTCAGCGCTCCTGCTGCACAGCCCCTGATTTCCCTCCGCGCCACCTGCAGGGCGCTACGTGTCGCGCCGGCAACGCCGTCCTTCGCTACGGCCGAGAGGGCACTGCGGATCACGCGGGAACGAACGCCCCGGTCTGGATCGCGGAGAGTGCAGCACGTCCTGGAAGTACAGGGTCGCGAGCAGGAACACCGCGTAGCTGCCGCCGGTGCCGACCAGGATCGCGAGGTTGGAGCCCGAAAGCGTGCGCAGGCGGAACAGCCGCAGGGGCAGCAGCGGCTCGCGCGAGCGCCATCCGATTGCGACGAACGCCGCGATCAGCGCGGCGGCCCCGGCGAGCACCCTGACCGTCGTGCCGTTACCCCAGCCGTGCTGGGAGGCGCGGGTGAGCCCGTAGACCAGCAGCATCAGCCCGCCGGTGATCGACCCGGCGCCGGCGAAGTCGAACGTGCGCGCCGCGCCCTCGTTCCGGCTCTCGCGCAGCAGCACAGGGCTGACCAGCGCCACGGCCACCCCAACCGGAACGTTGATGAAGAAGATCCACCGCCACGAGAGCCCGCTGGTCAGCGCGCCACCGAGCAGCAAGCCGACCGCTCCGCCGCCTCCGGCAGCGGCGGCCCAGATGCCGAGCCCGAGGTTGCGCTCCCGCGCCTCGGTGAACGTAGTCACCAGCAGTGACAGCGCCGCCGGGGTCAGCAGCGCCGCGCCGATCCCTTGAAGGGCTCGGAACGCGATCAACTCGCCCGAGGCGGTCGAGATCCCGTTCAGCAGCGAGGCGGCCGTGAACACGGCCACTCCGGCCATGGACAGCCGACGACGGCCGAGCCGATCGGACAGCCGCCCGCCGAGCAACAGCAGGCCGCCAAACGTGATCGCGTAGGCGGTGACCCCGTACTGCAGGTTCGGCGTCGAGAAGTGCAGGGCGGTCTTGATCGACGGCAACGCCACGTTCACGATCGCCGCGTCGAGGATTACGACGAACTGCGCCATCACCAGCAGTGCCAGCACCCATCAGCGGCGATCGGCACGACCGGATTGTCGGGGAATGCTCGTTGTGAGTGACATCTAATGTCCTCCCAAGAGAATCGGGGCCCCGTATGTCGAGCACTTGGCGCTTGACTTGGGAGCTAAAGCGGAGGTCACCTCCGAAATGGACATTTCATTTACTTCCTTTTGGGGTTCATTTATGTTCGTTGGGACATGTGATCCGGGCGCTCGTCCCAGGTCGATGCTGATGGGACAGCGAATCTCCGGCAGTTGCAGGCCGAGTGCCTCGAGCTGGTGGATCACTCCATATAGGGCGCTCTGGTCCGGGAGCGAGCCGACCAGCAGCGCCTCCTTTCGCCTGGCCTGGCGAGGTCGGCCTGCGGGTGTGCGGGGTGCGCTCTCGGTGCGCTCCCGCCCACGCCGTCCTCATCGTTGGGCCGGCCGGCGCTCTTCGCGGCCGGCGCCTGACTCCTCTTCCTTACTGAGTGAACACGTCTGTACCCACGTTCAAGAACACGTTGAGCTCGAGGTCTCTGGCCGTCACGTTCGCTGTCTTCCAGATTCCGTCCGTGTCACCGCGGATAACGTTGCCTACGACCACGGTGTTGGTGACCGGGACGACGGCCGAGAAGAGGATGATCGCGGTCGTGGACTGGTCGCCGGAGTCGGGGTCGCCGGCGAGGTTGTTGGTGGCGAAGTGGTTGCCGATCACCCGGTTGCCGTTGACGTCCTGCTGCGGGGCGTGGCTGTGCAATTGGAAGCCGCCTTCGCCGTTATCGGCGACGTGGTTCCATCCGAAGGTGTTGTCATAGGCGCCGGTACCGGGGTACGGCGTCGCGTCGAGCAGCCCGGCGCCGCCGTTGCCGTCGGAGACGTTGTGCTCGACAAGGTTATCGTAGACGCCGGCGAGCGACGGCTGGGGCTGTCCTCGGGTTGAGACCGCCCGCGGGTCGTGACTGGGGAGTGTTATCCCGCAGTCAAAGGTGTTATCGATGCTCGCGTTGTACGCGATCAGGTCGTGAGCGGCAGGACCCACAGAAGTCGGGGCCAGCCCGCCGTCTGAGATCAAGATCCCGCCGACGTTGTCGGCGACCCGGTTGCCGATCACGCGCGAGTAGGTGGCCGCCAGTAGATGGATCCCCTCACCGCAGTCATCGGTGTCGGTCGGTGAGGCCGGGCACGCGTCGTTTGGGTTTGGCGCGGTCGTGTCATACGCCTGGTCGTTGTGCGCGACGACGTCGTTCTTGATCGTCACCCGCGTGATATTCGCCGCCGCAGCGGTCGCGGTCGTTGGCCAGCTGCTCGGAATCGGCTCGGCCAGGATCCCCTCGAGCTGGGCGTTCCTGACCGTCAGGCCCTCGACCGTCGCCCCGTTCGCCTGGAGCAGGATGCCCTGGTTCTCGCCTGCTGCATCGATCACCGTGTTCGCCGCGCTCGCACCGCGGGCCCGGTCAGCGGCCAGCGTGACCCCGGTGAGCCTCGGCGCGAGAACGTTCGGGCCGCCACCTGGATTGTTTGACTCGAGGTAGGTGCCGGGCTCGAGCAGGACGCGGTCGCCGGCTGAGGCCTGGCTGAGCGCGTAGCCGATCGTCCCGCAGGCGGTGGCCACGGTCTGACAGGTGCCCGAGTCGGCGCCCCTCGTCGACACATACAGCGTCGTTCGGCCCCACGCCGGCGGCACCGCGGCCCGTGGGCCGTCGGCGGCGGCCGCGGAGGCCGCCCCGACGATGATCGAAATGATGAGTGTCGCCACGACGAGCGTGACCTTCGCGCCAATCGTGAGCCTTCTGGTGAAAGTGTTCACCTGTATGTCCTTTCGGTCTTGGTTGCTAGTGGTGGAAGAGCGCCGGCGCCGGGCGCGGCGGCGGTGATGTGGGCTCGATGGCGTGGTTTGCGCGGATTAGGTTGTCGGGGTCGACGGCGTTTTTGATGCGGCGTAGGCGGTGGTAGGCCTGTTCGGTCCAGAACGTCGCAGCGTCTTGCTGTGTCTCGGCGAAGTTGAGGTACATGTGGCT
>DATJRS010000019.1:0-19701 GCA_035504535.1 Solirubrobacteraceae bacterium | reverse complement strand
GCCCTCCGAGACGGACGCATCATGGACTTCTCGCCCGCGTACCTGGGGGCGAGCATGGCGCTGTTCGTGAGCGATCACCTCGAGGAGGCCCGCGAAGCGCTGGAGGCGGGGCTCGCCGAGGCTCAGCGTCGTGGATCGGTGCCCATGTTCGTGCAGATGTCGGAGTTCCGAGCCGGCGTGGCCCTGCGAATGGGTGAGCTGGATGTCGCCGAGGACCACGCCCAGCGCGCCTATGAGCTTGGCGGCGAGCTCGGTCTCCAACACTGGCCGATGACCTACCTGCTTCCCATCCTGCTCGAGCGCGGGTGCGCCGAGGACGCGATGCGGGTGATCGCGACGCTCCCGCTGGGCGAGCTCGAGCTGCGGCTGTGGCCGGGGGTGATCGTGCTTGCCCACCGAGGGTGCGCTCGCGTCATGCGCGGCGATCCGAGCGCGGGGGTAGCCGACCTGCTGGACGCGGATCGGCGAATGGCCGATGGGCGGTGTGATCTGAGCGTGTGCATCGATTGGGTGGCGACGGCGGCGCCGGCGCTGGCCGGGCTCGGACGCGAGGACCAGGCACGGGCGCTCGCGGCGCGGGAGCTCACGGCCGCGGAGGCATTCGGCGCTCCCCGTCGGCACGGGGTCGCGCTGTCGGTTTGCGGGCGGTTGGATCCGGGTCCGCGCGGGCTCGAGCGGCTGCATGAGGCGGTCGCCCTGCTCGACGGCACGCCGGCGCGGCTCGATCATGCGCGGGCGCTGATCAACCTCGGCGTGGGACTGCGTGAGCGCGGTGAGGGCGCGCAGGCTCGCACGGTGCTCGCCCGGGGAATGGACACCGCGCACGGCTGCGGGGCATTCGCCTTGGCCGAACGGGCTCGCGAGGAGTTGGTGGTGGCGGGCGCGAGGCCACGGCGGGAGGCGCTCAGCGGTCCGGGTGCACTTACGCCCGCAGAGCTGCGAACGGCCCGCATGGCCACCGAAGGATTGACCAATCGGGAGATCGCCCAGGCCCTGTTCGTCTCCACCAAGACGGTGGAGACGCACCTCTCCCACGCGTACGGCAAGCTGGGAATCGAGCGGCGGGCCGAGCTGTCGGCCGCGCTCGCCGCCGCCGGCGGGGCGGCGACGGTCCTGGCGTAGCGTCGTCAACGCACGAGCACCACCGGACGGCGAGCCGGGACTGGGACCGAGCACTAGAGTCCGCGTCATGGCGATTGCGTTGGCGTGGCGTGGCGACGGCGGCGCGTCGCGGATGGAGGTGGCACACGTCGAGCGCAGTGGCGCGGCCTTGACCGCGGTGGGGACGCAGCTTGGGTCGGTCTACGAGCTGCGCTACCGGCTCGAGCCGACTCGTCTGTACCTGGAGGTCGTCGGGCAGCGGTCGCTCGAGGTGGGCCTCGCGGACGCCGACTTCTTCGACCTGGGCTATTCGCCGTTGTTCAATTCGCTCCCGGTGATGCGCGACGAGCTCTTGGAAGCCGGCCCGGCGCGGATGTACGAGATGCGCTGGATCGACGTTCCATCGCTCGACGTGACGATGTCCGAACAGCGCTACGAGCCGCTCGGAGATGGTCGCGTCCGGTTCTCGTCCGCCGGCTTCGCCGCTGACATCCGGTTCGACGAGGCGGGGTTCGTGCTCGACTACCCGGGAATCGCTAAACGGGTGCTGGATTAGATGTCCAAGCTGATCTATGCGATCAACGCGTCGCTCGACGGGTACATCGAGGACGAGCGGGGCAGCTTTGATTGGTCCAGGCCAGATCACGAGCTGCTGGCCGCGGTCAACGGCCTCGAGCGGTCGATCGGCACGTATCTCTATGGCCGCCGGATGTACGAGTCGATGGCCGTGTGGGAGACGATGAGCATCGACGCCGACCAACTACGCGAGCAGTTCGAGCCCGGTGTCGTCGCCCCCCTGCAGGACTTCGCGCAGCTGTGGCGGGTGGCCGAGAAGGTCGTCTATTCCCGGACGCTGGAGACGGTCACGACCGTAAGGACGCGGCTCGAGCGCGAGTTCGACGCCGGCGCGGTCCACCGCCTCAAGGAGACCTCGGCAGCGGACATCACCGTCGGTGGTGCGGAGCTCGCGTCTCACGCGATGGCCGCCGGCCTGGTCGACGAGTGCCACCTGTTCCTGCACCCGATCATCGTCGGGGGTGGAAAGAGGGCACTGCCGGACGGCGTGCGCGCTCGTGTGCGGCTCCTGGACGAGCAGCGATTCGAGAGCGGCGTCGTCCACCTTCACTACAGCGTCGAAACCTGACCGTCGCGGAGGCCAGGGCGGAGCGCGAACCGGGGTGACGCCCGGGAGTGACGGCGGCGGTCAGCCTTCGGTCGGATCCTCCCCAGGCAGTTCGCCGACCTCGTCACCTTGGGTCGGGTCCTCGGAAGGAGCTTCGCCGACCTCATCCCCTTGAGTCGGGTCCTCCATTGGCGTCGCCCCTGACTCCGTTCCCTGCGTCGGGTCGCCAGATGGGTCGCCCGCGACCGCCCCCTGTAGAGGGTCTTCGCCCGGAGTCGGGGCTCCCTGGGTCGGATCGTCACCAAAAGACAATGTGGCACTCCTCTCGCACGTTGATCGGTCGCTTCGCGCCAGTGCGGCGCGAGCAAGCATCCGCCCGTCGGTTTATCACCGCCGGCGCGGCTTGGCAACGCCGGGACAACACATCTGTCGCCAAGAGGCGCGACAATGCTCCTATCAGCGAAGACACTCACCCCGAGCTAATCGGACCGGATCGACGTGCGGAGGCGTCCTTCGAGCCACTCGTGGAGGTGATCGCGGAGGAGTTCTCCTCGCGCCGCCCGGGTCGTGAGTTGGAGACGGACGAGGACACGCGCGACGTTGCGGAGTCCATCGCCGGCGCGATTCTTGACCGCTTCGTCATTCGTCCACGCTCTGCGGCGCCGGTCGACCGCCCGTCCGGCCGGGTTGATGCCACCGCGGGCGTCATCCTGGATGTCAGCGACCTGACTGTCACCTATGGCGCGACCAAGGCGGTCGACCGGGTCAGCCTGCAAATCATGCGGGGCGAGATATTCGGACTGCTCGGTCCGAATGGCGCCGGTAAGACGAGCACGCTCAGCGCGATCGAGGGGTTGGTCAAGCCACAGTCCGGAACGGTTCTGCTCGATGACATCGACATCCGGCGCCATCCGTCGCAGGCCAAGGCCAAGCTCGGCGTGCAGCTGCAGGCCACGAGCTTCCAGTCACAGCTCACGATCAGGCAGATCGTGAGCCTGTACGCCGGGCTCTACGGCGTCAAGCTGACGGCCGATGAGATCACCGAAGGCCTGCGGGAGATCGGGCTTGAAAGTGACGCGTCCAAGCCGTTCAAGCAGCTGTCAGGTGGGCAGCAGCAGCGCCTCTCTCTGTACGTGGCGGTCCTCCATGGACCCGCCCTGCTGCTGCTCGACGAGCCGACCTCGGGTCTTGATCCGCAGTCGCGGCGTCAGCTCTGGGGTCGGATCGAGACGCTCCGGCAGCGGGGTGGGAGCATCCTCCTGACGACCCACTCGATGGAGGAGGCCGAATCTGTGTGTGACCGAGTCGCGATCATCGACCACGGCACCCTGCTGACCGCCGAGACACCGAGGAACCTGATCGAGAAGCACAAGGACGACCCCGCGGTTCGGAAGGTCGCCCGCGGTGAAGTCACTCTCGAGGACGTGTTCATCGGCCTTACCGGGAGCGAGATCCGTGAATAGCCAGCAGTCGACCGCAGCCCCGCCGCTCGGACTCGTCCTCACCTCGCTGTTCCGGGCGGACTTCGTCGTGATGCTCAAGAACCGGCGATCGCTGCTGCTCAGCACCATCCTCCCGGTCTTCATCCTCGTCTCGACCAACTCGAGCAAGGCCACCCAGCGCTTTGGCGGAGCCGAGTTCGTCATCGGGCTGGCGATCGCCTACGGGCTCGTGTCGGCCTCGGTTCTCGGTTATGCCCTGACCGTCGCACGCGACCGCGATCAGGGAGTGTTCCAGCGCCTGCGGGTCACGCCGGCTCCGACGTGGACGATCATGACCAGCCGGCTGGCGATGCAGGCGCTTGGCAACCTGATCATCGCCCTGGTCGTCGTGATCATCGGCAGCCAGATGCATGACCTGTCGCTCTCGGCCGGCACCTACCTGCTGGTGATTGCCGTGTCGATTCTCGGCGGCGCCGTGTTCCTCAGCATCGGGCAGGCGCTCGTCGGTCTGCTGAAGAACGCCGACAGCGTCAATGCCGGCGGGCGAGTCCTGGTCATCGGCCTCATCCTGCTCGGGACATTCGGTCAGAGCGGGGCGCTCGGATCAGCGTGGGAATCGATCGCGCGCTGGTCACCGGTCGGCGCCGTCATGACGCTGTTCGCCGCGGTCCTCAATCTGTCCGCCTGGGACGCCCGCGACTCGCTCACGCTGCTGGTGTGCGTCGGATACATCGTCGTGTTCGCCGGGATCGGCATTCGCTGGTTCCAGTGGGACGCCCGCTGACGCCGCGCTGATCGCGGCTGGGTACGCGTATGTGCGGGCGGCGGAGCGGCGCTACGGGCGACCGGCGTGAGCCGCGGGCTGACCCGGCGCGGCGAGCAGCCGGCCGGTGATGCCGGGACCTTCGCGCATCGCCTGCTCCATCCCGTGCCACTCCGCGGCCGCGATGAACAGGGTCCGGCCGTCCTCGCCCCCGAGCATGCACGCGAAGCAGCCGCGATCGACGGCGACAGTTTCGAGGACCTCGCCGCCCTCTCGCACCCGTACGCAGTGCTGGCCGGGGACGCTCGCGACCCAGACGGCGCCGTCAGCATCGGCGCAGATCCCGTCGGGCGCGTGCTCGAGCTCGGCCCAGACACGACGGTCGGTGAGCGCCCCGTCACCGGACACGTCGAAGCCGATGAGCTGCTCGGCGTGGGAGTCCGCCACCACCAGCGTTCGACCGTCATCGACGATCGCCATCCCGTTGGGCCACCTCAGACCGCCGGCGACCTCGCGCGCGCTGCCGTCCGGCTGCACGCAGACGACGAGTCCCGGCCCTCCGTTGACGTAGGCGTTGCCGCTTTCCGCGACCACCAGCTCGTTGAAGGGCGGCGTGCCGAGAGGGGTGAGGTCGGCGACGGTGCTCAGTGCTCCATCCGCCTCCTGGCGCACAAGCAGCCCCCGCGGGCCATCGACGATCAGGAGCCGCCCGTCGGGAAGCCAGTCGATACTGAACGGCAACGTCTGCTGCGCCAGGCGAGCCGCCACCTGGGTGTTGCCATCGGGCGTAACGGCCACGACTTCACCTGCGCCCCAGTTACATAGCCACACACGTCCGTCGTGCCAGCGCGTCGACTCCGGAAAGCCGAGCCCGTCGATCACCACCCGCGTCTCACCCATCGCGTGGGACTCCTCTCGCGATCGTTTGGGCTGACCGATTCCTCACGGGTGTGAGGTGACGCCCGTGAAGAGAATCGCGCCGGTCCGCTTGTCGCGCAACACGAATATGAACGGGCGGTCGGCGACGAAGTGGATCTTCGGGGGAAGCTGGACCGCGGTGGTGCCGATCACGACCCCGGTCGCCGCGGCGGCCTTGGTGCCGGCCTCGTCGACGTCGATGTAGGCCTCGTGGATCACATGCTGGATGTAGAGGTACCCGGGCGCTCCGGCGATCCCGGACAGGTCTGCGCGCTGGGGATCGAAGGCGAGCGGCATTCCGAGGGCCGCCAGCGGCCCGCTCAGATCGAACTGGGTCCGCAGCTGGAACTTGGGTAGGGCGACGGTTACGTACTCAGGCGCCATGCCGTCGAGCAGGGGCAGCGGTCCGCTCGCGGCGATCCGCGCGAGCAGTGGTTGGAGGCCCCCCTGGCTTGGGAGCAGGATGTCGAGTGCGAGCCGGCCGCCCTGGTAGGGCAGCTCGAGCGCCTGGTAGCCGTCGCCGCTGCGGTAGGCGAACGTGCCGTTCTGGTGCATCGTCGGCACCTTGATCGTGCTGCCAGGCGCGTGGAAGACGTCCGGGTGGGTGTTCTGGGGCTGGAAGGGCGACAGCCACTTCGCGTCGAGGTAGACGGCGTCGGCGAGGACCAGCCGGGTCAGCGCGCTGACATCGCCCGGGGTGAGCAGCTGGGGGATGTTGCCCGCGGTGTGGTCGGACACCCAGCCGTTGATCTGTGCGACGGCGTCGGGGCTGGCGAAGTCGACCGTGTGCATGGCGGCGCCGTAGTCGCGCGCGAGGATCGCGAGGAACGCCGGGCGGAAGGTCTGCCCGCTCTGACCGAACAGGGCGTTGGCGACCTCGAGCGTCGCCCCGGGACCGTTGGCCTTCGCCAGCGACTGCGCCTGTGCGTTGAACGCGGCCGCGAGCCGCGGCAGCGGCAGGCCGAAGTCAAGCGCGGTCGCGATCTGTTCGGCGGTGCTTCCCCGCGCGCCCGCGTAGGTCATCGCCAGCGCGTCGGAGATGCTGAACGGCGACAGCGCGAGCGTGGAGTGGGTTCGCGCCAACTGCGCCAGCAGGCGTCCGGCAAAGCGCGCATTGCCGTCGGCGAGCGCGGCCCGATCGGCCGGGGTCACGCGCGGCGCGGCCCTCGGGTCGGCGACCGTGACGCTCGCGGGTGGCTTGGTGGCCTGCTGACCGGTCGTCGACCGGGTCGCGGAGGCACAGCCGGCCAGAAGCATCACCGCTGCGATCACGGTTAGTGCCCGAACGACCATCCGTCCTACCTACGTTCGAGCGGTCGATCCATCACGCGATCGCGCGGACGCCATCGTGTTTGCCCGGCCACGCTCGATCACGCGCTCGGCGCCGGGGTTCCGATCGGGCGGCCGAAGAGGACGCCTCGATACGCGAACTCCTCCTCGAGCAACGCTCGCGAGTAGTGGGCTAGCGCCTCGCCGGGGAGAGACGCACCGTGCATCGCGTGGACCCAGTCGGGGTTCAGGTCGGCGATCCGCCGCACAACAGCTCGCACCGGATCCTCGTGGGCGAAGATTCCGTATTGGCGATAGGCGCCGAGCATCTCGCGGGCGAGGTTCTCCGCGGTCACCGGCGGTTGCTCGCCGGGCTGGAGGAACAGGTCCGACGGAAACAGGCTGTGGGTCTTCTCCTCGACGACCATCATGGAGTCCCAGTGGTGGACATGCGGCGTCTCGAGGAACCGCAGGCGGTGCTCGCCGAGCTCGAGGATCTCCCCATCCCTGAAGCCCTGCGAGCGTTCGCGCAGGCCAAATCCGGCGGCGTTCAGGGCGATCGACAGGGCCGACCCGACGAGTCGGGAGCGCGGGGCCTGCGACATGAAGCGATGCATGCCGCCGTTCTCATCGCCCTCCCAGTGCAACAGCACGAGGTTCTCCAGACGCGCCGGGTCGAGCACCTGGGCCACGGCCGCGACGACCGCGTCGTAGTCGTCATACCGGCCCGTGTGCACGAGCGTCGGTGCCACGTCGTCGATCAGGAACTGATTGAAGGTGAGGCCAGTCTGGGGCGACCAGACGGAAATCCGGTAGATCCCGCCGACCATGTGATCGATCCGCGCCCTCGTCATGGTTCCAGGCTAACGGAGTCTCATTGCGAGTCGACCGATGAGTTCCGCGAGGCTAGTCGGTCGTAGCTTCGGATGATGAGCGACGCCGGTCAGGCCTGGGCCGCGGCGTCTGGAGCGGCAGAAAGGAGCCCCGTGATGGCTCGCCCGGTGGTGCATTTCGAGGTGATTGGCAGGAATCCCGACCAACTCCGTCGTTACTACGGCGATTTGTTCGAGTGGACATTCGACACGCCCTCGCCCGTCGCGACGGAGGTCTCCGACGGGGACAGCTACGGGTTTATCGACCTCATCACCGCCGAGGACGGATCGGGAATCCGTGGGGGTGTCGGAGGCGGCGAGGGATATGACAGCCACGCGCTGTTCTACATTGGGGTTCCGAACGTCGAAGCCGCGCTCGGCCGGGCCGAAAGCCTGGGCGGCAGCCGCGTGATGGGCCCGGTGACATCGCCGAATGGGCTCGTCGTCGGCCATTTCAGAGACCCCGAGGGGACGCTGATCGGCGTCGCCGGGGTCAGTTGATCGGCCCGACCGGACCCGACGGGCCCGTGGTCTGGGGCGGGGCGATGCCCGTCGGGTGCAGCAGCGCGGGCGGGCCAGGATCGAGAAAGTCCATGATGTCCCGCGCGTTCGCGTCACGCCGGGTGAGCGCGGGCAGGTTCCATTTTGCCTCGATGGTCGCCAGCACCGAGGTGTGGTCGTGCACCACGTCTGTCGTGGCACCCGGTTTTGAGTGTGGCGAGACGACGATCGCCGGGACGCGGGGCCCGTACATGTCATAACCGCCGTCCGGATCGCCGGGCTGGAGGATCGGCTTGATGTCATCCGGCGGAATCGCCGCCGGCGGAGCCACGTGGTCGTAATACCCACCGTGCTCGTCATACAGATAGATGAGGCACGTCTGTGGCCATACCGGCGATTGGATAACTGAAGTCACCACTCTGTATGCCCATGCCTCCCCGTAGTACATGTCTTGTGGATCTTCTTCGGTTTCCGCAGGGTCGGCGTTGCTGAGGTCCGCATCTATGCGTTTAAGCCACTCGTCGAAGGGGAACGGCAGCTGAGCGATCGGCTGGCCGATCCGCGACGCCACCCCGATCCGCGGGTCGACGAAGCTGACCTGGGGCAGGCTCCCCGTGCGGCAGTCTTCGAAGAAGGTGTCGATGACATGGTGATGGTCGGCGTGATCGAGGATGCTGCGTCCGATCACCACACTCATCGGGAGATCCGAGAAGTAGTCAGCCCAACTGATTCCCTGGTTGGACAGCAGGTCGAAGACCGTTCCACTCGGGGGCGAGTCGGCGAGCAACGGGTCACCGCGGGTCTGGGTCGTGCCGTAGGCGGTCCCGGCTAGCAGAAAGCGGCGGTTCGGATAGGTCGGGCCCGGCAGGGAAGAGAACCACTGATTGGCAACCGTGAAAGTCGAGGCGAGTGAGTACGCGAACGGGAGAACCGCGGGCGTGTAATAGCCCATCGGCTGCTCGGAGTTCATCGTCCGGACAAACCCGTCCATCCGACCGCCGTCGATCTGATCGTGACTGTCCTTCCACGTTTGCGACACGTCCGAGCCCTGGGACGTGTTGGTGAGCGGGAAGGCGGTGACGACGGGGGGCGTGCCCGGCCCGCCCGGATTCGAGTTCGTGGCCTTGCCGTCCTCGAACGTGAGCCCGTGTACGTCGGTCCGCGTCAGCGAGAGAGCTCCGAGCAGGTTGTCGAACGAGTGGTTCTCCATCATCACCACCACAAGATGCTCGAACGGCATGTCCGGGTTAGACGAGCCGGGGGCCTCGTCCGGGGACGGCCGGCTTCCCGGCTCGCGCACCGGCTCGGCGCTCACGCTCATCCGCTGACCGTACTGAATCGGTTCCTTCAGGATCCGAACCACCGCGTCCGGCGCGTAGCACCGAACTCGGCCTTCTCGGCGGCGTATTCGCGTGAGGGATCGTGACGCTCGGCCGCGGGGGACTCTCCCCGGAGGAAGTTGACCTCGACCTTGCTGACGAGCCCGCCGCCGAACTCGGCGTAGCAGACGCCCGACCCCTCGTAGGGCGCCGGCGCGGCCGTGCCGGAGATCTCCGCCGTGATGTCTTGCGCAACAACTCTCGCCGCCGCCTCGGCGAAGATTCCCGCCTTGGGGACGGTCCGTGGCCCCGTGCAGACGTCGCCGAGGGCGTAGACGTGGGGGAAGCTCGTCCGAAGATTGGTCTGGTCGACCGGCACCCAGCCGTTGACCGCCAGGCCGCAGAACGCGAGCGGTTCGGGCGCGCGGTGTACCGGGATGCCTACGAAGAGGTCGTAAGCGAGGGTTTCGCCGGTGGCCAGCTGCGCGGAGCGTGTGCTCGGGTCGATGCTGGTGACGAGGTGCTGGGGAAGCTCCTCGATCCCGCGCGAGGCCAGCCCGTCGCGGAACATCTGCGAGACCGGCCCCGTCACCGGCACCGGGCGCTGCATCGGGAATGTCGTCGCCATCTCCACGGCGTCGCGAATCCCCCGTTGGGTGAAGTGCTCGTGTAACAGGAAGGACCCCTCGAACGGCGCCGGCGGACACTTGAACGGCTGCCCAAGCACGGAAACGAGAACTCGTCCTGCATCGAAGTCGGCAAGCGCATCGCGCAGGCGTTCGGCTCCGGCGAGCGAGTAGTACTCGTGGCCGCCCTCCTGGAGTCCTGGCGTCGCCGCCATGTCGTAGTCCGCACCCATCGCCACCACCAGAAAGTCGGCGTCGTGGGTGCCGGCATCGGTCTGCACCCGCCGGGTCGCCGGGTCGATTCCGACCACCGTCTCTTGGCGGAACTCGACACCGTCCTTGGCGATGTCACGGTAGGGCAGTCGCACGTCGTCGGCCGACTCGCGTCCGAGCATTACCTCGAGCTTCGAGAAGCCGAAGAAGAACGAGGGGTTGCGGTCGAGCAAGGTGACGTCGACCACGTCGGAGGCGGTTTCGGAGAGGCGCGTCGCCAGTTCAAGGCCCCCGAAGCCCGCGCCCAGGATCAGGACGTGCCGCTTCATGGCGCGATCCTATCCGGCTGGCTGAGCGCGTCGCGGTCCTCGCCGGCGTCAGCTAGGGGCAGAGCTGCGCCGGCGTCAGCCGGGGCACAGCTGGGCCGCCGTAGACTGCGCCGGTGCTTGTTTTCGCCCGGACCAGGTTGCGCGCTTTGCGATGAGTGCCGTGGGGGCTTCGGCCGTCCCGCCGACGCGGCGGCGCGGGCCGGGTTTGGCGCTCGGGGTGGTGATGACCGGGGTGCTGATCACCGCGGTCGACACGACGATTGTCGTGCTTGCCCTACCCGAGATCGAGCGTGCGCTGCACATCTCGCTCGGCTCCGTCGTGTGGGTGGTCATCGGCTATCTGCTGGTGATCACGCTGCTCGCGACGCAGGTCGGGCGGTTGGGCGACATGTACGGGCGGGTGCGTATGTACGAGGCGGGGTTCGTCGTGTTCGTCGTCGGCTCGGCTGCGTGCGCCCTGAGCTGGAACGAGGCGTCGATGATCGCGTTCCGGGTGGTGCAAGGGATTGGCGGCGCGTTCGTGACCGCGAACAGCGGCGCGGTGATCGCCGACCTGTTTCCGCCGCAGCAGCGGGGGCGGGCCTACGGCTACACCGGCGTCGGCTGGAGCCTCGGGGCTGTACTGGGGATCGTGCTCGGCGGGGTGATCGTCACCTACATCTCATGGCGGTGGATCTTCTGGATCAACGTGCCGATCGGCTTAGCCGCGGTTGCGCTGGCGGTGCGGGTCCTGCACGACACCAGCGAGCGCCGGCGCCGGCGCCTGGACCTGGCCGGGATGATCACGCTCGGACTGGGGCTATTCGGGCTGCTGTGGGGAATCACAAGGCTCGCGACGGCGCCGCTCGACACGACCCTGATTGCCTACCTGGTCGGCGGCGTGGTATTGCTGGGCGTGTTCGTGTGGATCGAGCGGTCGGTCACCGATCCGATGCTCGACCTTTCCCTGTTCCGGGTGCCGATGATGACCCCGTCGCTGCTCGCGGCGATGTTCCAGGCGCTGGCCAACTATGCGGTCCTGTTCCTGGTGATCATGTACCTCCAGGGGCCGCGCGGACTGTCGCCGATCCACGCGTCGCTGCTGCTCGTTCCGGGCTATGTGATCGGCGGCTGCATGGGGCCGTACGCGGGCCAGCTCGCCGACCGGATATCGCCGGTGTTGCCGGCAACGCTCGGACTCGGCATCCAGGTTGTCGCCCTGTTCGCCTACGCCCAGCTCTCGCTCCACACCGGGCTGTGGCTGGTCGTGCTCGCCAGCATCGCCAACGGGGTCGGCGCCGGCTTCTTCTTCCCCGGCAACAGTTCGGCGGTGATGAAGGCATCGCCGCCGCAGCTGTTCGGCATCTCCTCCGGGATGCTGCGGACGTTTTCGAACGTGGGGATGGTGTTCTCGTTCTCGCTCGCGATCCTGATCGCGTCACGCTCGATCAGCCGCACGCTCGCGTTCGCGATCTTCGTCGGCTCGACCAGCTTGCACGGCTCGCTGGCCGTCGCGTTCACCTCCGGGCTGCATGCCGCCTTCTACGCCTCGATGGGGCTGATGGTCATCGCGGCGTTGCTGTCCGCGACGCGCGCGAGCCGCGGCATGCGCCATCCCAGATCGGTGTCCGAGCCGGCGGCGGCGTACGATCGTTCTCTGCAATGACGGCAGAGGACGAGCGCGCCGGCCCGGGAGGCCACTGGGCGCGTAAGCACTACAAGCAGACGATCGCGGTGCGCGCCCTTCTCGCGCCGTGGATCCTCTTCGTCACCGTGTTCCTGTGCGTGAAGGGCTACTGGTGGGGGCTTATCTTCCTGCCCTTCCTAGCCCTCGACCTCTGGCTTCTGCGTAGCCTCGTGCGGTACGCGCGCTCGCAGGGGCGCTGACTCAGCGGGTCGAGCTGACTATTCCGCGTCCGGCCAGTTCGGGGTGGCGCGCACGCCATCGCCCTCCTCGGGCTTGGGGCCGCCGACGGCGATGACGTCAAGCCCGTCGGGGCCGGCCTCAAACGCGCGGACAACCTCGGGTGCGACGCGGATGACATCCCATGTCTGAAGCTCCTGCGTCTCGTCGTCGAGCAGGATCCGGCCGGAGCCGGCGACGACGACGTAGGCCTCCTCCTGCTCCTTGTGGCTGTGAGCCATGGGACTGCGCAGGTTCGGCGCATACCGGAAGAGACTCACCCCGAGATCCCGGGAGTCAAGGTGCTTACGGCCGAAGCGGCCCTCGAGTCCGTCCACCCGGCCGGCGACGGAGTCCTCGACCTCGAGCAGGTTGACCTTCGCAAAGCGGGACATGCAGTCTCCTCGGCTGGACAGCGGGTGGGTACGGGTTGGGGAACCCTAGCCGCCGGGGTTGGGATTAGCGAGGCAGGCCCAGGATGGCCTGCAACGCGTTGCGGAGGCGTTCACCGTCCTGGTCGGTGAGCGGAGCCAGTAGCGCCGCTTCGGCGCGCTCGCTTGCCTTGGCGGCGCGCCGGGCGGTGTCCCGGCCTGCGTCGGTGAGCTCGACGACGTTGCGACGGCGGTCCGCGGCGTGAGGATGACGGGACACGAGGCCCTTGTCCTCGAGTGCATCGAGCAGCGCGACCATCGAGGTTCGGTCGATGCCGAGCCGCTGCGCCGCCTGCTGCTGAGAGCCGGGCTCGTGGCCGGCGATGACGAGCAGGATGCCGAGCTCGCGGCCGTCGATGCCAAACGGTGCCAGCGCCTCCTCGTTGAGCTCGTGCATCCGCATCTGTGCGTGTTTGAAGAGGTATCCGAGGCGCGGGCTCAGCAGCGGCCCGGGCCCGGTGTCGGTGGCCATGAGCCCAGCGTATCGCTATGCTGATCGTCAGTCATACTGATGATCAGTTAGGCAAACGAAAGTGAGGAAAGATGATCTTGATCACCGGAGGGCTGGGCTTCATCGGCTCTCACACCGTGCAGGCACTGCTTGACTCGGGCGAGGAATGCGTGCTCGTCCAGCGCAGCCACGCGGAGGTGCCAGCCGGACGCTTCGACGCGCCGGTCGCGGTTGAGCAGGCCGACGCCACCGACCTCGAGGCGCTGCTCGCGGTCGGGCGCCGGCACCGGATCACGGGGATCGTCCACCTCGCCGGCTCGATGCCCTGGCCGCCCAGCGAGGAGCCGCCCGTGCAGGCGGCACGCCGGTCGCTCGGCAGCCTGTTCAACGTCGTGGAGGTCGCCCAGGAATGGGGGGTGAGCCGCGTCGCACTGGCGAGCACGATCGGCGTATACGGCGGAGCCATCGACCCATTCGAGGGTCCGCTGACCGAGGACATGCCCCTGTCGATGAGCTCGCCGCACCTCATCCCCACGTTCAAGAAGGTCAGCGAGCTGCTCGGCGGCCACCTCGCGGATGCCACCGGCATCGAGGTCGTGAACCTGCGCATCTCGGGCACCTGGGGACCGCTCGGCCATAACCCGGATCCGTTCTTCCCCGCCCCGCAGCTAATCCACGCCGCCGCGCGCGGCCAGGCGCCGGACCTTTCGGGGGTCCGGGGCCGCATGCACGCCGAAGACTCGCTCGACCTCTGCTACGTCAAGGACACCGGCCGGGCGATCGCGCTGCTCCAGCTCGCCGATCATCTCAACCACCGCACCTACAACGTCGCCTCCGGCCACGCCACGACGAACGCCGAAGTCGCCGCCGCGATCCGACGCGCCGTTCCCGACGCACAGGTCGATTTGCCCTCCGGTGGCGAGACCCGCCAGGCCTGGCTCGACATCACGCGGCTCCACGAGGACACCGGCTACGAGCCCGCCTGGGATACCGAGCGCGCCGCTGCCGACTACATCGCCTGGCTGCGCGCAGGTAACGAACGCTGAACTCCCGACACAATTCGGGCGGATAGTTTCTTGGGTTTGAGTCCACCGAACAGGAAGAGGAGAAGAGGATGAGCACCGGCGTCGCTGCGGCCCGCAACTTGATGGACCGCTCCCGCGAGGAGCACTTCGCCGTGGGAGCCTTCAACGTCGACAACCAGGAAACCCTGCTGGCGATCGCACGCGCCGCACGAGCCAAGAACGCGCCCGTGCTGGTCGAGGTCAGTCACGGTGAGGTGGCGGTCATCGGGCTGGCCAACATGCGCTCGCTTGTGGATAACTACCGCGCCGAGTTCGGCGTCGAGATGTACATCAACCTCGACCACAGTCCCAGCGTCGAGGCGGCCAAGGCCGGAATCGATGCCGGGTTTGAGTTCATCCACATCGACTACAGCCAGGCCAAGCACGACGCCACCGACGCGGAGATCGTCGCGGCCACCCGCGAGGTCGTCCAGTACGCCGCCCAGACCACGGGGGCGCTGGTCGAGAGCGAGCCGCATTACTTCGGGGGCAGCTCCAACGTCCACACCGAGGACATCGATTACGCCGAGATCCGCAAGACGTTTTCCACCCCGGACGGCGCTCGGGCGTTCGTGAAGGAGACGGGCATCGACACATTCGCCGCCGCCGTCGGAAACCTCCACGGCCGCTACCCCGTCCCGAAGCAGCTCGACCTCGAGCTCCTGCAACGGATCCGCGACGCGCTCGACATCAACATCAGCCTGCACGGCGGCAGCGGCACCCCGGGCCACTATTTTCAGAGCGCGGCGCGGATCGGCGTCAGCAAGATCAACATCAACTCGGACCTGCGCTACGCCTATCGCACGACGCTAGAGGCTCAGCTGGCCGCCCACCCCGACGAGTACGCGATCGTGAAGCTGATCGAACCGGTCATCGCCGCCGTCCAGGACGTCGTCGAGGAGCACATCGACCTGTTCGGGTCAACCGGTAAGGCCCAGCCGTGAGGGCTCGTACACGACTTGGTCCCGACCGTTGCGCTTGGCTTCGTAAAGGCGTTGGTCAGCCAGCCGGATGACGGCCTCGAGGTCGGTCGGGTCGTCGGTCGTGGCCATGCCCAGGCTCGTGGTCACGTCCAGGCCGTCCGCGACGTTCGACCAGGCCTCGGTGTTGACGGCCCGGCGGATGCGCTCGCAGCACGCCTTCGCCGCGTTCGCGTCGGTGCGGGGCATGAGAATGATGAACTCCTCGCCGCCGCTTCGGATGATGCTGTCCGATTCCCGCAGCTGATCACAGAGCAGTCCGGCGATGCGGATCAAGACCTGGTCACCGGCGGCGTGCCCGAAGCGGTCGTTGATCGTCTTGAAGTGATCGACGTCGAGCACCGCGAGGCTGATCCGACCGGCCGTTCGCTCATCGGTAAGCCGCTCGAGCTCGCGCGCCAGATAGCGGCGATTGTGCAGGCCGGTCAGCGGATCCCGCTCGGCCTGCTCGCGCAGTTGTGCGTGCAGCGTCTCGAGCTCGTTGGCGCGGCGCTCCAACTCGGCGTGGGCCTCGGCGAGCTGGCGGTTCTTGACCGTCAGCAGATCGCTGTGGCGCCGCGCCTCGCGCGCCTCGAGCGTTGCGCGCTCCAGGCTCAGCTGTACCTGGGAGAGCTCGCGGAACGCCTGGCGTTCGAGTTCACAGGCCCGCTGCAGCGCGTCGTAAGCCTCCTCGGTTCGCCCGGCCTCGCGCAGCGCCGTAGCCAGCGTGGTCAGGATCAGGCTGCGCATCTGGGGCACGCGATCGCCCAGCCACGCGAGTGCGTCCTCGCCCGACTCCCGAGCTCCGTCGAACTGGCCAAGCGCCATGCGGGCCTGGACTTGCGCCCGGACGGTCATTCCGAACACGTACGGGTTGGGGTCGCCACCCTCCAGGAGGCGTGCGATCGCCATCTCGGCGTCCCGCAAGGCCTCCTCGTGACGGGCGCCGAGCAGCCGGATGTCGGCGCGTGTCGAGTGCAGGACGCCCAGCGCGAAGCTATTTGGACCCGGGACGCTCTGTGCCACGGCGAGCGCGCGATCGATCTCGCGCTCGGCACCCTCCACGTCGCCCGTCTCCTGTAGATAGCAGGCGAGATCGTTGCGCGAGATCGCCTCCTCCCACGCGTTGCCGGCGTCGATCGAGAGTCGCAACAGCTCTTCCAGGCGCTGCTCCCAGTCCGGGACACCGACATTGCCGAACACCAGGCAGGCGGCCCGCCGGGCGAAGATCCGCAGGTCCCGGTCGCCCGACTCATCGGCGACCCTGACTGCCAGTTCGGCCTCGCGCAGAGCGTCCGCGTACGAACCGGAGAAGAAGCTCACCTGAGCCTTCAGCGCGGCAACCTCACAGCGCGCCGCCGAGTCGTGCGACTGACCTAGGTAACGCTGCGCCTCGACCGCGAGTGCGAGCGCCCCCTGAAGATCACCGCGATGCAAACCGACGGCACCCTGGAGGGCGCGCGCCCGGGCGCACAGACCGGCATCATCGAGCGACCGCCCCGATTCGTAGCCGCGGACCGCCGCGTCCAGGGCGGAGGCGGGGTCCTCGTAGTAGGAGCGCCAGGCTCGGGCGATGGCCCGACGCACCGCGTCGGCCTGCCCGCCATCCGCGGAGTCCTGTGGAGCCGTTGCCATAGCCATACCTAACGAGCGTGGGCGCGCCCGCGTGTCTATCGGCAGGCGCCTCGCCGGTCTTGACGGGCCCTCGTTTGCATAGGCTGATCGCCTAGGGCTGCCCTTGGGGTGGGGCGGGCGGGGCGGGCGGGGGCGGGTCCTCATCCCCGCCGGGTTATCCCGGTGACCTCCCATGCCCGGGCGAGGGCGCTGCCATAAAACACCACGATGACGAGGACCAAGGCACGTTGCAGGGCGGCACTCTGCGTGTTCGTCAGTAGTGCCACGGCGAGGCCGAGCTGCGACGAGTAGCCCCCGACCGAAATGGCCGCGAAGGCGAGATTCAGGTTCCTGGTTCGGGAGGTGCTGGAGAAGTTTCCCGCCCGCCTTGCCCTCGGTATCAGTCGTCGGGTGGCCAGCAGGCCAATGATTGCCATGGCGATGCTTGATAGGCCCAGGACGACCGAGCCCCCGGTCAAGGCCACGATCGAGACGAAGAAGATGTCGACCAGGACGACGAACGCGCTCCCGGCCAACACCGTTCGCAACTCCCGAGTTCTCGGGTCCGCGTCATCCGCGTTGACGACCGAGACGGCGACGACGAGCAACCCCAAGATCGCGGCGGACGCGCCCGCGCTCGCGATGAAGAAGTTCTCGAAGTGGCCCACCACGCGACCACCCTATCGGGCACCGGCGGCCGTTCTGGCGACGATTGCCAGCACGCGAGCCCTAACAGCGTGGGTCAGCGTTCTTACTAGTTTACGAGTCAGTTACTTGCCCGCCGGGCCGCTGCGCTTAGGTGCGGTCGTCCAGTCTTCGGAGAAAGGGGACCGATGTCCAGCCAGTCTGGAAGGACGAATCGCGTCCATCCGGCCGATGTGCAGGTCACACGACGGCGCCGACGGGTTTCGAGAGCTGTCTTCGGCGGACGGGGCCGCCGACGCGGCGTCGTCGCCGTGGGCGCAGCAATTTCCGTTCTCGTCTGTGCGGGGGTGACTTATGCCGCGACATCGACCTTCGGCCACAACCTGTTTGGCGACAACCAGGTCGGCACGCAGTACGCCAATGGGCTCCAGGTCTCCGATGATCAGATCCTCAAGCCGCTCGGTGAGCAGCTGGTGACCGACGACGGCAAGTTGATGGGCTCGACGGTGAGCCCCGACGGGCGGTTCCTCGCGGCCACCAGCACCGATAAGGGGACGGTCCTGCAGATCTTCGACCTCTCGGGCTACAAGCTCATCTGGACGGTTGGATCGGTGTCCGCAGACAACCAGCAGCTGGCCGACGGCACCGTCGGTCAGGAAGGTCCGACGTACTCGCCGGACGGCAAGTTCCTCTGGCTTCCAGAGCAAGACGCCCTGACTCGGTTCCCGGTCAACTCCGACGGCACGCTGGGCGCGCCTACCAGGTTCTCGCTCCCGAGGGTGGGCAGCCACCTTTCGGGTAACGCCCGGACTCCGACGCCCGACTCCGCGCTGGTGGGCGAGATCACGTACTCGCCTGACGGGTCCACGCTGTACGCCGCGCTCAACGGGCAGAACACCGTCGTTGCGCTCGACCCCGACACCGGTGCGGTCGAGCACACGTGGAACGTCGGGATCGCGCCGCGTGAGCTCAAGTTCGTAGGCAACAAGCTGTACGTGAGCGACGAAGGTGGCCGTCAGGCGCAGCCGGGAGACACGACCATGGACTCCTACGGCACGCCGGTACCCGCCAATCCCTACCTGGGCACCTCGACGACCGGAGAGGTCAGCGTCATCGATACCACGGACCCGTCGGCAGCGGTCGGGTCGATTCCCGTCGGCCTGCACCCGACGGCGATGTATGCAAGCGGTAATGCGTTGTTCGTGGCCAACACGAACAGCGACACCGTGTCGGTCATCGACACGAGGACGGATCAGGTCGTGCAGACGATCGAGACGAAGCCATGGCCGGAGTCCTCGGTCGGCTACCAGCCGAGCAGCATCGCCCTGACCCAGGATGGCCATCTGCTGGTCGCGTTGGCGAGGGCGAATGCGGTTGCGGTGTACCGCTATGACGGCACGCCGGAGGATCCGGTGAGCTACATCGGGCTGGTGCCGACGGACTATTACCCGGCGACGATCGCGACCGTCGGCGGCGAGATCGTCGTGACCAACACGCGCGGCATCGACGCGCGCGGCCCGGCCATCACCACGGACAAGGGACCGCCCACCCCCACCGTGAGTGGCCACGATACGCACAGCACCACCGGATCCCTGACGCGGTTCACGCTTCCGAGCGATGCGCAGATCGCGAACGACACGGTGACGGTCTTCAGGCAGAACGGCTGGGGCAACAACGACGTTCAGGAGGCCAACGGTCACTGGGCGGCTCCCGTTCCGATCCCGACGCGGATCGGCGCCCCGTCAACGATCAAGCATGTCTTCTTGATCGTCAAGGAGAACCGCACCTACGACCAGCTGTTCGGCGACTTGGGTGAGGGCAACGGCGATCCGTCGCTCGTGCAGTTTGGCGAGAAGGTCACGCCGAACCAGCACGCGTTGGCCAGGCAGTTCGGTGACTACGACAACTTCTACGACCCCGCGACCAACTCCGCCGAGGGCCATAACTGGATGATGATGGGCGACGACCCCGAGTACACCGAGTCCTCCGCGGGCGAGTACCAGCGCAGCTATGACACCGAGGAGGACGTGCTCGGCCGCCAGCGCTCGGGCTTTATTTGGACAGCCGTCGAGTCCGCCGGCAAGACGGCGAGGAACTACGGCGAGTTCGAGTACATGGAGGGCAAACCGTCCGGTACGTGGCAGCAGTACTACTGCGCGGCCAAGAGCGTCATGAACGG
>DATJRS010000018.1:0-88230 GCA_035504535.1 Solirubrobacteraceae bacterium | reverse complement strand
CGACCAGCGGGTCAAGGACGCGATGAACAACATCAACGCCTCGCAGCGCAACCAGATCGCTGCTGCGGCGCAGGGCGATGCGCAGAAGACGCTGGCGGTCAAGAAGGCCGAGGGCGAGCGGGAGACGATGCGTCTCCAGGGTGAGGGCGTGGCCGCCGAGCGCAAGGCGATCGCCGAGGGGCTGCACGAGTCGCTCGAAATCATCGCCCAGCATGGCCTGGACATGCGGGAGGCGATGGCGCTGGTGGCGCTCACGCAATACACCGACATGATCCGTGCCCTCGGCGAGACTGCGAACACCAACACGATCCTGCTGCCCCACTCGCCAAGCAGCGTCAGCGACATCATGTCCCAGATCCGCGACGGGATCTTGATCGGGGACGCCGCCGCCGAAACTAAGACCCAGCCGCGCGCGATCCCGCGCCGGGAACAGGCGGCGTGAGACGTCCTATGGCAATCGGCGCTAACCGATCAAAGATGATTCTGCCCTGGCTGATTCCGGTGGGGCTGGTGGCCGTCGTTCCGGCCGTGGCGTTCGTTCCCAACTGGCTCGTCGGCATCCTTGGGCTCGTCGCCCTCGCATTGCTTGGCTGGGTGGGCGTGCCCCTGTACTGGCGACTCCGCCAGGACCGCGGCCCGGGCAGCGGCACGTCTCAGTAGCTCACTCGGATCTCACCACCCATTCGCACACCTGAGTGTGGCCCACTGTCACGATCGGGTGCGTTCGTCAGCTCGAGAGCGCGCCCGACCGACAGTGAGCACGTGAGGGCTTGGCTGCTCTGCCGCCCAAAGCGAAAGCCGGCGCGGGAGCCGTCTGCAGGGCGAGCGAACGCCCGGCGGATCTCGGCCAGTGCGCGTCCACGCGCCTCGGACCGCGAGGCGCGGCCACTAAGAAAGCCGTTGAGCATGGAAACCAGAAGCGAGCGCCCTCGTCGGGTGCTTGGTGAGTTGTTGCGTTCACGGCGCTCCCGATGCACCGGTGTTTTCAACTCTCGACGATCGGCCGTAGCTCGATGACCCCGAAACGTGCGATCGGGTGCTTGGCTGACACTTCCACAGCTTCCTCGACGTCCACACAGTCAAGAAGATTGAAGCCAGACGCGGGCGCAGACATCTCGATGCGCGGCCCATGGTTTACACGTTCCTCGCCGCCGTACATCGAGACCGTCGTGGTCGCATTGACCGGAGCGAGTACGTCGCCCTGGAGGCGCACCCCTCGCTCCTCCATCTCCGACACCCAAGCCTGTACCTGGGGACCGATGTTCTGCCGATCCTCCTGCGTGAACTCAATCGACTCATCACGGCAAACCAACATTAGAAACCTCATCGTGCCTCCCATCGTCGTCTGACCGACTCCGGCCACGGAGTATGACCGTCGCCATCTTTGACTCTTGTCCCGGACGAGAATCCCGGCGAAGGAGGTCATCGCTGGCCGAGCCGGTCCGACCTCTCGTTGGCTTCCCCGCTACTCAACAAGACTTCGCTAACAGCTCTGGGGACGGCGCGCGGACGGCGCAGCGACCGGCGCCCTCGGGGCCGCGGCTCGCTTCCGCTTTCCATGCTTGGCGGCGGGACACCCGCGCGCCCATGCTCCCGCCATGACCGGTTCAGAGCTTCTTCTCGATGCCGCTGGTCGCCGTCGGCCGCCGGCGACCCTGCCCGGCTTCAATGCGGCCGGCCACCGCGCAACAAAGGCCGCAGCTACCCCGCCGACCCACCGACCGGCGAGGAAATCGTCGCCGTGATGCGCTGCGCGGGCAGCCGGTTGTCGGGATTACGCACTCGCCCTTGATCGTGCTGCTTTGGCGTGCCGGACTGAGGATCAATGAGGCACTGTCGCTGGCCGAGAGCGACCTTGATCCGGGATAGGGGAGCATCCTTATCCGCCGCCGAGGCAAGGGTGGCCGGCGCCGCCAGGTCGGGATGGACCACCTGGGGATGGGAGCATCTCAACCGCTGGACCGAGCTCGACTGGCGATGCCTGCAGGCGCCCTAGCCTGCGTGGTGTGCGGTCCGACGGCGGGGCGGCCTTGGTCGGCGACAGCTGCTCGAGCGACGCTGCGCCGGCTCGCGGTGGCCGCGAGCGTCCTTCGTCGATTCGCTCCGCATCAGCTTCGTCATGCTCACGCAGTGGACTCCGACCCCGGTAGATTTCAGGAACCATGATGAACGCGATGATCTACGCCGAGAACGGAGACATCATCGGGACCTACGGGTCGCGTGAAGAGGCGATCCAGCAGCTCGAGAGCCTCGTCGATCGTCATCCGGGTGTACAGGACGAGGTCGGTCTGCGGCCATACCACAGCGGCCGCCCAGTCGGCGAATACGAGTCTGAAGTCGACCTCTTGGGTGACCGCATGACTCAGCAGCATCTCATCTAGCCGCACCCAAGCTCTGCGGGCTCGCGTCGCGAGCAGGCTTGCGTAGCCGCGTGGGCGCGGCCACGACCAGCGGCATCGAGAACGTAGGAACCAGTCATCGCCGCTACTCCGCAGCGACGGGTTGGCCGCTGCGCATGGAAACTGGAAGCGGGCTCGTGGCCCGATGGTTCCGCGAGCACGAGGGCGGGCGACCTTCGCCCGCCCTCGGCTTGACCAGTACTGCTACGCCTCGCCGAATTGAGTCCGACGGCGCACCACGAGAGTGACCGCGATGACTAGTGAGACGGTCGCCATGGCGATTCCTGCGCCGATCGCGGCGTCGCCCCAGTGGAAGCTGTCGCTTGGTGCGGCGAGCTTGGGTGCCGAAACGGCGGCGGTCGCTGCCGTCTTGGGGTGGACGCTGTTGGTGTGGCGAGCGGCTGGTGACACCGTGTAGGAGTGGTCAAGAACCGCTTGCGCCTGCGTTGCTAGGGGCTCTGACGGTTGCGCCTGCCCCAGCACCGGCGGAGCCGCCAGGCCGGCCTGCCCGGTCTGCTGGGATGGCCCCCCGTACACAAATGCCGAGGCTGTTGACGCGGAGACCGCGATGGCTGTGAGCGCGGTCGCGACGATCGCGCTGGCGCGGCGATGGATACGAATGAACTGCATTTTGACTCCCCCTGGTTTTCGGATCCGGAGCGACCCGTCGATGGGTAATAGCCTCTGGTGTGGCTTACGCAGGTTTAAGAGGGTCGCGATTGGTCACTGATACGTGCGTTGTCCCTTCGGACTGGCCGCGATGCCCCCACGCAACACGGAGCGCCGCCGACCACTCGGGGATCAGCACCGCCAAAGTCGCCTGGAGCAGCGGGAGTCCGGGCGTGTCGCAGGTTCTCGGGTTATCGACCGCAGACTCGCACCCAGCGATCGTCGCGCCCTCGATCCCGACGGGGGGCGGCTCGAGCGGCACGACCGACCACTCCCAACCCGGCGGGCTGGTCGCGGTGGCGGCAGTGGAGTGATCCAGAAGGTTCTGCCACAGCCCTCGCGTGGTTACTGTGCGTGAGGACGCTCGCCGATGATGAAGGAGGGGTTCGAAATGGCCCTGCCCCAAGGTGATCTTGCATTGCTTGAGAGCGATGTCGCGCACCGGTTGCTCGTGTCGAGGATTCCGGCCCGGTCTGGCCTACACCGCTAAGGACGGCAAGCCTCGCGTGGTGCCCCTTGGTTTCACTGGACCGGACACGGGCTCGTCATGGCGTCGCTGGCCGGCGCGGCGAAGGTCGTGGCGCTCCGTAGCCATCCTGACGTTGCCGTCACAATTGACGCCGAAGCGTTTCCCCCAGATGTGCTTCTCCTACCCGGAAGCGTCGATGTGACCGACGTCGAGGGCATCGTCCCTGAATATGCTCAGGCAGCCCGTCGCTACCTCGGCGATGAAGGCGGAAGCGCTGTCCTGTCACAACTCGACCGTCCCGAGACGCGCATGCACCGCATCGAGCTTCGGTCCTCATGGGTCGGGGTGCTTGATTTCAAAACCCGGTTGCCACGCGTCTTCGGCGGTATTCAGGAAGAGCCAGCGGCGAACGCCTGACCCAACCCCGGCGCCCAGCGTGTGGCCGCCGCACGCCAACCTCCCTCGCATGGAAGGGGGAGGCGGCGTCGGCCGGTTAAACCAGCGGTCGCCGAGCATCGGGGCTGAGGGCGACCCTGGCCTCATCCGCCCAGATCGATGTATCTGAGCGGGTGCTTCTCCCTCTATTCAGTGATTGTCGCACGTATCAGCGACTGCACGACGGTCTCATGGTCTGCGACACCGGGGATACGGACTGACCGCGGCATGCCGCTTTCTCACGTCGTTGGACCCGTGCGCTGCCCATTTCACCGCCGGACCATCATCACCAATCTCTCATCGAAGCGAGGCCACATGTCCGGCTCGTACAAGCTCGGTAAGCATCCTCCCGTAATCGACGAGCGCACCTTGCGCTTCGGGAATTACGTGACGCCTGCTCTGCCAAGCCCGCCCTCATCCATCGACTACGGCGCGAAGGTTTCAACCTGGCCGATGTACGGCAACGACAAGTACGGCGATTGCACCTGCGCGGCCGCGGGTCACATGATCCAGAACTGGACGGCTAACGCCGACGGCGAAGTGACTGTGCCCAACGGCGCCGTGCTGAAGTTCTACGAGCACTTCGTCGGCGATCCGCCGCCGCCCGACGCCGGCTGCAACATGCTCCAGGTACTCAACTACTGGCGCAACACCGGCCTGGACCAGCACGAGATCACCGCGTACGCCGCGCTCCAGCTGAAGGACCAGACCGAGGCGATGACCGCGCTGTACCTGTTCGGAAGCATCTACATCGGGGTGGAGCTCCCAGAATTCGCCGTGCAGGGTGACATGCTGACCGTCCCATGGGTCGTGCCGCCCAGCGGGCCAGTAGGAAGCGCCGCGCCAAATCCGAACAACGGGCACTGCATCCCAGCGGTCGCTTACGACGCGGACAGCCTCACCGTCGTCACGTGGGGGGAGCCGAAAACCATGAGCTGGGAGTTCTACGACGCCTACGCCGACGAAGCGTTCGCCGTCCTCAGCCAGGACTTCATCGAGAACTCCGGCACCAACCTCGATGGGTTCGATCTCACGGCGCTGGAAGCTGACCTCAAGAATTTGCAGGCTGCCTCCGCCGTAAGCTGACCTGACCAGCCGCATCACGGCCCCGTGCCGACGGGCAGCTGCGCCGTCGGGACGGGGCCGGTCGCGCTTTCCGGTCGAAAGACACACAGCAGCGAGGCCTGCAGCCGTCAGGGTTTGGAACAGACTTGAGGTCGCCAAGCTCGCTGTTCCCACCCCGACGCCGATCCCGGTTGCAACGCCAAGAAGTCGATCCCTGGACGACCACAAAGCTTCCGGTTGTCGCGTCATGGCAGTGGTCACCCCAGGCGACACGGTCGTCGCCGCGGATGTCATCGTGCTGACAGCGGCCTGGGCGACAGTCAAGCTGCCGGCGCCACGGCCGAGTAGGACGGGCGGAGGTGCTGCCGAGTCGCTTTGTCGCGCCGCAGCGCTCCGGCTGATCCCTCGACCACAAAGGACCTCCGCCAGATGACGACTCGACGCGCCCTATCGGGCTTGCTGACCGCGCTCGCTTCTGCCACCGCCCTTCTCGCCGCCGGAGCCGCCAGCGCGTCAGCCAGCACGGAGGTGCTCGTCGGCGAGCCGTTCAGCGGCTCGACGCTGTCGAGTTCGAACTGGGTCGAGCCGTCCGCGCCGACCGGATCCAACGTCGCCTGCCTGACGGCAGGCACGTCCACGAGCGCGAGCCCGGTTCCCGGATGCGGGCTGGGCACGCCCGACGCGTCCGGAAGCGGCGCGTTGCGTCTGACCGCTGACAGCGGTAGCGAGGAGGGGGGCGTGGGATACTCACTTAGCGTCCCGACCGTCGACGGCATCGACGCAAAGTTCGACACCTACCAGTACGGGACCACCAGCGGCGCCGACGGGATCGGCTTCTACCTAGCCGCCGCCAACCCGGCCGACCCGCAGCCACCGGCGTCGATCGGCCAGCCGGGCGGATCACTCGGTTACTCCGCGACCGGCAGCCAGTCGGGGATGACGTACGGGTACCTCGGGATCGGATTCGATGTGTACGGCAACTACGCCAACCCGCAGTTCCAGGGCAGCGGGTGCACGAATCCGAGCTGGGCTACCAGCGGTACTCGGTACCCGGAGGAGGTCACCGTCCGCGGCCCCGGCAACGGCAGCGTCGGGTACTGCATCCTGAACAGCACCAAGACGGCGAGCAGCACCATGTCTGGCATGCTGGATCAGGGCGCGAGCGGGACCCGCAGTGGTTCGCTGGTCCCGGTCGAGGTCGTCATCAACCCCACGTCCTCGTCGGTCACGACCGCCTCCGGCCTGACCGTGGCTGCGGACTCTTACGACGTCGCGTTCACGCCGATCGGCGCCTCTCAGCAGACGCTAAGCGGCACACTGCCCAACGCCGCCTCCGACCTGCCGACGGGGTGGTATGACCCGACGACGGGCATTCCGTATCAGCTCACCTTCGGTTGGGTCGGATCGACCGGCGGCGACGAGGATATCCATGAGGTGAACCAGGTGCAGTCCGCGACGGCCAGCGGGATCCCGGCCATCCTGACCGACTCGGTCACCGACAGCGCGAACGGCACCCCGGCACAAGACTCGACCGTCGAATACGACGTGAACGTGGGCAACGAGGCCGGCACCTCGACCGACAACAGCCCCATCACGGTCACCGACACGCTGCCCTCGGGGGAGACCCCCGCGTCGACCGGTCTTGGCGGTACGGGCTGGACCTGCTCGACCAGCGGCCAGACGGTCAGCTGCACGAACAACGGTCCGCTGGCAAGCGGGTCGGCCCTGCCGCAACTCGTGATTCCCGCCACGGTGACCGCCAGCGCCGGCGCCACGCTGACGAACTCGCTCCTCACATCATCGGACGACAGCGATCCGACGACCGGCCAAGAGACTGTCACGGTGGCGACCCCGCCGACGAACACATCCACCTGCGGCACGCCGAACGGAGCCAATGGCTGGTTCATCAGCGACCCGACGTGCACCGTCCAGGGCACCGACACAAACCCTGGCCTGGATCACGTCGCCTACAGCCTCGACGGCGGCAGCAGTGTCGCCACCAGCTCAGGCACGACGAGCGCCAGCGTGCAGCTCACCAGCGACGGAGCGCACCACCTCTCGACCACCGTCTACAACGGCGCCGGGCAGAGCGCCGTGAGCACGCTCACCGTCGACGTTGACACGACCGCTCCGACCGACACGACCACGTGCGGCACCCCGAGCGGGCAGAACGGCTACTTCACGACCGATCCGACGTGCACCGTGCAGGGCACGGACGCGACCTCGGGCGTGGACCACGTCGCGTACAGCCTTGACGGCGGCGGCACGGTTACGACAAGCTCGGGCACGACGGCCGCCAGCGTGCCGATCACCTCCGACGGCGCGCACACGCTGACCACGACCGTGTACGACGCCGCCGGCAACGTTTCGGCGACGCGAACGCAGACGATCAAGGTCCTGACCGCGATGCCCGCGACGCCCACGGTGGGGACGCCCGCGAACGGCTCGATCTCGAACGTCACCTCCCCGACCGTTCACGTCACGGGTACGCCCGGCGACTCGGCGACGGTGCAGGTCGACGGGGTCGACTACGGCCCGATGACCCTCGACGGCTCGGGCAACGGACAGATCACCCTCCCGGGTCCCCTCTCAGACGGGCAGCACGCCGTGCGCGCCGAGCAGGCCAACGCAGCCGGGACCGAGAGCGCCTGGAGTGCCACCTCGACGTGGACGGTCAAGACGTCGACCAGCGTGCAGCTGACCGGTCCCACCGGCGGCCCGACCAACGTGACCACGCCTACCCTCGATTACAGCGGCGAGGCCGGAGACTCCTTCACCGTTACCGTGGATGGCCAGACCATCGCCACCGGGGTGATCCCGAATTCTGGTGGCGGGTCGCTGACGCTGCCCTCCCCGCTCGCCGACGGCGCCCACACCATTGAGATCACGGTCACCGACGCGGCCGGCAACCAGGCGTCGCAGAGCATCGTGGTCACGGTCGACACCGCCGCCCCCGGCGCCCCGCGGATCGTGACCGCCCCCGGCGCGGAGACAGCCTCGAGCAGCGCCACGTTCACCTTCTCGGACTCCAAGTCGCCAGTCGCCTACCAGTGCTCCCTGAACGGCGCCGCGTGGAGCACGTGCTCGACCCCGGTCACGTTAACCTCGCTCGCCCAGGGGCCGCAAACCCTGCTCGTGCGCGCGATCGACCAGGCCGGCAACGTCTCCGCGAGCGTTCAGTACGCGTGGACGGTGATCACGAGCGCGCCGCCGGCGCCGACCATCCTTGGCGGCCCCGATCGGTACACGCTGCCGGCGTCGACCTCGTTCAACATCTCCTCGCAGCCGGGGACCACGCTCCAGTGCTCGCTGGACGGCGGTGCGTTCCAGCCGTGCTCAACGCTCGTCAACCTGGCCGCACTCCCGATCGGCCCGCACTCGCTCGCCGTTCGTCAGGTGGACGAGGCCGGCAACGTCAGCCCGCCGGCGGTCGAGAACTGGACCGTGCTGCGTCGCGTCGGGCCACATGGCCTGCCGCGCCGCGCCTCGGTGCTGGTGTCCGGTCAGGCGAGCGCCGACGGTGACCGGGCGCTCGAGGTCGGCTGCAGCCTGAACGCCGGCTCGATCAAGCGCTGCCACGTGGTGGCTCTCTACCGGGGCGTACCCGTGGGGGAGGGGACCACGGTCCTCGCCCGTCGCGGACACAGTCGGACGGTCGTGACCGTGGTCCTGAACGCCCGCGGACAGCAGCTGCTCCGGCGCGCGCTGGGCGGCCTGCCGGTGCGGCTGGCGGGCACGGTGGAGCCGTTCGGATTCACCGTGATGCCGGCCCGCACCCATGCGGTCGTGTTCGCGCCGCTCCGCGTGCTGCTGCCCGACGTGCTGTTCGACGAGAACAGCTGGCACCTCACCTCAAGTGCGTGGGCGATCGTCCGTGGTATCGCGGCCGAGCTACGCGGCGCACGCACGGTCGTGTGCGAGGGCAACACCGACGACTTCGGGACCACCTCCTACAACCAGGGGCTCGGTCTGCACCGGGCGCAGGTCGTGTGCATGGCGCTCCGGGCGCTCGGCGTGCACGCAACGATGAGCACCGTGAGCTACGCGGACACCCGGCCGGTCGCCACCAACGGCACGGCCGCCGGGCGGCACCTGAACCGACGGGTGGTGGTGCGGGTCACCTACTACGACGTGCCGCAGCGCCGCCAGGTCCGCGGGCATCGCTGATCCGGCTGATCCAGCGCAAGCGAGCGCATTTCACATACTGGCCGACGCCTCGACGACGGCCTCGCGGATGCGCGAGTGTGTGCCGCAGCGGCAGATGTTCCCAGCGAGTCGAGGTCAGCGTCGGTGATCTGTCTGCCCTCGGCGGTGATCTCGTTGGCGAGGGCGACGGCGGCCATGATCTGACCGGGCTGGCAGTAGCCGCACTGCGCGACGTCGTACTTGAGCCACGCTTGTTGCATCGGCTGCAACCGCTCCTCGACGGTCGCCGGGAGCCCCTCGATCGTCGTAATCCGGTCGGTTGGTTGGATGTCGCCGACCCGTACCGGGCATGGGTTGAAGGTCTTGCCGTTGATGTGGCATGTGCAGGCCTTGCAGACGTCCAGCCCGCATCCGTACTTCGGCCCATGGACGCCCAACAGATCGCGCAGCACCCAGAGCAGATGGAGTTCGCCCGCACAGTCGACGCTCACATGTTGGCCGTTGAGGTTGAAAGTGTAGGTGGCCATCAGAATGCCTCCTGCAATCCGTCTGTGGGTGATTGGGGTATCGGCGGGACGGTCGGTAACGGCGTGAACCCGAGCGGTTGGTTGTGGTTGATGGGGAAGCTGGTCGCATCGTCCCGGTCGCGCGGGTGTACGCGGTCGCCACTGCCGCCATCGACGCAGCCACCCCGAACTCGCCGGCCCCATCAGGCTCGCTCTGGTTCGGCGGCATGATGATCACCCGGATTCCGAGAGCCAGCGGTGAGACCCAGCGCCTGCGACCGATGATCCTGGCGCCGTGCGCGAGTCTTATGCAGAAACCCCGGTACGAGAGGAGCCCTGATGGACTGGACACTCGAAGTTGTCGTCCTGCCCGTAAGTGACATCGACCGCGCCGTCGCTTTCTACCGCGACCAGCTCGGGTTCCACCTCGATCACGACACTCAGAACGAGCGCATGCACGTTGTGCAGCTCACGCCACCGGGGTCTGGCTGCTCAATCGTCTTCGGGAACCTACCGTCGCAGAATGAGATGCAGCCCGGCTCGATGAAGGCACTTCAGCTTGTGGTCTCCGATGCCGTGGTGGCAAGGAAGGAGCTCCTGGATCGTGGCGTGGAGGTGAGCGAGCTGATGGTGATTGTCGAGGCCGACGGCGGGATGTTCTTCGGCTTCCAGGATCCGGACGGGAATTCGTGGTCGGTGCAAGAGATCAAGGCCCGGGCCGCCAAGCCGCTCATCCCGAAGGATCACACCGGCCTGGGCGAATGGGCGGGCCGCTAGCAGCTCGCCACGACCGAATTCTCGCGGCGCGTCGGTAGCGCGCGCCGCGACTGTCCGCGCTCCCGACACCAGGGAGTCGCAGGGACTCGGCGCAAATTCGGGGTAAGAGGTCCTACGTGCTTTCCATGTCTGACCAGCGCGATCGCACTCGGATCGTTGACGCGGCTCTCGAGCGAATCGCGGCCGGGGCCGGCGAGCGCGACGGCGCGGCTGAGCCGGCGTTTCCCGCCTCGGTGTTCGCGGAGTTGCGCGAGGTTGGGCTCCTGTCGTGGAACGCGGTTGCCGGAGTGCGGCGCCCGCCGGCCGAGCTCGAGCTCGATCTCGTGCGCAGAGTCGCGGCGGCCGACGCCTCGGTGGGCCGCATATACGACGGCCACCTGAACGCCGTGGAGCGGCTCGCCGTCCAGGCGCCGGAAGCGCTGCGCGAGCGGGAGCTCGCCGAGGTCGCGGCCGGGCGGTTGCTCACCGGTGTCTGGGGCGGCGACCCCACGGCGGGCGAGGGCCCGCCCGCGCGCATCATCGGGCCTGCGGACGGAGTCGTCCTACGGGGGGTGAAGACCTTCTGCTCGGGCGCCGGCGGGATCGATCGCGCCCTGGTGCTCGCCCGCGGGGAGGACGGGCAGCCACCGGTGACCGTGTGGATCGATGTGACGAACGCCGAGCGGGTGGAGGTCGATCGCGCCTGGTACCGCGCGGCCGGGCTCCGCGCCTCGGAGTCACATCGCGTCGTGTTCCACGACGCGCCGGTGCTCGGTCAGTTCGGTCCTCCGGGCGCAATCGCCGCCCAGCCGTGGTTCGCCCGCGACGCCCTCCGCACGTGTGCGAGCTGGGTCGGCATGGCCGACGCGGCCGCCGAGGGCGCGCTCGCAGAGCTCGCCGCCCGCGAGACGACGAGCGAGCTCGAGGCGCTCGCGGCGGGCCGCATCCTCACCGCACAGCGGACGATCGAGCTGTGGATGGGGGCGGCGGCCGACGCCATGAACAGCGCGGAGCGCCTGCCCGAGGTGTCACTGTCCGCCCGCGCGGCGGTGAGCGACGCCGTTCGCGTCCTGCTGGACGAGGCGGCGCGTGCATGCGGCTCGCGTCCGTTCGCCCACGGCGGCCGGCTCGACCGGGCGCGGCGCGACCTCGAGCTGTTCCTGCTCCAGCACCGCCTGGATCCGATGCTCGCCCGCGCGGGCCGGGCGGCCGTCGACGGGCTTCGGTCATGAGCCCGGCCGGAGTGGACTTCGAGGAGCGCTACCGCTCCGACCCAGACCCCTGGGGCTATGAGTCGAGTGGGTACGAGCACGCCAAGTACGCGGCGACGCTGTCGGCCTGCGGTCCCGGCCCGTTCGACTCTGCGCTCGAGCTTGGCGCGTCGATCGGCGTATTCAGCGCTCAGCTCGCACCGCGTGCGAAATCGCTCGTCACGATCGACGGCGCGCCGACCGCGGTGGCCGCGGCACGCCGGCGGCTCGCGCCCTTTCCGCAGGCTCGCGTGCTTCTTGGCACGATCCCCGACGAGTTGCCCGACGGTCGGTTCGACCTAGTCGTCGCCTCCGAGGTCCTCTATTACCTGACCGTCAGCGCGGTCGAGCGGGCGCTCGCGCGCCTGCGCGAAGCGATGGCTCCCGGTGGGCGACTCGTCGCCGTGCACTGGCGCCCCACTGGGCCTGAGCGTCCGCTCGACGCCCGCACCGTCCACGACCTCCTCCGCGCGCAGGCATGGCTCGCTCCGGTCAACCGGGCGGACACCGGCGACTATCTCCTCGACGTCCTGGAGGCCCGGTGAGCGAGCGCATCGCGTTACTGGTCATCGGTGGCGGTCCGGCCGGTCTCGCCGCCGCGCGGGCGTACCGAGAGGCCAACGGTGCCGGCGTGGTGGCGATCATCACGGATGAGCACCGCATGCCGTATCAGCGGCCGCCGCTGACCAAGGAGCTGCTCCGCGGCGAGGCCGATGAGGGCGAGCTGCCGATCGAGGCCGAGACGTGGCTGCAGGAGCATCGGGTCCGGCTCGTCTCCGGGCGCGCCGTGTCGCTCGACTCGAACGAGCGAACCGTGGCTTTGTCCGGCGGGCGCACGCTCGCCTACGAGCAGTGCCTGGTTGCCACCGGCGCCGAGCCGACACGACTGCCGGTGCCGGGTGCTGATGATCCGGCGGTCCGGGTGTTGCGGACGATTGGCGACCTGCGCGAGCTCAACGCCCGCCTGCACCGCGGGACGGCTGTGGCCGTCATCGGGTCGGGCTTCATCGGCTGCGAGATCGCCGCGTCCCTGCGCCATCGTGGGCACCTCGTGACGATGCTCACCGACGAGCCCGCGCCGAACTGCCGGCGGCTCGGCGCGGAGGCGGCTACGCGCATCGCCGAGTGGCTGGGCGCGGATGGGGTGAAGCTCCACTGCGGAGAAGCGGTCGACGCGATCGAGCGAGCGGACGGCACCCTGACCGTCAGCACCGGCGGCGCGCGGGTCCGCGCCGGTGTGGTCGTGATGGCCGCGGGCGTCGCTCCGCGAGGTGAGCTCGCGGCGGCCGCGGGGATCGCGACCGACGGCGGCGTCATCCCCGTCGACGCCGGGATGCGCACGGACACCGAGGGGGTGCTCGCGGCCGGCGACGTGTGCCGGGCCTACAACGTCACGGCTGGACGGGAGCTGCGCGTCGAGCACTGGGGCGACGCTCTCGGGCAGGGAGCGGTCGCCGGCGAGACGGCAGCGGGCCGGCCGGCGGCATGGGGCGAGGTCCCAGGGTTCTGGTCGACGATCGGCCGGCGAACGCTCAAATACGCTGCGTGGGGCGACGGGTTCGACGAGGCGCGCTGCGTCGCCCATGGCGACGGGTTCACGGTCTGCTACGGGCGCGATGGGAAGCTCGTCGGCGTCCTGACCCACGAAGCCGACGAGAACTACGAGCGCGGGCGCGAGTCCGTGGCCCAGGGGACGCCGTGGCGCCACTGAGCATCGTCGTCGTACCCGCGCGCGACGAGGCTCCTCACATCGCCGCGTGCCTGGATGCCCTCGCCGCGCAGACGATCGGGCGCGAGCGCTTCTCGGTCATTCTCGTCGATGACGCGTGCCGCGACGACACCGTGGCACGCGCTCGGGAGGCGGCCAGCCGCGTCGGCCTGCAGCTGGAGGTTCTCGCCGGCCGTGGGCACGGAGCGGGCGCGGCGCGGCGGCTCGGCATGGACGCCGCCGCGGAGCGGCTCCGCGCGGCGGGCGGCTATGAAGCCCTCATTGCCTGCACCGACGCCGATTCCCGCCCGCGCCCCGACTGGCTCGAGCGACAGCTCGCGCACGTCCGGGCGGGGGCTCCGGTCATCGCGGGCATGATCGAGCTCGACCCCGATGAGGCGGAGGCGCTGCCGTCGGGCACCCGGTCACGCCGCGAGCGCGACGCCGCCCGGCGCCTGAGCGCCGTACGCGATCTCGACACGACCGCAGAGCACCACCACTTCGCCGGCGCCTCCTTGGGCATCACCGCGCGAACCTATCTCGAGGTCGGTGGGCTCGAGCCGCTGCCTGCGCTCGAGGACGCCGCGTTCGCCGCGCGCCTGCGTGCGCGCGGGATACCTGTCCGCTTCGCCGGCGACGTGCGGGTGCGGACGTCGGCACGGATCGACGGCCGCGCCGGGCGCGGACTTGCCGTCGACCTGGCGGTGTCCTCGTGGCTCGAGCGCCGCCGCTATCAAGCCGAGGACTTTCCGCTTCCTGCGCTGCTCACGGCCGATCCCGGGCCGCGGATCTCGGTGATCATCCCGACGCGGGACTGCGCGTCGACAATCGCCGGCGTGATCGGGCGAACCGTGCATCCCTTTGCCGAGGCTGGCCTGATCGACGACTGCGTCGTGGTCGACGCGGCCTCGGCCGACGGCACCGCCGAGCGGGCCGCCGCCGCGGGCGCGCGCGTGCTTCAGCAGGACGAGCTGCTACCCGACTTCGGACCGGCACTCGGCAAGGGCGACGCCATGTGGCGTGCGCTCGCCGCGACCGAGGGGGAGCTCGTCTGCTTCCTCGACGGCGATACCGCCGACCCGGATCCGCGCCACCTCCAGGGACTCGTTGGGCCGCTGCTGTGCGACCGCTCGCTCGCGCTGGTTAAGGGCACCTTCGACCGGCCGCTTCGGATCGGCGGCGGCGAGCTTCCTCACGAGGGCGGGCGCGTCACCGAGCTGATGGCGCGGCCTGTGCTCAACCTCCACCATCCGCTGCTGGCCGGCTTTACGCAGCCGCTGGCCGGCGAGTTTGCCGCGACGCGTGCGCTCCTCGAAGGCCTGCCGTTCCCCGTCGGGTACGGGGTGGAGGTCGCCGTGCTCATCGACGCGCTCCGCGCGGTCGGCCTGTTCTCGCTCGGCGAGTGCGCGCTCGGCGAGCGTCATAACCGCCACCAGTCGCTGCGGGCGCTCGGGCCAATGGCGTACGCGGTGCTCGCCGCCGCCGAGCGGCGGATCGAGCCGGCGGCGCGAAGCCCGCTCGGCGGTCACTTCCTCCAGCCATGGGATGACGGCGCCACCGCGATGGTCCCGATCGAGGAGCGCCCGTCGCTCGAGTCCCTGGTCGGAGCCGTCCCCGGCGCGCCGGCCGGCGCCGTCGCCTAGCGGGGAATGGACGGCGTCGCGCTCACCTTCGATGACGGGCCCGATCCGGTGTGGACCCCGCGCCTGCTTGATCTGCTCGAGGCGCTTGGCGTGCCGGCGACCTTTTTCCCGATCGCTGATCGCGCCGCGCGCGCGACTGCGACCATCGAGCGGATGCTTCGCGCCGGGCATGCCGTCGGCCTGCACTGCCACGAGCACGTTCGCCACAGCGACTGCCGTCGCGACTGGGTCGAGCGCGACACCGACCGGGCGCTGATGCGGCTCGGCAAACTCGGCGTCCGGCCCCGACTGTGGCGCACCCCTTGGGGGGACACCGCGCCGTTCACCCGGTCGATCGCCGAGGAGCGCGACCTCCGCCTGGTCCACTGGAGCCTCGACACCCACGACTGGCGCGGAGACACCGCAAAGGAGATGCTCGCCGCCACCAGAGATGGGCTGCGACCGGGAGCGGTCGTGCTCGCTCACGACGGCATCGGGCCCGGGGCGCTTCGTGCCGATTGCCGGCAGACCATCGAGTACGTGGCGGCCGCCGTCCAACACGTCCGCCAACAGAACTCCGAGTTCGTCACGCTCGCCTGATCCCGTCGGTTCGCTCACCGGCCGCAGCTAAGCGCGTGAGCAACGCCTAATTGCTTCAAAGTGGCGTTCGCGGGTAGTCACCGTTTACCAACGCACAACCACGAGGGAGGGGCAGTGATAATACTCGGAGTGATACTCCTCATACTTGGCTTTCTGACCAAGATCGCCATTTTGTGGACCATCGGCATCATCGTCTTGGTCGTGGGCCTGATTCTCGCCGTGCTTGGCATGATGGGTCGCGCCGTCGGCGGTCGAGCGCACTATTACTAGACGGCATCGGCGCCACTATCGGCAGTAACCGAGCCGGACGCGGGTCCAGCGCCGTCAGTTCGTGTCGTGGTTGAGAAAGCCGCGAAGCTGGGCGACGGCGCGCGGATCTGAGAGCACGGTGATGTGCCCGCGCTTAGGGTGCATCTCCAGCACGCATCCGGGGATCAGACGGGTGGTCTCCTCAAACAGCCCCCGGTCATAGAAGCGGTCACGTCCGCCTCCCACCAGTAAGGTCGGTGCTCGCACTGTCGGCAGGCGGGCGAGGTCAAACTCGTCTTCGGCCTCGATCGTGGTGGCCATGTCCTGCAAGCCGCTCTCCGAAAACAAGCGCGGCGCGAGTAACCATCCGAGACATGCCGCAGGCAATCGAAGCGGGGGCGGAGCCAGTGCGCCGGCCATCACCGCCGCGGCCTGACGGGTCGCACCCCCGCGCACCCGCGCCGCGATCTGGCGCTGAACCAGCTTCGCGTAGGGGCCCAGCCGACAACCCGTGCTGACAAGGGCGAGCCGCCGCACCACGTCGCCGTGCTGGGCGGCGAGCTGCTGAGCGATGCTGCCACCCGTCGAGGCTCCCAGCAGATCAACGGGCTCGTCAAACGCCTCGCGCAGCCCGCGAGCATGTTCGGCCGCCAGCGCGGCCATTGTCATCCCGCGCGCCAACCCGGGACGCCGGTTGACACAGAACACCTCTCTGTCCCGCGCCCAGGGCCGCATCGACGATTCGTGCATGCGGCGCAGCGAATCCGCAGACACGCCAGCCTCGGGCGTAAGCCCGGCAAGCAGCACCAACGGAGGACCCGACCCGGCGACCAGGCACGGAAGGGGTCCCAACGAGCTCTCACGGACGTTCATCAGCGACCATCGTGCCAGCCCGTTGCATCCGACGAGGTACCGCCGATTCCCGCCCGACGGACCGACACCTGCTCCCGTGAGCCAGTCGCATTCTTCCGTGTTCGGCCGGGTGTGGGAGACTCGGGGGCAGTGTTGCCTACGAGCCGCCGTGTGGTCGCGGTCATCGCCACGGTTGCTGCGACGAGCTTGCCGGCGCTTGGGATCGGAGCCGCGCCGGTCGTATCGACCGCATCCGGCGCTGACGTCCAGCCCTGCTCGACGTACCCGACGCCCGGCACCCTAGCGCCAGACGGAAGGGCGGTGCCGATCGGCATCAGCCGCAGGTACGGATTGTTCCGGCGGGGCCAGACGGCGGGCGATCGGCTCGCGCTTGGCAAGTTGCAGTCACCCCTCCCGGCCTCGGGGATCGTGGTCTCCGGGATTCGGTTGCTCGGCCGAGCCGGGGATCGAGGGCTCCTATACGCGATCCCGGCCGAGCATTACCTTCCGTTCCGGATCGCGCCACTGCGCTGCTTATCCGCGAGTCAGCGTCAGGTCGAGCGCTATCTCCTGCCGTCACTGCGTCGAGACTACGCACAGCCCGCGTTGTGCGTCGCTGAGGTCGGCGGCGATGACCCCGTGGCGACGCCTCTGGAGAACTGCGCAGGGCTGTCCGGGGCCCCGGATGCGATCCTGGGGACGGGGGCGACACCGCTTCTCGGGCTGGCCTCGGACGGGGTCACGGAAGTCACCGCCCGCTTCCTGAGTGCCCCCGCCCGGAAAGTCAGGGTGCGTCACAACTTCTACGAGATTGTCGCTCCCTTGCTGGCGATGACGCCGTGTGGAGTCGAGTGGCTGGACGCGTCAGGGAACGTCGCGAAGTCAATTGAGGGCTGCGACTATCTACCCGCCGAGATCGGACCACTGCTCGCCTATCGCAGCTACGTGACCCAGGAGCTCTCCGCGGTTCAGTCGGACGTGGGCGTGCTGGCCGGGGCCATCGGTGCCGGCAACCTGGGCCAGGCCGAGGCTGACTGGTTGACCGCCCACCTGGCCTGGCTTGACATCGGCCAGGATGACGGTGCCTACGGCTGTTTCGGAGAGCTCGGGGGCGAAATCGACGGGACGGCGGCGGGTCTCGCCGGCGGTAGCGCCAGCCCACAGTTCACCGGCTTTCACAAGATCGAGCTCGATCTGTGGACGGATCGGAACTTGACCGCGGCGGCTGCCGACACCGCGAGCTTGCAGCAGCTACTGACGACGCTCGATGCGATTCCACTCGGGACCGAGCTTCCGGCGACGGAGGCCGGCGTCGGCAACTGGGTTCTGCGCCCCCACGAGATCCTCGAGGATGCGATGCGTGACACGTTGACGGGCGATGACGACTACGGGAGCGGCACCGGGCTCGCCTCGATCACAGCCGACGTCTCGGCGACCGGGGAGCTGCTGGGTCTGCTTGCCCCCGTTCTGGATCCGCTGGCGCCGCACCTCATCGCCCGCGCCAACGGACAGCTCAGCGCGGTGGTGGCCGCCGTCGATCAGACGCAGGTCAATGGCACCTGGGTCGGTGTCACCGACGTCCCGGCCGTCGAGCGCCAGCGCGTGGACGCAGCCGTGGGTGCGGCGCTGGAAACCCTCGCCCGGATCCCGGACCTCCTCACGAGCACCGGTAGTGTTGCGCCGCCCACCTAGCGTCGTCGTCGTCGCCGCGGGCGGGCGAGACGACCGTCTCGACTGACAGAGTGCCGACCGGAACGGGTCCCGGCTCGTTCACAACGCTGTCACACGACGCTCACAAGGCGAACGTATCGTCCCGGCGTCCGCCAACTACGAAGGAGACCTTTGTGAACCAGAAGCGTGGCCGACGTGTCGGCTTGCCGGTCGGACTTGGGGTACTGATCGCCCTCGCAGCGATCGCCGTCGGCACGGGTGCCGCAGGCGCGGTGACGGCCCGCGATGCCTCCGCGAAGAAGGGGAACAAGGGTGGCGGGCATGCGAAGGCCAAGCCGCCCGTGCGCGCGGCGCTTCCCCCGGGGGCGATCCAGCACATCTTCGTGATCGAGCTCGAGAACGAGAGCGAGCAGCTCGCCTTCGGTCCGGGTTCGCCGGCCACGTACCTCAACGGCGTGCTGCGCAAGCAGGGCGAATTGCTCGTCCACTACTACGCAACCGGCCACGCGAGCCTGGACAACTACATCTCACAGATCTCGGGGCAAGCCCCGAACGAGGCCACGAGCGCGGATTGTGAAGAGCCCAGCTCCCCGGGGTCATCGACGCTCGTGCCCGACTTCGTCAACATCTCGCCGGGTACGCCGGCGCACAATCAGAAGGAGTTCCCCGGCCAGGTCAACGGGACGGGCTGTGTCTTCCCGAAATCCGTTCCCACGATCGCGAACCAGCTCGACACGCTGTACCCGCCGAACCCCGTAACCCACGTCGCGGCCTGGCGCGATTACGACGAGGATATGGGCAACGTCCCGTCGCGTGACGGCGGTACGCCCGACCCGCTCGGCGGCACCGACTGCGCACACCCGGCGATCGGCGCCCTCAACGAAACCAACAGCGGGGCGGCCGCGACCGCCACCACCCCCGCCGATCAGTATGCGACCCGCCACAACGGGTTCATGTTCTTCCACTCGATCATCGACAATCAGGCCTTGTGCGACGCCAACGTCGTCCCGCTGGGACATGTGACCGTTGGGCAGCCGAGCACGTTCAACGGTGTCGCGCTTCCGGACACCTTCACCGGGCACCTGGCCAACGACCTGCGGAAGGTCAGCACCACGCCCAGGTTTGGCTGGATCACTCCGAATCTGTGCGACGACGGGCACGATTCGACCTGTGCCGGGCCGAACACCATCGGCCAGACCGGGGCCGGTGCCGGCGGACTGCACGGGATCGACGTGTTCCTTCAGCATTGGGTGCCACTGCTCGAGGCCTCACCCGCCTACCGCAGCGGCCACATGCTGATCGTGATCACCTTCGACGAATCGGGCGGCTCGACCACCACCGACGGGAGCGCCTGCTGCCACGAGACTCCCGGTCCGTCCGATCCGACGCCGGGCTTCTCGCCCTACTTCACCGGCCTTTACCAGAGCCTGGGGATCTCGGTTCCGTCCCCGGCCGCCGGAGGGGGTGACGCCGGCGCGGTGCTGCTCGATCCGAAGTACATCAAGGCGGGCAGTGTCGACTCGACCGGTTACTACAACCATTACTCGGCGCTGCGCAGCTACGAGGATCTTCTCGGCATCACCAGTGGCGGAGTGGACGGGTTCGGTCACATCGGCTTCGCCGCGGCTGACGGGCTGCGCCCGTTTGGTCACGACGTATTCAACAAGTACAAGAAGCCGAGCAAGCACCCGTAGTCAGCCGCCGAGCGGCTGGAGGGTCTGGGCAGACCCTCCAGCCCGTCTCGGGCTGGTCTACGCCTGGCCTGGGGTCAGGCGCCAGAAATCGCCTGTCAATTCAAGCCGGTCCAGAATCGCCTGGTTCTCTTCGCGAGTGTGAGGCCGCCAATCGGACGCCAGCCGGTCGCCCCACCAGGCGTGCGCAAGCTCGCTTAGCTTCGCGACGCCGATCGTGGCCCCCGGTTCCCGCCCGCCGAGCCAACGTTCGATGTGCCCTTCCGGCCGGAAGAGGTTCATCGTGGTTCAGGTGAAGACGATGTCGTCCCACCAGCGCGAGGCGGGCACCAAGCAGTGAAACAGCAGGCGCTCGTCGCCGACCCGCTGGTCGCGAACCTCGAGCGCGATCGCCTCACCACAGTCCGGGCAGGTTGTCTCGATGCGCCCCTGCGTGTGTAGGGCAGCACAGATGCCCAGCGCGTCCCAGGCGCAGTTCCCATACCACCAACGGCCGGCGGTTCGGACGCGATGGGCCGTCGGCACGGCCGAGAACGGATTGGCCATCAGTATCTCGCTGGTTCCCCGGTTCAGAACAAGCGCATGAGCCAGATGGAGGTCGCGCCACAGCGCGAGCACCTCATTACCGGGGAGCTCCGCCGCGGCTGCCACCTCCTCCACCGACGGCGCGCGACCCAGCTCGACGAACAGCGCATAAGTAAGGTTGCGCACCGCAAGCGCTCGCGCGTCCATGTCGCCGATTCTGCCAACTCGCGCCCGACAGCCGCCCGCGACACCCAGCGCGATACGGGCCCTGAGTCGAGTACGCAAGTCCTAGACTTGAGGCGGTGCTGGGCGACCTGCTCAGGCCGGTCAGAGCAATGGCTGCAAGGGCGCTGGGATCCGCAGCGGTGGCGGCGATGGCCGTCTCGGTCGTGGCCTGTGGCGCGTTGGGGAGCTCGACTCACCCGGACCCGAGACAGGCGCGGCCGGTCCGATCGGCATCGGCGGCCAAGCCCGTCGCCCCGACAGTGCTGGTCCTCACCCAGACGCTCGGCTATCACCACATGTCGATCCCGACCGCGATGGCTACGGTGCGGGCCATCGCCGCCCGCAGCGGCCGCTACCGCGTCGTCTTCCTGGCCAGCGCCTCCCAGCTAACTCCCGCGAGGCTGAGACATGCGGGCGCCGTGATGTTCCTGTTGACCACCGGGGAGCTCCCGATGAGTGATGCCGATAAACGAGCGCTGGTCGCGTTCGTACGCGACGGCGGCGGGCTGATCGGTTTTCACTCGGCCACCGACACCTTCCACCATTGGCCGGCCTACAAAGAGATGTTTGGTGCCGAGTTCAGCCACCACCCGCCGCCGAGCACTCAGCGGGTGATCGTGATCGATCACTACACGCCCGCCACGCGCGCGCTCCCGGCGAGCTTCCAGATCCACGAGGAGTTCTACGTCTTTGTCCACGATCCGCGCCCCCACGTCCACGTGCTCGCAGAGCTCGACACCGGGCCAAGGGGGCCGGACCGTCCGCTCGTGTGGTGCCGGCGCTTCGGTCGCGGTCGGGTGTACTACGACGCGCTGGGTCACTTCTCCGCCACATGGCACAACCCCTACCAGCGGACCCTCGTGTCGGGCGGGATCCTGTGGGCGGTTGGCCTTGCCAGCGCGCCCAGCTGCTCGACGCCAAGCGCCCGGCGAAGCGGCGGGCCTGGGTCGTTGTGAGGACCGCACAACCACCGGCGACCGCAGTCCCGCCGCGCGGGAAGCCTGGGCGAGAAAGCGTCCTCACAGGACGCTTTCTCGCCCAGCCTCGGTGCTTTGGGCGGCATCAGCGAGGTTGCGCAGGCGGGCAGATGTGACTGAGTCACAAACCGTTGCGTTTGTGTAACAACCTCCGTCCCTTCCGAGAGCGCGGTGAGCCGCGCCCGGTTGCTCGCTACGCCACGAGGTGCCGGACGCCCACCCCTGCCAGACCAAAGCGAAGCGTGCCCAAAGGCAGACCGACGCTCAACCGCCCGAGGGGCGATCGCTGTCCAGCAGTCGAAGACGAGCTCGCAACTCGTCCCATGAGCCGGGCTCCTCGTCCGCTCTTCGGTTCTCGTGCCAGTACAAGACGTCTCGCCAATCGCACAAGTTGCCTACGGCGCGGCGGCTCTCCGGACGGCCGCGTGGTCAGCCCGGTACCGCCGAAGCGCCGAGGCGCTGGCAACGGCGACGCCGTCGACGAACCCGAGGACGTCGCGAGGCCAGTCGTAACGCAGCCTCTCCCAGAACATCGTGTAAGACGCGCCGTCCTCGTCGGTCCTAACCAGGAACAGTTCGACCATGACATCGTTCATGACTAGCGCACGCTTATGCGCGAAACGCTTTGCGGGGATCGCCTGCAGCCGACGGTGTTCGATGAGCCTGTCGACCGGCCTGAAGTCCGAGCCGGGATAGAGCAGGTCGATGTCTCGATGCTGCCGAGGGGGCGCAAGCCGACGCAGCTCTTCGGCCCAACCGCCAAATACCCATGTCAGGATCCCGTCCGCCGCCAGTCCGGACACGATGCGTCGCAGACCAGCCAGGTCGTTCACCGGTCCGGCATTGTCACGGACGTCCCGGATGCGACCGGTGGGCTTCGCCTCGCACCGCTCCCATGGCCGGCGCTCAGATTCCACTACAACGGCGGGACTTGAGCGTCGACCTCTGGACCGTGGTAGAGGTGGTTCTCGTCCCGGCATCCGGCATTGAGGAAGAACTGGATGCTGTCACTGCGGACGCCGTTATAGCTGGCGTACATCGTCACATGTCCGCGCGTGCCGACCCTGCACCTGGGGTCTTCGCTCCAGATCACCCTCACGACGGCGATGACGAGGTTACCCGGGTAGCCCCACATCTGCGCGTAGTGGGAGTGGTAGATGATGCGCGGCCCGAGCCGTACCGCAATCATGCGGATCGGCTGGTCTGCGCCGTAAACCTCCTGGCAGATCTCACCGGAGATCCAGTTGGTGTCCAGATTGACGTCGCCCCAGCCGTGCGAGTAACCGCTGATTCCCCCACCGAACGACTGTGATGCATGAAACCCCCACGGTGGGATGCCACTTCCTGGCGGTATCCCGCTGCCTGTGTAGGGAACGCAGTACTGCGTTGATCCCGCGGCTGTCGAAGCGACCACCGAACTCGCCAGAGCGCAAACCGCAGCGAGCGACATGACCATCGCCAAGCGTGTACGGCTTCGCCAGAAAGCTCCTGCCCGGATCATCGACCTCACCGCTTTCGTGCCCGCACGCGCGAATTGCGCGTCGAGGCGACACTACACCGCCCCCGGCGACGGTGCAAGCCGAGATCCGGGGTGCGCGACACAGGCGGGCGACGCCCGAGTTCGCAACGGGCTCAAGGGAGCGGTCGAAGCGACTCGTCACGCGCCCACCTCTTGCCACCCGCCCGATCGCTCCGCGGGGGCGCGGATGAGATAGAACATGATCGTGGCGGTTGGCGTGGACAGCGACGCGTTCGGCCGGTTACTCCTCGCATATTCGGATGGCGACCGGCGCGCGAGTGAGATCATCGAGCGCGACGACGGGTTTATCGACGCAAGCGGCGGGCCGGCCGGGTATTTCGCTCCGGTTCGCCGTTGGCCCGCGGCCGAGCGGCGAGGCCTGCGCTTCGTGCGCGGGCGTGTGCTGGACGTGGGTTGCGGAGCGGGCCGCGTCGCGCTCGAGCTCCAAAGGCGCGGGCACGAAGTGGTGGCGATCGACAACTCGCCGGGCGCAATCGAGGTCGCGCGGCGACGTGGCGTTCGAGACGCACGCGCCGTGGCACTTGAAGCTTTTGACCCGGAGCTCGGCAGGTTCGACACGGCCGTGATGTACGGCAACAACCTCGGTCTGCTGGGAAGCCAGGCCAAAGCGCGGCGGGTGCTCACGCGCCTTCGCCCCATGGTTCACCGGATCGTCGCCTCAACGATGAACCCTTACGGGACCGACGACCCCGTTCACCTGGCGTATCACGCTCGCAACAGAAAGCGCGGGCGCATGTCCGGTCAGCTGCGCCTCCGTGTTCGCTTTCGAGGGCATGCGTCACGCTGGTTCGACTACTTACTGGTCTCACCCGAAGAGCTGCAGACGCTGATTGAGGGTACCGGCTGGCAACTCCTTCATTTCATAGCGGGCGAGCCGATCGATGTTGTCGTGCTCGAGCGCTTGGCGCGTTGAGGTGGCCCCGTAGAGACGATCAGCCGGCGGCTGTCCGGCTCGGCACCGAGGCGATGAAGGCAAGGAACGCACGGTTGAACTCATCGGGGTACTCCCACAGGCAGGCGTGGCCGCCCCGCGTCGTCGCCCATCGGGCGTCCGGGATCAGGGCGTGCAGCCGGCGCGAGAGCTCGACTGGGATGAGGATGTCGGTCTCTCCGGCGAGCACCAGCGCAGGTACGTTCAGTGAGCCCAGGCGCGCGGTCGCGTCGTGGCTCTGAATCGAGTGCAATTGAGCCAGGTACGCCGGCGTGGGCTGGTCGAGGTAGCGCATCGCGAGCTCGAACTCGGCTGCCTCGTCGGGGCGATCCTCGAAGAACTCCGGTGTGAACGCCCACAGCGTCACGTCGCGCATCACCGCCGGCACGCCCATGACGTTGGCCATGTCCGCCCAGAAGCTGAACATCCGGGAGCAGAACGGTCCGGGCGCCGCGTAAGTGCAGGCGAGGGTCAAGCTCCGCAAGTCGTCGGGGTGAGCGATGGCGTACTCCTGCGCGATCATCCCTCCCATCGAGACACCGAGCAGGTGAAAGTCGGTGATCTGTAGGTGGTCGACCAGCGCCTTGGTGTCGCCGGCGAAGATCGCGGTTGTGTAGGGCCCGAGCGGCTTGTCGCTGAGGCCAATGCCCCGGTTGTCGAAGCTCAGCACTCGGTACCCAGCCTCCACGAGCGCTGGTGCCTGGCCACTCCAGGTTTCCAGATCATCCGCGAGGCCGTTGACGAGCACGACGGTCTCGGGCCCGCGACCCTCAAGCCGATAGTGGATGTTCAGCCCGTCGAGCTCCGCGGTCGCCATGGCGGCCGACTCTCCCATAGCCGCCCATGGGCTGTCAACGAGCCGGCAAGCCCGCGCTAGAGCCGTCCGACGAAGTCTTCGACGACCGCATTGAACTTCTCGGTCTCCTCGATAAACGGACAGTGGCCGCTGTCCTTGAAGATCACGACCTCAGCGTGGGGAATCCGTTCCTTCAGGTCGCCGGCGCCCGACACCGGGAGGAGGGCGTCATGCTGGCCCCAGCACACGAGCGTCGGAATCTCGATCGTGGTGAGGATCTCTCGGTAGTCGCGGACCGACTGATCGAAGAGGATCGCGCTGAGCGGGCCAACTGGCAGCTTCATGCACTCAGCGACCATCCATTCAGTGTCGGCCTGGGGCTGCTCTTGGTGGAACATCTCGGGTACGAGATGGCGCAGGAAGCCTTCCCGGTCCTCCTGCACGTCGCTCATCGCGGAGTGCAGCTCGGCGAGGTCGAGGAAGCCGTGCTCGAAGCCATCCCACTTGAAGTCCGATGCCGCCTCGCCGCTGACGATCAGCCCGGCTATCTCACCCGTGCCGAACTGGTGAAGGTAATCCCAGACCACGAATGCGCCCATCGACCAGCCGAGCAGCACCGGCTGCTCGAGTCCGAGAAGCTCGATGAAGCGCGCCAGATCGCGGGCGTAGTGGGGAATCGTGTGACCGGTCTCGGCCTTGCTTGAGTCGCCGTGGCTTCGGAGATCGAGTGCGATCACCCGGTGGCTCTCGCTGAGCGCGTCCAGCTGACGGTGGAAGTAGCGCCGGCTCATCGAGACGCCATGAACCAGGACGAGCGGGCGGGCACGGCGGTCGCCACGTTCGTCGTAGGCCAGGGTCACGCCGTCTGACAGGCTCAGCTCGGGCATAGCTGCGGCAGATTATCTGGCAAAGCCGCCGGTGAGCGGCGCGCGGGACTTGTTGCCATTCGGTGAGCGGCGCGCGGGAGTTGTTGCCATTCGGTGAGCGCGGATCCGACCTGCCACGATCAAAGGCATGGACATCGAGAACGGGGACGTACGGTGGATCGAGCTAGACGGCGCCGCCAACGCCCGGGTCGTCGTGCCCGGTTCGCTGGTGCGCTCCGACAACCTGCAGTCGCTCACCGCGCGCGATGTCCGGTTGCTCGTGGAGCAGGTCGGGCTAGAGGTGGTGCTCGACCTGCGTACCGATCTGGAAGTGGAGCTCGAGGGGCCCGGGCCGATGACCCGCGAGCCTCGGGTGCGCATCGAGCATCGCTCGCTCTACCCGCGCTCGGGTGCAAACACCGATCTCGATGCCGATTCGGTCAACCTGTGGCCGCCAACCGGTCCGAGCGGGTGGCCGGATGAGCCGCGTGTCGTGCAGGCCTACCTGAGCTACCTGACGGCCCGGCCGGACTCGATCGTGGCCTCGATTCGCACGATCGCGTGTGCGCGCGGGGCGGTGCTGGTCCACTGCGCCGCCGGTAAGGATCGCACCGGGCTGGTAGTGGCGCTCGCGCTGGACGCCGCCGGAGTCGACCGGGGCGCGATCGTCGGCGACTACCTGGCGACCGGCGGGCAGATCGAGGCGATCATGGCGCGGCTGGTGAGCTCCCCCACCTACCGCCCCGAGCTGGAAGGGCACGATCCGCGAACGCACGCTCCCGTCCCCGGGACCATCGAGCGGGTGTTCGAGATCGTCGACGAAAGCTTCGGCGGGTCTACCGCCTGGCTCTCGGCCCACGGACTCAGCGGTCCAGAGCTGGAGCGGCTTCGCGGCCGACTGGCGCCCGGCAACCACGGCCCATCGAGCGACTGACGGAAATCGCTACACCCGCTCGGACGGCGGCGAAGCTCCGGCGTACCCCTGATGCAATGATTGGGCGGTCGACCCCGTCCGACCCGTGAGCTTGGACCAGCCGCCCGAAGTAGACGAGCTGAACGCGGCCAAGGCGCGCCGCAGTCTGCGCAACGGCTTCATCACGCTGATCCTGGGGCTCGCTCTGGCGGCCGGGCTGCTGCTCGCAGTCCCCGGGCTCAAGGGCGTCGCGACGACGCTGTCGAACATGAAGGCGCAGTGGGTCGTCGCGGCGATCCTGCTCGAGGTTCTCTCGTGCGCGAGCTACGTCGTAGCGTTCCTGCAGGTGTTCGAGCGGGCGCCGTTCCGGTTTGGAGCTCGGATAGCGCTCAGCGAGGAGGCGTTCGGGGCGGCCGTGTCGGTCGGGGGCGTGGGCAGCGTTGCGGTCGGGGCGTGGCTGATGGTGGAGCGCGGTGCGCCCGCGCGACGGATCGCCGAGCGCTCAGCGGTGCTGTTCCTGTACACGAGCGCGATCAACGTGATCACGCTGATCCTGGCCGGCCTCGGCTTGTTCCTCGGGATGCCGGGCCCTGACAACCCGCTGCTCAGCATCCTGCCGGCGGCGGTCGGCGCGCTCGTGCTCGTCCTGTTCTTGTTGCTGCCGCGTTACGTCGACCGGATCGTCAGCCGGCTCGAGCCGGGGCGGCTTCATGCGCTCCTGACCGAGACGGCGGCGAGCGTACGCGACACCAAGCAACTCGTGTTCCGTCCCGACTGGCGGATCGTCGGCGCGATCGGCTACTTGTGGTTCGACATCGCGGTGCTGTTCGCGTGCTTCGCCGCCGCCGGCCACCTGCCGCCGCTGGCCCCCGTGGTCCTGGCCTACCAGATCGGCTACCTCTCCAACTTCATCCCGATACCGGGCGGGATCGGCGTGCTCGACGGCAGCATGATCGGGATGCTCGTCCTCTACGGCGTCGGGGGAACGGTCGCCACCGCGGCCACGCTGGCCTACCACGCGATCTCCCTCTGGGTCCCCGCCGTGTGGGGCACGATCGCGTTCATCGTGCTGCAGAAGACCAAGCGGCAGCCGATCATCCTGCGCAATCCGACGGAGGAGCTCGGGGCCGGGCCGGGCTGATCGACCCTTGACACCTCCTACGCCTATGCATAGGCTATCGAGGTATGCAAGGGTTCCAGGGACAGCTCGACGGTCTCTTGTTGGCGATTCTTCAGCAGGGGCCCATGCACGGCTACGCGATCGCGTCCGAGCTGCGTGCTCGTTCGGGTGGCGCGCTCGAGGTTCCCGAGGGAACCCTGTACCCGGTCCTGCACAAGCTGGAGAAGGAAGGCTTGGTACGCAGCCACTGGGAGAAGGTCGGCGGCCGGCGCCGACGCGTATATGCCGCCTCCCCGAGGAGCCAGAGCGCGCTGCGCGAACGGGTCGAGAGCTGGCAGCGCGTGAGCCGGGCGATCGACGCTGTATTCGACCCCGCCCACCCCGCCCCTGAGGGGGCGGCAGATTAGCGCCGACCCCAGAGCCGAGTTCCTGGCCGCAGTGGCGGGCGCGCTGGGCGGCGGATGGCTGGAGCGTCGCCGTCTCCTGGCCGAACTCGAGCACCACCTGGAGGACTCCATCGCTGAGCTCAGGGAAGCCGGCGTGGCTGAGGACGAGGCGGTCCGCGATGCGATGGCGCGACTGGGCGACGCCGACACGATCGTCGGTGCCGCGCGCGCCGCGCGCCCAACTCGGTCTCTGTCCTGGCGAAGGGTTGGCCGCGTCCCCATCGCCTGGATCGCCGTCGGCGCGATGTCGATCGTCACCCTCGCAGCCGCCGAACTTCCTCAGGCGTCCGGCGCCAAGGTCCCGGGCCCCCAGCCCGCTCTGACCACTCACGTCGGAGTCCGACAGCCCAGTCGGCGGAACCACGCATGCCCGTACTCTCGAAAAGTCGCGCGCGGTCGCTCGCGGAACTGATCGCGACCGTCCTGGTTGCGTTCGGACTGGCGATCGCGATCCAGGCCTGGCTCGTCAAGCCGTACAAGATTCCCACCGGTTCGATGGAACCCACCCTCGTACCCCACCAGCGGGTACTCGTTGATCGCATCTTCAAGTCGCTGAACATCGGCGACATCGTCGTGTTCCACCCACCCGAGGGTGCCGACAGCGAGCAATGCGGGCGAGCCCACCCGGCCACGGCGGCCTGCGACTGGCCGAATCCCGAATCCGACGAGACCTTCGTCAAACGAATCGTCGCCGGGCCCCGTGACGTCATCTCGATCCAGGACGGGCACGTGATCAGGAACGGGCGCCGAGAAGCCGACGGCTATACCAGTCCCTGTTCTGTCGGCGAAGCCGACTGCACGTTTGCCACCCCGATCCGCGTGCCGCGCGGCATGTGGTTCGTGATGGGCGACAACCGCGGGGACTCAGACGACAGCCGGTTCTGGGGCCCGATCCCAGCAAGCTGGATCATCGGGGACGCTTTCTTCACCTACTGGCCGCCCGACCGCGTCGGCACGCTCTAGCCTCCGGACGCGCTGGTCGCTCGCCAGATCTCGGTCGTGGCGTCGATCTCCTTGGAGGTCCGTCCGAGCATCAGCCGCAGAGAGAGGGGGAGGCGGGAGCCTGGCCACGTGTGGCCGGCACCTCGCGAGACGAACAGGGTGACCGCGGGTGGATCGCCGAAGTCCACCCGGGTCAGGTGAGCGGTGAGCTCGCGACGGGTCGGCTCGCTTGGGAGCCCCAGGGCTCGCGCCCAGGCCGCGGCTGCGTCGGGCACGCTTTCGATCCACCGCTCGGCACCACCGCCGGCGAACCGGTTTATCCGGTCCGCCGTGCCGTGAAAGGCGAGCACCCGTGCCGGATGTTCGAGCCGGACCGCAGCGGGGGACCGCAGCCCGGCGACTGCCCCGAGGACCTGCACGGCCTCGGGATGGAGCGAGGCGAAGCGGCTGGCCATCCGGGCGCCACCGGACATCCCGGCGATGCAAATCCGTCGATCCGCCTCCGGATAGCGAGTCCGGAGCGAGCCGATGAGGGCTCCCAGGTACTCGACGTCGGCCTCCAGGTCCCATTGGAAGCCCAATCCCAGTGGCGAGCCACCTTGTGGGAAGGCCACCACCGCGCCCGATGCGCAGAAGCCCTCCATCGAGCTCAGCGCGGCCTGCCGCTCGGGTGCGGAACGGCTCCCGTGGAGGCTGAGCACGATCACCGACGGCGCGCCCGAGGGCTCCGCCAGGAGGAACCGACGCGCGAGACCCCCGACGTTGAGGACCTCTGCTCGAAGCGTCACTCCCGTGGATTATCTCCGAGGGCGTCCAGGAAGTGGTCCAGCAGCACCGGATCGAAGTGCGTCCCGCGTCCTTCGCGCAATACCGCGACTGCTTGCTCGAGCGTCATCGCCGGACGGTAGACGCGGTCGGAGGTGATCGCGTCGAACACGTCGGCGATTGCCACGATCCGACCTTCGATCGGAATCGCATCGCCGGCCAGCCGGCGCGGGTAGCCGGTTCCGTCGTACCGCTCGTGATGGGTGAGCGCGATCACGGCGGCCATCTGGAGTACCGGGGAGTCCGAGCCGTCGAGCAGGCGATGCCCGATCTCGGCGTGGGTCTCCATCACCGCGCGCTCGGCTGCGGTGAGCGCTCCGGGCTTGAGCAGGACGCTGTCGGGGATTGCCACCTTGCCGACGTCGTGCAGCGGACTGGCACGCTCGATCAGCTGGCAGAGGCCGGCGGCGAGGCCGGCGCGTCGTGCGATTCGGCCCGCGAACGCGCTGATCCGCGCGATGTGCGCCCCGGTGTCATGGTCGCGGAACTCGACCGCCGTGGACAGCCGTCGAACCGTCTCGATCTGGGCCGCGTCGAGCTCCGCCACCACGCGTTCCAGTTCGCTGGTTCGCTCCAGCACCCGGGCCTCGAGGGCTTGATTGGCCGCCCGCAGAGCCTGCTCGGCCCGGCGGCGCGCCAGCGCGTCCGCCAGCCGCGCGACGATCGCCTCTCCCATCGCCAGCATCTCCGGGTCCCGCGGCGTGAGGTTGCCGCTGAGAAACTCGACGACGCCAATGACCTCCCCGGCCAGGCGAAGCGGGACGCCGACCGCGGTGCGGACGCCGGCCCCGGCGGCCGCCTGCATCCGTGGTTCCGCGACTCGCTCCACTCCCTCGACCCAGACCGCCTTGCCGGTCTCCCAGACAAGCCCCGGAATGCCCTCGCCACGGTTGAACCGATCGTCGCGGACGCTCTGGGCGAACGGGGTCGCGCGAGCATATTCGGTGGTCCATGATGCGCTGCAGTGCAGGAGCTGCTCTGTCTCATCGAGCTCCCACAGCAGCCCGATCTGGCAGTCCAGACCCTCGCCCATCCCGCGCAGCATCCCCATGGTGGCCTCGGCCACGTCCGGGGCCCTCGACATCGAGTTCACCACCGTGCGCTCGACCATTCGGTAATGCGCCTGGTACAGCGCTTCCGGGATGTCGTGTGACACGACCGAGATCGAGCTCACCTCGCCGTCTGCGCCGTAGATCGGCGAGAGTGTCATCGCATCGGGGGCGACGTTACCGCTGGCTCGCCGAATGCGTTCGTGGCGCTCTATCGCCCTTCCCGCGGCGGCGGCGTTCACCGCCTGGCGGAGTTCGTCTTCGCGGCCCGGGGGGCCGAGCAGATCAACCACGTCGCGCCCGATCGCTTCGCTCGCGCCGTACCCGAACCGGCGCTCGTTGGCTTCGTTCCAACCGGTCACTACGCCCTCCGCGGTCAGCGTCATCGTGGCCTCGTCCGGCAGTTCGAGTTGGGTCGCAAGCCGCTTGACGTCGGCGGACGCCTGCGCGAGCTCGACCTGAGCGGAGATCAGCCTGGCGAGCACCTGGAGGAACTGCAGGTCGCGGTACTCGAACGCTCGGCTGTTGTGGCTGAGGGCGCACAGCGTGCCCCACAGCCTCTCGTCCGAGAAGGTCAGGGGTACGCTCGCCACCGCACCCACGTGCCAGCTGCGGGCGACGGGCACCGACCCGGTCCGATCATCGGCCCACACATCGGGGATCAGGGAGGGAATCCGCCCCTCCAGCATCCGCTGGCAGAAGGTGCGTTCCCGGGGAAGCTCAAGTTCGGCGACGAGTCCGAACGATGCTCCGTCGCCGTCCAGCTCGCGGACGACGAAGTGCTCCCCGATCAGCTGTGAGGTGTACGCAACCTCCATGCCGAGGGTCTCGCGGGCGGTTCGAAGCGCGACCGGGACCGTCGGCTGCGCCGCGACATCCATAAGCCCGTCGAGGGCACTGCTCCTACCGAGGGGCGAGGCCGGCGGGGCTGGGTCTGAGCCATCGGCGGCAGCGGACAGTAAAGCAAGCGTGTGCTCGGCCACACCCTTGGTAGTCGGCAGCATCGGTGCCGAGGCCCAGCGGCACCCGACCGGGCTGGACCAATTCGTTGTCACAGTCCTGACCCGGCCGTGTGCTCCACGCGGCGCGGAAGACCGCGCGCGGCTAGCCAGCGCCGGCGAGCGGCAAGCTGACGCTCAAGCTCAGCTGACGCGAGTCCAGGCGCGCTCGCGGCCTGACCAGCCAGACGGTGAAGGGGGACCCCGCCGTCGCGGCCGTGTTATGGCGCTGCGGGATGCGGATTTCGATCGCATCGCGGCGGCGCAGGCAAGCGGTCGACGGCTGGTTGGGAGCCAATAGCTCGTCGAGGTAGGTCAACCGGTCGGCGGAGGAGCAGAACAGTGCCTCCAGCTGGCCCGCGCTTCTCCTCGAGGCCGTCCACCGGCCAAGGTAGTAGGCGCTGTCGCCTCCATCGAAGTTGGTGACGACCGGCGCGATGTCTGCCGTGCGGACGACGGCGGCGAGGAGCTTGTCGTTCTCGTAAGGGGCGACCTGCAGAACCCTGAGCATGTCGTCGGTCCGCACGAACAGGAACGCAGCGGAGGCGATCCCGGCCGCGGCAGCAATCTCAAGCGCCGGCCACCGACGCGCCGTCACCCAGCGAGCGACCGTCACGACGCCGATCGCACACAGCGCCAGGAGCGGCAACAACAGAAAGCTGGCGAACCGGTTCACCGTGTTGATTCGCCCGAGATCGAGCACCGCGTAGGTGAACAGCGCCGGGACGAGGCACGCGAGCGCGAGGAACCGCTCGCGTTGTACGCGGACTGCTACGGCAAAGGCAACAAATACGAGCACCGCGGCGGTCCAGGTGGCCCATCCCGAGGTCCCCGGGATGGGGGCGCTGGCACCGGGAGCCAGCGTGAGCGTGCTCGTCGGATTGATCCCGTGCACGGCCACGAGCAACTCCGGGGCGAGCAGGTCCCGGAAGGGCCCGGACGCGAACCCATACCAGGGGAGCGGCTCACCGAAGCTCTGCCCGGACGCCCGCAGAACCGCCGTAAGCACCGGGGCATAGACAATGAGCGACGCCGTGGCCACGAGCCCGGACGTGACGAGGACCGGCCGACCTGCGCCGCGCGCCCCACGCGTCTCGAGCATGATCAAGCCAAGGACGGCGGCCACCGGGAGCGCGAACACCGGAAGCGTCCATGTCCCGCCCACGGCGGCCACTCCGAGCAGCCAAAGCGCGCGCCTTGAGCCGGTCCGAACGTACGTGTCGGCACCGATGAGCACGCACGATGCCGCGAGGAAGCCCAGGCCGTAGCCACGCGCGTCAACGCACAGGGTGTAGTAGATCGGCGATGCCGTCGCGAACAGCGCAAACAGCGCGGCCACCCACGGGTCGACCCGCCGCCACAACCACGAGGTCAGGATCACGCCCGCGGCGATACCGGGCACGACGCCCCAGAACCGGTATGCGGCCGCGCTGCGGGCACCGGTCACGGTGGTGCCGGCCCATGTCAGTAACTCGAACAGGATGTGGTCGTTGGCCACGTAGTGGCCGTAGATGGCCGAGGGCCCGGGGCGGATGTAGGCCGTGATCGACTTGATCTCATCCGCCCACAGGCTCTGCCCGAGCGGCTCCAGGCGCGACACGACCAGGACGAAGGCGGCCGCGCCAACGATCCCGACGGGAGTGACACGCCTCGCCAAACGCGTCACGGTCAGGCTCGTCGACGTCGAGGTGTCAAAGTGCTGAGCAGGTGCGCCGATGCGAACGCAGCCAGAACCATGAACACGTTCACGGTCCGACTCATGCTCCTCGGGATCAGCAGTGAGAGGCTGATCGGCGTGGTGCCGTACAGCCACAGCATTGCGACGGCGATTGCCGCGAAGCTGATCAGGTAGAACGCGGTGAGTCTCCGGGAGGTGCGGGTCGCCAGGCCGACGGCGCAAAGCGTGACGAAGATGGCGGCGGCCCATCCCCACTCGCCGATTGTGTGAGTCACCAGCGCCATCCCCACCCGCCGCAGCTCAGGGGCGCGAGCGAGCAAGAACCTCGGTGTCAAGGCGCGCGGCAGGGGAGGAGTCACGTTATCCCTCAAGTGGTGCGTCGCGGTCCAGATTCGCCACGGAAGGATCAGCAGCGCGCACACACCGACCGCCTCAAGCCACAGGCGGAGTCTCGTCCGCCGGTCGCGGGCGCCGAGCACCGCGCCGGCCGCGAGCAGCACGATGATGGCGCCGATCATGTCTTCGTCCTTGGTGTTGGCGGCCGCCCCCAGGAGGATCGCCGCCAGCCACAGATGTCCGTCGGCGGCGCCGTCGAGCCACAGGCCGAGCGCGACCGCACCGGCTGCGAGCAGGACCGCGCCGGTCGCATCCGCGTGCCCGGTCCAGATGTTCGACACCATCGCCGGAGTGAGCGCCACGAGCGCGAGGAGCGCGACCCCGGCCTGCTCTCTCACCGGCCGCTCCCGCCGCCACCAGATCAGATAGGCCGCCGTCCAGATCGAGGCGATCAGGATCAGCCACAGCTCGGTGTGGAACAGGCGCAGCTCGGGTCGACCCATCGCCCGGCCGAGCGCCGCCTCGAGTACCGGTTGCAGCAGGGGATAGACGTGATGGGAGACCGCCGTCAACGGATTCAGGAAGATCTCCGGGCGCAGGCTGTCGTAATAGGTGAGGGCCAGGCCCTTGAGCGACCAGATCCGCGCATCGTCGGCCTGGATCGGGGCCCGGGCAACTGCATACGCCCCGAATCCGGCGTACGCCGCAGCCGTCCCGATTGCCACCCGCACCGGCCAGAGGCGGCTCGGCCGCACCGCCGCCGCGTCGATGACCCGTTCCGTCATCACGCCACGATGCCATGCGGCCGCGAACGCGACGCCGGCGGCGATGACACTGAGCACCACGATCGTCGTGAGCGTGAACGGCACGCCCAGCACCAGCGCCAGCACCAGCCCCAGCCCCACCAGCGCGGTCCCGACGAGCCACGCCGGCCCCAGTCCGACCACGACGGGACGCACGCCGGCGCCCAGCAGGCCGACGGCGCGGAGCGAGCCCACCCCGATCAGCGCCAGCAGGGCCTGCAGCAGCGCAAAGCCGGCGAGCTCTCTCATAGCCGCCCGTTGAACTGCAACGCGAACCCGGGCGCAAAGACCTCCACCGCGCGGTCGTGCCGGGCGATCAGCGCGCGCATCTCCGCGGGAACCGTGCCAAACGCAATGGTCCAATCGGCCCGCTCTCCAGGACGGGCGGGCAGCGCCGGGAGCAGCCCCAAGGTCACACAGCCTGTGTCAGGCGGTGGGGTGTAGTCCAGCGCGTAGACGGCGTGCGGGCCCATCCGGGACTTGAGCCAACGCACGAATGGAAGGCGCCCGATACCGCCACCATTCGCGTTGTCCGGCCACGATTCGCCAAAGCAGTAATCGACCCCCGTCGTCGCCGACACCGGCTCGCGTGCGGCCTGCGACAGCAGCGACAGCGTGGCGGGAATCCCGCCGCCCGCCAGCGCGAGGACGACGGCGCCGATGACCACCCATGGCGCCAATCGCAGTGCAGCGCGCGCGCTCTGCGGAGCATCCACCTCACGCGACCTTTCGATCGTGTCGCCCTCCAGTCGACGGACCGTGGACCGACACCCTATCCCGGGTGGATAACAGGGGTATAACGCCGTTACGCGGGCGTTAGGCGTCAGGCGCGCTGGCGCCGGTAGAGGTCCCAGATCTCGTAATAGACCTCCTGCGCCGCCATGAACGGAGCAAGCACCCGCTCCCCGTCGACCCAGCCGTAGGTCTCGAGGAATCCGCGGACAGACCGTAGGGCCGGACCTCGCGCTCCAGTCATCGCCGCGGGTCGTCGTGCAGTACGACCGTCCCGCTCATAACGCGCGCAATCACCGGCGACGGACGCAGGTGGACGAGCACGTTGCTCCCCGAATACACGACCGCCGCCTCCGAGCGCGGCAGACCACGCGCCGCGGCGACCGTGCACGCAGCCGTCAGCGCACGATGCTCGACGCTGCTAGCCGTCACCGGCACCGGCCGTGCTCACGCCGAGAATGTCGAGGTCTCGTAATGCTGGGCCTGCTCGTCGTGGCGCGAGAGCCAGGCGCGCGCCGCCGGCTCGATGACCGGCGTCTCGTAGTCCTGGCCGGCGAACGCGCGGATCGCCTCGAGGCTGTCAAACCGAGTGAGCGTGACGAATGCCACCTCGGTCCCGTCCTCGCGACGAAGCACGTCCGCGCCTCGGAATCCCGCGATCTCGCGCATGGTCGGGAAGAACTCCGAGAGGAGAAATTGCTCGTAGGCGTCGGCGTTTTCGCGCGCCGTCCAGCCGCGCCACAGTCGAGTGATCATGTCGGAAAGGAATACCACGGCCGCTTCGATGACTAGAAGCGGCGACAGGCGGGTATTCGGTGTGCTGCGTCATGCGGGTGATGCAGCGAATTCGTGGCCTGTCCGGCAGGGGCGGGCGGAGTCTCGCGACGGCTCTCGCCGTCGGGGTCGCTCTGGTGTGCGCCGGTTCACAAACGGCGGCCCGGGCGGTCGAGCCGTCGCCACCGCCCGGCGCGCCGGCGGTCGAGTCGGCCCCGTCGAGCCTCGTCGGGCTCGATCCCGAGTTGCCGGCGAGCGTGATCGCGGCGAGCGCCATACCCGGTAGTCACTGGACTCCCGAGAACGCGATCTACGGGACCGCGTCGAGGAACGACATCGCGATCAAGGGCGCCGGCGGCACGACGATCCGGGTCGACGAGATCTACCCGACGACGGCCTCGGGGGCGGCGGCCAAGGGGCCGTTCCCGGTGCTCTTGACCATGACCCCGTACGGGAAGGGACAGGGCGGCTCCACCAGCCCGGGCTCGGCGGCGTCGCCGGGTGGTGCCAGCGCCACCGGCGGGCCGGACAACTACCTGGCCCAGCGGGGATACATCGAGGTGGTCGAGGATGTCCGCGGCACGGGCGACTCGAACGGCAGCTGGGGGCTGTTCGATCCCGTCCAGCAACGGGACGCGATCAAGGTGCTGGACTGGGCGGCCCACATCCCGCACTCGGACGGGCGCGTCGGCACCTACGGGCCGTCGTACCTGGGCATCGACCAGCTGCTGCTTGCCGGCGCGGTCGGTCCGCACTCGCCGCTGAAGGCGATCTTCCCGATGGTGAGCGCCAACGACATCTATCGGGACACGTCGTTCATGGGCGGCCTGCTCGACTTCGAGTTCAGCGAGACGTACCTGGGGCTGACCGGAGGGCTGAACACGACCAACCCGATTACCGATACCGCCAGCGATCCCACGATGCTCACCGATCTCGAAAGCATCGAGGCCGATCACGCCAACGGCCTCGCCACCTACCACGCGGCAACCACCGCGAACATCCTGACCGGTGGTGACGAGGCGTACGACGGCTCCTACTGGCAGGCGCGCAACCCGCAGAACATCCTCGCGCGCGTGGTCGCCAACCACATCCCCGCCTACCTCATCGGCGGCGAGTTCGACATCTTCCAGAACGGCGAGCCGCTCAACTACACCGAGCTGCAGAACGCGTGGGACGGCCGCGGCGTTACCGCCCCGATGCAACCCGGACAGAAAACGACCGGCCGCTACCAGCTGATCGTCGGCCCCTGGGAGCACCTGAACGGCTCCTCGGTCGACGTCGACCCGCTCGAGCTCGAGTGGTTCGACACGTGGCTCAAGCACGAGCACACCGGCATGGCCGCAACAAGCACGCCGCTGCACTACTACGACCTCGGCAGCGGCCAGTTCGACGAGACCTCGACCTACCCATTCACCGGCGCCACGCCGACCCGTCTGTACTTCGGTCCGAGTGGGACGTTGACCACGAGCGCACCGTCGAGCAGCGGCACGAGCCAGACCCTGCCGGTCTCGACACCCACACCGGTCAGCGGCGTGCTCGGAACGATTCTCGGCTCGGCACCCATCGGGACGCTGAGAACGCTCACTCGTCCCGACTCGGTCGCGAGCGGTGCGCTACCAACCGGCGACACGCTCGTATGGAGTCCGACCGGTGTCCCGTGCGGACGGTCGATCGACCAGTGGTCGATGGGAGGGATCTCGGTGCCCGCCGGCGAGGCCGGCCTGCTGGCGCCGTGCGCCTCCGATGACCAGGCCACGCAGCTCGGACCGTGGGCGATCACCTACACCACGGCTCCGCTGACTCAGCCCGAGACGGTCGCCGGACCGATCGACGCCACCGTCTACGCGAGCGCGACGACGTCGCAGACCGAGCTGGTCGCCGAGCTCGAGGACGTCACCCCGGACGGCGCGTCCTATCCGCTTACCGAGGGCGCCCTGCTCGGGTCATTGAGGGCCGTGAATAAGAGCCGATCGTGGAGCCCCGGCGGCGTCACCGTCCTGCCCTACCACCCGTACACGGAGGCGTCGGCGAAGCCGGTCACCCCGGGCGCCGTGACCGAGTACCAAATCCAGCTGTTCCCGACGCTGGCGACGATCGCGGCGGGGGACAGCCTGCGCCTCACGCTGTCCACGACCGACACTCCGCACCTGACGCCGCTGCCCGAAGACCTCCCGAAGCTGGCCGGCGGCGTCTACAGCATCGCTCGTACGCCGTCTGCGCCATCCTCGCTCAACGTCGAGCTGCTCAAGTAAGGTCAGCGGCACCGCGCCTCGCCGCGGCGAGGCAGCGGCCGGGACTCCACCGTGCGGTTGGAGGTCAGCATGCGGATGAAGGCGGCGTACGCGTCGCAGGCCGACTCCTCACGGTCGAGCGCAGCGGTGTACGCGGCGTAGGCCGCCGGCCGGTCGGAGGGCTCGGCGCGCGATAGCCGCTCGTAGGCCGCCTGCACCTCCTTGCACTCGGTCCGCCACTCGCAATAGATGTCCATCATCGTGTCGATCAGATCCGGTCGGATCTCGCTGTTCACTGTTCTCATGGATCTCACCGTAGGCCGGTGTTGGTCCTGCGACAAGATCCAATGGCCGGCGCGATTCGAGGACCAATGGTCAGGCGATCGGGTCTTGGACCGCCGCGTCCCCGGGATAGCATCGTGCTCCGCGAGGGCCAATGGACATCCACCTCACCCTGGACAGGACCGAGCCGCTGCGCGCGCAACTCGAGCGAGAGCTGCGTGACGCGATCCGCGCCGGCCGGCTCCGCGCCGGCTCAAGGCTACCGCCGAGCCGGCTCCTGGCCGAGGAGCTCGAGATCTCGCGCGGCGTCGTCGTCGAGGCGTACTCGCAGCTGGTCGCGGAGGGCTATCTGGTGGCGCGCGCGGGAGACGGCACCAGGATCGCCGGTGGGCTCGCGCAGCAGCCGCCCGCGGCGCCCGCCTCGTACGCCGCCGCGCGAAGGATTCGCTACGACCTGCGCAGCGGCATCCCGGATCTGGCCTTCTTTCCACGCCGGGAGTGGCAGTCGGCCCTGTCCAGTGCGCTGCGAGAGCTGCCCGACACGGCGCTCGCGTACGGGTCGCGGCGAGGCCTCCGCCAGCTCCGGATTGGACTGAGCGGCTATCTCGGGCGGGTCCGGGCGGCCGTGGCCGACCCCGACCGCGTGTTCATCACCGCGGGCGCCACGCACGCGATGGGGCTCCTGTGGCAAACGCTCGGCCAGCGCGGGACGCGACGGGTGGCGGTCGAGGATCCCGCGTGGGCGCCGATTCCCCAGATCGTGGTCCAGGCCGGGCTCGAGGCGGTTCCCATCCGGGTCGATCGGCACGGCCTCGACGTCGACGAGCTCGAGCGCGCCGAGGTCGATGCGGTCGTCCTCTCTCCGGCGCACCAGTACCCGACCGGCACCGTCCTCGCGCCCGAGCGCCGAGCCCGGTTGATCGCGTGGGCGCGGCGGCGAGGAGCGCTCGTCGTCGAGGACGACTACGACTCGGAATACCGATACGACCGCGAGCCGATCGCGTCGCTCCAGGGACTGGCCCCGGACTGCGTCGCCTACGTGGGAACCGTGAGCAAGACACTCGCGCCGGCGCTGCGGCTGGGGTGGGTGGTGGTGCCGAGCCACCTGGTCGGCGAGATGGCGGCCCAGCACGGAGTCGCCCGCGCCCTGCCCAGCGTCCTCGTGCAGGCCGCGTACGCGGTGCTGCTCGAGCGGGGCGAGATCGATCGGCATCTGCGACGCACCCGCCGTCGCTACCACGCACGGCGCAACGCTCTGATCGACGCGCTCACCGAGCGCCTACCTCGGGCATCGGTGGGCGGGACCGCGGCCGGCCTTCACCTGATCGCGTGGTTGCCGGCCGGAACGGAGGAGAGCGCGATCGCCGATGCGGCCGCCGGACGTGGCGTAGCCATTCACACGCTGCATCAGGACTGTGCCGTGGCCGGATCGTTCCCGCCCGCGCTGCTGTTGGGATACGGGTTGATCGTCGAGTCCGCGATCCCCCGTGGGGTCCAGGAACTGGCGCGCGCCGCGGCCGCCCACTGACCGCTCATCGGCGCCGCAGGATTGGACCACGGATTGGGGGGCCGATTGGTCCTCGCCAACCGCCCAGGCGCCGCGTAGGATCGCTCCTCTCCTCAGAACCCCGGTGGCGGCCTGCGCGGCGCCCCCACGCGGTGCGCCGCCTCCGGGTTCGGATCGCGACCCGACGGCGATCGCCAACACGAGGGACGCGCAGGACGGACTCCAGCACGCTTCATGGACGGGGGATCAACCAAGCGAGCACTGATCATCGGGGGTCGAGGCGTGCTCGGGGAGCTCGCGGTGCGGGCCTTCGGCGAGGCCGGCTGGGAAGTGCGCTCGGGGGTCCGCGGCGCACGTGCCGGGCAGGTCGAGCTCGACCTCGATCGATCCGCCTCGGTGTTGAGCGCACTCCAGCAGCAGGAGCTCATCGTCAACACCGTCCCGCAGCGTGACCTGATCGCCGAACGTCTCGTCCTCGAGCACGGCGGCACGCTCGTCAACATCTCCACGCTCCCCGCGGCCGCGACGCGCGAGTTGAGGGCACAGGCCGGCGGCGCCCGCGGGACCGTCCTTATGAACGCCGGTCTCGCACCCGGCGTGAGCACCCTCGCGGCGGCCGACCTGCTGCGCCGCCACCCCGAGGCGGAGGAGCTCGAGATGGTCTTCACGCTCTCGGCCGCGGCGCCGCGGGGGCCGGCCGGCGTGCAGGCCGTACGCCGCGGCCTGGACACGGTCGCCCGTCACCGCACCGTGCTCGTCCCGCTTCCCGAGCCGTTCGGTGAGCGTCTCTGCGTGGGGTTCGGCGAGGATGACGCGGGCTGGCTCGGCGGGATCGCCGAGGGACGGCTCGTGCGCCCGTACGTCTGCGTTCTGGAGCCGGCGCTCCACGAGTGGCTGCTGACGCTGAACGACGTCGGTGCCCTGAGCCGGCTGTCCAAGTCGCTGTTCCGCCGGCGCGCGCCGGACGGGAACGGGATCGCGAGCCGGGAGCCCGTCGCCCACTGGATCGCGGCCACACGAGGCGAGCGCCGGCTGGGCGTCTCGATCGTGCGCTGCCAGGGCGAGCTGGTGCACACGGCGCGCAGCGCGGTGGTGTTCGCCCAGGCGCTGCTCGAGCGCCCGCCGGGTGGCGGCTGCTTCGATCCCGAGGAGGTCTCCACGCTGCAGGACCTGGGGCCGAGGCTACGGGCCGCCGGCATCAGCATCATCCCCGGGGAAGTGCCCCTTCGATCGAGGACCGGTTCGGTTCAGGAGTGATGCGCGATGTCAGACGCTGAACGTGTTCGTACCGTTGTCATCACCGGCGCCGGGAGCGGCATCGGTCGCGCCGCCGCCATCCGGATCGGGGCGGAGGGCACGAGGATCCTCGCGCTGGACCGGGACGGCCAGTCGGCGAAGGAAACGGCGGACGCGGTCGAGGCTGCCGGTGGCCGCGGGCTCGCCGCCGCCTGCGACGTGACCGACGAGAGCGCGCTCGAGGCGGCGATCGGAGAGGTCGACCGCGTCGAGGCGCTGGTCAACAGCGCCGGGATCTTCGGCGAGAAGCGCGTCGAGGAGATCACGGGTGACGACCTGCGCCGCATGTACGAGGTAAACGCGATCGGGCTGTTCAACGCCTGCCGGGCGGCGCTGGCGCGTATGCCGGACGGCGGCCGGATCATCAACGTCGCGTCCCGCGCCTACCTCGGATCGCGCGACCACGCCCACTACGTCGCGTCCAAGGCCGCCGTGGTCGGTCTCACGCGTACGCTCGCGATCGACCTCGCGCCCCGGCAGATCGTGGTCAACGCGATCGCGCCTGGCGCGGTCAGAACGCCGATGCTCACCAGCCTGCCGGAGGAGCGCCTCGGCCGGCTGGCCGCAAGCTACCCGCAGGGACGGCTGATCGAGGCCGAGGACGTGGCCCACGCGATCGCGTTCTTCGCCGATCCCGCCACCCGCTCGATCACCGGCCAGGTGCTGATCATCGACGGCGGTCGCTCCCTCGGACTGAGCGGCGCCTAGCGATCGTGGCATGATGCCGCGATGCCCATGCAGCCGCACCCGATCAGCCTGTTCGACGTCGCCAAACGAGCGGTGGAGGTCGCCGACCCGGACGCGTCCGACGAGCGGCTCTCCGACCTGCTGCTGCAGTTCGAGGATGCCGACGAGCCGGTGACCGCGATCGACAACCTCGAGGAGCGAGTCGCGATCGCGGTCGAGGGCGTCGACGTCGAGGTCGGCGATCCCGCGGTGTCGATGGCCGCCGCCACGATCCTCTACCTCGCCCACCGCCGCGACGAGCTCCACGACGACCCCCACAAGATCCTGCGCATGACCGCGCGGGCTGAGTGGAAGGGCGATCCGCCGGAGAGCGTGCGCGACTGGCTGGCCGATCGCGGCGTCGACGTCTAGCGCCTCCGGCTTGCCGATGACGGCGGTGATCCTCGACTGCGACCCCGGCCACGACGACGCGATCGCGCTGATGCTCGCGCTCGCCAGCCCGGAGATCGAGCTCCTAGGGGTGAGCACCGTCTCGGGCAACCAGACGCTCGAGAAGACGACCGCCAACGCGGTCCGCGTGCTCGACCACGTCGGCCGCGAGGACGTCCCGGTCGCCGCCGGCGCGCCCCGGCCACTGGTCCGTGAGCGTCACGTCGCCGCCGAGGTACACGGCGAGACGGGGCTTGACGGTCCGAACCTCCCGCCTCCGTCGCGCTCGCCCGAGCCGGCCCATGCGATCGACTGGATCGCCGCCACACTGCAGCGCGCGCCCGAGCCGGTCACGCTGATCCCGACCGGCCCGCTGACCAACGTCGCGTTGCTCCTGGCCCGGTATCCGGGCATCGAGTCCAAGCTCGAGCGGGTCGTCCTGATGGGCGGCGCAATTGGGGAGGGGAACGTCACGCCGGCCGCCGAGTTCAACATCTGGGCCGATCCCGAGGCGGCGGATCGGGTGTTCCAATCAGGTCTCGACCTGACCATGGTCGGGCTCGACGTCACGCACCAGGCGCTGATCACCCCGGCCCACACCGAGCGGCTGGCGGCCGTCGGCCGGGCCGGGAAGCTGGTTGCCGACCTGTTCGAGTTCTACGCCGGCTATCACCGCCGTAGCTACGGCTGGGACGGCGCGCCCGTGCATGACGCCGTCGCGGTGGCGCACGTGATCGACGCGACGCTGCTGAGGACCCGGCACTGCGGCGTCGTGGTCGACACCGGCGGCGAGCTGTCGCGCGGCCGTACCAACGTCGATCTACGCGACAACATGAACTGGACGCCCAACTGCCACGCCGCGGTGGGTATCGACGCCAAGCGCTTCCTAAAGCTGCTGGTCACGCGGATCAGCGCTCTGGGCTGAGCCACCGCCGGCGATCCGCGGGCACAACGCCCCGCCGTTATCTTGATCGGCGGTGACCGACTCGGCCGTGACCGTCCCCTCCGCCCCTTTCCAGGGGAGGACCGCATGGATCCGCAGCCTCGCGCCGCCGGTCCGGGATTTCCTGCGGACCGAGACGGGCGGGGCCGCCGTGCTCGTCGGCGCCACCGTGCTCGCGCTGCTGTGGGCCAACATCGACTCGTCCTCCTACGAGAAGGTGTGGACGACCACGCTGAGCATTCGCCTGGGCGGCGGCGGCATCTCGATGGATCTGCGCGAGTGGGTCAACTCAGGTCTGATGACGTTCTTCTTCCTCGTGGTCGGGCTGGAGGCCCGGCGCGAGTTCGACCTCGGCGAGCTGCGCGACCGGCGTCGCCTGGCCCTGCCGGCCGCGGCGGCGGTCGGCGGCATGGTCATCCCGATCGCCATTTACCTGGCGATCAACGCCGGCCACAGCTCGGTCAGCGGATGGGGGGCGGCGATGTCGACCGACACCGCGTTCGCGCTCGGCATGCTGGCGCTGGTCGGCCGGCGGTTCCCGGCCACGGTGCGCACGTTCATCCTGACCGTCGCGGTCGCCGACGACCTGGTCGCGTTCGCGGTCATCGTGGTCGCCTACACGACCAACCTGCGGGTCATCCCGTTGATCGTCGGGCTTTCCGCGATCGCCCTCATGGCCGTGGCGCGGACGCGGAGCGTTCGCAACGGCTTCGTGTACTTCGCGCTTGCCGCCGTCGCGTGGGTGGCGCTCCTGAAGTCTGGGGTGGATCCGGTGATCGTGGGCGTCGTCGCGGGGTTGATGTCGATCGCGTATCCGGCGAACCGGTCGGACCTGGAGCGGGCGACCGACCTGTTCCGGCTGTTCCGCGAGCAGCCGACCTCCGAGTACGCCCAGACCGTGCGCGAGGGGGTCCGCACCGCGATCTCGCCCAACGAGCGACTCCAGCAGATCTACCACCCGATCTCGAGCTACGTGGTCGTGCCCGTTTTCGGACTGGCCAACGCGGGCATCGTGATCAGCGGCCATTTCCTGTCGATCGCTTATGGATCCCCGATCACGCTCGGGATCGCGATCGCCTACGTGGTCGGCAAGCCCGTGGGCGTCACCGGCGGCACCTGGCTGGTGACGCGACTGTCCCGCGGCCGGGTCAGGCCGCCGGTCGGCTGGGCCTCGGTGCTCGGCGGCGGCGCGATCGCCGGAATCGGCTTCACGGTCTCGATCCTGATCGCCACGCTCGCCTTCCACGGCGTCGAGCTCGAGGAGGCCAAGCTCGGCGTCCTGACCGCTGCGCTGTGCGCGTCCTGCCTCACCTGGGTCGTTCTGAACGCGACCAAGCTGTTGCCCAAGCCGCTCAGGTTACGAGCGATTCTCGGCACGTCCCAGACGCTCATCGACCTGGCCGTTCCGGTCGACCCCGAGCGAGATCACATCCGCGGGCCCGAGGACGCCCCGGTCACGCTGGTCGAGTACGGCGACTTCGAGTGTCCCTACTGCGGTCAGGCCGAGCCCGTCATCCGCGAGCTGCTGGCCGAGATCGGCGACCTGCGCTATGTGTGGCGCCACCTCCCGCTCACCGATGTCCATCCGCACGCGCAGGTGGCCGCGGAGGCGTCCGAGGCCGCCAACACGCACGGCAAGTTCTGGGAGATGTCCGAGCTGATGCTCTCCCACCAGGATGCGCTCACGGTCAGGGACCTGATCGGCTACGCCGCCGAGCTCGGGATCGACCAGGAGCGGTTCAAGGAGGCGCTGCGCAAGCAGAAGTACGCGCCCCGGGTCGCCGAGGATCTCGAGTCGGCCGACATGAGCGGCGTGTCTGGAACGCCCACGTTCTTCATCAACGGCCGCCGTCACTACGGCGCCTACGACATCTCCACCCTGTCCGCCGAGGTCAAGGCGGCGCGCGCCCGGGCCGCGGTCCTCTCGTAATTTTGGGCCTCGCTTCGCGAGGCGTCCGTGGGGCCGGGCGAGCCCGTCCGGTCGGTGGTCGCGCTTCCTGATCCCTGTCGCGATACGCGCGCAAAACGTCTCGGTGGGTGAGCCACCCGACCATCCGGCCCTCGTCGTCGAGGACCGGAATGCCCTCGTCATCGCCCGCGGGCGGCACCGCGGCCGCGTCCTCGAGTGACTCGACGGCCCGGACCCTGAGCGCCTCGCGCGTGATCGTCCCGCTGCACTCACCTGCTCGATGCTCGCCGACCTCGTCTCCGCGCGCCGGCCCAGTGTGAGCACTGGCCTCGCCGAGCTGGCCAGGCGCGGTCTGGTACGGCGGAACGGGTCGGCCTGGATCCTGTCCGGCGAGCCGCCCGGCGAGTTGCTCCAGCTGCAGCCGGTCGACGTAGCGCCGGTCGCCCGTGAGAAGCTTGGCCTGTGAACGTCCTCATCTGGGGGAGCAGCCAGACTTCGCCCGAGCTGCGCCACGAGGTGCCGCTCTCGATTGGCGATCCGTTCCTGTACCTCGAGGCCGACGGCCGGCGGGCGGTGATCACCAACACGCTCGAGGACGCCAGACTGGCCCAGGCTGCGCCGGCCCTCGAGCGCCTGCTCGTCGAACAGCTCGGCCGCGACGAGCTCGTCGCCGCCGGCTACTCGCGGACCGAGGCCGAGTATGAGGTGTGCCTCCGTGCGGCGCGGGCGCTCGGAATAGACGACGCGATCGTCCCGCTCGACTTCCCGCTCGGGCTCGCGGACAGCCTGCGCGGGGCGGGCGTCTCGCTCACGCCCGGCGAGGAGCTGTTCACCGAGCGTCGCCGCCGCAAGACGGAAGCCGAGCTGGCCGGGATCCGGCGCGCGGCGAACGCCGCCGTGCAGGCCCTGCAGGACGCCATGGCCATGCTCCGGGCGGCCGAGATCCGGAGCGGTGAGCTGTGGCACGGCGGTGAGCGGGTGAGCTCGGAAACGGTCCGGGCCCGCATCCGCGAGGTGTGCGGCCGCGCCAGGGCCCCCGCCCCGGCGGACATCATGGTCAAGCCGATGGGGCCCGATCCGCGGATCGGGCACTACGCGGGCGCGGGGCCGCTGCCGGCCGACACGCCGATCCTCATCGACCTGTGGCCGCGGGATGAGGAGTCGGGCTGCTGGGCGGACATGACCCGCACGTTCGTGCGCGGCACGATCAGCGATCAGATCGCCGAGATCCACGGGCTTGTCCTGGACGCCCACGAGCGCGCGTGTGCGGCAATCAAACCGGGCATCACCGGAGTCGAGCTCTACAACATCGTGTGCGAGCGGTTCGAGGCGGCCGGACATCCGACTGGGCGCACCAAGACTCCCGGTCAGCCGCTGCGCGAGGGCTTCTACGCGGCGCTCGGGCACGGTGTCGGGCTCGAGATCCACGAGGCGCCGAACTTGGGACGGATCGGCGCCGATCCCCTGATCGCCGGGGACGTGCTCGCGGTCGAGCCGGGCCTCGTGGTCAGGCCCGTGGGTGGCACCCGGGTCGAGGACCTTCTCGTGGTGACCGAGCAGGGAAGCGAGAACCTGACCGCCGCGGTCCCCCTCGGCTTGGCGCTCTAGCTCATCCGGCCACGGGGCGCAGGACGTCTGCCCGCATCGGCTGGCGGAAGCACCGCTCGCCGGGCCGCTCGCCCGCCTCGCCGAGGCGCGCGAACACGTCGGCCACCTCGGCCTCGCACGCGTCGAACCGCGCCGCCCGGGCGGGATCGACGCTCACGAGCCGCGCGCGCAGCGCGGCCAGGTCAGCCAGGCACAGCCGCACGTCGTAGTCGAACGTGTGCGCGCGCTCGAGGCCCGCGAGCGACGCCCTTGCCAGTGCATCCTGTGCGGCGCCCCGCACCTCGAGCTCGTCCTCGACCAGCCGCGTGAGCTCAAAGAAGTCGCCCTGCGCCAGCGGCTCGGCGACGTACACGACTCCCTCGCTGCGCAGCACACGGCGGGCCTCGCCCAGCGCGTCCAGAAGCTCGGCAGGCGGCACGTGGTGCAGCGTGCGCATGAACACGGCGGCGTCGACCGACGCGTCGTCCAGTGGCAGCCGCTGCGCCCGGCCGATCAGATACCTCGCTCCGCTTCCATCATCGCCCGAGACCGCGGGCGCGAGCTGCTCCTCGGATATCTCGACCCCGGTCACGCGCGCCCCACGTCCCGTCAGCGCGCGGACCAGCGCCCCGCCCCCGCAGCCGATGTCGACCACGTCCTTACCCGCCGGGCTCACCAGGCGGTCCAGCACCTCCAGGTCGCTTAGGACGTCGCGGCTCAAGACGGGCTCATCGTAGAGGGCGCCTTGTAGGCTCGGAGCGCATGCTCGCGAAGTACCGCTCCGTGTTGTCCGCGCCCGGCGCCACGCGCCTGTTCGTCAGCGCGCTCGTGGCCCGCCTCCCGCAGGGGATGGCGCCGCTGGCGGTCCTGCTGCTGGTGCGGGGTGCCACCCACTCCTACGCTATCGCCGGCCTGGCGGTGGGCGCCGAGGCGCTTGCCACCGCCGGCTGCGCGCCCCTGGTCGGGCGGCTGGTCGACCGGATCGGGCGCCGGCGCGTGCTCGCCCCCATGGCCGGAACGCAGGCGGTCGTGTACCTGCTGCTCGTCTCGGCGGCCGACGCTCACGCCGGCGCGCCCGTGCTGGTCGTGCTCGCGGCGTTGAGCGGCGCGCTGCTGCCACCGATCGCGCCGGTGGTTCGGGTCCTGTTCCGCGAGCTGTTCGATGACATCGCGGTGCGCGACACCGCGTATTCGCTCGAGGCCGTGCTCCAGGAACTGATCTGGATAAGCGGGCCGCTCCTCGTCGCGGTGCTGATCGCCTTCACATCGCCGTCGTTCGCGGTGGGACTGCTGGGTGCCGTGTGCGTCACCGGGGTCGCGGTGTTCCTGAGTGCGCCTCTCCTGCGCTCGCCCAAGGCCAGTCCGTCGCGGAGCAGCGAGCGCCGCTCGGCGCTGGCGAGTCCCGAGCTCCGCGCGCTGCTCGGACCGATCGCGCTGACCGGCTGCGGTCTGGGCGCAATCGAGGTGGGACTGCCTTCGCTCGCGCTCCATGCGGGCTCGCGGCCGGCGTCGGGGCTGCTGCTCGCGGTATGGAGCCTCGGCAGCATGATCGGCGGGCTGTGGTACGGCTCGCGCGCGTGGCGCTCGCCGCTGCGGCGCCGTTACCAGACGTTGCTCGTGCTCGCTGTGCTGTGCACGGCGCCGCTGATCGCCGCGCGCTCGATCCCCGCCGGGGTGGCCTGCAGCCTGGTCGCCGGCCTGTTCATTGCGCCGATGTTCTCTTGCCAGTACGCGCTGGTCGGCCGGTCGGTGAGCGAGGGCAGCGAGACGGAGGCCTTCACGTGGGTGTCCGCGGCGCTGATCGGCGGCTTCTCGGCCGGGTCGGCCGTCGGCGGATTGGTCATCGAGGCCGCGGGAGTCAGCGCCCCGTTCGTGGTCGCGGTCCTGGCCACCATGCTGGCGGCGCTCGTCACAGGACTGTCACGACTCGCGCCCGCGCCGAACGCGTGTGCTCCAGCCGCGCCGGATGCCGGCCGCTGATCGATGAGGTGAGGAACACCTCGTCGGCATCCGCCAGCCGCTCCAGGTCGATCGCCTCCTCGCGCGCGGTGCCATCCCCGGCCAGGATTGCGGCGCGAACCGTTCCGGGGAGGATCCGTCCGTCGGCCGGTGGCGTGATCAGCTCGTCGTCCTCGACGATCCACAAGTTCGCGTAGGCCGCCTCGAGCACGCAGCCATCGGTGTCGACGATCAGGGGTACGGCACCGCGCGCAAGCCCGTGGAGCGCGTCCAGCAGGCGGCGGTCGCGCCACTTGTGGGCGCCGAGCCCGCCGGGCAGGGTGAACGGCTCGAGTCGCGCGGGATGGCGCAGCGCGTACACGGGCCCCGCGGGCGACATGCTGATACGTATGGGGCCGGTCGGATCGGCCAGGACGCGCAGCCGTGAACGCTCCCGGGTCTGGGCCGCGGCGGCCCACGCCCCGGCCGGCACGGTGGCAGGGAGCGTGACGTCGTAGAGCGAGCGGAGCGACGCCGCCAGGCGCTCGAGGTGCTGCTCGAGCGCCACGGGGCGGCCGCCCTCGACGAGCACCGTCTCGAACACGCCGAGCGCAGGATTGGGCCGGTTTCCGTGGAGCAGGGCCCGCCGCGGGAGTCGGCGGGACGGCACGGAGGGCACATCGGAGCTGCGCACCAGCTCCCCGCCGATCGCCGCGATCGGACCGGCGGCCTTGTCGAACGCCTCGGCCAGTTCCCGGTCGGGTTCGGAGTCGGCCACGATCGCGCCCCCCGCGCCCAGCCAGATCGCATCGCCACTCACCTCGAAGGTCCGAATGACGACGCTCAGGTCGAGCCCGGCGAGCGGACTGCCGATCCCGATCGCGCCCGTGTAGGCCTCCCGCCGCGTCGCCTCGAGCTCGGCGATCACCTTCATCGCCTGGACCTTCGGCGCGCCCGTCACCGACCCGGGTGGGAAGCTCGCGCGCACGAGCTCGCCGTCGCTCACGCCGTCGCGCAGCCGGCCGCGGACCGTCGAGACCAGATGCCACACACCGGAGTGCGGCTCGATGCGCGGCGCCTCGGCGCGCACGGTTCCGTACGCGCACACCCGTCCCAGGTCGTTGCGCATCAGGTCGACGATCATCACGTGCTCGGCCGCGTCCTTCTGCGATGCCGTGAGCTCGCGGCGTGCGGCCTCGCGCGACGCGGTGGCGCCCACGCGGGGCCGCGTGCCCTTGATCGGCTCGGTCCACACCTCGCGTCCGCGCCGGCGCAGGAAGCGCTCGGGCGCCAGGCTCACCGCGCCCTCGACGAACGCGCCGAAGCGTGGCCGGGCGACCGGGAGCGCCCGCGCGAACAGCTCGAGCGGATCTCCCTTTAGCCGCGCCTCGAGCCGGACGCACAGGTTGGCCTCATACAGCTCGCCGGCTGCGATCCGCCGCCGGCAGTCCGCGACGGCCTCGACGTGGCCGGCCGCGCCGTTGCCAGCGAGCCGGAACGGAGTCGTCTCTGCATGTCGCGGCGCTCTCGGCCCCTCGCTCAGCCGCGCGCGCCACAGCTCCAGCCGCTCGCGCAGGAACGCATCGCGCTCCGTACTCCACAGCGCCTCGAACCACCATTGCGCGCCGTCGTACACGATCACGTGGTCATAGAAGGCCAGCGAGAACGCGGGCCGTGCGCTGGGCGCCGGCGGGCTCGGTGGCAGCTGCTCGACCCGCTCGCCCAGTCCGTAGCCGAGCCAGCCAACCCACCCACCGCCGACGAGCGCGCCATCCGACACGACGGACGGTTGCTCGGCGAGGAGCGCGAACGGGTCGGCATCAACCCCGGCCACGCGCGCCGGCGAGGATCCCATCACGGTCAAACCGCCGAGCCAGTCGCCGACGAGCGCAAACGGACGCTCCTCCCCGCGTAGCCACGTGACTGCCTGCTCGGGCGACAGCGCTCCCTCGAGTGCGACGCGCATCATCCCTCCGCGAAGCGCTGCTCGAGCGCGCGGATCTCGTCGATGCCCACGAGCTCGAGGAACTCATCGAAGTCCACCAGCGAGGGCAGCAGCTCGATCGGCGTACCGTCGGACTTCAGCCGCGTGAGAGCCGCCCGCATCGCCCCGGTCGCCGACAGCAGCAGGGTCAACGGGAAGATCACCAGCGCGAAGCCGAGCCCGCGCAGGAACTCGTGGTCGACGGCGGGCGTCTTGCCGCCCTCGGCGTAGTTGAACAGCAGCGGGACGTCCGGGAACGCCGCCGCCACCGATTCGATGTCGTCGATCGACTGGGGCGCCTCCACGAACAGCGCGTCGGCGCCCGCCTCGCGATAGCGCCGCGCGCGCTCCAGGGCGCCGTCCAGTCCCTCCACCGCGCGCGCGTCCGTGCGAGCGATGATCAGGAACTCCGGCGAGCGCCGCGCGGCGACCGCGGCAGCCACCTTCGCGACCATCTCGTCAACCGAGACCAACTGCTTGCCCTCCATGTGGCCGCACTTCTTCGGCATCACCTGGTCCTCGAGGTGGATCGCCGCGACGCCGGCCGCCTCGTACTCGCGCACGGTGCGGATCACGTTGATCGAGTTCCCGTAGCCGGTGTCCGCGTCCGCCACCACCGGTATGTCGACGGCCTCCACGATCCGCCGGGCGTTATCGACCATCTCGGTCATCGTCATCAGCCCGACGTCCGGGCGCCCGAGCCGCGATGCCGCGCTGCCGAAGCCGGTCATGTAGGCGGCTGAGAACCCGGCCTCCTCGATCAGCCGGGCGCCGAGCGCGTCGTAGCACCCAGGCGCGAGGACCGTCTCGCCGCCATCGAACATCTCGAGCAGCCCGGCCACCGAAGCACCTCAGTCCCCGGTCGGCTGAACTCCGGCCGCCTCGACCATCAGGATCGCGGTGCGGACAGGGGCGCGCGTCCGGTGCTCGACCTGCCGCGGCACTGTGTAGCCCTGGTGGGGCTCGAGCACCACCGTGTCGCGATCCTCCAGATCGATCAGCAGTTGCCCCTCGAGCACGAGGAAGAACTCATCTGTGTCGTCGTGGTGATGCCAGTGGAAGTCGCCCTCGACCACACCGAGCCGCACCACAGCATCATTCACAGTGGTCAGCGTCTGGTTAAACCAAGGCTCGTGCGCCGCGATGTCCGCCGGCAGATCGATCAGCGTGAGGCTGCCGTACTTGTCGTCCAGGTGCATGTCGTAGTCGGTCAAGACGACTCCTCAGCGCGCGACGGCTCCAAGCATCGAATAAAGCTTGTCCAGTTCCCCGGGCTCCGGCCGCCAATGTCCGGCGGCCGCGTTCGTCCGCACCTGGTCGGGCTTGGTCGCGCCGGCGATGACCGTCGAGACCGCCGGCTGGGCCAGCAGCGCGCCGATCGCCACGTCGATCATCGACAGCCCGCGGTCGGCTGCGAACCGGGCGACTGCTTCCACGACATCCCATTGCTCGTCGCTTGCTACCTCCTCGCGCGCGGCCAGGCGCGTCCCCGCCGGGGCAGCCTCCCCGCGGCGGTATTTGCCGGTCAGAAGCCCCGAGGCCAGCGGGAAGAACGGGACGAACCCGATCCCGAGCCGCTCGCACGTCGGCAGCACCTCGGACTCGGCCTCGCGGTTGATCAGGCTGTAGTTGTTCTGGATCGCGGTGAACCGGGCGAAGCCCCGGTCACGCGCCACCGCGTCCGCCTCCTCGATCTGCTCGGCGCTGAAGTTCGAGGCGCCGATGTAGCGCACCTTGCCCGCCTGCACGAGGCCGCTCAGCGTCTCGAGCGTCTCGGCGATCGGGGTCACGCCGTCCGGCTGGTGGTACCAGTAGTAGTCGATTACGTCGGTGCGCAGCCGACGCAGCGACGCCTCGATCGCCTGGAGGATGTAATCGCGCGAGCCGCGGGGGCCGAGCCCGTCGCCCATGTCCATCCCGAACTTGGTCGCGAGCACCACCTGATCGCGTCGGCCCTCGAGCACCTCACCGAGGAACTCCTCGCTTCGGCCGTGGGGGTCGCCGTACGTGTTCGAGGTGTCGAAGAAGGTGATCCCCGCCTCGAGCGCGGCGTCCACCACGGCGCGGGTGCCCTCGAGGTCGACCCGGCGACCGAAGTTGTTGCAGCCGAGGCCGATCACCGGCACCTCGGGTCCGAGCACGCCGAGCGAGCGAGTTTCCAGACGGTCCGCCATGCACCCCCGTCTATAGCAGACGGCGGCGCAGCGCCTTTCGATCGAGCTTGCCGACGGCGGTCAGGGGGATCGCGTCGAGAATGTGCACCTCGCGCGGATACTTGTAGCCGCCGATCCGCTCGCGAGCCCAGGCGACCAGCTCCTCCTCGCTGACCGTCCCCGGCTCGGTCAGCGACACGAACGCGACCACCTCCTCGCCGCGACGCTCGTCGGGGCGACCCACCACCCCGGCCGCGGCGACCGCCGGGTGCTCGAGCAGCGCGTCCTCCACGTCGCGGGGATACACGTTGAAGCCGCCGCGGATGATCAGGTCCTTCTTGCGGTCGACGATGAACAGGTAGCCCTCGTCATCGAGATAGCCGATGTCGCCGGTGTGCAGCCAGCCGTCGCGGATCGCCTCCGCCGTCAGTTGGGGATCCCGCCCACCCTCACGCCAGTACCCCTGCATGACCGCGGGCGAGCGGACGCACACCTCGCCGGGCTCGCCGGATGCGAGCGAGCGTCCCAAATCGTCGACGATCCGCACCTCGGCGCCCGGGGTCGGCACCCCGACCGACCCCGGCTTCTCACGCCCGGCCGGGTTGGTCGAGACGAGTGCCGCCGTCTCGCTCAGCCCGTAGCCCTGGCGTATCGACATCCACGGGGCACGTCGCCGAAGCTCGTCCACGAGCTCCGAGGCTAAGGGGGCTGCTCCGGACCCGAGATAGCGCAGGGATGTCAGGTCGTAATCCTCGAGTGGCTGCGCGAGCAGCAGCTGGATCATCGAGGGCACGAGCGGGGCGGTATGCACCCCGTGCTCCTGGACGAGCGTCAGGAACCCGCCGGGATCGAACCACCGCATCAGCACGGTGACGGGTCGGTCGGGCGCGTGCAGACCGGAGATCGTCATCAGGATCCCGTACGCGTGCGCCAGCGGGAGCGGGATCAGCGCGCGCGTCATTCCCTCGACGTGGGCCGCCTCCTGGACGGCCTGGCCGGTGAAGTGGAGGCTGGCGTTGGAGATCATCACGCCCTTGGCCCGCCCGGTGGTGCCGCCCGTGTACAGGAGCACGGCCAGGTCATCGTCGCCGCGCGGGACTATCGGCGCCGGATCGGACTCCTCGAGGTCGCCGAGCGCGAGCACGCCCCCTTCTGCGCCGCCGGTCGTGATCACATGGCGAACGTGATGCAGCGGAGCGACCGCGTTTCTCACCTTGTCGAGAAACTCCGGCGTGGTGATGACCGCGCAGGCCCCTGAGTCGGCGATCACGTGGCGCAGGTCCTCGACCGAGAGCAGGAACATGGCGGGCGTGACCACCGCGCCGGCACGCCACAGCGCGTGGTAGCTGACCGTTACCTCGGGACAGTTGGCCATGCACACGACGACCCGCTCGCCGGGCGCGATCCCGAGCTCTCTCAGCCCGCCGCCGAGACGCCGTGCGCGCTCGAGCAGTTCGGCCGAGCCGTGCCAGCGGCCCTCGTAGAAGAGCGACGGATAATCGCCCCGCCGCTCGAACGCCTCCTCGTTCAGCCGGGCCAGGTTCCGAGTCATGGCTATCGGGTGAGAGCCGCGCACGCGGCCTCGAGCGCCGCCTGCGCGATCGCGTCCCCGGCGCCGCCCACGGGGAGGAAGCTCGGCACGAACGACGCCGCGGCATCGAACTCCAGCTCGAGCCACGTCGTCCCTGCGCCCTCTACGCGCCAGCCGAGCTCCAGGCGGTCCGGGTCATGCGGCCCGTCGGGCACGCGGGTCAGAGTCACCGCCACCGGCGCCTCGGTCCGCACGGCCAGGAACAGCTCGAAGTGCGTCCCGAACGGGCTCTGGGGGACGTACAGCGCCGCCCGGGCCATCCCGGGAGTCCCGTTGTGCTCGGCCTCGAGGATCTCGACCTCCTGCACCACGTCGAACCACGCCGGATAGCGCTCGAACGTCGCGAGCAGGTCGAAGCACTCCTCGGGCGCGATCCCGAGCTCGGCACTGGCCCGGCCGTGCAGCTCCTTCATGGGCTCAGCAGGAGCTTGCCGGTCGTCCTTCTCGCCTCGAGGTCCTCGTGGGCCTGACGGGCCTGATCGAGCGGGTAGCGCGCGCCGATCCGCACCTTCAGGTCTCCCCGCTCGATGTGGGCGAACAGGTCCGCGCCGCGAGCTTGAAGCTGCTCGGGCGTGCGCGCGTAGGTCCCGAGGGTCGGGCGCTGGAGATACCACGAGCCGGCGACCAGCATCCCGGGATCGATCGGCTCCGGCCGCCCGCTCGCCGCTCCATAGAGAATCATGCGGCCGGTCGGGCCGAGCGCCTTGAAGCCGTCGAGGAATGTCGCCTTGCCGACGCCGTCATAGATGGCCGCGACGCCCTCTCCGCCCGTGATCTCCCTGACCCGCTCGACAAAGCCGTCGTATCCGATCGCCTCGTCGGCTCCGGCCTCGCGCGCGAGCCTCGCCTTCTCGCCGGTCGACGTGGTCGCGATCACCCGCCCGCCCCGGGCCTTGGCGATCTGGGTGAGGAGCAGCCCGACGCCGCCCGCCGCGGCGTGCACGAGCACCCAGTCGCCCTCTGAGACCGGGTAGGAGTCGAAGGCCAGATAGTGGGCGGTCATGCCCTGAAGCAGCGCGGCCGCCGCGACCTCGGTGCTCACGTCGTCGGGAACCGGCACGAGCCGATCGCGCGGGGCGGCGACCTGCTCGGCGTAGCTGCCGTCGACCGCGGCCCACGCCACGCGCTCGCCCGTGTCGTGGATCCGGCCGGCGCCCTCGACGCCGATGATCGCCGGGGGCGGCGAGCCGTAGCCCCCGCCTTGGCGCTCGTACACGTCGCGATAGTTGATGCCGATCGCCTCGACGTCCACCAGCACCTCGCCCTGGCCGGGCGTCGGCGCGGGCCGGTCGGCCGGCTCGAGAACCTCGGGGCCGCCGTTCCGCTCGAAGTAGATCGCGCGCATCGCCGCGGGCCACCCTAGCGAAGCGTCGATTTTGAGGGGGTTAGCGCACCTATCGCGAGTAGCAATGCCAGCGCCAGCGCCGCGGCCTCGGCGATGTACCACGGCCACGGGCTCATCACGCTGAGCAGCGAGGCGTGCGCCGGCTTGTAGTGCAGGTACATGTAGTTGCCGCCGGTGATGACGTCGGCCGAGCCGGCGATCACGGCCCAAAGGAGCGTGCACCCGAACACCCACCAGGCCGCGCCGGGGCGGGGATAGATCTGCCGGCCGATCACCAGGTACACCGCGGCCACGATCGCCCCGATGTGGTAGATGAAGTATGTGAAGTAGTAGACGCTCGGGAAGGCCTGACCCAGGTCGGGAGTGATGACCGCCTGGAGCGACGCCGCGAGGGCCCAGAAGTAGGTCAGTTCGACCAGCAGCTGACGACGGGTCAGCAGGGCGAGGATCGACACGATCGACACGGCGTCGGTCAGCTGGAGAGGGAGGGTGTACTCAAGGCTCCAGTTGCCCAAGATGATGTCGGCCACGTACTCGCCGGCCCACGCGGCGAAGATCCATGCCGCCAGCCCGATCTCGAACGGCCTCATCCACCGTCCGGGATGCCGGCGCGCTCCCCACACACTGCCTAGGACGCCAACCAGCAGCACCGCGAGCGCGACGTCGTGCTGGAACGAGAACTGCCTCACGCGGAATTGCCGGCTTTCTGTACCGCTGGGCTGGCTGGCTAGCTGACGCTAGCCGCAGCGCACGCCGCGCACAAGCCCCAGACCACGAGCTGGGCGTGGTCGGGCACGAACCCGGTTGCGCTCGCTCGGGCCAGCGCGTCGTCGGGGGCGCCGCTGGTCTCCAGATCGGCGATCGCGCCGCAGCGCCGGCACACGGTGTGGGCGTGCGGCTCCACTCGAGAGTCGAACACGACGGCGCCGTTACCCGTGCCCACGCGTCGCACGAGCCGGAGTCCTTCCAGCAGCTCGAGCGTCGAGTACACCGTCGGCAGGGAGGTCCCCGGCAGCAACTCGGACACGGCCGCGAGCACCTGTTCGGCCGTCATGTGCTGAGAGCGGCCGCACAGCGCGCGGTGGATGACGATCCGTTGCGGCGTGACGCGCAGACCGCGCTCCCGCAGCCTGCCGGTCAGTCGCTCATCGAGTTTTGCGGCCACTTGTGAAATCGTAGCTCAAGTTAGGCGATACTTATTCTAATTCTCTAGCTATAGTGACCGCCGATGAATGAGGAGGCCGTCACCGAAGCCGCTCCGCGGGATCGCGGCTCATCCCGGGTTACCCACGCAATCGCCCGCCTGACCGGCTTCGACGACCGAGCGTTCGTCCTGCGGGTGGTTCAGCCCGCGCTGGTGGGCATGATCGACGGGACGGTCTCGACCCTGGCGCCGATCTTCGCCGCGGCCATCTCCAGCAGCTCGCACACGGCGCTGGTCGTCGGCATCGCCACCGCCCTGGGGGCCGGGGTCAGCATGGGCTTCTCGGAGGCGCTGTCTGACACCGGCGAGGAGACCGGCCGCGGCTCGGCGGTGGTGCGAGGCGCGATCACCGGCGTCGCCACCGCCATCGGAGGGGTGTTCCATTCGCTCCCGTTCCTCATCCACGACGTCCACACCGCCCTGGCCGTCGCCGGGGGCGTGGTGGCGGTCGAGCTGTTCACGATCGCCTGGATCCGCTGCCGGTTCCTCCACGTGTCGCTGCGCAACTCGCTGCTGATGGTGACCTTCGGCGGCGCGATCGTGGTCGGGATCGGCGTCCTGATCGGCAGCTCCTGACGCGCGCTGAGATCGCGCTGAGATGCTGTCTAAGGCTGCTCGCCGAGCAGCGCCGGCGGCTCGGCGCCCTCGTCGACGCCCGTCGCGCCGGAGCTGGTCGCCTGCACGTACGGGCCGCCGGCCGGCGTTCCGGCCAGCGCGTTGTCCCAGGTCGGGTCGCCGGTGGAGGGCTGCGGCCACAGCCACCAGCCGGGCCAGGTGCGCGCCGGGCTGGGCACCACATAGACGCCCTCGACGTTCCAGGTGAGGATCGCGCCGCTCGCGTCGTTTGACGGCGAGCCGGTGACGTCGCCCAGCCACAGCGCATAGGCGCCCTGCGAGTCGTCGATGTCGATGTGGCGCAGGTCGACCACGGTCGGCGGCGGGCCGGTGTAGTACTGATTGGGGAGCAGGAAGAGGCCCTGATAGGTGGTCGAGCCGGTGAGCCCGTCGATCAGCAGCCGGGCCGGACCGGCCCAGGTCTGGATCAGCTCGGCGTGGTTCGTCGACTGGCTGCCGTGGACCGTGTCGAACAGCACATCGCGCAGCACGACGGTGGCGCCCGGCTCCTGGAACTGGATGCCGCCGGTCAGCTGGGAGCCGCCGAAATGGACCCCCTCGATCCACAGCGTGCCGCTCTGGTCGCTGAACTTGCCAGCCCAGTCGGGACCGGACAGCTCGACGTCGCAGTTCTCAAGGACCACGTTGTGGCCGCCGGCGATGTTCAGCGCGTTCGGCACCGTCAGACCGCCCGGTGGACACTGCAGAATGTAGTCCTGGCTCTGGTTGAGCGACAGGACGTAGTTGGTGGGGCTGAGCTGGATCGTGATCGGGTTGCTGAGCGCCGGCTCGTCCCAGGCGGAGGGCGCCGTGACGGGCAGCGGGTCCGGGTTCGAGGCGCTCGGGGCCGGGACAGCGGGCGCCGGCGGCGAGGCGTTCGCGCCGGCCGGTGGCTGAGAGGCCGGCGCGCTCGAGCCGAGCAGGGTTGAGAAGGCGGGCGGCGCGGAAGCGCGCACGCCGGTGCTGGAGCGCCTGGTCGACCGGCGGCAGCTCGCGGCCTTCCGCTTCTTGCCGTGCTTGCGCTTGGGCGGGGCCGGGCATGGAGCCACGTGGCGATGGGCGGCTCGGCCGACCGGCTCGAGGGTCTCGTGAACCGGGGCCGGCAGCATCGCGCCGGCCGGGCAGGCCGCGACGAGGGCGATCGCGATGGCCGCAACGAGCCCGAGGACTGAAGCGATCAGCGAGCGGTTCACGGTCGGCGCCGAGATACCACCGACTCGGCGCGACCAAGCGCGCGCTGTAGCGCCCGTTCGATGCGGGAGAGGTTCCGGCGCTAAAGCTGCAGACGGCCTTCAGCGCCGCTGGGCTGGTTCAGCTGTCGCCGTTGCGGGCGGCCTGGATCGCGCGCCACACGTTCTCGCCGTTGACCGGCATGTCGATGTGCCGCACGCCGTAGGGCGAGAGCGCGTCGATCACCGCGTTGTGGACCGCGGGCGTGGCGCCGATCGTGCCCGACTCCCCGATGCCCTTGACCCCGAGTGGGTTGACCGGCGTCGGCGTTTCCATCCCCACCACCTCGATCGGGGGCAGTTCGCTCGCCGCCGGGATGTAGTACGTGACGAGGTTGGCGTTCTGGGGATTGCCCTCGCTGTCGTAGGTGTGCTCCTCGTAGAGAGCCTGGGCGATGCCGGCCACGACGCCGCCGTGCACCTGTCCCTCGGCCACCAGCGGGTTGATGATCCGCCCCGCGTCGTCGACGGCGACCATGCGCTTGAGGGCCACGGCGCCCGTCTCGATGTCGACGTCAACAACCGCGACGTGAGCCCCGAACGGGAACGTCGGTTGCGCCGCCTTGAAGTCGACCTCGGCGCTCAGCTCGCCGAGCCGCCCCTCGGCCTCGAGCCGCGAGGCCAGCTCTCTCCAGCTGAGCGAGGGCTGCGGCGCGCCGGTGACGTGGAAGTGCCCCTCTCCGACGTCGAGCACCATGTCCTCGGGGTTGGCCTCGAGCTGTGCTGCGGCCAGCCGCTTGCCCTTCTCGACGACCTCCTCGGAGGCCTGCCCCGCGGCAACACCGCCGATCTGGGTCGACTTCGATCCGTACGTGCCGGTACCGCGGGGAACCACGTCGGTGTCACCCTTGAGCACCGTGATCTTCTCGATCGGGATGCCGAGCCGGTCGGAGACGATCTGGGCGAACGTGGTCTCGTGACCCTGGCCCTGCGAGAACGATCCGGTGCGGACGATCGCCTCGCCGGACCCGGTGATCTGGACCGCGCCGAACTCCTCCTCGGAGATGCCGTTGGTCACCTCGACGTATGCGCTCAACCCGATTCCGAGCTGGTGCGCCGCGCCGTTCTGACGACGGCTGGTCTGCTCACGGCGCAGCTCGTCGTAGCCGGCGCTCTCCAGCGCGAGCTCGAGCGCGCCGCCGTAGTCGCCGATGTCGTACTGGGTGCCCGCCGCCGTCGTGTACGGGAAGGAGTCGTTGGGGATGAAGTTGCGCCGGCGCACCTCGGCCGGATCGAGCGACAGCTCGGCGGCCAGGATGTCGATCGCGCGCTCGAGCGTCTGGGTGGCCTCGGGCCGCCCGGCGCCGCGCACGGGGCCGGTGGGAGTGGTGTTCGTCACCACCGACCGGATCTCGATCTCGATCTTCGGGATCCGGTAGACGCCGCTAGACATCATCGCGGTCAGGTTGGGCAGGAATGCCCCGAGCGTTGGATACGCGCCCGAGTCGGCCACGATGTCGAGCCTGAGCGCCTGCACCACGCCCTCGCGGGTTGCGCCCAGCTCGAATCCGAGCACCATCGCCCGGCCGTGATGCATCGCCACCATGTTCTCGCTGCGCGTCTCGGTCCAGCGAATCGGCTTGCCGGTGTGGCGCGCGGTCCAGCCGACGAGCACGTCCTCGACGTCGAGGCCCTTGGCGCCGAATCCACCGCCGACGTCGGGCGCCACCACACGGACGTGCTCGGCGTCCAGCCCGAGCAGCATCCCCAGCACCATCTTGTCCTGGTGCGGCGTCTGGGAGGAGATCCACAGGGTGAGCCGCCCGTCCTCGCCGAACTGGGCGCTCGATGACCGGGGCTCGATCGGCAGGCCGTTCAGGCGCTGGCTGATCAGCTGCCCGGTGACGACGACATCGCTCGAGGCGAACAGCCCGGGGTCCGGCTCCAGCGGCCGTCGGAAGCAGATGTTGGTGCCCACGTCCGGATAGAGCAGAACCTCGTCCTTCGCCGCCTCGACCGGGTCGGTCACGGCCGGCAGCGGCTCGTACTCGACGTCCACCAGCTCGGCGGCGTCGACACTCGCCTCCCGGGTCTCGGCGACCACGACCGCCACGATGTCGCCTACGAACCGAACCGTGTCGCTGGCGATCAACGGCCTGAACATGCTGGGACTGACCTGGAGCATCGGCGGCGCCGGGTTGACCATCAGGTCGGTGTCGGCGGCGAGGAACACCTGGGCGCCGGCCGCCTCGGCAGCCGACTTGTCGATCCCGGTGATGCGGGCGTGGGCCATGTAGGAGCGAACGAAGGTCAGATGGAGCGCTCCCGGCAGCCGCAGGTCGTCCACGTAGTGTCCCTCGCCCCGGATGAAGCGCGGGTCCTCCCGACGGCGTATGCGCTGTCCGATTCCGGTGGGCAAAGCGGGCAGAAGCTTTGCACACCCGGGCTCCGGGAGCCCACGACGGGGGGCCGGACTGAAAGAATGCGGGCCGGATGCACCCTGGTCTGGTAAGTCCAGTGTTCGTCGGACGGGGGGTTGAGTTAGCGGGCGTGGTGGCGGCTCTGGATTCCGCGCGCGCCGGCAACCCCGCCGTGGTGCTCGTCGGCGGCGAGGCCGGGGTGGGCAAGAGCCGCCTGGTCGAGGAGGCTGCCGAGCGTGCTCGCGACCGCGGAACGAGGATCCTCACGGGTAGCTGCGTCGAGCTGGGCGGGGAGGGCCTCCCGCTCAGCCCGATCGTCGATGCCCTGCGCTCGCTGATCCGCCTGAGCGAGGCAGACGAGCTCGACCGGGTCATCGGCCCCGCGCGCCAGGAGCTCGCTCGGCTCCTGCCCGAGCTCGAGCCGGCTGGCCCGGAGCGCCCGACTGCGGCTCGGGAGGAAGGGAGCGCCCGCCTGCTCGAGCTGGTGCTCGGGGTGATCTCGCGACTCGCCCTCGACCGGCCGCTCATGCTGGTCATCGAGGACCTGCACTGGGCGGATCGCTCCACACTCGATCTCGTAGCTCTGCTCATCCGCGCTCTGCGCGAGGTGGGTGTGGTCCTCGTCGTGACCTTCCGCACGGATGAGATCCATCGCTCCCATCCGTTGCGGCCGCTCGTCACCGAGTGGGAGCGGGTGCGATCGGTGCGGCGGCTTGAGCTGCAGCGCTTCACGCGTGCGGAGACCGCGCGTCAGCTCGAAGCCATCCTGGGCGCGCCGCCGACCGCCGCGATGCTCGATCTGCTCTACGAGCGCTCGGAAGGAAATGCCTTCCTGATCGAGGAGATCCTCGGAGCCATGCAGGCGGGAGCTGACGCGGACGAGCTGCCGACCACCTTGCGCGACCTGCTTCTCGCCCGCGCCGAGCGCCTCTCGCCGCCCACATTACGCCTGCTGCGGATCGCCGCCGCTGCCGGGCGGTCGGTCCCCGACGCACTGCTCGCGCGGGTCGCCGACCTCGACGATGACAGCCTCGACGCCGCCTTGCGGGAGGCGATCGAGCATCACCTGCTGGTGGTCGACGAGACCGGCCACGGGTACCGCTTCCGCCACGAGCTCACCCGCGATGCCGTGTACAGCGACGCGCTCCCGCGCGAGCGCGTCCGGATCCACGCCGCCTACGCGGAGGTGCTCTCGAGCGAGCCCTCGCTGGCCGGATCCGCTGCCTCAGCCGCGGCCGCGCTCGCACTGCACTTCTCGGCCGCACACGACATTCCGCGGGCGCTCGGAGCCAGCGTCGAGGCGGCGCGGCTGGCGGGGCCGTATGCACCTGCCGAGGCGCTCCGCCACCTCGAGCGCGCGCTCGAGCTCTGGCCGGGTGTCCCGGACGCCGCGGAGCGCACCGGCACCGACGTCGTCGAGCTGCTGCGGCTGGCCGGGCAGATGGCGTATGCGTCGGGCGACCTCGAACGATCGGTGGCGTTGTTCGACGAGGCACTGGCCGAGCTCAGCGACGACGTGGAGCCGGAACGCATGGCCGTCCTCCTGACCGGCCAGGCGACGGCGATGCAGGATCTCGACTGGCGTGACGACGCCGTCGCCAGGCTCGAGCGCGCCGCAGCGCTGCTCCCGGCCGAGCCGCCGACGGTCGCCCGCGCGGACGTGCTTCTGGCCCTGGCCACCATCCGTATGGTCGATTTCACCCCCGAATGGCGGGTCGGCGCCGAGCAGGCGTTGACCGCGGCGCTGGCGGCGGGGGCACGCGAGCAGGAGGCGGCCGCGCGCATGCTCCTCGGCGCCGCGCTTGCCTACGGGGAGGACGCCGAGGCGGGGATCGCAGAGCTGCGGATGGGACTGGAGATCGCCGAAGCCATCTCAGACCACGCGACGGCGCTGCGCGGGTATCTGAACCTGTCCGACGGTTTGGAGGCCGTCGGCGACCACGAGGAGGCGGCGGCTGCCGCGACGTCGGGGCTCGAGCTGGCGAAGCGGGTCGGTCTCACGCGTCACGTGTACGTTGCCTATCTCGTCTCCAACTGTGCCGAGCCGATGGTCGTCCTCGGGCGATGGGCCGAGGCGGAGCAGCTCTTGACCGACGCGCTGGCGTCGAGCCCGTCGGGGCTGGCGATGGTGAGTGCGATGGCCACGATGCGGGCGAGGATCGCCGCGCTGGCCGGTCGCTACGAGGACGCAGCGCGCGACCTCCAGGCCGCGAGTAAGGCCATGCGCTCGTCAGAGTCGACGCAGTGGTTTCAGCCGTACTGGTTTGCGCAGGCCCTGGTCGCCCATATGTGCGGCGATCCAGTCGCGGCGCGCGCCGCCATCGAGAAGGGCCTCGAATCAGATGTCGAAATGTCGAGATATCGATGGCCGCTGCTGTGGCTCGGGCTCCGGATCGAGGCCGAGGTTGCACAGCCCGAGCCCGCGCGTACGGCCTCGCTCCGCTCCGCGGCCGAGGCGCTGGCCGCCACCACGCGGTCCGAGCAGGCCTACCGCGCGCTGGCGAAGGCCGAAGCCGCGCGGGTGGCCGGCACCGCCCCCGACTGGTCGCTGGCGGTCGAGTCCGCGCGCCGCAGTGGCGACGCGTACCTGACCGCCTACGCGCTCCTGCGCGGCGCCGAGGACGCCTGCGCCGCCGCCGACCGTGACCGGGCCACCGCGATGCTCGAGCAGTCCGCTGAGCTGTCGGCGCGCATGGGCGCGGCCCCGTTGCTCTCCGAGGCCCAGGCCCTGGCCCGCCGGGCTCGCCTGCGCCTGCCGGAGATCGGCGACGGCGAGGCGGTGCCGGAGGGCGCGTCTATGCGCTCGCTCGAGTCCTTCGGCCTGACCGACCGCGAGCGCGAGGTGCTGGAGCTCGTGGCCGCTGGGCGCTCAAATCCCCAGATCGCGGCCGAGCTGTTCATCAGCCCCAAGACCGCGAGCGTCCACGTCTCGAACATCATCAGCAAGCTGGGCGTCTCAAGCCGCGGGGAAGCCGCCGCGCTTGCCCACCGCCTCGGGCTGGACGCCACCGCCGCCTTAGACGCGCCTTAGCGCTCCGGGCCGCCGATCTAGGACGCCGGCAGGCGAGATTTACCGCAGCTGCCCGATGTGGGGAGGGGGTCCTTAGACGCATGCTGGCGGCATGCTCAATCCGACCACCCCATTCCGCATCGCGCTCCGTGAGCGCAACCTCCGCCTCCTGCTCACCGGCTTGGCCGCCTCGCAGGCCGGCGACTGGCTCTACAACCTGGCCCTGCTCGCGTTCGTCTACGACCGCACCCACTCCTCGCTTTGGGTCGGCGCGAGCACCGCCGCGAGGATCCTCCCCGAGGTGCTCGTCGGCCCGCTCGCTGGCGTGGTGGCCGATCGCACCGACCGCCGGCTCGTCATGCTCGGTTCCGACTTCGCGCGGGCGCTGGCGATGGCCCTGCTGGCCGCCGTCGCGGTCCTGCATGCGCCGATCGTCTTCGCTCCGCTCCTGGCCGCGCTCTCCACCGCCGCCGGGTCCGCCTACCCGCAGTGCGTCGTAGCCGTGATGCCCGCGCTGGCCACCGAAGAGCAGCTTCCCGCCGCCAACGCCGCACGTGTCAGCGTGATGAGCATCTGCATCGTCGCCGGCCCGCTGTTCGGCGCCCTCCTCCTGCTGCTGGGATCGCCGGCCATCGCCTTCGCGCTGAACGGCGCCACGTTCCTGGCCGGGGCCGCGGTCGTCGCGGCGCTGCCGCGTCGTGCGCTCGCCGCCGCGCCTGCAGCCGAGCGCTCCGAGCCCGCCGGTCTCGTGTCCGAGCACCGCGCCGGGTGGCTGGCCCTCCGCGACTACCGCGATGCCGTCCCGGTGGTTGGCGCCAACCTGATCGCCAGCACCGTTTACGGCGCCCTGACCGTCCTGTTCGTCATCCTCGGCCACCGCCTGGGCCTCGGCGCAGCCGGCTACGGCTATCTGCTGGCCGGGATGGGTGCCGGGGGTCTGCTCGCCGCCGGCCTTGCCGGTCGGGGTGCCGCCTCCGGCCGCCCGCGCCAGGTGCTCAGCCTGGCTGTCGTGGCGGTCGGCGCGCCGCTGCCGCTCCTGGCCATCGCCGGCTGGCTTCCCGCTGCGCTGGTGCTCGCCGGCATCTTCGGCGCCGGCTCGATCGTCACCGAGGTGGTCGGCGACACCTGCCTGCAGCGCTCGCTCGACCCGAGCGTGTTCGCCCGTGCCTACGGGCTCGTCGTGCCGGTCTGCGTCGGCGGGATCGCGGTCGGCGCCCTTCTCGCCCCGATCCTGGTGTCGCTGCTGGGCGTGAGCGGCGCGCTCGCGGTCATCGGTGGCGCCGTGGTCGCCTACGCCCTGCTTCTCGCCCGGACACCGCGCCCGGCCCTCGCCCCGCTAGCTACCGCCACCAACGCAAGATAGAACGTTCTATTAGGTGATGCTGGCGATGGAGAGGGACCCGACATCGTCGAGCTCATCCGGCGGCTCGCCGGGAAGCAGCCAGTCGTTCCCCGTCCAGATCACCGCCGAGCGCTGCGCCAGCTCCCCGAGCGCCTTGGTGACCGTGGGGCGCCGCGCGGCGACGAGGTCGGACAGCGTGGCGTGGGTCAGGTGCAGCGGCACGTGGACGCCGTCCTGGCGCACGATCCCCCACCGGTCCGCGAGCTCCCAGAACAGCATGTGCAGTCGCAGGTCGATCCGGGGCTGCTGAACGATCGCCATGTTCGTCGCGATATGACGGGAGCGCCGCAGGGCGCGTGCCACCAGTGCGGATACGACCTCTGGGTAGCGGCTGACCCGGAGCACGAACTCGGAGTCGAGGATCGCCATGTGTGAGTCGCGCAGCGCACGCCACTTGCCGGTGCGGGGCAGAGAGGTCCCCATGTCGTGGGGATGAAACGGGTTGAGCAGATCGCCGTCTCCGAGTAATTCGGCTCCGAAGCGCCCCGCCACACCGACCCGGCGGACGATCAGCCCGTCCAGGATCAGCAGGCCCAGGCCGAAGCGCATGTCGCCAATTTGATCCGGCGGCGTCCAGGGCCCGGCTGCAAAGTGGGCCGTCCCGGCCACGCAATCCCGGATGGCGTCGTCCAGGCGGCTACCGGTCAACCCGTCGCTGAGGTCGGGGTCGTGCGCGAGAATCCGTATGACGTTGTTCGTAGCCGGTTGCATGCTGGCGCGTTGTCTCATGGCGTGGTGATCCCGCTGCTCTTGCCCGCCGCCAGGCCGCGAAGGCCGGTCAGGCGGCCGCGTCGAGCGTGCGCGAGCGCGACGCGATGACCCGGGCGGACACGCGGTCGTCGCGGACGCCGATCGCGAGCAGCTCGTCGATTAGCGCGAGCACCGCGGCATGCGTGCGGTCGGTGTGCTTCGGGATCGAGTGCACCGCATAGCTGCCGACGGCGTCGATGGAAGGCTTGCGCAGGCGGCCGAAGGCGCGCAGCGGAGAGCGCAGGAACCACGTGCGCCGGCTGCGCTGCATCTCCTCGGCCCAGGTGGCCAGCCGGTCGGCACGCTCCTGCTGAGCCCGCCGCGAGCCGCGGCTCCCTACCACCTGTGAGGCGTACTCGTAGAGCGACTGGCGCCGACTCTCGTCGATCGTGTCGTTGTAGGAGCGAAGGAAGGATCCGATCACTGGGCACACGGATGCGGGATGGTCGGTGAACGGCTCTCCCGCGAGCATGGAGGCGAGCTCCATGACGCACGCGCCCTCCTCGGGGGTCGAGTGCTTGCCTTTGCCGAGCTTGATCGTCTGGTAGTTGACCGGGGACATCTGCCTTCCTTCGTCTTGCCGCTTTTGCGCCTCCTGGGCGTGCGTTGTTGAATTACCCCCGGCAGGCCGGGTTCACGCAACGGGATTTGAGCTGCAGGCCTTCGCGCCCGGTCAGCTTTGCCCAAGCTTTGCGAACCCGGCGTTGAGCAGCTGCTCCGCTTGAGCCTCGGTGTTCGCTGAATGCAGCAGTACCACTCCGAGCCAGGTCCGCCCCCGCCGCGCGGTCGCCACCAGGCACACCCCGGCCGCGTCCGTGAACCCGGTCTTGACCCCGTCTGTGCCGGGATAGCCGGCCACGAGCAGCGGATTGTTGTTGTAAAGAAACAACTTCCCGCCCTTGATCGGGAACGGCACGATCGCGCTCCGGGAGGCCACGATCGTCGCCAACCGCGGCTGCTCGAGAACCAGGTGGGCGATCAGCGCGAGGTCCTGGGCACACGAATGGTTGCCCTGGTCGACGATCCCGGACACGGTCGTGTAGTGGGTGCACTTGAGCCCCAGCGCGTGGGCCTCGGCGTTCATGAGCGAGATGAATCGCGTTTGGGTGCCGGCCACGTGGTCGGCCAGCGCGATCGCCGCGTCATTGCCCGACGGGAGCAGCAGTCCGTAGAGCAGGGCGACCAGTGGCACCCGTTTGCCCAGCGGGAGCATGCCGACGCCGGAACCGGTGTAGTTGAGCGCGTCGTGGGTGATCAGGACCGTCGCGCTCGGCCTGGTGTGCGTCACCACCAGGAGCGCGGTCATCATCTTGGTCAGGCTGGCGATCGGCACGACGTCGGTGGGGTTCTTGGACCACAGGACCTTGCCGGTGTTGACGTCGAACAGCAGCCCGCTCTTGAGCGGGAGATTCAGATTCACGCTCACCTGCTCGGCCGCCGGCGCCCTGGCGATCCCGTAGTCGCTGCGGATCGGTGGCGCCGGTTTGGCGGGGCGGTGGACGACCGGTGTCTTGAGCGCGACCGCGGCCGGACCATCCGCCTGCGAAGACATCACCGCGAGCAGGGCCACCACCGCGACGAACCCGATCGCGAGCACCTCCTCCACGCGCCGGCGGGTCAGCGGCGTCCGCCGCCCACGTCGACGTCGCCGCGTGATGGGCCTCCGCCGGCCGCGGCGGCGGCGCGCACGCCCCTCTTGAAGAACGCTCATTGCCGGGGAGGATGAAGCAAGGCCCCGACGATGCCGGTCGTGAACAGCACCAGCACGATGATCGCCAGCACATCGACCGGCGTGGCGCCGTGCATTTGGATGTCGCGCACGGTGAGGATGCCGAGCGCGACAATGAACAGCAGCACGACGATCAGGATCACGAAGCGCATGGCGTCAGTAGACCGGGCGGGCCGGCGGGAGCTGCCTTCGCCGCGTCGCCAGCAGCTTGACCGTCGTCAGCCCAAAGGCGAACCCGCCGACGTGCGCGAAGTAGGCCACGCCGCCGCTCGTGCCCGGGGTGGTCAGACCCACGGCCGCGAACACCGCCTGCTCGATGAACCACAACCCCAGCACGATGATCGCCGGCAGCTCGATCACCGTGAAGAAAAAGATGATGAACACCAGCGTGAGCACCCGGGCGCGGGGATAGAGCAGGATGTAGCCGCCCAGTACCGCCGCGATCGCCCCGGATGCGCCCAGCGTTGGCGCGGTCGAGTTGGGGGCGACCGCCACCTGGAGCGCGAGCGCCGCGATTCCGCCCAGGATGTAGAAGAAGAGGTACTTGACCGGGCCCATCGCGTTCTCGACGTTGTTGCCGAAGATCCACAGGAACAGCATGTTGCCGCCGATGTGGATGATCGAGGCGTGCATGAACATCGCCGTGAAGATGGTCTGCCACGTCGGGATCGTGTTCGGCGGGGTCCCCTGGACGTGGGGCTGCCCCTGGCAGGCGACTGCCCCGCTCTGAATGAACCCGCAGTGATCGCCGGGGTGCGTCAGCGCGTACGGGATCGCGCCGTATTTGAGCTCCACCGTCGGGCTGGGGCCGCTGATCAACGAGCCCCCGTGGCGGATGGCCAGGATGTAGACGACGAAGTTCGCGACGATCAGCGTGAACGTGACGTACGCGAACCGCCCGGTCGGGATGTTGTCCTTGAGCGGGATCACGCGGTCGCGAGGTTACGCCCCGCTGCGACCGCTCACGCCTTTTGCGCGGGCGTACCGACCCCGGTGAGCAGCCAAGGCTGCCGGGCGTCGCCGTCGAGCCCGAACGTCCAGTGCTCGGTGAAGGTGGTGGCGCGCGACTGGCTTCCGGCCAGGATCGCCGTCGTGTCGCGGTCCTCGATGTAGCGCCGACCGTTCAGCTGCACTTCGACCGTCATGGTCGGCGGCTGGGCTCCCGCGTCGAGCCCGGTAATGCGGATCTTCTCGACCTTGGGTCCCCGGACCACGAGCCGGGTCCGGCCGCTCGGGTCGCCCGGGTGCAACAGGTCGCGGACGGCCTGGCCGTGCGCGATCGAGCGCAGCCGCGCGTCGTCGCCGTCCACCGCCTCCGCCCACGCGGTCGCAGCCCGGCGGGCGGTCACCTCGAGCACGTCGGGGGCGAAGCGGCCGTCGGCCAGGCTCAGGTCCATTGCGGCTGCACGCGCATCGCCGGCGAAGTCGAGGTCCGCGACCTCGGCGACCTTGACGTCCTGCGGAACCGCGTCGGCGACGGCGCCTTCGATCAGCGCCTCGTCGTGCATGCTCTTATCGTCGTAGTCGGCGCTGGCGATGATGTCCTCGTTCAGGACGTGCGCGCCCTCGGCGCCCTGCTCGACCGAGCCGAGCATCCAGTGCCCGTTGGGGCCGCGCTTGAGCGTCCAGAATTCGCGCAGGTGGACGGTCTCGCTGAGGCGGCCGGTGCGCTTGAGGTGGTTGCCGAACCGGTCGACGACGTAGTCCCGGAGCTTGGCCTCGATACGGACCGTGACGCCGTCGGCGCTGTCCCCGCGACGGCTGAGGCCGACGTATTCGACGGTCGGCTCACCGAGCACCTCAACGTGGTTGCGCCAGCCGCGCCGGTCCATGTCGTCGAGCCGGCGCTCCCACTCGATGAGCAGGTCGGGCGCCACCAGGCGGGCCAGCTTCGCACGGTCGCCGGCCGTCCATGCGCTCTGGATCTGCTTGAACAGCGCAGCCGCATTGGCTTTCACCGCATCGGGCGCGAACGCGGCGTCCTCGTCGGCCGCCACCGCGGCGGCCATCTCGACGCGGCGCTGGCGCTGCGCCGTGCGGCGTCGGGCCTTCGGACCGGCGCCGCTGTGGGCAGACCAGAAGCGGGGTGCCTGGGGGACGACCCGGGTGAAGATGAAGTACACGAGGGCGAGCGCGATCAGCACCAGCGCTCCGAGACCGTGGCCCAGGACGGCGATCCGGATCAGGATCTGGATCAGGATGAACACGCCGACGCCGCCACCGCCGCCGCCGCCCTCTCCGCCACCGCCCCCGCCGAATCCGGCCGAGCCGCTGCCGCCCGCGGCCAGCGCGGCCGGAGCGAGCATGAGCGCGGCGAGCGCCGCGAGCGCAAGTGCGATCAATAGGCGTTTTCGGTTCATGCTGTGGCTGCCTCGCTCAATGGGCCGATACCCGGTTCGCTCTGCGGGACGTGCTGGTCGGCGTGGTAGCTGCTCCGGACGAGCGGGCCGGCCGCGACGTGCTCGAACCCCAGTCCGTACGCGGCCTTCTCCAGCTCGGCGAACTCGTCCGGGTGCCAGTAGCGGACGATCGGAAGGTGGTCTTCGGTTGGGCGCAGGTACTGGCCGACGGTCAGGACCTGGACGTGATTCTCGCGCAGCGTTCCAAGCGCGTCGACCATCTCGTCAAAGCTTTCACCCAAGCCGACCATGAGTCCGGACTTGGTGGTTACGTCGTCGCCGGCCATCTCCTTTGCATTCCTAAGAACGCGGCACGAGCGCTCGAACTTTGAGCCCCTCCGCGCCACCGAGTACAGCCGGGGGACGACCTCGACGTTGTGGTTGAACACGTCGGGTCGTTCGGCGATCACCTTGGCCAGCGGCATCTCCTCGCCCCGGAAGTCGGGGGTGAGCACCTCTATTTTGCACCGCGGCGCCTGCCGCCTGATCTGCCTGATGACCCCGACGAAGGCTTGTGCCCCGTAATCCGGGAGGTCGTCGCGGTCGACGCTCGTGATCACGGCGTGCCGTAGTCCCATCTTGGCGACGCTTCTCGCCACCCGGGCGGGCTCGAGCGGGTCGTTCCAGGTGGGCTTGCCGGTCTTGACGTTGCAGAAGCCGCAGCGGCGGGTGCAGGTGTCCCCGAGGATCATGAACGTGGCGGTGCCGCGCGTCCAGCACTCGCCGATGTTCGGGCACGCCGCCTCCTGGCAGACCGTGTGGAGGTTCTCGGTCTTGATCAGCCGGTTCAGCTGGCGGTATCCGGGGCCTCCGGGCGCCGGCACCTTGAACCACGGGGGTTTCCGAGCCCGGAAAGGCTGCACGTCCGCGCCGAGCACCTCCAGCACGTTGGATATGCCACCCGGGTTGGCCCTGGACCGAGTTACGTGCTCGCGCGTCGACACGCATTTAAGGCTAGCGACCCGAGTCGAATTGGAACACCCCGTGTCACACCTGTCACGTTTTCTCGGAGAACATCTGGGTCATGCCCGAGGCTGGTCGGAAAAACGAACCAGGAGGACGTTTTTTCGACCAGCCCTCCCTGGATGCGGCCATAGCGGAGCTGGCCAACGCCCAGCACGCCGTGTTCGGGCTCGATCAGCTGAGCGAGCTCGGCCTCGGTCCCCGCGGCGCGCAGAAGCGCGCGGTCGCCGGCCGATTCCACCGGATCCATCAGACCGTCTACTCGCTCGTCCCCAAGGAGCTCCTCACCCGCGAGGGCCTCTACATGGCCGCCGTGCTCGCCTGCGGCCCCGGGGCGGTCCTCTCCTACCGCTCGGCAGCCGCCCTGCACGGACTCAGACCCTGGGGGCACACCAGCATCGAGGTCACGGTCCCGAGGCGCTCCACCCGCACCCACTCGGGTGTAGTCGTTCATCGCTCGACGACCTTGACCGCCAATGACGTCACCGTCGTCAACAACATCCCCGTGACGAGCATCCCCCGAACCCTCTTCGACCTGGCGGAGGTCACAGACCAGCGCGGGCTCGAGCGCGCCTTCGACCAGGCCGACCAGGTCGAGGGCCTCGACCTCCACGCGATCGACGACCAGATCGCCCGCAACCCCACCCGCCGTGCCGCCAAGAAGGTCCGCAGGGTCCTGACCGAGCACTACATCGGAAGCACCCCGACCGAGAACGACTTCGAGGAGGCGCTCCTCGCCCTGACCCGCAGCTTGGGCCTCCCGGACCCAAGACCACAGTTCTGGATCGACCCCGGAGACGGCGGACCCATGATCAGGGCCGACTTCGCCTGGCCCGAAGAGCGCATCGTGGTCGAGACCGACGGCCGCAAGACGCACGGAACGCGTCAGGCCTTCGAAAACGACCGCCGACGCGATCAGCGCCTCACAGCCGCCGGCTGGACGGTCATAAGAACCACGTGGCGCCAGCTCAACCAGCGGCCCCACGAGCTCAAACCGATCCTGCTCAAGCTACTGGGACCCGGGTCTCCAAACGGGACAGCGAAACCAGCCTCTGCCGGCGCCCCAGCCCCCGCGCGACCTGGTAGGCAGCGCGCCGCCGGAAGCACTTCATGACGCTCGGCGTCCGGCCGGTCTCGCGAAGAAGCGACGTCATCGCCACCCCGTCGAGCCCGCACGGAACGATCCACGAGAACGGCTGCAGGTCGTTCTCGACGTTCACCGCAAACCCGTGTGTCGACACCCCTCGCGACAGGTGAACCCCGATCGAGGCGATCTTCCGATCCTCGACCCACACGCCGGTGTACCGGTGCCCCTCGCGCGGCCGCGACCGAGCGCCAAGAACCCCCTCGCCGACCAGAGCCGCGACCAGCGCGTTCTCCAGGGTCCGCACGTACGCGACCACGTCATCGACGCGCACGATCGGATAGCCGACGAGCTGCCCGGGGCCGTGGTAGGTGACGAGCCCGCCCCGGTCCGTTTCCACCACGTCGATCCCCTGGGCCGCATACCACTCCTCGGCCATCGGAAGCTCGCCCGGCCGCGAGCGCCGGCCGCGCGTGTAAACGGGCGGGTGCTCCAGTGTGAGCAGAACATCGGGTAGCTCGTCCTCCTGGCGGGCCGCCCGCAGACGCTCCTGCAGCGCCAGCGCCTCGGCGTACTCCACGACCCCCAGATGACAGACCCAAATCTCGGGAGCCATTACACGCTCTCCAGGTGGGCCTTTACCGTGGCCAGGAACTGCGCTGACAGCGCGCCATCCAAAGCCCGGTGATCCCAACTGAGCCCCAGGATCGTCATCGGCCGGATCGCGATCGAGTCGTTCCCATCCGCGTCGGTCACGACCACGGCCCGCTTGATGGTCGCCTCGAAGTCGAGGATCCCCACCTGGGGCAGGTTGATGATCGGCGTGGCCATGATCGAGCCGTACTGACCCGGGTTGGTGATCGTGAACGTCCCGCCCTGGACGTCATCCGGGGTCAATTCCCGCGCGCGAGCCCGCCGCGCGATATCGCGAATCCGCGCCGCCAGACCCTCGACCGACAGCTCGTGCGCCCGGTGGATGACCGGGACGATCAGCCCGTCCTCGCCCAGCGATACCGCGATCCCCAGGTTCACCTCGGTATGGCGCGTGTAGCGATCACCCTCGAGCCACGCGTTCAGCGCCGGGTGCTCGCGCAACGCGTCGATGCAAGCCCGCGCCACGAACGACAGCGCGGTCACGCCGAGGCGCGCACGAGCCGCCTCAACGCGGCTCATGTCGACCTCGATCCACGTCGTGCACGTCGCGGTCGTGTCCAGCGAGCGCTTCATGTGCTCGCCGATCTGGCGGCGCATCCGTGACAGACCGTCGCCCGCCGTCACCGGCGGCACGGGCTCGGGCCGGTAGGGGCTCTCGATATGCAGCGGCGGCTCCTCGACCGGCGCCGACTCGACGAACGCAAGCACGTCCTGCTTGCGCACCCGCCCACCTCGGCCCGTTCCGGAAACCTGCGCCAGATCGATCCCGTGCTCGGCGGCGATGCGCTGGACGACCGGCGAGTAGCGCCGGTGGCCGTTGCCGTTCCGGGGGGATGGGGATGAGGTTTCGCGAGTTGGAGCGCCACCGGGCTCGCCATCGAGCGGGGGCGGAGTGGCCGCAACGCCACCGGGCTCCCCATCGAGCGGAGCCGGAGGGGCGCCGCCGCCGGCGGGCGCGATCCGCGCCAGCACCGTCCCCACGTCGACCGTCTCCCCGATCGGGACCAGGATCTCGGCCACCACGCCGGAGGCCGGCGACGGCACCTCGGTGTCGATCTTGTCGGTCGAGATCTCCGCGATCGTCGCGTCGGCCTCGATCCGGTCGCCGACCTCAACCCGCCAGGAGACGATCGTGCCCTCGGCGACCGAGACCCCCATCTGGGGCATGGTGACGTCGACTAGGACATCAGTACGCGAGGAGCTCACGGCACGCCTCCCTCACTCGCTCGACACCCGGCAGTACGGCCGCTTCGAGCGGCGGCGAGAACGGGATCGGGACGTCGGGCGTGGCGACCCGGACCACCGGGCCGTCCAGCGACTCGAACCCCTTCTCGGCGATCAGCGCCGCCACCTGGGCGCCGGCCGCGCACATCTGATTGGCCTCGTCGACGATCACCACCTTCGAGCACCGCTCGACCGAGTCGAGGATCGCCTCCTCGTCCAAAGGCACCAGAGAGCGAAGATCGAGCACTTCCACCGAAGCGCCGTCCACGTCCTCGGTGGCCTCCAAGGCAACGGAGACCATCGCGCCGTACGCGATCACCACCAAATCCGACCCCGGCCGGGCGACCCGGGCCGTAAACGGAGTTTCAAAGACGCCCGAGGGCACCTCGCCCTTGACCCGTCGGTAGAGGTGCTTGTGCTCCATGTAACAGACGGGGTTCGGATCGCGAATGGCCGCGTGCAGCAGCCCCTTGGCGTCCTCGGCCGTCGAGGGCGCCACTACCTTGATCCCCGGCGAGTGCATGAACCACGCCTCCGGGTTCTGGGAGTGGAACGGCCCGCCCGAGAACCCGCCCCCCGAAGGCAGACGCACGGTGATGGGCACGGCGAGTCCCTGGCGGTAGTGCATCTTGCCGGCCACGTTGACCAGCTGGTCAAAGCCGCAGGAGATGAAGTCAGAGAACTGCATTTCGCACACCGGGCGCATGCCGACGACCGCGGCGCCGATGGCGGTGCCGATGATCCCGGACTCGGCCAGCGGGGTGTCCATCACCCGGTCGGGGCCGAACTCGTCGATGAACCCGTCAGTGACCTTGAACGCGCCGCCGAACACGCCGATGTCCTCGCCCATCAGGAGCACCCGCTCGTCGGCCCGCAGCTCGTCGCGCAGCGCGGACGAGATCGCTTGGAGATAAGTCAACGTAGGCATCAGTTGAACCCGCTCCACGGCGCCTGGCCGTCACCCAGCGACTCCGCTTCGCCCTCGCAGAACACCCCGTCGGTCGCCGTCGAGGGGTCGGGCATGGGCGCGGTCAGCGCCTCCTCGGCGGCGGCGTCGATCGTCGCCTTGACCTCCGCGCGCACGGCATCGACGTCGACGCCAAGCGAGCGCAGCCGGCCTTCCTGGCGCTCGATCGGGTCGCGCTTGCGCCACTCCTCGACCTGCTCCTTGGGCACGTACTTCATGTCGTCGTGCGCGGCGTGGCCGTGCATGCGCATGGTCACGGCCTCGATCAGCGTCGGACCCTCGCCGGCCAGCGCGCGCTCGCGCGCGGCCCGTCCGGCCTCGAACATCGCCTCCGCGTCGTTGCCGTCGACGGTGACACCGACGAATCCGTAGGCCGCAGCTCGCTCGACCGGGTCGACCGCGAACTGCTTGTCTACCGGCGTCGAATACGCGTACTGGTTGTTCTCCAAGATGAAGATGACGGGCAGCTTCTGGACGCCGGCCCAGTTCATCGCCTCGTGGAAGTCCCCACGCGAGGTCGAGCCATCCCCGAACCAGGTCATCGCGCAGCGACTCTCGCCGCGCAGCTTGAAGGCCATCGCCATGCCGGTGGCGATGAGCATCATGTCGGGCAGCATCGAAACCATTCCGACGCAGCCGAGGTGGCGGTCGCCGAAATGGACGTTGCCGTCGCGGCCGCCGGTGATTCCGGTGGCGCGTCCCATGTACTGCGCGAGGATGCGCGCTGGGGTGACGCCCCGTATCAGGTGGGCGGCCAGGTCGCGGTGCAGGATGCACAGCCGGTCTTCGGGGCCCATCGCGAAGGCCGCACCGGCCGACACCGCCTCCTGCCCGTATCCGTCGTAGAAGGAGCCCGGGACCTTGCCCTGCCGGTACAGGGTCATCGCCCGCTCCTCGAGTCCGCGCATCAGCAGCATCGCGCGGAGCAGCCAGATGCGGTCCTCGGTGGTGAGGTGCTCTACCGCCGCCGCCCCGTCGGCAGCAGGATCAGCCGTATGAGTGGCCATCTCTCCAGTTTCCCTTTCTTTTGGGCCTGAGCGGGATCTCCGCGTCCGGACCCGTTTCACCGGGCCGTCCGGGATCGCCGGCCAGCCCCGATTGGGTTCGTCCGAGTTTATTGGACGGTTCGCGTGATGAGGTCTGAACGCCATTAGTCTTGGACGCATGGACGGCGCTCTGTCGCACGCGCGCGCCCGCCTGGTGCGGATGCGCTGGCGGCGCGCCGGCGCTTGGCTGTGGCCGTCGTTCGTCGTCCTGATCGTCGCCGACGCCGTCATCGGGCACGAGCTACCACCCGCCGGAACAACGGAATCTCTGATGGCGGCGGGGCTGCTGGCGCTGGTGGCCAACCTGCTCGCGGTCCTGTTCCTGTCGCGGCCGATCGGAGCGCTGCTGCGCCGCCTGCGTCCCGACCTGCCCAGCGTGGTCGCGCGCGACTACGCCGGCACGGTGCTCGTGCTGACGGTGACCGCGACCATCACGATCGCCGGGCTGAACCACCGGGGCGCGATCGACGCCTCTCAGCGCGCCACGCAGGACGCGATCGCGCGTGCGCAAGCCTGGATCGGGGACCGGGCGCCGGACGCATTTCGCCGCAACCTCCAGTTCGTCAGCCTGCTGACGATCCAGGCGGGCACGATCTATCGCGCCTGCGTTCCGAGCACCGACGGCACCCGGAACTTCTGCGTGATCGTCAACCGCAGCCTCCCGTTCGCCAGCAGCGTGACCTTCTCCGGCTACGAGCCGAACTCGGTGCTCGCCGCCGGCACGGGATAACGCTTGCACGACCCGGGCATCAAGCGGACGGTGCTCATCGCGAGCATCGTCGGCTCGGGCATCGTGTTTCTCGACACGACGGTCATCAACGTCGCACTGCCGGCGATCCGTTCGAGCCTGCATGGCAGCCTGGCCGACCAGCAGTGGGTCGTCGAGGCTTACCTGCTGACGCTGTCCTCGCTGCTGCTGCTCGGCGGCTCACTCGGCGACGTGCTCGGCCGCCGCCGCGTGTTCACGACCGGGCTGCTTGCGTTCGGCGTGTGCTCGCTGGCGTGCGCCCTCGCGCCCAGCGCCCCCTTCCTGATCGTGGCCCGAGCTCTTCAGGGGATCGGCGGCGCGATGCTCGTCCCCAGCACGCTGGCCCTGATCGTCGACCACTTCGCACCCGACGAGCGGGCGGCTGCGATTGGGACCTGGACGGCATGGACAGGCGTTGCCACCGTGATCGGGCCCCTGGGTGGAGGCGCACTGATTCAGGCCGCCTCGTGGCGTTGGATCTTCCTCATCAACATCATCCCGGTGCTCTTCACGGTGGCGCTGTTGCGCCGGCTGCCACCTGACCAGCGGACGGCCCGGCAGGTTGACTGGATCGGCGCGGCCCTGTGTGTATTCGGCTTCGCCGGTCCGGTATTCGGCCTCATCGAGCAGCCGCGCTACGGGTTCGGGCATCCGCGGGTAGCGGTGCCGATCGTCGTCGGTCTCGCGGTCCTGATGGCGTTCCTGATCTGGGAGAGCCGCGCGCCCGAGCCGATGTTGCCGCTACGGCTGTTCCGCGTGCGCAACTTCGCCGTCGGCAACCTGACCACGCTCGCGATGTACGGCGGGCTCGGCGTCGCCACGTTCTTCCTGGTGCTGTTCGTCCAGCAGGTGGGGGGCTACACGCCGATTGCCGCGGGCCTCTCGCTGTTGCCGATCACGCTGATGCTGTTCACGCTGTCGCGCCGTTTCGGCGCGCTGACCGACCGCGTGGGGCCGCGCCCCTTCATGAGCGCGGGCCCGATCGTGGCCGGCGCCGGCCTGCTCCTGTTCACCCGCGCCGGAGCACATCCGGACTACCTCACCGTCGTCCTGCCGGCCGTGCTCGTGTTCGGGCTCGGGCTCTCGGCCACGGTGGCGCCGCTGACGGCGACCGTGCTCGGGTCGGTCCAAGAGGGTTACTCGGGTCTGGCCAGCGGCGCGAACAACGCGGTCTCGCGGATCGCCAGCCTGGTCGCGATCGCAGCCGTCGGCGCCGTGGTGTCGGCCTCGTTCGCGTCACGGCTGGAGCGCGACCTGGCCCATACCCCGGGCACCCACGCGCTCATCGAGACGGCACGCACGCGCCCGCTGGTCACGACGGGGCCGGCGACGATCCACCCCGCGCTCGTCGACGCATCCGTCCACGCCTTTCATGTCGGGATGGAGATAGCCGCGGCGCTTGCCGTGCTCGGCGGGCTCATCTCGCTGGTCGGGATAGAGAACCGACGGATTAATGATCCCGCCCGCCCGGGTAGCCTACGCGCGGCTTGGCAACGACAGAGCAATACGTAGCGGTCGTCACCGGCGCGTCGAGCGGGATCGGGGAGGCGGCGGCGCGCCGGCTCGCCCGCGAGCCGGGCGCGAGACTCGTGCTGGTCGCTCGCCGGCAAGACAAGCTCGCCCAGCTGGCAAACAGCCTCGGCGGGGCCACCGTCGTGGCGGTCGACCTGACCGACCCCGACGCGCCGGCCGCGGTGCTCGAGGCGGTCGGCCGCGCCCACGGCGAGCTCCACCTGCTGGTCAACAACGCGGGCGCGCGCTGGGCGGGCACGTTCGGCGAAACCGGGTGGGAGAACGTCGAGCGCCACATGCGGATCGACTTCGATGCGCAGGTCAGGCTGACCGAGGGACTGCTGCCGCTACTGCGCGCGACCGCGAGCAACCGGAGTGGCAAGCCGATCGCCGTCGTCAACGTCTCGAGCACCTCCGGGCGCGTGGCCAGACCCAATGGGGGCGGCTATTCGGCCGCCAAGTTCGCGCTCGCGGGGTGGTCGGACGCGCTCGCCGCCGAAGAGCGCGAACACGGCGTCCACGTCGGTTTGGTCCTTCCCGGGTTCATCGCCACCGAGGGTTTCCCCGCCACCGAGCTGCTCGCCCACCCGCTCCGCCGCCTGATCGTCTCCAAGCCCGATGTGGTGGCGGAGGCGATCGCCGACTGCGCGCTGCACGGTAAGGGCGAGCGCTACGCCCCGCGCTACTACTGGGTGGCGGCGGCCGCGCGGATCCTGGCTCCAAGGCTGGTGGCCAGGGCGGTCGCCGGCGGCGCGTTCACGACTGCGACCAACCCAGACCTGCGGGATTAAGCTACACAGGTGTAGCTAACGAACCCGCAGGGGAGTATCAACACCATGAACGCAAGCGTCCGCCGGGCGGCAGTGCTCGGCGGCATCCGAATCCCGTTCGCGCGCCAGAACGGCCCGTACGCGCGGGCGTCCAACCAGGACATGATGACCGCGACGCTCGAGGCCCTGATCTCGAAGTTCTCGCTCGAGGGCGAGACGCTGGGCGAGGTATCCGCGGGCGGCGTGCTCAAGCACAGCCGGGACTTCAACCTGACGCGCGAGTGCGTCCTGGGCTCGCGCCTGAACCCGCACACGCCGGCCTATGACGTCCAGCAGGCCTGCGGCACCGGCCTGGAGGCGGCGATCCTGGTCGCCAACAAGATCGCACTCGGGCAGGTCGATTCCGCCGTCGCCGGCGGCTTCGACACCACCTCGGACGCGCCGATCGCGATCAACGAGGACCTCCGCCAGGTGCTGCTCGGAGCCAACCGCGCCAGGAGCACCACGGGCCGGCTGACGGCGCTGACCAAGCTCCGGCCGCAGCAGATCGTTCCGGCGCTGCCTCGCAACGCCGAGCCGCGCACCGGGCTCTCGATGGGCGAGCACGCGGCGATCATGGCGACCGAGTGGGGCATCACGCGCGAGGAGCAGGACGAGCTCACCGTGGCCAGCCACCGCAACCTGGCGGCCGCGTACGACACCGGGTTCCTCGATGACCTGGTCACGCCTTTCCTCGGCCTCGAGCGCGACCAGAACCTGCGCCCGGATTCGAGCGTCGAGAAGCTGGCAAAGCTAAAGCCCGTGTTCGGCGGCGAGAACGGCACGATGACGGCCGGCAACTCGACTCCGCTCTCAGACGGCGCCTCGGCCGTGCTGCTGGCCAGCGAGGAGTGGGCGAACGCGCACGAGCTGCCCGTCCAGGCCTACATCACCGATGCCCAGACCGCCGCGGTCGACCACGTCCACGCACGCGAGGGGCTCCTGATGGCCCCCACCTACGCCGTGCCCAAGCTGCTCGAGCGCAACAAGCTCACCCTCCAGGACTTCGACTTCTACGAGATCCACGAGGCATTCGCGGCCCAGGTGCTGTGCACGCTGAAGGCCTGGGAGGATCCGGTCTACTGCCGCGAGCGGCTCGGCCTCGACAAGGCGCTCGGGTCGATAGACCGCGACAGACTCAACACCCACGGCGGCTCACTCGCCGCCGGCCATCCCTTCGGCGCCACCGGCGGGCGCATCGTCGCCGGCCTGGCCAAAGCACTCGCCGAGAAAGGCTCTGGCAGCCGCGGACTGATCTCCATCTGCGCCGCCGGCGGACTTGGCGTCACCGCGATCATGGAGGCAGCATGAGCGACCGCTATCAGCAACTGGTGAACACCCCGATCGGCAAGATCGTCTCCAAGCAGATCGGCCTTCCCTCGCCGGTCAAGCTCGAGCGTTACGAGCCCGGACAACCAGTGGTGAGCGGCCCGGTGCTGCTCGGCGCCGCCAAGGGCGGCCGGCTCGCCGGGGCCGTGGCCAAGGTCCTCAAGGCGATCGACGCGGAGGTTCACACGCCGCTCGAGCAGGACGTGCGCACGGCAGCCGCCGACGCCGGAATCGAGGCCCGAGTCTGGAACGCGGAGGCGGCGCCCGAGGACGAGACGTTCCAGGCGCTCGTGTTCGACGCCAGCGGGATCGCCGACTCGACACAGCTGCACGAGGTGTGGGCGTTCCTTCATCCGACGATCCGGCGAGTCCGGCGCTCCGGCCGGGTGCTCCTGCTGGGGACTCCGCCGGACGACTGCTCCAAGCCCCGCCAGGCGACCGCCCAGCAGGCGCTCGAGGGCTTCGTGCGCTCAATGGGCAAGGAGGTCCGGCGCGGCGCCACCGCGCAGCTGATCTACGTGGGCCGCAAGGCCGAGGATCAGATCGAGTCCACTCTCCGCTTCTACCTCTCGCCAAAGTCGGCCTACATCTCGGGTCAGGTGGTCCGGATCGGGGCGAGCGCCCTGAGCGCCGACCGGATCGACTGGGAGCGCCCGCTGGCCGGCAAGTACGCGCTGGTCACCGGCGCCGCCCGCGGGATCGGCCGGGCGATCGCAAAGGTGCTCGCGCGGGACGGCGCGCATGTGATTGGCCTCGACGTGCCCGCGCTGGAGAATGAGCTTGAAGAGACGATCGGCGGGCTGGGCGGATCGACGCTCGTGCTCGACATCACCGACGATGACGCTCCGGCTCGGATCGCGACCTACCTGCTCGAGAACCACGGCGGCGTGGACGTCGTGGTCCACAACGCCGGTGTGACCCGGGACAAGACGCTCGGACGGATGAGCGATGAGCAGTGGGACAAGGTGATCGCGATCAACATCACCGCCCAGGAGCGCATCAACGAGGAGTTGCTCGGCCGCGAGGTGTTTCACGAGAACGGCCGGATCATTTCGGTCTCCTCGATGAGCGGGATCGCGGGCAACGCGGGCCAGACCAACTACGCCGCGTCGAAGGCCGGCGTGATCGGGATGGTGCACGCGATGGCGCGCGAGGTCGGCAAGAAGCAGCTGACCATCAACGCCGTGGCCCCGGGCTTCATCGAGACCCAGATGACCGCCGCCATGCCGATCGCCACGCGCGAGGCGGGCCGGCGGATGAACAGCCTCGCGCAGGGTGGCCTGCCGGTCGACGTGGCCGAGGCGATCGCGTGGTACGCCAGCCCGGGATCGGGCGGCGTCAACGGGACCGTGGTCCGCGTCTGCGGCCAGAGTCTCGTAGGCGCATAGATGTCGACGCGGGAACTCTCGAACAGCCCCTCGATGCTGCCGCTGTTCGCCCGCGCTGGGGCGGCGCTGATCCCGGGCGCCTCGCACCTGCCGTTCGTGGGCGGTGGCGGCCGCGACGTGCCCGACACCACGCTGCGGCTGACCGACGTCGCCATCGACGGCGACCGGCTCACGGCATACGACCGAGTGTGTGCGTTCGACCTGCGGGACGCCGTGCCGCCCACCTACCCCCACATCCTGGCCTTCCCGCTCCAGCTCTCGCTGATGACCGACCCGGGCTTTCCGTTCCCGGCCATCGGCCTCGTGCACATCTACAACCGGATCACCCAGCACCGCCCGATCCGCTCCTCGGAGAAGCTCCAGATCGATGTGTGGGCCACCCCCGTCGAGGACCATCCGCGCGGCCGGCAGTTCTCGCTGCGCTCCGAGGCGCGGGTGGGGGATGAGCTGGTCTGGGAGGAGGTCTCGACGAACCTCAAGCGGGGTGGCGGGTCTGAGACGGCAACCGCTCCGGGCGGTGATCTACCGAGCGCCGAGGAGTTGCCGTCGACGGCGACCTGGCGCCTGCCCGGCGACCTCGGACGCCGCTACGGCTCGGTGTCGGGCGACCTGAACCCGATCCACATGCATCCGTTGAGCGCCAAGCTATTCGGCTTCAAGTCGGCGATCGCCCACGGCATGTGGACTAAGGCGCGCTGCCTGGCCGCGCTCGAGCCGCGCCTGCCCGACGCGTTCACGGTAGAGGTGGCGTTCAAGAAGCCGATCCTGCTCCCGGGCAAGGTCGAGTTCTGCGAGGCCGACCGACCCGGCGCCGGTTACAACCTCGAGTTCGGTGTGCGGGACCCGCGTAAGGGCAGCTCGCATCTCGACGGGCGGGTATCCGTCTAACACTGGCGTGCCCCCGGTCGATAACCGGGGGCAATGGCCATCTCGCATCAGACGGTCCGTCTCGGACCGGGGCGCCATCCCCAACCGGGGAATGTCGTCTGCGTCATGGAGCTCGCCTCAATGCTCGCCGGCGATCGCTTCGGCGATCGGCCCGCATCCGTGTGTCCGGTGATCGGCTCGATCCTGCGCGTCTACAACGACAACGCCGATGACCAGCGCCGGCAGGACCTGTATCGCTTCGCGGCCGACGCGGTCGACACCCGGCGTGATTACCGGGTGCAGCGCCAACGCGCCGCCGCGGCGCTCGACTGGGCAGCAGCGCGCTACGAGAGCGGTGGCGCAACGCTTCTGGCGCGTCCCGATGCTGAGGGCCCGCGTGACGAGATCGCCTACTACGTGGTGGCGGCGCTGGGCCGCCGGGCCCGCTGGTCAGACGAGGACCATGCGGCCGTCATCACCCTGGTAGAGCAGCTGATCGAGATCGACTGCCCCACGGCGCTAGCTGCACCGCTCGTCGGCGATCTCCTCGAACAGACCCCGGAGCCGCTCGAGCACCGCGGCCGCCACCACGAGTTCGTCCTTGCTGAAGGGCTCCAGTGCGGCGCGGAAGCGCGGCTCGAACCGAGCGCGCCGCTCCTCGACCAGTCCGCGCCCGCTAACGGTGAGCGAGGTGAGCACTACGCGCCGGTCGCGGTCGGAGCGCTGGCGGTCGACGAGTCCGGCCGCCGCGAGCCCGTCCAGCATCTCGGTCACGCTCGCCGGGCTCAGTTCGGCGGCGTACGCGAGGTCACGCACCGACATCTGAACCTGGTCGCGAAGGCAGAACAGCAGGCCGTACTGCGCGTCGGTGAGCTCGCCCGGTCGGTGGGTCTCGCGGCCGCGCAGCCGCCGCACCGCAGCCATCGCGCGCTTGAACGATCGCGCGACCTGCTCGGCGGCGTCGCCCTCCTGGCGCTCGCCTACCACGTCGCCAAGCGCGTGTAGCCGGCGCTGGGCGCTCATGCCGCCACCGCCTCGGCGAGTGTCTCGGCCGAGGTCTCGGCCTGCGCGCCCTTGGTCCGGCGCGCAGCGCGCTCGGCGCGGAGCAGGATGAACGCGGGCACGATCCCGAGCGCGGCCAGGATCGCCGAGGCCCAGAACGCGGTGCCGTAGGCGTGGGCTGCGCCACTCAGCGTGTGGACGCCGGTGAGCGCGCGCGTGAGCACGACGGCCAGGACGGCGGTGCCGATCGAGCCCCCCACCCGCTGGAGCACGTTCAGCTGCGGGGTGGCGCTGGCGAGCTCGGAGCGCTCGAGCGAGGCGAACGCCGCCGCCATCGTCGGCATGAAGCCGAAGCCGATGCCGATGCCGCGGATGAACATCGCGCCACTCAGCCCAACGATCGAGGTATGAGCACCGATCAACCCAAAGGGGATCGTGGCCACCGCGCACAGGGTCACGCCGAACAATGCGGGCAGGCCGCCCCCGATCCGGTCGGTCAGCTTGCCGGCGAGCGGCATGGCCAGCGCCGCGCCCAGACCCTGGGGCGCGGTCAAGAGCCCGGTGTCGACCACGCTCTCCAGACGGACGTCCTGCCAGTACAGGGGCAGCAAGATCATCCCGCCGAACAGCGCGGCGGCGAGGCAGAACATGGCGATCGAGGCCGAGGAGAAGGTGGGCCGGCGGTAGAGGCGCAGGTCGAGCAGCGGCTTGGGCACCCGGAGGGCGTGGACGGCAAACAGCGCCACGAGCGCGATCCCGGTCAGGCACGGCACGATCACCTTGGCCGACCCGAAGCTGCCGGTGATCCCGACCTCGGCCAGGCCGTAGGTGAACAGCGGCAGCCCGGTGGCCATCAGCAACAGGCCGCGGACATCGAGTCGGTCGACCTTCCCGCGCTCCACTCGAGGCAGCATCCGCACCGCGGTGATGAACCCGATGAAGCCGATCGGGACATTGACGTAGAAGATCCAGCGCCAGCTCGCGTTCTGGATGATCAGACCGCCGAGCGTGGGGCCGAGGATCGGGGCGAGCATGGCGGGGACCGCGATGATGCTCATCACCCGGCCCATCCGTTCGGGCCCGGCGGCCTCGGCCATGATCAGCTGGGCGACGGGCAGGATCATCCCGCCGCCGACGCCCTGGAGCACGCGGAAGATGATGAGCTCGGTGGATGAGGTGGCCAGGCCGCACAGCGCCGACCCGGCGGTGAACAGGACGAGGGAGAGCAGGTAGATCTGCTTGGCGCCGAAGCGGCGGGCGGCCCAGCCGCTGACGGGGATTACCGCGGCCAGCGACAGCATGTACCCGGTCACCACCCACTGGATCTGAGGGATCGACGCGTGGAGCTTGTGGGACAGGGTGGCGAGCGCCACGTTCACGATCGTGGTGTCGAGGATCGACATGATCGATCCGATCACCACCACTGCGCTCACGCGCCAGACATGGGCGCTGATGCCGTTCTGCTGTGCGGTCATAGACATTCCTTTTCGAGGTTCACCTCTCGTATCGGACAATCCGTTCGGGTCCTAAAGGTTAGGTTCCGAACGATCTTGAGTCAAGGGCTTCACGGCGGGCGGGGCCGGTTTACCGAGCCCGACATGCGCCGATCCCGCTCCGCCGTCTATCTTCGGGAGTAATGACCACGTTCGCCGATCTCGGACTCGACCCGGACATCCTCCAAGCCGTCCACGACGTCGGCTACGAGTCGCCGAGCCCGATCCAGGAGCAGGCGATCCCGCTGCTGCTCCAGGGGCTCGATGTGATCGGCCAGGCGCAGACCGGCTCGGGCAAGACGGCGGCCTTCGGATTGCCCATGCTCCAGTACGTCAACCCGGGCGACCACGAGGTCCAGGGGCTGGTGCTGACGCCCACGCGAGAACTGTGTATCCAGGTGACGCAGGCGCTGCGGGCCTACGGCCGGCGCAAGGGGGTGGACGTGGTCGCAGTGTTCGGCGGCGCGCCGATCCGCTCGCAGGCGGCCCAGCTGCGCGCCGGCGGTCACGTAGTGGTCGGGACTGTCGGCCGCGTGAAGGACCTGATCTCGCGCCACATGCTGCTGCTGCACGGCGCCCGCTTTGTCGTGCTCGACGAGGCCGACGAGATGCTCGACCTCGGCTTCCTCGAGGATGTCGAGAAGATCCTGGCGCTGACCCCGTCCAGCCGCCAGACCGCGCTGTTCTCGGCCACGATGCCCGCTGAGATCAGGCGGCTGGCCGACCAGTACCTGTATGACCCGGTGACCGTCAAGGTGCAGGCGGCGACGCTGACCGTGGAGACCGTCGAGCAGTTCTACCTCGAGGTGCGTTCCCGGGAGAAGCCCGACCGGCTGGTCGACGTGCTGCGGGCCGAGCATCCCGAGCAGGCAATCGTGTTCGTGCGCACCAAGGTGCGTACCGAGCAGCTGTACCGGACGCTGCGCGATCGCGGGATGAACGTCAAGGCGCTGCACGGCGACATGACCCAGGGCGCCCGCGACGGGGTGATGATCTCGTTCAAGGACGGCCGGCTGCCGCTGCTGGTCGCCACCGATGTGGCCGCGCGCGGCCTGGACATCTCTGGTGTCTCGCACGTGATCAACTACGACATCCCGACCTCGCCGGACGTCTACGTGCACCGGATCGGTCGGACCGGCCGGGTCGGACGCAGCGGCCGCGCGATCACCTTCGTCGAGCCCCAGCAACGCCGCGAGCTCCGGGCGATCGAGAACCACGCCGGCGTCACGCTCGCGCCGTGGGTGGAGGACGCGCACGTGGCCCCGACTGCGGTCAAGGCCAAGCCGCGCCGGCACTCAAAGCCGCACGTATCGGGCGATGGCGACGGCCCGGCGCGCAAGCTGATCGTCTCTATGGGCAGGGCCGCCGGGCTCGAGCCCTCGGACATCATTCACGCGATCACCGCCGCCACCGGCCTGGACGGCGAGTCGGTGCGCAACGTACGCGTGCTCGAGCGGTTCACGCTGCTCGAGGTTCCCGAGCAGGAGGCCGAGCGCGTGGTCGACGAGGTCAGCGGCACCGAGGTGTGCGGCCAGCCGGTCATGCTCGAGCCCGCCGCTTCCTGACCCCGGTCAGGTCTCTGTCAGCTCCGCTCTCGGGGACCGCAACTCACGCGGGCGCCATGCGTTCCCGTTGGTGGCTGGCAAACCGCTCGGTAGGCCATGAACCGAACAGCTCGGAGGTATAGCTTTGCGGCTCAAATCGCTCGTCCGCCGGCGCCCCTCGGCGCCACTGGTGGTCTCGTTCGCGGCCTTGTTCGTCGCCCTCGGCGGCGTCGGCTACGCGGCCACCCAGCTACCGCCGAACAGCGTCGGGTCCGCGCAGCTCCGAAACGGCAGCGTGGGCAACTTCAAGCTCAAGTTCAACTCCGTCGGCCCGCGCAAGATCATCAACGGAGCGGTCGGCTCCCAGCAGGTAAACGCGAGCCAGGTGCAGCTGAGGCTGCTCTCGAGTTGCTCCACCGGCGCGATCAGCGGCGTCGCCCAGTCAGGGAACGTCAC
>DATJRS010000017.1:0-3652 GCA_035504535.1 Solirubrobacteraceae bacterium | reverse complement strand
TTCGCTGCCGGAGGACGTGCTGGCGATCACCCCACGGGCAGGTCGTCGGGGGACCACAGCTCCGCGCTTCCCGCTCGCCACATCGTCGGTGCCGATGCCCTCGCCCGGCACACCTGCAACCCCGCCAATCCTCTCGTGGCGTAGCAGCCACCGGCGTCGACGCCCCCGTCGCTGGTGCTCAGGAGAAGGAGCGGCGATGGCTGGCTGCTCCTTCCTCGGGGAGCGGCGGCCCTTCGACGCCGGCGTGAACCTCGCAGCTCACCCGCTCGAGACGCGCCCGAGTACTGCTGCACCCAAAGAGAGGAGGTACCGAGCATCGCCGCTGCTCCTCGTCCAACTTGCATTTCGGCGTCGGCGACGCTGACGCTCTACACGCGCAGGCGGTGGTCTCGCCGCGCCCTCCGAGGACAGTCCCGCCCGTAACAGTCACGTAAGCCGGTTACCTCGGTGTTATCGCTCACCGCGTACAACTGCGACATGGCCGTGTCCACCACCGGACATCGTCTTCCGCGTGCGCTCCCGGCGCTCGTCTGCGGGGTGGCGATCGCCGCGTGCGGCTCTTCGAGCACGTCAGGCTCTGCTTCCTCGAACAAGGCCGCCTCCGCCTCGAGCGCAGCCTCACAGGGGATCAAGTTCGCGGACTGCATGCGGTCGCACGGGGTGGCGAACTTCCCGGACCCGAGCGGAAGCGGCGGCGCCTTCAAGATCCAGATCGGGTCCGGGGTCAACCCCGCCTCGCCGTCCTTCCAGTCCGCCCAGAAGAATTGCGGGAAGCTGCTGCCCGGGGGCCTCCCCGGCTCGGGACCCCCGTCCGCGCAGGCCCACGCGCAGCTGCTCAAGACGTCGGAGTGCATGCGCGCGCATGGCATCTCGGATTTCCCCGATCCTTCCAGCGGTTCGCCCCCCGCGCCGGGAAGCGGCGCCTACAGCGCCGTCATGGGCCGCGGCGGCTACTTCCTAGCGATCCCGAGCTCGATCGACATGCAGTCGCCGGCGTTCACTCGGGCGGCGGCCGCCTGCGGCTTCGGCGGCCCGAAGCAGGGGCCAGGATGAGGTGGGACCCTCCTGACCCGCGCCGGCATTGTTCGCTTGCGACTCTTCGGGCAAGCGGAACGCGACCGCCTCGAGCGGCGACGCGGCGCTGAAGTTCGCCCAGCGTTAGATCTCGGGGCGCATGCGCAAGGACTGTTCCGGTGTTCGCCAATTGCCAGGCCGCCACGCCGTTTCGCCTCCGGAAGTGACGAGAAGTACGTCGCTGATCTCACTTCCCAGACGGACGAACAACGGCGGCGCCGCGGCGCGAGCCAGACCGCCGCACCGGCCGGGCATTGCACAAGTCGCCGCGCGCGCGGCGGGTCCTCGCAGCTGCTTTGCGAGGCGAAGCAACCGCGGCCGCTGACGGCGCCCTGTTTGCTCAGACCCGCGGCCGCCGGCTGTCAGCAAGTGCCGGCGGTGACGCCCGCCCTGCGGTGGATCGGCTCAGAGCAGCAGTCAGAGCCGCCCGCCTCGCGTTGTCCCTTTGCCACACGAAGGGAATCGTCCGCGGCAACGGGCCTCAAGGAGGCCGCTAACAGCCGCAGACGACGTTGTAGCCGCGGCGCAGAAGGACCAATGCCAGCAGCGTTAAGGGCGGATGGCCCTGGAGAGTCGCCAGAGCGTCGGCGACGATGCCAAAATCGTTCAGGCGCTCCTGGATGTCGCGCGTGAACACGGCCCTGACTCCATCGTCGTTGCAGACGGCGCCGCGGATTTCAGCCATACGGGACTGGATCCACTGCTCGGCGAAGCGTCGGTAACGTCGCGTGTCCTCGGGGCCAAATCCGACCCCCGACCCGAGGAGTTCCTTGCCGAGTTGGGCGAGGAGTTCGGGCTCGGTGAGTTGCGTCAGGGGCGTGTCGCTCATCTCGGCCTCCGCGTGAATGGGACGCTCTGCCGCCACGGAGGCCTCCGGAGTGGGGTGCGGGACTGGCGTTCAGCCGTCATCGGGGCCATCTCCTTTCAGGTGCGCGGCGGCCAGGCGCGCCCCAAACACCGAGAGCACGAAACGGTCTCCGGTCGTAAGGACGGTTGAGCAGTTGTCGATGGCGGATTTCAACGCAAAGAACGGCAACGGCGCTGAAGGGTTGACGATCTCGGCGTGCTCGTGCGACGGCACGCCCAGCCGCCGAAGCGCGGAGCGGATGTCGCCGGTCGCGAGCTCAGCAAGGAGCTTGTTTCCCTCAGATGTCGCGGCGCGAAGCACGATCGGGTGAAGCTCGGCCAGCGGCCGCACCTGCAGGTCATCCCAATGGGCAAGCAGTTGTGGCGTGATACCGGCTTCGATCGTCAGACGTTTGTCATCGCACAGCAACCTCCAGAACTCCACTGGGAAGGCCTCGTCACGTTTGAGAGCGGCAGCCATCGAGGCCATGAGCGCTAATCTGAGCTTCTCGCCACGTTCATCTTGTGTCGCAATGCTCTTCTCAACAACACCCCAGCGTTCATATCCTCGAGGGTGCGTCTGGCCGGTGCGCACCAGGGCCGCCGTCTCGACAATCTGACGGGAGAACAGGGCGATGAACGCGCTCCACACGACAGACTCGGGGTCGTCGGCCATGATGTCGCTGAGCAGCTTGAACGCGAAGCTGTCGGCTTGCAGCTCCTGCAGTTGGCTAACCGTGATTGGCCCTGTCGCCTCGTAGAGCTCCACGGAGGCGTCGGCATGCCCGAGAGCGATATGTCCGAGCTCGTGCGCGATCGCGAACATCACAGCTCCCACGCACAGCCGGGCTGAGCTATCCCGACTGCGCTTGTCAAGCGCGGCCATCGGCATCGGGGTGCGACCTGTTAACCGTTGTGACATCGTCAGGTAGCGAAACATTGAGCCGATCCGAGCGACGAGTTCCTGAGTCTGTTGTTCACGCTTTCGTTCGCGGAACGAAAGCGCGGAGATGCCTCTGGTCACGTCGAAGTAAATGCAGATGTTGGTCATCGAGATCAGCGTCTCTTGCAGTAGCTTCGACACGAGGATGAGATGCGAGCCGTCTTCGAAGGCTTGGAAGGACGCCGAAGACAAACCAAAGCCAATCGATCGCACCACAAACCTCCTGGACGTCCATCCTTGGCCGGGAAACCGGTTGTTGAGGTGACTGATGATGCCGTTGCCAGAAGCCCACGCGAGCTTGTCGTGGACCAGCTCGCTCGCCGCTGGATCTACCTCAGCACCGCTGAGAACCTGCCAGACGATGGCCTGGTCGTAGGTGGCGAACCCCTCGGGAAGGCCGAGCAGGCTCAATCGCTCGCTCGCCATCGACGCCGTCATTCTGCGATCAGATCCCGCTCGCGACGTTCGACTCCCTACCGTTGCGCCGCAACCTGGGATAACCCGCCCCGCGAAGAGCCCCATCCATGACGACCGGAATCTACCTGCCCGCCGCGAAGCCTTCAATGGCGGCGCGCCTGGCCCGCGGGTCCTGCTGATCGCCTTGCCCTCATAGGAGTCGTCAACCTTGCCACCCACGTCCGACTAGTTCGCCACGAGAGGATTGGCGGGGTTGCAGGTGTGCCGGGCGAGGGCATCGGCACCGACGATGTGGCGAGCGGGAAGCGCGGAGCTGTGGTCCCCCGACGACCTGCCCGTGGGGTGATCGCCAGCACGTCCTCCGGCAGCGAA
>DATJRS010000016.1:0-12854 GCA_035504535.1 Solirubrobacteraceae bacterium | reverse complement strand
CAGGATTCTGCTAACCCCGATGGCGCCGCGCGGCTAGCGGCCGCCGCCGGCGACTCTCGCTCGTCCTGGAAGGGAGCTGTCAGACGGGACGCCGCGCTCAATGTCGAGATCGTCCAGAGCGAGCACGTCATACGCCGCGTGCCCGGCTACCGAAATCCCGGGCGAAGCACCCGCCCAGGCACGGCATCAGACGGCGCCTGCTGCATCTGGGCTCATTGCGATTGTCCGGCACGTCGCCGATGAGTCTGGCCGGCCCTGGCGATCAGGTTCCTGGGGCAAAGCGCTCGCTGGAGCCGGCGCATCGAAGTGTTGGATCGTCGCCAAACCGGTCGTCGGTTTTCCGGGGTTCCGGGGACGAACGCGATCGTCAGCTCGGAGCACCGCCGGCGCATGAAAGGATCCGCGCTGGCGTTCGAGGGCACGTCGTTGGATGAGGTTTTAGCGGCCAGGACCCTGTCGTGACTCCTTGCAAGCAGAGGGAGTAGCCACTGCGTGCTGTCGACGCGGCTCTATCGGTTGCCGCGGCTCATTCTTCCCCGACCCTGCGGCGCGCATCGCACGCGCGCGACTGGGACGGTCAGGAAGGATCCCACGCATACTGGATATCTGGAGCGCCCTCCTCGTTATGGCTGCCGTCCGAACGCTCAACTTCCGTGAACCCGTGGTGCTGGTAGAACCGTTGTGCGTCCACGTTGGAGACGAATGTCCAGAGCCGCAGCCCGTCCGGTCGTTCGCGCTTGGCCACGCCGACCAGCTCCGAGCCGATCCGGCGGTGTGTAACCTCCGGATCCACGTACAGCTGGTCGATCCACTCGGCATCGAGCACCAGCATCCCCACGATTGCACCCGAGGCGCGCTCGGCGAGCCAGCACTCGAGCCTCGGGATGACGACCTGTGCTACCCACCTTCTGGTCTCATCATCGGAGTGCACAGGCGGCGGAATGGTCCCTGCCGTCGAACCAGCATGACGCGCGCGTAAATACAGCTCTGCAGTCGCCGCGGCATCAGGCAACCCCGCGCGCCGGATGATCACCTGCATTCGACGAGCGTCGCAGACTCATGCACCCGCGCGGGCAAAGATCGACCATCCGATGGCAGACCTCGGCGCGTGAGATGCTCTGCGGAAGCGAGCGCCTGATCGGCTCCGGGGTCGCCCGTGGTCAGGACACGAAACGTCGCCGAAGCGCAAAGGAGCTCGGCTCTGGTGCCGAGATGGAGGCAACCGTCAGCTCCGACCACCGCCGGCGCCTGAATGCAGCCACGCGCTGGGACGAGATCGCGTTGCCGGATCACGCCTATACCGGCCACGCCGGCGTCATGGCTGCGTTCGCGCGATAGGAATGGCGAGCTCACGACGGACTGCTCGCTCCTGTGACTGTCGCTGCCTAGGCAGCTCGGGGCCGCCTCTGCCGGTCGTCCGCGCCGGCCCAGTTCATTGACTTGACCGGCCGCGTCCCCATAGGCTCGCCGCGGACGGACACGATCAGGCGCGCGAGACGGCTCGACGCTTCCCCGACCGTGGTTGAGACGTCGGCGCAAGCCAGAACCGGGACCGACCAAGGAGGCCGAAGATGAGGACGCTGATGACGGTCAAGATTCCGACCGCCGCGGGGAATGCGGCGATCAAGGACGGAAGCCTGCCGGAGATCATCGGGAAGGCGCTCGCTGACCTCAATGCCGAGGCTGCGTACTTCACCTCAGAGGACGGAATGCGCACTGCGCTGATCTTTTTTGACATGACGGACTCGAGTGAGATTCCACCGGCGGCGGAACCGTTCTTCCACGCCTTCGACGCTCAGATCACGTTCGCGCCGGTGATGAACGCCGACGACATGCGTGTCGGCGTCGGCAAGGCGATGGAGGCCGCGTAGGGCCTGGGGCCCTCGCTCCAGCTCGCCCAATCACACGCCGAGCCGGCGGCCCAACTCGGGCTCCCTGGGCCGGAATCGGTGCTGATCGGCCGGAAGAGGCGCGTCATCCCCTTGGCTTCTCAGCTGTAGGTGCGCCCACGTCCCGCGTGAAAACGTGCCCATCATGGCGATCGCAACGCGCGATAAGCAGTCACGGGCCGTCATCGCTGGGGCGCGCTCGTGGCGACCGGTTGCGGGACAGCCTGAGCCACGCGATCGCCAGAGGCTCGCGCGGCTGCTCTGCGCGGCCACCGGCAACGCTGAGCCGCCCCAAGGCGCGGATGCGACTGATCGCCGAGGCGCTCGTGCGACATCGACGCGGTACGGGGTGAAAGCGAGTGCGCTCAGTAACCTTTCGAGAATCGTCGCGCCGTTCAATGCCCGGGCTCCGGTGCACTTATGCCGCGGTGGCGCGGTCACGCTGTCGGGGCTGTATCCGGATGACCACCGCGGTGGCGCGGCGCTCTAACCCAATCGCAACGTCGCCGACGGTACCGTCGCCCGCGGTCAACCGCTCTGGCCGGGAGCAGAAAGGGGAGTACGCGATGAAGAAGATCTTCACCGCAGTGGTTGTTGTCGTGAGCTTGGCGCTGTGCCCGGTCGCCGCAGCAGCCGTCAGCTCCAGGCTGAACGGCACGTATACGACAACTGTCCAGGGTTCGACAGTCCTGGGTGGCGCGCTCAACGGTACGTGGAAGGTCAAGCTGAAGAACGGCGCCTACCACGTGTCCGACAGTGGCCACCCGATCGTTCACGGCAACTACACGCTGAAGGGCCACAAGATCAGCCTCAAGGACACCGGCGGCGAGGGCAGGTGCCCGGGGACCGGCGTGTACAAGTTCAAGGTGAGCGGCAACTCGATTACCTTCACAAAGGTCCACGATGCCGCGGCCTGCATCGGCCGGGAGACCGTGCTGACTTCAGGCCCGTTGACGAAAACGAGCTGATTCGACTGTTGGTGTCGCCGAGCCGGTCGGCCCACCGGCTCGGTGACCACCTACTGGTGATCCGCCGGCGCTGAGCGACAGTTGCCCGTGCAGCATGAGCGTGTAGCCGTCGTCGCGGACCGGCCTGGCGGGCCGCAAGGTGACGCCGAGCGTCCGAGGTCGCAGTACCCGCTAGCGTTGTGAGACCGAGAGCAGCTGAGCCTCGGCGGGCACCATCGGCCCCGGGGCAGCGTATCCGCCGCGGACTCGAGCCGAAGAAACCGCCGGCAGCGCCGCCGCCGGCAGCATCCACACCAACAGCTGACTGAGCGGCGGGGAGTTATAACGGCGCCGCAGCGGTCATGCCGAGCCTGATGAGCGCGCGGCCGCAGAGCGACGGCGCGAAGTTCCAACATGCTCGCCGTGCTCAGCGGGGGCTTCACAAGATCGAGCGGGAGTTGGGGCGACCCATCACACGACCGGAGCTCGATCGGATGATCGCCACCAATCGGCTGCCGCCCGAGCTGCTGCGCAGCCGAACATCATCGCCGCCCCCTTCCAGCCCCGCCAGCGCACAGCGCTGATCTCGCGCTCGATCGACCCGAACGAAGACCCCGGTGGCTAGCGCGTGGACCCTACCTGCCCCATGAACAGGAGCCAGCGAAGCAGCCCGCTCCGCCAAATGCTTGCTCCTCAGCGCCGACGGTCCGCTGACGAGGCCCCACCGCGTCGTCGCCGAAGCGATCGCGGGAACGCGTCGCTTTCGGAGTGACGAAAGGAACCGTCCCGGCGGGGGGTTACGGCCGCGCAAGTGCGCTGCAAGGGACCGTCAGCCGGCTGCAAGCGGCGCCGGTCACAGTGCCCGTAACGAGCTCGACGGACGCATCAAACCGGGGCCGCGTCGCGGCCCGCTACCGAACGGAGCAGAGCCATGTCTACATCGCCAGGTATCGCGCCTGTCGCCCCCCGATTCCGAATCGGGCTACGATCGGTGCTCGCCGCGCTTGGTGTCCTCGTCGCGGTCGGCGTCGCCGTCATACTCCTCTCGCCGACCGGCACGAACCGCACCACCGTCGCGACTGCAGCGCCGGCGGCTCAAGCCGCGACCGGCTCGCCACCGGAGATCTACTACCTGGGCCCGCGGCAAGCCAGTGCCGCGCTTACCCCGACCGCCGCCAGCGGCGCCACCGGCCTCGCCGGAGGCGAGCCCGCGCGGGGTCGGAGCTGCCTGGGAGACGCGCAACGGTGTCTACGGTAGCCGCCGGGTGCATCCAGCGGGGCCCCGCGCCAGCGGGGCCTTCCTGCCGCTCCGGTTCCACGATATCCGGGCCAGTTTCACCCGTGGTAGCCTGACGGCGGAGCACTGGACCGGGGCTCATGGACTATCGAATTCTCGGGCCTCTCGAGGTCAGCCATCGTGGTTGCCCGATCGCGCTGGGTGGTGAGAAGCAGCGCGAGCTGCTGTCCGTGCTTCTGCTCCACGCCGGGGAGGTCGTCTCCAGCGACCGGTTGATCGAGGCTCTGTGGGGCGAGCGACCGCCGGTCGCGGCGTACAACGCGCTGCAGGTGCATGTCTCACGGTTGCGCAAGGCACTCGGTGGCAATGGAGCCGATCCTCGGCAGATCGATGAAACGAGATCCGAGACGCCCTCGGGAGGAGTGCTCGTCACGCGCGGGCACGGCTACCTGCTTCGGGTGGAGCCGGGCGAGCTTGACCTTGATCGCTTCCGCGTCGCGGTGGAGGCGGGGCATGAGGCGCTGGCGGCGGGTGAGGTGGAGCGGGCGGCGGAGTTGTTGCGCGCCGGGCTTGAGTTGTGGCGCGGCCCGCCGTTGGCGGACTTCATCTATGAGCCGTTCGCGGAGCCAGCGATCTCTGAGCTTGAGGAACTCCGCTTGGGCGCGGTCGAGGATCGCGTCGAGGCGGACCTGGCGCTTGGGCGACAGGAGCAGCTGATCGGTGAGCTGAGCGTGCTGGTGGCTGAAAACCCGCTGCGGGAGCGGCTGCGGGGGCAGTTGATGGTGGCGCTGTATCGGTGCGGGCGCCAGGCCGACGCGCTGGCTGTGTATCGGCAGACGAGCAAGCTGTTTCGGGACGAGCTCGGACTCGATCCCAGCCCGTCGTTGCAGAGGCTCGAACGCTCGATCCTGGGCCATGACTCGTCGTTGGACGACGTTCGCGGCGCGGGTTCGGGCGGCGCTTCGTTGCTGGAGGTGTGCCCGTTTAAGGGGCTTGCGTTTTTTGACCGCAGCGACGCGGAGTATTTCTGCGGTCGCGAGCGGGTGGTGTCCGATCTGCTCGCGCGGCTGGTGGAGTCGTCGCTTGTCGGGATCCTCGGTCCGTCGGGGATCGGCAAGTCCTCGCTGTTGCGCGCGGGCGTGCTGCCCGCATTGAGCGCGGGGACGCTGCCGGGCAGCGCCTCCTGGCGCCAGCTGCTCGTAAGACCCGGTCAGCATCCCTGCGCCGAGCTTGAACGCCTGCTCGGGGGTGAGCCGCTGGATGGGGTGTTGGGGCGGTTGTCGCCGGGGGACCGGATCGTGATCGCGGTGGATCAGCTGGAGGAGCTCTTTACGGTGTGCGATCTCGAGGCGGAGCGGGCGGCGTTTCTCGAGCAGCTGGTCGCAGCGGCACGCGACGGCGAACGGCGGGCGCTGATGATTTGCGCGCTGAGGGCTGACTTCTACGGACGGCTTGCCTCGTTCCCGGCGTTTGCGGACGTGTTGAGCGCTAGTCACGTGCTGGTCGCGCCGATGGATCGCGGCGAGTTGGCGCGGGCGATCGAGGTGCCGGCCGCCCGAGCCGGGCTCGAGGTCGAGCGGGCGCTGGTCGACGCGCTGGTTTCCGACGTGGCGGGCGAGCCTGGCGGGCTGCCGCTCCTCTCGACCACGCTACTTGAGCTGTGGCGCACCCGTGCCCTGGGCGCGCTGTGGTACGACGGCTATCGCGCCAGCGGTGGCGTGCGCGGCGCGGTCGCCCGGCTGGCGGAGGCCGCCTACACCGAGCTCGACGAGCCCGACCAGCGAACCGCGCGCAGCCTCATGCTGCGCCTCGCCGCCGACCAGGACGGCGCACTTGTCCGCCGGCGGGTGCCCTTCGCCGAGCTCATCCGGCAGGACGGCGCCGAGCCGGTGCTGGCAGCCCTGACCGGGGCGCGCCTGGTGACCGTTAACGAAGGCGAGGTCGAACTCTGTCACGAGGCGCTGCTGCGCGAATGGCCGCGCTACCGAACATGGTTGGAGGAAGACCGTGCCGGGCGGCGCCTGCACGCGCACCTGGCCAGGAGCGCACGTGAATGGGATTCAAGCGGTCGCGACCCAGCGGAGCTGTACCGAGGCGCGCGGCTCGGCAGCACAATGGAGTGGGCTGCCCAGCATGAGTCCGAGCTCAATTCGGACGAGCGGCGGTTTCTCGATGCCAGCCGCCGTTACGCCGCGCGCGCCACCCGCCGGCTGTACGCCGTCCTCGCTGCGGTCGGGCTTCTGCTCCTCGTTTCCTTAATCGCGGCGGCAATCGCCTTGATCTCCCGTGAGCAGGCGGTGAGCGCGCAGGCAAACGCCAAATCACAAGCTTTGGCAGCCGAGAGTGAGACCGAGCTGTCGGCGGATCCGGAGCTCTCGATCATCCTCGCGATGCGTGCGGTGCGGACGTCGGCCACGCCGCGGGCGATGTATGCGCTGCGCGAGGCGATAGACCAGTCACCGCTACGGCGCCAGCTCCCCTCCCGCGGCTACCAGTGGTGTACTGCCACTAGCCCGGATGAGGCGTCACCCGCGATCGCCTACTCGCCCTCCGGAAGAGAAATCGCCGAGGTGGCCTGCGATGGCAGCGTACTGATCATCGACGATGCCACTGGGCAGGTGCGCGCCCGGTGGGACATCGGAACGCCCGCCGATGCGATCGCGTTCAGCCCCGACGGTCGCACGGTCGCCATCGCTGCCACAGGCGATATCGCGCTGCTGAACGCCGCTACCGGAACGGTTCTTCGGACGCTCACGCCGCAGAGCGACAAACCGACCTGCAACCTGGGTGGCGGCGGAATACCGCCGTGCCCTCATACGTTCAGCGTCGGGCCAGAACAAGAGTTCGTGCCCTACTGCCTGGAGGGCGCAGTACCCGCGCTTGACGCCTCGGCGGTAGAGGTGGCGTTCAGCTCCGACGGCAGGTGGCTCGCGGCGAGCTTTGGCTTCAACCTGGACATCTGGAACCTACGCGGCGACTCGGGACCGCGGGTCGTCGGTGGCGGCGGGTGCTTCGAGGGGATCGGCTTCAGTCCGTCGGGCGCTGAGATCTTCGCCGCAAACAAGAACCAGGTGGAGGAGATCGACACCGCCAGCGGCCGACTACTGGGGGCGCAGGACGTGCTGGCAGGCGACCGCGCCGCGGGACGGGGTTATCCCGCCGTGGGTCGGCTGGCGATCGCGCCGGACGGTAGGTACGTCGCCGCGGCGATCGGGCTCGACGCGCGCAACAGCGGCGAGGTGGAACTGTTCAACGCCGCGCCCTGGAGGCGGCTGTCGACCGTTGCCTATTCAGCTGATATCCCGATCACGGCGCTCGGGTTCAGCCCGGACAGCAACCGGCTGGCGATTGGCGCCGGCGATGGGGCGGCGGGCATTTGGTCGGTGGCTTCGGCTCGCCAGGTCCTACCACTCACGGGCCACACGACGCGTATCAGCTCTATCGCCTGGCGCCCGGACAGCGGCGAGATCGCGACGGCCTCCGCCGACGGCGAGGGTCTGGTGTGGCGCACCACCCTGAGCCAGGGAACGACGATCGCGACCGGCGCTGGGCTCGCTCTAGCCGCAGCCAACACGAGTGGAGGTCGCGTCTGGGGCGCTTTCGCGAGCCCGGGCTCGGACGGGCTGCGCTCGTGGACGATGGCCGGTGCGCCCGTCAACCAGTTCGCGGTGCCCGGACCGCAGAACGGGTTCTTCGCCGAGATCAGCCAGAACGGTCGCCTCGGGATGCTGATGGACGACAATCAGAACCTCGTGATCCGCGGTCTGGCGAACGGCCGCACCCTCGGCACAGTGTCTCAGGCCGAGCCCGCGAACGGCGTCTCGCTGGTTGGAGATCGCTTGGCGGTAGGCTCGAGCTACGCCGAGGCGACCGTATATGAGCTCGCTCCCGGGATGCCGCTGCTGGCCCAAGCAGGGGTTCCCGGAGGAACGTGCGGTGGCGGCGTCTACGTCGCGATCAGCGCCGACGCGCAGCGCGCGGCAGCAGTGAGCTACTGCGGTGGAGCGATCCTGTGGAACGCTCGAACCGGCGTGCAACTCGAGACATTCGAGACCGGTGTGCAGACGGTCTCGGGGGTTAGCCTGAGCCCCGACGGTCGGCTGCTCGCGGTCTCCTCGTCAGCGCCAACCACGACACTCTTCGACCTGGCGACCAAGCGCGCGCTGCACGTTCTCACCGATGGCACGGCGCCGGTGACCGGGGTGGCGTTCAGCCCACGCGGAACCTGGCTCGCGACCGGAAGCCAGGACGGCGATGTGCGGATCTGGGATCCGATCAGCGGTCAACTGCTGCGGCTCCTCCCGGACGGTGCGAGCGTCACGAGCGTTGCATTCACGCCCAACGGGCAAGACGTGGTCAGTACCGACAGCGCGGGTCGCATCCACATTCAAGACGCGTGCAGCCTGTGCGGCAACGCGAGCGCACTGCTGCGCCTTGCCGCCACCCGAGTCACCAGGCAGCTGACACCCGCAGAGCGTCAGGCCTACGGCACGTGAGCCCACCAGAACCACGCTCGTCGCTCACGGTGCGTCTGACCAAGTTCCGAGAGTGACGGCGAAGGGAACCAGCTTCGAGCGCCAGGCTGCAACTCCACCCGCCGCGGTTAGAGCTCGGCCCGAGTCGAGAACCGGACACCGCGCGGTCCGGTGCCGCGCGAGCGTTGCGCCAGCCCGGCATGCAAGGCGCTTGCCTTCGCGCGGCAACCCTGGCGACGGCCTCGCGCGACAAGCGAAGCCGCAGCCGCGAACAACCTCCGCCGCCACACACCGCCCCATCCAACCGTCTGTTGCACCGCGGTCGGCGCGATTGCTTATTCTCGCGCCCGCATCAGCGAGCAGACACGACTGCTGGGACCTGAAAGTGTTTGCTCGTCGGCGGCAAGCACGCTGTCGGCACGGAGGTTGCGTTCGGTCGCCAAAGGAGTCGTCCGATGGCAGATGCCCGAAAGGGAAAAGCACTCGCCGCTCCAACCGGGTTCTGCCTCTTCTCGACAGAAGGTCAGCACTGTGAGCAAATTTCCCAGGCATCCCCAAACACGTGATCGTTGCGTGTTTCGCTCAGGGTCTCCACGGAACTCGGGTCCTACGCCGATGGGCGTCCGCGGAGGGTCATTTGGCGAGATTCGGCCGGAGCGATTCAGCGGCCTCGATCATGCCTTCGAGCCGTTGGAGCGCGGTCAGCCCGTTTGCAGTCCATAGGCGCAGCACGCCAGCCGGGTCATCGTCACGTTCAACCGGCGGGATGACGTCGGTGAGGTCAGGGCCACCTAGAGCTTTCAGGATGCGAACTTCGATTCGGAGTTGGGTTTGAAGCGCAGGAATCGGGGTTGCTCCGAGCAAGCGGCGGTTTCCGAGGTCAACGCGTTGGGAGGGATGTACCGCCTCCTCACGCGCTGCACCAATGAGGTCGAACAGAACCTGGGCCACACGCTGCATCTGGACAAGCCGCCGAACGATCAGGTCGTGACGGAACACTTCCTTGTGTGCTGCCATCTGTTCCTCGTGGCCGGCGTACGCTGCTGATGCGGCGAACTGCAGTTCGCTGATCTGCTGTTTGTGCTGCTCGGCGGCGAGCGCGGTCGCTTGCTCCATCGCCGCGATTTCGGCGAGATGCGCGGCGTGGCTCTCGGTGCGCGTCAAATGAGCTTCGCCGACCGTCCGCCTGGCGTAGACGACCGCAGCAATCGTGGCAACAGCAGCTAAAGCCGTGAAGGCGCCACTGACGACCGTCACGATCGACGTGGCTGAAATCGCCGCTACGCAGATATCGGGCACGCGCGCATACTGCTCGCTTTGCCGGACAGCTGTGTCGGGCTCCGCCGCCCGCAAAGGGTGGGGCCAGACGCGGAAGCGCGCGTACGGATGGCCAATGGACCCCTCACGTGGGACCGCTCATCGTCGCCGAAGGGATCGTCGGGTGCGGCCGGTCGCGACGCACGAAGCAGTCGTCTGCGACCGTCACCCGCTTGGTTGTCGGACAGCTCTCGCCTGAGCGAGGCTCAAGGACCTTGCGGGACATCCGTCGGTCCTGAAAGGCTTGCCGCGTTCTTGGAGATCAACAGTGTGGGGTGTGACGACGTGGGCTTCTTCGACAGTTTCAGGGCTTGGACAGACGACACCAACGAGCAACTTGAGTTCTCCCGGCTTCACGCGTTCCGCTCCGAATGGCGCGCTCCGGACGAAGGACGAGCTGACCGTGCAGCACCATTTGACGCTCTCACCGCCGAATTCATCGCGGATCCGGACGGCGCCGACGAGGCCTTTCAATACGTAGATGCCATCGCCGACAGCGACCCGTAACCCAAGCCGCGACGCTCACAGCAATCGTCAACAACGCAGCGACGACAACCGGGCGCCTCACCAAGCGGCTAAGCGACTACATCAAGAAGTTGAGAGGCACGCTTGACAAGATCAAGCGCGCGGTGAGCGCGGCCTCCTACACGATTACCGTTGGGTTTCCGATCAGTGTTTCGATCGGCGTCACGTTCCAATAGACCACCGATCGCAGTGGCTGCGTAGCTATTCTGCGACTGGCTTGAGGACGAAAGCATTCGGCAAGCGACCGCGATCACGGTGATCGAGACGTCGCCAAAGGGTTCGTATCTCGTCGAGGATTCGTAGCTCCTCGAGGTCCACCGCGAGCGCATTCACAAAAATGGCTTGTCTCACGGGGAGCTATCCGACATCCTTCAGTCCGGCCAGCTCGACATCCCTGTCCCCACCCCATTCAGTCCGCGCGAGTAGCTCGTCGACATCATAAGCTTGGGCTCGCAAAGAATCCGACGGAACAGCTCGACCGAGCGATGCTTATCGGCGAACCCCGGACGCCTCAAGGGTGGCCAGGTCTCGCAAGCGCGCTTGAGTTATTCCACGGGACTGCCCTTCTGCGTGAGGACCGTCAAATCGAATCGCCTTCGGACGAAGGTGGCTGGGAGATCGCCGGCCGGGCTGCGCGTCATGGCAGAAGCGTTCTGAGCCGGGACGATACGACTCTGCGGGCGTCGCCGTAGGTCGGCGCGTCAGGCGCGGTAGCGGCGATTGCGGAGTCGTACTGAGCTGCCATCGCATCGATGTTCGCAATGATGCGTTCGGAAACAGCGCCGCCCTTAACGAGCTTGAACTTCTCGACGGCCAGCGTCTTTACATGTGCGTCGTCGATTTCGTGGACATCGAGCACCATCGCCAGATCCGACAGGTCGGTTGCGCGAATGCGTTGGGCAAGTGCTCGAAGCTTCTCTGCGACGATCTCCACGAGCTGCAGCACCGGGACCTCGAACGGCTCGTAGTAGGGCGGTCCAATGGCCGCGATGTGAGGGTTCTCGATCACCTCCTCGCGGTAACTGACCTCGACCGCGATCGTGCCCTTGCCGAGGGGCCCGCTGTAGCCGACGCTGTCGAAGTCGAGGCCGTGCTTCGAGTTACGCGCGGGGTCGCCCGGGTTGAGGCTCAGCAGGTTCCGAATCCCGGCGCGCTTGATTGTCTCGGCAACGTCCTGAGCGTCCAGCTTGTTCTTCGGCGGGTTGATACGTGTCGCGTCGATGTCCTTTGAAAAACGCTCATGCCCGTACACGTGGCGCAGAACGAAACCGCCTTTGAAGCACAGTGAGTCGCCGTATTCCTGCACCAATCCCGCCGCTAACGTGACAAGCGCAAAGTCGCGTTCGATGAGCGACGGATCAGCACCGGCCTGCTCGACCACGTCCTGCAGCTCGAATGCACTGTGGATTCGCCTGACCGGAACGCCCATCGCTGTCAGTCGCGATGTTGGGTCGCGATATTGAGGTTGACGTTGATCCTGACGCCCCAAGTTGTGTCCAGCGGCCCCGTGTCTGGGCCGCCGACGAGGAGTTTCGCCGCGGTCTTACTGCGCCCACGAAGCGGTAGGAACGCCCGGGCGGCATTTTGACCTGCGAGTGCGGTGATCAAGACGCCAAGGCGTCGCGCCAGCGCGTGACCGTAATGCTCTGCAACCTCCGAGGCAAGATCGTCGGGGAAGCCACGATCCCGATCGCGCATACGATCGATCGCTTCTGCGACTTGGGCGAGCGTGACGCCCCAGGATGGGTGGTCGAGACTGTCAGCGATGGCGATCGCCGGGGTCGCGATCGCAGCTGGAGTTCGGCGCGAGCGGGTGGAGACACCGGCGAGCTTTCGGTCCGTGCGTACATATCTAATTTGCTGGCCGCGATAGGTCCAACCCCGGAGCTGCGTGTTGGCGAGAACGACCATGAGTCGGAAGTGCTGGTCCGTCAGGTCATGGAACTGAAGAGCCGCGCCCGCGGTTACGAGGTAAGGCTTGGGCGTGAGTGCAGCGACGAGGTCGAGCGCCGTGGCGCGAGTGTTGCCGGCTGCGTCGACAAGGGTGTAGGCGCCACGCCGCACTGATCGGGCCCTTCCCGCCTTCTCGAGCCTGCTGACGAGTCTCCGACTCCTTGTGCGTGAACCGGTGAGCTGATCCAGAGTCTCGAAGTCTTCGGCCGCGAGGATGATTCCGGGACGATTGGACATGACGCTCGCGCGGTAGAGCGTCGTGTAGGCGGCCTCCTCAGAATCTCGATCCGCTGCCGTCATGCGCACGCATCGTAACAGCAACTAGGGATTTATACTGCGCGTGGTCAGAGCCGGTCTACCAGACGTGGTTTCGACGAGGCATTTCCGAAGACATCCGGCTCCCTACTTGCATTGACAAAAGTCTCGAAAAGCGAGTACTTCGTAAGCGCGAATGGGGGCGCAAGGAGCGAGATGTGAATGGGGCGGCGGCTACGCTCGCTCCGTCGCTGTC
>DATJRS010000015.1:0-34728 GCA_035504535.1 Solirubrobacteraceae bacterium | reverse complement strand
GGCGCGGACCAGACGTTCACGACCCAACCGACCGTGTCCGTGTCCGGAACGGGACAGACTCAGCCCGGCCCGCCGACGGTGTCCGTGTCGCCACCAGCGGTGTACAGCAGCTCGGGGTCGGCGTTTTCCGGGGCGGTCAATCCGGACGGGTCGTCAACGACCGCGTACTTTCAATATGGATTGGACCCGAGCTATTCGGGATCCGCGGGCCCTGTCGCGTACACGCAGTCGACCGCGGTTCAGGACATCGGCGCCGGCGTCGCGTCGGTTCCAGTTTCCGCCTCAGCGTCCGGGCTTGTCCCGAACGCGCTCTATCACGTGCGGCTGGTGGCAAGCAACGGGGCAGGCACGACGTACGGACCCGATCAGACCTTCACCACCCTCGTTGACCCCGCACCGCCGGCGCCTGTGCTCGGCAAGCAGGTGAATGTCACACCCGTCTCCGGCCTCGTCTTGATCAAGCCGCCGCCGGGCACATCGCTCGGGGGTGCCGGCGACTCCGCCGCGCTGAGCAAGGGCACGGGCTTCGTCCCGCTGACCGAAGCCCGCCAGATCCCCACCGGCTCTGAGATCGATGCCCTGAACGGCAGCCTGAAGATGGTCAGCAACACTGGCCAGGTCGGAAAGACCCAGACCGCCACCCTCGCCGGTGGCGTGTTCAAGGTGACCCAGGCACGCAAGGGCCTCACCAAAGGGATGACCGACTTCAACCTGATCGAGAGCGCGTTCCAGGGCGCCCCCAGCTACGCAACCTGCACCGCCAAGCACAAGGCGACCGACGCGACCGTCGCCAGCCTTTCCAGCAAAACACTGCAGCTACTCAAGGTCAGCGGCCACGGCAAATTCAAGACAACCGGACGCTACGCCTCCGCCACCGTCCGCGGCACCATCTACACCGTCGCCGATCGCTGCGACGGAACCCTCACGCACGTCATCCGCGACACCGTCGTCGTCGACGATTTCATCCGACATAAGACGATCCTGCTACACGCCGGACAGAGCTACCTGGCCAAGAAACCGTAGGCTCAGCTCAACCCAATAGGCCGAAGATCGCGGACGGAGCAGCCGAGGTCTCGGTCGAGGATCTCAGGGTCCCCCGTCAACAGCGTCGCGCCATGGAATTGCGCCGTCGCGACCGCGAAGCAGTCGGCAAATGCGATCGGATGCGCGGCCTTGATGCGCGCCGCAGCGAGAACACGGGCTGGCGTGACCCCATCGAGAGCAGCTGCGGCACGCAGACGTCCGACCACCAGGTTGGCTTCGTCGATACCGTGGCGGCGTTCAACCAGGTAAGCGACCTCGCCGACATTGAGCCAACTCATCCACGGACGATCGACTTCGAATGCTGCCTGCACCTCAGCCGACGCCGGTTCGTCACCGTCGAGCCATGCCAGCACCGCCCAGGAGTCCAGGCATAGGCTCACTTGGGCTCATGGGCATGATCATCGAGCAGCGCCGCAGCCAACCCACTCGAGGAATATCTGCCGCGCAGCCCTCGCGTAGCTGCGGCTCCGGCCGGAAGAATTCGCACGCCTTCGCCGTCGCGCTCGAAGTCGACCTCGGACCCGGGAACCAAGCCGAGCTCGTCGCGCAGGTCCTTGGGGATCACGACCTGGCCCTTCGCTCCCACGCGTTGAGTCATACTCGCAGTATAACTGAAGACATCTCAGGCCCGCCGGGGTTCCTCGACGACAAGAGCAGTACCCCACGATGCTTAGCCTGATCGGCCTGGTCCTCTCGATCGGGCTCGCCGACTCGATGAACCCGAGCACGATTGCGCCGGGCCTTTACCTCGCGATGGGCAAGCGGGCGCGAGCCGATCTGCTGCAGTTCACCGTCGGGGTGGTGGCGGTCAACTTCCTGGGCGGGGCGGTCATCGCGCTAGGCCCGGGTGAAGCGCTTTTGGCGCTCGTGCCCAAGCCCGACCACACGGCGCGGTACATCGGCGAGACGGTCGCCGGCGTGGTGATGCTCGTGGCGGCCGTCGTGTTGTGGCGCAGGCGCCGTGCCTTGGCCGAGCGCCACCACCTCCCGTCGCCGCCTTCGGAGGGCAGATCGTCCCTCGTGCTGGGGGCCGGTATCGCCGTGGTCGAGCTGCCGACCGCATTTCCCTACTTCGCCGCGATCGCGGCGATCGTCGACTCGGGATTCGGGCCGGTGAGGCAGCTGATCGCGCTCGCGGTGTACAACGTCGCGTTCGTCTTCCCCCTCCTTCTCATGATGCTGATCCTGATGGTCGCGCCCGACCGGGCCGAGGGGATCCTCCGAGGCGCGCGGGCGTGGCTCGAGCGCCGCTGGCCGGCCCTGCTCGCCATCCTCGCGCTGGTCGCCGGGCTGTTTGTCACGGCGCTCGGCGTGACCGGACTTGCCAAGGGCCAGCGTGGCCCAGTCGGCCGCGTGTCGGGGAACGTCCGGCGCGTGATCTCGCACTGAAACCGCCCCAAGAACGCATGCGCTCGCCTGCGCGTTAACATCCACCCACGAACTTGACAACCAGGGGGGCTGGCGGGAAAGGCCGGCTGAGATAGCGCCCTGCGCAACGTGCGACCGGCGCTGACCCTTAGAACCTGTGGGGTAATGCCCGCGAAGGGAGCAGCAACGCTGATGGTCGAGGCTCCCCCCGAGGAGCCTCGCGAGCTTAATGCGGCCGATGCGGTCCGCCTCGAGCTCGTGAGCCGAACATTTCGTACCAAGCAAGGCCCGATCCAGGCCCTCTCCGGTATGTCGCTGCGCGCGGCGCCGAATGAGGTGGTCGCGGTCGTGGGTCCGAGCGGGTGTGGCAAGACGACCCTGCTCGAGCTGATCTGCGGCCTGCAGCGCCCCGATTCGGGGAGTGTGCAGGCAGCCCCGGCCGCGCTCATGCCCCAGCGCGACCTGCTTCTCCCCTGGCTGAGCGCGATCGACAACGCCGGCCTGGCGCTGCGAGCCCGCGGGATCTCGCGCCAGGAGGCGCGCCAGGCCGCTGCGCCCTGGCTCGAGCGGTTCGGCCTGGCGCAGTTCGAGCGCACGCGGCCTGCGGAGCTGTCGGGCGGGATGCGCCAGCGCGTCTCGTTTCTGCGCACTCTGCTAGCCGGCAAGCCCGTGCTCGCGCTCGACGAGCCGTTTGCCGCGCTCGACGCGATCACGCGCCACGAGATGCAGGGCTGGCTCTCCCACGTGCTCACCGATGAGCCGCGGACCGTGATCCTCATCACCCACGACGTCGAGGAGGCGGTGGTGGTCGGCGATCGGGTCGTCGTGATGTCGCCGCGGCCTGGCCACGCGGTCAGCGAGATCGACGTCACCGTGCCACGGCCGCGCAAGCGCACCAATCCGGCCGTGGTCGAACTGCGCGAGCGAGCCTTGGCGACGTTGGGAGTCCAGACGTGAAACGGGTCCTGCAGGTCCTGCCCGCCGCCCTCCTGCTGCTTGCCCTGATCGGCATCTGGGAGCTGTACGTCGACCTCAAGGGGCCGACCTTCTCGCTGATCCTCCCGCCGCCTCACCAGGTCGCGAAATCGCTCTACACGGACCGCTCGCTGCTGTGGAGCAGCTTCCTGGTCACCGCGCAGGAGGTGCTGCTCGGAATCCTGGTCGCGGTTGCCCTCGGGGCGGTGCTGTCGGTGGGAATTCACTTCTCGCCGACGCTGCGCCGCGCCGTCTATCCGCTGATCATCGCCTCACAAGCGGTGCCGGTGGTCGTGTTCGCTCCAGCCCTCGCGTTCTGGCTCGGCTTCGGCATTCTGCCCAAGCTGGTGGTGGTGGCGATCGTTTCGTTCTTCTCGATCGTGGTGGCCACGACCGCCGGCCTCGCGGCCGTCGATCCCGATCTGATCAAGCTCATGCGCACATTCGATGCGTCGCGCCTGAGCACGTTCTGGCATGTGGAGCTACCCTCCTCGCTGCCGTCGGTCTTCACGGGAGCCAAGATCGCGGTGGCGGTGTCGGTGATCGGCGCGGTGTTCGCCGAATACACCGGCTCAAACGCCGGCCTCGGCTATGTGATCCTGATCTCGACGCCGCAGCTGCTGGTTGCTCGCGGAATGGCGGCCACCGTGGTCCTGTCGTTGTTCGCAGTTGGGCTGTTCGGATTGCTCGCGCTGGCCGAACGGCTGGTGCTGCCGTGGGCCTACCGGCCGAGAGGAGATATCGCCACATGAAGCGCCCGATCGGAATCTTGACCGTGCTGGCACTCCTGCTGGCACTCCTGCTGGCCGGCTGCGGCGAGAAGACCGAGGCCGTGACCGGAGCGGCCGGGAGCACGCAGCCGTTTACGCTGATGCTCGACTGGACCCCCAACGCCGACCACTCCGGCATCTATCAGGCGCTGGCCGAGGGAGACTTCACCCGGGCCGGACTCAACGTAAACATCCAGGTCCCCGCCGACCCAGCCTCGCCACTGGCGCTGCTCGCCGCGGGCAAGGTGGACGCCGCGATCTCCTACGAGCCCGAGGTGCTGCTCGCGCGCAACCAGGGGCAGCCGCTGGTCTCGGTCGCCGCGATCGTGCAGGAGCCTCTGACCTCGATCGTGTCGATCGGTTCCAAGCACATCACGACCCCGGCTGATCTGCGCGGAAAGCGGGTCGGGGACGCCGGGATCCCCTACCAGCACGCCTACCTGACCACGATTCTGGCCAATGCCGGCGTACCGCAGAGCTCGGTCAAGGAGATCAATGTGGGCGACAACCTGGTCCCGGCCATGCTCTCGGGACGGGTCGACGCCACGCTCGGGGCCTACTGGAACTACGAGGCGATCCAGCTGGCCATGCTGCACAAGCACCCCAATGTGATCCACATGAACCAGGTGGGCGTTCCCACCTACAACGAGCTGGTGGTGGTCGTGACCAAGAACGAGATCGTCAACCACTCCGACGTGGTCCGTCGGTTCGTTCAGGCACTCGCGCGCGGCTATGAGTCGGTCCGGCGCAATCCGCGGGCGGCCGTGGCGAACCTGGTCAAGGCCAGCCCGGGGCTGGACCCGAAGCTACAGCTCGCCAGCGTCGAGGCCACCCTCCCGTACTACTTCCCGAGCAACCCCAGCCTGCCCTGGGGTTGGCAGGACCCCACGCAGTGGAACGCGTACGGGGAGTGGATGCTCAAGAACCACCTGATCTCCGATCCAAACGCGGTTCTCGACGCGTCGACCAACGAGCTTCTGGCCGGCCAGGGCATCTGAGAAGCGTCTAAGACAATCCATCGGCGCGGGCCGATGAGTTTCGGCCGCCCCGTCGGTCTGATCCCATACGATGAGTCTCATGGAGCAATCGGTGGCGCCCCCTGCACTCGAGCAGCGCCTCGAGGAGCATCGGTCGGAGCTGACGGGCTACTGCTATCGGATGCTGGGCTCGCCGTTCGAGGCCGAGGACGCGGTCCAGGACACGTTCCTGCGGGCCTGGCGGGGCTTTGACCGCTTCGAGGGCCGGGCGGCACTGCGCTCGTGGCTCTACCGGATCGCCACCAACGTCTGCCTCGACATGCTGAACAGCCGTTCGCGCCGCGCCCGGCCGATGGACTTCGGCCCCGCCGCGACGCCCGATCCGGCGAACCTCAACGTGCTCCCCGAGGTGACGTGGATCGAACCGATCCCGATGAGCCTGATCAGCACCGAGGCGGACCCGGCCGAAGTGGTGGCGACCCGGGACACGATCCGCCTAGCCTTCGTCGCCGCGCTCCAACATCTTCCGGCTCGCCAGCGCGCCGTCCTGATCCTGTGCGAGGTGCTGCGCTGGAAGGCGAGCGAGGTGGCGGAGCTGCTGGACACGAGCGTCGCGTCGGTCAACAGCGCGCTCCAGCGCGCCCGGGCCACGCTCGACGAGCGGGAGATCGCCGCCACCGACGCCGTCTCGCCCATGGACGCTGAGCAGCGCGAGATGCTGGCCCGCTACGTCGACGCCTTCCAGCGCTACGACGTGGACGCGCTGACCGAGGTGATCCGCCAGGACGCGAGCCAGTCGATGCCGCCGTACGACATGTGGCTGTCCGGGCGGGAAAACATCCTCACCTGGTTCTACGGCCCGGGTATCGGCTGCTCCGGCTCGCGGTTGATCCCAGTCGAGATGGCCAACGGGTGCGTGGCCTTCGGCCAGTACAAGCCGAGCGAATCGGGCAGCGGCTTTGACCCGTGGGCGGTTCAGGTGCTCGAGTTCGCCGACGGCCAGGTCGTGGAATTCACGTTCTTCCTGTCCACGGAACGACTGTTCCCCCTGTTCGGCCTGCCGCCCCGGCTGGACGACTAGATAATCGGCTCCGCGGTCCCGACCTGTTTGGTCACGGCGTCCCCCGAGCCGAGTGGCGCCTTATCCGTGTCAATCGCGGCGGAGCTGATCACGCCGGCGGGACGACACTACTCGTCCCACTAGGTGGCGAGCAAGACCTGCTCGAGGCCCATGAAGGCCACCAGGTCGCGGAGCTGCTCGGACGGGTGAGCCAGCTGGATGTGGCAGTTCTGACGACGCGCCACGAGTTGCAGGCGGGCGAGAGCGTCCACCGTCACCGCGTCCACCGGGACACCCGCGACATCACAGATGGCCACGGTCGCACCGCTTTCAGAGAGCAGCCCGCAGATGCGGTCAGACAGCCCCGGCAGGTCGCCGCGCGCGATCGGTCCCCAGACGGTGAAGGTGATTGTCCCGGGCGGCGAGGCGGCCATCTGGACAATGACTGGATTGCGCTTCGAAATTCATCGGCCTCAGCCCCTCAGGCCGCACTGCGCCGGATCGCGGCGCGCAGGCGGCCATCGTCGGGTCGGGCGGGCTCGGTCGAGGCGATCCAGTCCTCCAGCGTGGTCGTGAACCGGACCGGCTCGTCAAGAAACGGAAAGTGGCCCGCGCTTTCGAACAGCTCGAACCGGCTGGCCGGGACAAGCTCGTGCGCGCGCCGGCCGTGCTCGGGCGGAATGATGCGATCCCGGCCGCCCCACACGATCAGCAGCGGCAGCTCTTCGGCCAGGTACAGCCGGTCGGTCGCCTGCACTCGCTGGCCGGTGGCGTCGACGCTGGCGCGCAGCGTGTGGACAAACGCGGTGCGGCTCTCCGGATCCCCCAGCGATGCGTGGCCCCGAGCCATCTCGACGGCGTCGTTGCCGAGCTTCAGACCGGCCCATCCGAGCGCCCTTCCGACGGTCCGACCCGCTGAGAGCACCTGACGCCCGGCCAGCAGCGGGATCACGAGCTCGGAGCCGGGCAGGGTCGCCGCGCGCAGGAAGCCGTGGACGCGGCGCCCCAGGCCGCCGCTCGAGACCAGCGCCAGCCGCGCGGTCCGCTCCGGGAACTGGTAGGCGAACTGCATCGCGACCCCGCCCCCAAGAGAGTGCCCGACAACGGTTGCCGGTTCGAGCTCCAGCGACAGGGCCAAGTCGCGGATGCCGGAGGCGAACGCCCCCATCGAATAGTCGCCTCTGGGCTTGGCGCTCTGCCCGTGGCCGAGCAGGTCGGGCGCGAGCACGGTGTGGTTCGCCGCCAGCCGCTCGGCCACCGGCGTCCACACCTGCGAGGACGCCGTGATTCCGTGGATCAGGATTATTGGATCCCCGCCCGCCCCGTCGCCGCCCAGCCGGTAGGCGACGCGGTGACCGTGGATCGTGGTGTAGCGCAGCTCGAAGCTCATCCCGCGCCCCCATCCTAGGGCGCGGGGCGAGCCCGAGCGCCAGCCGACCTGCGCCCCTGGCCGGCCGGACGTTTCCAATCAGCCCCGTGCGGGCCGGATGTTCTGATTGACGCGGAACAGGTTGTTCGGGTCGTAGGTTCGCTTGATGCTCGCCAGCCGGTCGTAGTTCCCGCGATAGCTGGCCCGGACCCGCTCCTCCCCCTCGTCCATCATCATGTTCACGTAGGCACCGCCCGCGGAGTACGGATGCAGGGCCTCGTGGTAGCCGACGCTCCAGTCCCGGATCGCCCCGGCATTCGCCGGGTCGGCGTCGACGCCCGCGAACACCGAGCCGTAGGTGGCGTCCCGATACGCCCACGCCGTCTCGCCCGGGTCGACGTCGTGCGCGGCGCCGTCGATCGGATACATATGCATCGTCGACTTCCAGGTCGGCAGCGAGGTCCCAAACCGGGAGTGGATCGCCACCGCCTCGTCCGGAATCTCGTTGACGAAGTCCGCGCGCCAGTACCACTGGTCGCCCGCGGGATACAGCCCGTCGAACGCGCCCTGGAGGATGGCGTGTGGCATCGGCTGGACGCCGTGCATCAGGGGTTCAGACACGTTGTCGAGCAGCGGTGCCATCGCCTTGGCGGCGTCCTCCTCCGAGCCCACGTAGCACCACACCACGCCGGACACCGGCTTGAGGTGGAGCGCCTCCGGGAACGGCGGGCCCGGCGGCACGATGTGGTAGGCGAAGAAGGCGCCGAGCTCTCGCGGAGCGCTCGGCAGGAACTCCCGGTACGCCGACATGATCTCCGCGCCGGCGTCGGCCGGCCAGAAGGTGGGCCCGCCCACCACCGTCCCGACCTTGTGCAGGCGGAACAGGAACGAGGTTACGACCCCGAAGTTGCCGCCGCCGCCCCGGATCGCCCAGTACAGGTCCGGGTGCTCGTTGGCGTTGACGCGTACCGATTCGCCGCTCGCCAGCACCATCTCGGCCTCGAGCAGGTTGTCGATGGTCAGCCCGCACCCGCGCGTGAGGTGGCCAAGGCCACCGCCGAGGGTCAGCCCGCCCACGCCGGTGGTCGAGATGATGCCGCTCGGGGTGGCGAGGCCGAACTCGCCGGTGGCTGCGTCGACCTCGCCCCATGTGCATCCGCCCCCGACCCGGACCGTCCGTGCGTCCGGGTCTACCGCGATGTCCTTGAACGACGACAGGTCGATCACGACGCCGCCGTCGCAGGTCCCCAAACCGGCTCCGTTGTGACTCCCACCACGGACGGCGAGCAGCAGCCCGTGATCGCGCGCGAAGCGAACCGCGTTGGCGACATCGTCCCGGTCGGCCGGGCGGGCGATCAGCGCGGGACGCTTGTCGATCATCCCGTTGTAAACGCTGCGCGCCTCCTCGTAGTCGCCGTCGTCTGGTCCGATCAGGCTGCCCTGGAAATCGGACAGCTCCTGACGTGCGGTCGTTGCCGGTGTGGTGGTGGTGCTCATGCCCCTTCTCCTTGCGCGTTGGACTCCCAAATGAAGCTTTGGGCAGCGTAAGTGCGGATTGCGGACCTGTCATGACTCGGGCTGACCGACTTAGTCACGACGATCAAGGCCTCCAGACGTTGCGCCGGTGATCAGATCTGACTATCGTGGGCGCGGGGGCAGCACGCAGTGCACGATCTACCTGCTTCGCTTCAGATCTCTTCGCCGTTTCCGTTCGTCGGACGCTCGGCAGAGCTTGAGACGCTCCGCACGCTGCTTCCGACCGCCGAGGGGGAGGGACGGCGCGTGGTGCTTCTGGGCGGGGAACCCGGATCGGGCAAGAGCCGCCTGGTGCGCGAGTTCGCCGCGGAGGCGGCAGGGGACGGTGCGCTCGTCCTTTACGGCGCGTGCGACGCGGTCGTGCGCACGCCCTATGGGGCGTTTGCGCAGGCGCTCCGCCGCCTCGTGCGGGTGCTCGACCCAGCGGAGCTGCGGGCGGCGCTGGGGGGCGGAGGCGGCGAGCTCACTCGGTTCCTGCCCGATCTCCCCAGTCGCATCGGCGTGCTCCCTCCACCCGTCAGGGCGGATCCGAACACGGAGCGCCACCGTCTGCACACCACGGTGACCGAGCTGCTCGAGGCGGTCAGCCGGCGTCGACCCGTGCTGCTGGTGATCGAGGATGGGCACTGGGCGGACGCGACGACGCTCCTGTTGCTACGTCATCTGGCGCGGTCGGCGTGGGGCGGCCGGGTCCTTCTGTTCGCCACCTTCCGCGACACCGAAGCCGACGTCCCCGAGGCCCTCGCCGAGACGCTGGCCGATCTGCGCCGGGCCGACGACGTGGTGCGCCTGAGACTCGGAGGGCTCTCAGATGAGGAGGTGGGCGAGTTCGTCGCGCGCTCGGTTCCCACAGCGCCCGGCCCTGACCTCGCCCAGATGGCGCGAGCGATAACCGATCTCACCGCCGGCAACGCCTTCCTTGTCTGCGAACTGTGGCGGGCGCTCGTCGAGACGGGGGCGATCGAGGCGCGGGGCGCGGTCGCGGGGGTCAGCGCGCCCCTCGCCGAGCTCGACACGCCCGAAAGCGTCCGCGAGGTCGTCAGCCAGCGGTTGGCGCGGCTTGCGCCCACGACGACGGAGCTGCTCGAGTTGGCGGCGGCCGCGGGCCCGGCGTTCGAGCTCGAGATCATCCGCCGAGGGTCGGGCCTGGCGGAGCGCGAGCTCCTGACGGCGCTCGATGAGGCGGTGCGCAGCGGCTTCGTCGAGGAGCTCCAGCGCCCGGCGCTGGCCTACCGGTTCACGCACGAGCTCGTCCGGCGTGCGGTCTATGACCGGCTCACGCGGATCCGGCGGGCGGACCTCCACCTGCGGGTCGGCGAAGCCTGGGAGGCAGCCGCGGGCGACTCGGTTCGCGCCCTTCCCGACCTGGCCTATCACTTCGCGGCGGCGGTGCCCCTGGGCGACGCCCGCCGGGCGATCGACTACAGCATCCTCGCGGCGCGCGCGGCCACGGACGCGCTCGCGTTCGACGAGGCGGCGGCATTGCTCGTCACCGCCCTCGAGCTGGGAATCGAGAACCCGACCACCCGGGCCGAGGTCCTGCTCGAGCTGGGCACGATCCGACATCGAGCCGGCGAGGCGTTCGACGCCTTGGACGCGCTCCGATCCGCAGCGGAAATTGCGCGTGAACTGAACGATGTCGAGCTCCTGGCGCGGGCCGCGATCGGCTACGAGGACGCCGGCTGGCGACCCGGACCCGAACATCGTCCGGTCGAACTACTCGAGGAGGCCGTGGCGGCGCTGGGCGAGCGTCCCTCGGAGCTGCGCGTCCAGCTGCTCGCCGGGCTCAGCCGCGCGCTCGACATGCAGGGCGAGCACGAGCGGGCGGCGATCGTCCGGACGAACGCAATCCAACTCGCGCGGAGCTCGGACGATCGGGCCGGCCTGGCCAGTCTCCTGGTGCGCTCGTATTGGTCCCGCGGGTCGACCCCGGTCGAGGAGATCGTGGACATGCTGGCCGAGGCAAGGGTCCTCGGCCAGGAGCTCGGGAACCCCGAGATCGAAGCCGACGCGATCTCCTGGGCCGTGCCGGCCTACGTCGCCATGGCCGATATCCCCCCGGCCAGGGCGGCAACAGCGGAGCTCGGCGAGATGGCCCAGATCACCGGACAGCCGTTCTACTCCCACGTCGCCGCGCACTACGCGGCGGCCCTGGCGCTGTGCACCGGACGTCTGGACGCCGCCGATGAGATGGCCCGCCGCTCCCAGGAAGCGGGGCGCATGCTCACCGGCCGCGACGCCTCCGGGACCTATGGGATCCAGATGTTCAGCATTCGCCGCGAGCAGGGACGCCTGGCCGAGCTCGCGCCGGTGATCAGGATCCTCTCCGGCGGGGGACAGAAGCGCGGGGCGTGGCAGCCAGGGCTGGTCTGTCTGCTGGTTGAGCTGGGGATGGAGACCGAGGCCCGGCGAGAGCTCGATCGGATCCGCGCCGCGGGCCTCGAGCCGTTCCGCGAGCTCTGGCTCGCATCGCTCACCTACCTGACCGATGCGTGTGCCGTCCTGCGGGACGAGGCGCTCGCGGCCGAGCTCTATGCCGAACTGGAGCCCCTCACCGGCACGAACGTGATGATTGGGCACCTCGTCGTCTGCTACGGCGCGGCCGACCGATACCTGGGGAAGCTGGCCGGGACCCTCGGAGAATGGGAGCGCGCCGAGGAGCACTTCGAGTCCGCGATCGCGCTGAACCGCAAGATGGAGATGCGGACGTGGCTCGCGCACACCGAGTACGAGTACGCCCGGATGCTGCTCGCGCAGCGCCCGGCCGAGGGCGACCGCGCGACACCGCACTTGAGCCGCGCCGCCGAGCTCGCCGCCGACATCGGCATGAGCTCGCTCTCGAGCCGGGTTGCGGCGTTGGGTGCGCCGGTCGCTGCAGCCGGGCTGCCGGATGAGCTGTCGGGACGGGAGGCGCAGGTCCTCCGCCTCGTCGCCCGGGGAATGAGCAACCGCGAGATCGGCTCGGCCCTGTTCATCAGCGAGCACACCGCGGCGAACCACATCCGCAGCATCCTGCGCAAGACCGGCTGCGCCAACCGCACCGAGGCGGCCTCCTACGCCCACCGGCATGGCCTTGCCGCCATCGAATCGCACGGTTAGTATCGCCCTGCCATGCCTCTTTATGTCATCGAGCGGACGTTCGCCGAGCAGCTCGAGCTCACCGGCGATGACGTCAAGCTCATCGAGGAGATCAACGCGGACGAGGGCGTGCGCTGGCTGTTCTCATTCCTGAGCGCCGACCGTCGACGGACCTACTGCCTCTACGAGGCACCGTCGCCGGAGGCGATCCGAGCCGCCGCACGGCGGGGGGACATTCCGGTGGACGAGATCGTCGAAGTCGAACCGCAGACGCTCGGGGTCGCCGGCCGGCCGACCGAGTGGGCCGCCTCGATCGGCTCCTAGGCCAGACGCGGTAATCGCTTCTCAGCGGGCGGCGCGCCGCCGCCTTGCGCCTACTCGCCTGGGCGGTGCCGTCGACGAGCGCACGCGCAGCTCGACGGGCACGCTCACGTGACGAGGACGCAGCCTCGGTTGGGCGATGCGGTCGAGCAGCAGATGGACCGCGGTCTCGGCCTGGAACTCGAGCGGCTGGGCCACTGTGGTGAGCGAGATCCGGCCCAGACTGGCGATCGCGATGTCGTCGAAGCCGACGATCGACAGCTCGCCGGGTACGCGCACGCCGGCCGCCTCGCACGCTTCCATCATCGCGATCGCGCCGATGTCGTTGGAGACGAACAGAGCGGTGGGGGCACTCTCCTCGCCGTCAGAGCGCAGCAGCTCGGCCAGCGACATCACGCGCCGCCCGAGGCGCACGTGCGCGGCACCCGGCTCCCACTGGATCGCGCCGATCGCCGGAGCGCCCGCCTGTCGCATGGCGGAGCGGTACCCGGCATATCTCGCCCCGTCGCCGCTGCGCTCGACCAGCGGGGTGCGCACGTACCCGATGCGGCGATGACCCAGCCCGAGCAGATGCTGCACCGCCAGCTTCGCGCCCTCGGCATCCTGCGGCCCGACCGAATCGCCCCAGTCCTCGCTCAGGCCCAGGAACACGATCGGGACATCCGCCCGGCGCAGCGACTCCTCGAGCTGCGGGGTCCGCGCGATGAAGGCCAGGAACACCACGCCGGCGATCCGGTGCTCGAGCAGCGCCTCGACGCCGGCCACCGCGATGTCCTCCTCCCCCTCGATGTTGCAGAACATCGCCGTGTAACCGCGGCGGAAGGCCTGCCGCTCGACGACGCGCGCCATCTGGGCGTAATACGGGTTGTCGAGATCGCCGACCAGCACGCCGAGCATCGTGGTGCGCTGCTGGGCGAACTGCCGCGCGATCGCGTTCGGCTTGTAGTTGAGCCGTCGCATCACTCCGAGCACGCGCTCGCGGGTGGCGTCGGCCACGTCGTCCACGCCTCGCACGACGTTCGACACGGTCGACTTGGAGACCCCGGCCGCCGCCGCCACATCGAGAATCGTCGGGTTCTTGGCCGCCCGGCGCGTACCGCGGGGCGCTCCGGCTGTGTCGCCTCTCCTCACCGTCGCCAATTTACGGGTTCCCGGGAACCCGCGCCTGGGAGCGACTACGCCGCGACCCGCGTCGCCGCTGAGCTGCCCACCGCCCGGAGCGCGTGCATCCCGGCCAGCCCCGCCCAGGGGTCATACGGGGCGAAGAACTCGGCCGCTTCCTCCTCGGTGGCGCGGCCATAGGGGTTTCCTGAGCGCAGCCGCCCGACCAGCTTCAGGTAGGCCAGATCGCCGGCGGGCAGCTGGTCGAGCCGGCCCTGGCCGGTCATGGCAAGCATCTGGATCGTCCAGCTGCCAACGCCCCTAATCGCGCGAAGACGCCGCCAGCCACGCTCATGCTCGGGGTCGTGCAGGTCGACCCGCCCGCTCGCCACCTCGCGCGCGGCTCGCACCAGCGTCGCCGCCCGCGACGCCGACAGGTCCATCGACTCGAGCCGCGCCGGGGCCTGAGCCGCGATCACGGACGCGGTCGGTGAGTCGCGCATCCCGGCCCAGCCGCAGCGCCGGCCGAACGCTGAGATCAGCCGCCGCTGGATCGCCGACGCTCGCTCGAACTCGATCAGCTGCTCGCAGATCGCCCAGGCCAGCGCCTCGAAGGGATCGGGCTTGCCGGCCACTCGCAACCCCGGGTTTGCGCGTACCGAGCACCCGATCAGCGGATCGAAACGGAAGCGCTCGTAGAAGGGCTCGACGTCCTGATCGATCCCCAGCGCGGCCCGCATCCGCTCGATCCCCCACTCGGCCGCGTCCCGCTCGGACGCGCGCGCCCCGAACAGGACCCGATCGGGCGCCGGCTGGGCGACCCGGACGAGCACGGGAACCTCGCCGGCGTGGAGCAGGCGGTGCACCACCCCCGAGCGGACCCTGGTCAGGCCGTCGAGCCCGTTCCGGCGAGGCAGCACGAAGGGCCACCGCGGGCGAACCTCGACCCGGACCTCAAGCCGCGGGCCGCTCGGGGCGGTCAATCCCCCTGCTTGCCGATCACGTGTACGTCGACCAGGAACGACCGCGAGCCCACGATCGGAAGCATGTCGACCGCGCGACGGGCGCCCTTTCCGTTTCGGGCCGTCTTGCGGGCGGCCCGGCGCCTGACCAGCGCCACGGTCGCGGCGCCGGCGACGAATCCGGTGGCGGCCGCCGCAGCCGCCTGGACAGCCGGCAGCGAGGCGGGCGACACGCGCTCGATCGTCCGGACCTCGGCCACGACGGGATACCCGTCGACGACCTCGACATCTGCATCCGCGGCCCCCCGGACAGCGTCCGCGTCCGCGGCCGTGTCTGTGTCCGTGTCCTCGTGCACGCCGCTGCTAGATGCCTCGTCGGTCATCGCGACATGGTGACAGCGCCGTCGGTCAACTTCAAAGGATCTTCTCGTAGACCCTGTAGGTCCGGATGATCTTGCCGCCCATCCGCTCCATGGCGCGATTCATCCGCTTGTTGCTCTCGAGCGTCCAGCCGGTCTCGCCGCGACCTTGCCCGGTTCGCTCGCCCGCGTCCCAGTGCAGCTCGTAGAGCTTGGCCCCCACGCCGGTGTGCTGCCACTCGGGCTTGGCTCCGAGCGCGAACACCCGCACCCGGTCGATCTTGCGCCGGTACCAGAGCGCCTTGGCCCACCCAAACGGCAGCAGACGGCCGTTCAGATGTCGCAGCACCTGGTTGTAGTCGGGCAGCGTCAGCGCCGCGGCGATCGGCTCCCCGTCCTTCTCGGCGATGAACGCCCAGTTCTCGTCCAGGACGGGCTTGAGGTCCTTGGCGTAGTGGCGGACCTCCTCCTCGGTGAGCGGGACAAAACCCCAATTGCGCTCCCAGGCCGCGTTGTAGACCTCGAGGAAGCGTCCGATCTCCGCCTCCATGTCCTTCTTGCGCATGTTCCGGACGGTGATGCCGTACTTCTCGACCTCGGCCGCGGCGCGCCAGATCGCCGGGTGGACCGAGCCCCGGTCCTCGACGGACAGCGTCCACATGTAGAGGTCCATCGCCTTGGTCAGGCCGGCGCCCTCGATCAACGCCGGGTAGTACGGGTGGTGCCACTCGGTCAGCACCGTCGGCGGCAGGTCATAGCCGTCGATCAGGATCCCGCTCTCGTCGTTGGTGGTAAAGCTCATCGGGCCGACCATGCGGTCCCGCCCCCGGGCCCGCAGCCAGTCCTCGGCCGCCGCCAGCAGTGCCGTGGCTGCCTCGGGATCCTGTTCGCACTCAAAGAATCCGAACATCCCCCACTCGTGGTGCTGGTACTCGTTGAAGTTTCGATCGATCTGGGCGGAGATGCGGCCGACCGGCCGACCGGCCCGCCAGGCCAGGAAGAACTCGGCCTCGGCGTGCTTGAAGAACGGATTGCGCTCGCGGTCCAGAAACCGCTTGCGGTCCATGAGCAACGGCGGGACCCAGCGAGGCTCGTTACGATAGAGCCGCCACGGCAGCTTTATGAACACGTTCAGCTCGCGCTTGTCGGCGACGGGACGCACTTCAAGGGTCTCACGAGCCGGAACCGCCACTTCTAGCGCCATCAGGCCGGAAACCGTACATGTCCACCTCGATTGACGTCTTCGCCAAGGCTCGGGAGTACGAGCGGCTCGAGCAACTGCGGGCCGCCCGCGAGCTCGACCTGGTGCCCTACTTCCGCGTGCTGGAGGGGCCGACCCTCCCGGTCGTGGAGATGGAGGGCAAGCGCCGGATCATGCTCGGCTCCAATAACTACCTGGGGCTGACCGGCGACGAGCGGGTCAAGCAGGGCGCGCTCGACGCGCTCAACCGGTACGGCACCGGGCTGACCGGCTCGCGCTTCTTGAACGGCACCACCGACCTGCACCTGGAGCTCGAGCAGGAACTTGCCGACTGGTTCGGGACCGAGGCCGCGCTGGTCTTCACGACCGGCCACCAGGCCAACGTCGGCGCGCTGGGGACGATCCTCGGCCCCGGGGACACCGTGATCGTCGACTCCGGTGATCACGCCTCGATCCTCGACGGCTGCATCCTCTCGCGGGCCAAGCTGCGCCCGTTCCGGCACAACCGCCTCGACCGCCTCGAGAAAACGCTTGAGAAGGCGGCGGCCGACGATGGTGGGGTGCTCGTCGTGGTCGACGGCGTGTTCTCGATGGAGGGAGACGTCGCCCCGCTGCCCGAGATCGCCGAGCTCAGCCACCGCTACGGCGCCCGGGTGATGGTCGACGAGGCGCACGCCGTCGGCGTGCTCGGCGCCCGTGGCGCCGGGGCCTCGGAGCTGTTCGGGGTCGAGGACCAGGTCGATCTCCGCATGGCCACCTTCTCCAAGTCGCTGGCCTCCTGCGGGGGTGTGATCGCCGGACCCGCAGACGTGATCGAGTACCTCCGGGTCTCCTCGCGGCCGTTTATGTTCACCGCCTCGGCCGTCCCGGCGGCGCTCGGTGCGGCGCTGGCCGCAGTGCGCATCTGCCGCTCGGACGAGGGCCGCGAGCTGTTCGCCCGGGTCCTCGAAAACGCCGCCTATCTCCATGCCGGCCTGGCGCAGCTCGGCTTCCAGGTGGTCGAGCCGACCAAGCTCGCCGATGGCACCCAGGTCATCACGCCGGTGGTGCCGGTCGTCGTCGGCGACGACTGGAAGGCGGCGTTCTTGTGGAAGGCGCTCTACGACCTCGGGGTGTACGTGAACGTTGCCCTGCACCCCGCCGTACCGCCGGCTGGAGCGCTGCTGCGAACGAGCGTGATGGCCACGCACGGCCCCGACACGCTCGATCGCGCCCTCGAGCTTTTCGCCGAAGCGAAGCGGAGTTTCGAATCCGAGCATGGACCACTCCCTGGCCGTGGATGACGCTCCGCCCTCAGGCGCCGCCGGCAAATGTGAATCAGCTGTAGCGGCGCCCCCTTGTCCACAGTCGCACAAGACGTTCGCTCACAAAAAAAACACGCTCTGAGCGCATGGCCTGCACTTGTGACGTTGCTGTTACCCGCGCGAATGTCGTAGCGTCTCCGCTACCGAAACGGCCGAGCAGAGAAGCGGCCGGAAGGGTAGGGAAGGCCGGAAACGGGGGGTGAAACAAGCACCTCGCGCCTCGGCGCGCGGTAAAGCAGTGCGCAGTACAGGACCCACGGGAGGGGGCCCAGTTACCCCCTGCCATTCGTAAATCGAGATCCGCCCAGGCGGAGGAATGGGAGGAAGCGGAGCACCAAATGTCTGAGACCGCCACAGTGAGCCCGGCGCCGCAACGACTGCGAGCGCTGGAACGAGCGAACGCGGTCAGGTTGGCCCGCGCGGAGCTGAAGCGAAGGATCGCTGAGGGAGAAGCTGCCGCCGCGGAAGTCATCCTGGACCCGCCCGACGAAGCGCTCACGTGGGCGATTGGGGAGCTGCTGATGAGCCAGCGTCGTTGGGGCACCACAAGGTGCAGGAAGTTCCTTGCGCGACACCACATCAGCGAGAACAAGATGCTGGGCGCGCTCACCGATAGGCAACGCCGACTGCTCGCGGAAGAGCTTGAGTCCTCCTGCACACGCGCCCTGGCGTTCGTGTAAGCAGAGCTCGCGTATAGAGACGTGACCGGTCCCGTGCGGCTGTCCCGGCAGCCGCACGGGGCCTGGGGCCGCAGACGTGGGGCCGGGCGGTCACCCGGCGCACTTCTTATGTGAGTGTCGTCACTCACCGTTCCCATCCTTGGGAACTCTTCCTGATCTCTTCAGAACCGCTCGTATTCGTAAGTACGCGCCTTCGGTGAAGAGGTAAACGGCGAGTCACAAATGCCCGTCTGCTGAGTCCGGGGGCGAGACGGACCGGCATCTACGCGCCCGCTCGGGCGCCACGACACACAGGGACCGATGAAAGCGCACGCGAGTGGCGCTGCGAGCCGTCATGGCTCGCAGGCCCGCCTCGGCGTGCGCCCACACGGGCGCACGTCTCGGCTCAGGGCGAACTGCCCTTCTCCAAATTTCTCGAATACAGAGTCAGCGACGCGCCTCATCGGTGAGGCCGGGGCCGATCGATGAGGGAGGCACACGCAAACCCCTTCCGCGCGTCGGTCACCGAGGCGGCGCAGCTCGAACTCACGCCGCCGCCCGGCGTCGCCGGGCTCGATCTCAGCGACCGCCCGCACCGCCGGCGCCGCCGAAGCCACAACCTGCGCTCCGGGCTCGTCGCCGCGCTGCCGCGGCGCGATCGCCTCGGGCTGGCCGTTATCGCCGCCCTGTGGCTGGCGGCCACCGTGTTCTTCTGGTCGTGGTGGCTGTCCCCCACCCACATGGACACGATCACCGGCCTGGTGGTGAACAGCATCGTGCTCGGGTTCGACCTGGTGCTCGTGCCGGTCTGGTTCTTCTTCTTCCTGTTACGGATGCGCCGGCCGGCGCATGCGCTCGAGCTCCCCGAGCTGCGCACCGCGATCATCGTCACCAAGGCGCCGTCCGAGCCCTGGCCGCTCGTCCGTACCACGCTCGAGTCGATGCTGCGCCAGGACTTCCCCTACCCCTACGACGTGTGGCTGGCCGACGAGAAACTGACCGATGAGGTGATCGACTGGTGTGCGGCGCACGGCGTGCACATGTCGAGCCGGGAGGGCGTGGCTGAGTACCACAACGCAACCTGGCCACGGCGGACGAAGTGCAAGGAGGGCAACCTGGCCTTCTTCTACGACAACTGGGGCTATCGTGACTACGACCTCGTCGCCCAGCTCGACGCCGATCATGTTCACGAGCCCGACTACCTGCGGCGGATGGTGGCGCCGTTCTCGAACCCGCGGGTCGGGTACGTGGCCGCGCCCAGCATCTGCGACCGCAACGCCGACTCCTCCTGGTCCGCTCGCGGAAGGCTGTACTCGGAGGCGGTCCTGCACGGGTCGACCCAGTCCGGCGCCAATGCCGGTTATGCGCCGAGCTGCATCGGCTCACACTACGCCGTGCGGACGGCCGCGCTCCAGAGCGCCGGCGGCCTCGGGCCGGAGCTCGCCGAAGATTTCTCCACGACGCTGATCCTCAGCTCGCATGGGTGGGAGGGCGTGTTCGCGGTCGACGCCGAGGCCCACGGTGACGGCCCCGACTCGGTCACCGACTGTGTCACACAGGACTTCCAGTGGGCGCGCAGCATGATGCGCGTCCTACTCACAGTTGCCCCGAAGTACTGGAAGGGCCTCAGCCGCCGCGCGAAGATCAAGCTCGGGGGATGCCTGGCGTGGTACCCGCTCCATACGCTCGTGATGCTGACGATGGTGCTGCTCCCCGCGTGGGCACTGCTCGCGCACGCGCCATTGGTGCGCGTCAACGTCGGTGACTTCTACCTGCACTTCCTGCCGGTCGGACTCGTCCTGCTGCTGGCGGTCCTGTGGGTGCGAGCGCACGGCCTGCTGCGGCCGGCGAACGCACCCGTGATCAGCTGGGAGGCGATCCTGTTCCAGTTCGTGCGCTGGCCCTGGGCGCTGATCGGCTGCGCGAGCGCGCTCTGGAGCACGGTCACGGGCCGCGAGAACGGATTCAAGGTGACACCCAAGGGAGCCGCCGGTGATCGCCCGCTGCCGCTGCGGGTGATCCTGCCCTATCTGTTCCTCGCCGCTGTGTCGATCCTCCCGGTGCTGCTGGTCGCTAACCCTGGTGCGGCGCGCGGCTACTACTTCTGGGCGCTGCTCAACGGCGCGTCCTACCTGCTCGTGTCGGTGGCCGTCGTCGCCCTGCACATCGCCGAGAACCGGGCGCACGCGCCTCGGCGGTCGTTGCTACGCCTCGCCGGTACGCGGGCGACGGCGATCTCGATGGTCGGCGGAGTGCTCGTGTTCGGAGGCGTCCTCCACGGCGCTGATGGCTTCGACGGCCTGACCTGGCCCGGCCGGGCAGCGGCGGACCCGACGGCGTTCGTGTCTCAGCCCAGGATCGCCGCTCCGGCCGAAGCGAGCGTAGACATCGGGGTGACTACGCTCCCGCTCGCGAGCAACGCGACCCAGCCTTGGACGGCGGCCGATCTCTCGACCATGAACGCGTTCGAGCGCGACATCGACAAGCACGCCAGCGTCGTCATGTGGTACGCCGACTGGGCGCACAGCGCGCCCTCGCTGGCGCAGTTGCGGATGATCGAGCAACGGGGGAGCGTGCCCGAGATCACGTGGGAGCCCTGGGATTCGACCCAGGGCCTCTACAAGTCACAGCCGCGCTACGCGCTGCGCAACATCGTCGACGGGAAGTTCGACGCCTACATTCGCGCGTGGGCCCAGACGCTGGCGAGGTACGGCAAGCCGGTTCGGCTGCGCTTCGCGCAAGAGATGAACGGCAACTGGTATCCGTGGGGCGCCGGCACGAACGGCAACACGCCCGCCGAATTCGTACAGGCGTGGCGCCACGTGCACGACATCTTCACCGCGGCCGGCGCTGCCAACGTGCAGTGGGTTTGGAGCCCGGTGTCGGGCGCGCCGAAGCAGTACTTCCCGGGGACCCAGTACGTGAACCGGCTCGGGGTGACCTGCCTCAATGGCGGCACAGCCGCCTTCAACAAGGGCTGGCGGAGCTTCGGTGCGATCTGTGGCGGGTCAGTCCAGCAGTTGCACACGCTCGCGCCAGGGCTGCCGATCGACCTGTCCGAGGTCGGGAGCAGCGAGGCCGGGGGCAGCAAAGCGGCGTGGATCAACGGCATGTTCGCCTACCTCGCCAGTCACCCCGAGGTGAAGTCGGTGATCTGGTTCGACCTCGACAAGCAAACGGACTTTCCGATTCAGAGCTCTCCCGCTGCGCAGCGGGCATTCAGGGAAGGGGCGCAGGCGGCGCGCTACAAGTAGCGCCGCGGGAGGGCGCCGGCGCGGTTCTGGACGAGGATCGCGCCGGCGCCCACCCTCCGACACCTTTCACGTCCGTACCAGTCGCCCCGTCTCGGCGTCGTCGATCAGCGGGCGTCGAGCTCGGCGACCAGCTGCCGATAGACCGCAAACGCCGGCTTCGGCGAATAGTCGTCGCGCATGATCCCGTACTGGCTCTCAAAGCTCGAGCTCGACGAGTCGGCGTCGCGCAGGTCGAACCACCGGTATCCGGTGACGTTGTAAGTGCCGCGGGCGCGGTACACCGCCTCGACCCCGGCCCGCATGACGGTCACCTGCATCGCCTCGGTGCGGCCGGGTCCGGTGGGGTAACCGTTCTCGGTGACTCGCAGCGGGACCGAGCGGGGGATTCCGGCGAGTGGCAGGTAGGTCGAGCGCAGCCGGTTCAGAGCGCCGTCCATGAAGCTTGCCGTACCCGCGGCGAGGTCGCGGAATGAGGCGGGCGCCGCCGCCGAGTTCCAGGTGAACGGATAGGCGTCAAGGCCGACCCAGTCGAGCGAATCGAGGAACCGCCGCCCGCCGGCCTGTCGTAGATCGCTCCAGAACGCATCCTCCTGCGGATCGGTCGAATACGCCCAGTTGAACCCGACCTGCACGTGGCCGAGGCGGTCGGCGCGCACCACCTCGTGTGCCGCGATCACGCCCTTGATCAGCGCGTCCTCGGCGTCCTTGTAGTAGCCGTCGGAGGTGTTCGGCGCGCCGCCCACGTTCGCCTCGTTGGTCACCTGAGCGGACACGAACCCCGGCTCGCGCCCGAACGACCGGACGGCCGCGCGGACGAATGACACGAACCCGGCGACGTCGGCTTGGGATCCGCCGTCGGCCGGTCGGTAGCACATCGCCACCTCGGTCTGGAACCCCGCCCGGCCGTAGGCGGCGAGGTCCTGCCCGATCTGTTCCTGAGCCGAGTATCCGCCCGGACCGGTGTACCCGACGTACAAGTGCAGGACGAACGGACGGCCCGGAGGCCGCAGCTGCTTGAGCGCGGCGAGCCGCAGCGCCGGGTTCTCCGGCTTGGGCGGACCAGTCGGGCCGACGGATCCGGCGGCGCCACCTGGGTAGATGCCGAACGTCAAGCTCGGGCCGCCGCCGCTGGACTTGGCGGTGGACGCGCTCACCGTCTCAGCACGCCAAACAGCCGGCTGGCCGCCGCCGGTGTCCCTGGCGGTGACGCCCGCCAGGGCGCCACTCGCAATCGCACTCAGCGAACCTATCAGGGCGGCAAGGAGGACCAGCGCAGCCGTGCCGCGGCTGAACCGGGGGGCCTTCCACCGTGGAGCTCTCCGTGAACGGGCGACTGCCCTCTCACCTCCCCCTTCCCAGGGTACGCGTGCGACCATTATTCCCGGATCTATCGTCCGGGGCGTCGACCGGGCTTCAGACCGCCCCGCCGTTCCTGGCCGCCCGTCCAGTCAGCCCGCAGACCGCTGGTGACTCACGGCACTAGACCTGGATTCCGACCGGCACCGGACTGGCCCCGGCGAAGAAGAAGAACCAGATCACGAACGCGGCCAGGGTCAGGCCGGCGCTCACGACCAGCACCGTCTCGAGCACGTAATGCCCGGTGTCCGCGAGTCCGCGCGAGCGACGGTTGGCCTGATACACGTCGCTCAGCTTGGCCAGCAGCGCGGCCAGGATCGCGATCGTCGCGATCACGCCGATGAAGCTGACCCCGAGCGCGGTCCCGAGCGACGACGTGGCGCCCTGGACCTGAGAGCCGACCCACAGCCACAACAGCGGCGTGCCGATCCACAGCACGAGGCTGCCGATGAACATGATCATCAGCACGAGCGTCGCCCCCGCGCCCGTCCTCAGCAGATCGCGCACGGACCCTTCCCCCGCGAAGGTGCCTTCAGTGGGCCGCGGCGGCGCCGCGGCCGGTGGCTAACGGACAGCCTGAGGAGAGCTTGACCTGCCACCAGCCCATCAGCATCCCGACCAGCCCGAGTCGGGGGCGAACCTGCCATACGCCACACCCGGGCTCGCCGATGTCGCGGTTGGAGATGCGCATGAACCGGTAGCGACCCGGATCGAGCAGCATGCGCTCGAGCGCCACGCGATTGGCCGCCTGTCGATCGGCCCGCTCGGTGATGGTCGCGCGGGCGGACCGCACACGCGCCGCCAGGTCGTCTCGCACCCACTCGAGCTCGCCCAGGTCCAGCAGCCGGGGGGCGGCGCTGCCGCGCGCGGGCTCGGCATCGAGGCCGCCGAGTGGATAGGCAGTGACGAAGGCCTCGGCAAGCTCGCGCTCGAGCTTGGCGATCTGCATCCGAAGCGATCGGCGCGCCGCCCGCTCGTCCTGCACCGGCGCGACGGTCCGGACAGGGAAGCTCGGCGTGTCGTGTTGCAGAAGCTCCAATTGAGGCCTCCTTTCCGGAAAGTCCAGACCTACCAGTGGAAACGATACCCCGATTTCGGTCTGTCACCCAGACCCAATTACCTCGCACGCCATCCAGAGCGCCTCCTCAAGGTGGATCGCGGGTACGCCCTCGACGCCAACCGCGAACAGCACCATCCGACCCGTGCCGCGGCCCGGGAGGTGCCCGGGATCGGGCTCGCCGAAGAGCGTGGCGTGCACCCGCAGCGAATCGGCGACCACCAGCCGCCCGCCGGTGTTCCGGATGCCGAGACTGTCGGGGTCGACCACGCGGGCGTCGAGTGCCCACACGGGCACACCGGTCTCGACCAGCGCGATCAGGCGCGCGTCCTCCAACGTATCTCGGGAGCGGAAGCGCCCGTGAAGCAGGCGGCGGACGGCCGCCTCCTCGCTTGGGATCCTCGACGCGTCCGGATCGAGCCCGACCTGGCGAAAGAACGAGCGGTACGCCTGCGGGATCGGCTTGGTCCGCATCGCCACCACACCGGCGCCGCGATAGCGGTCCGACAGCTCACTCAGCCGACGCTCCACCTCCCGCGGGCTGGCGCGGACACTCGCGTCGACCATGGTCCAGTGCAAGCGAAGCCCAGGGAACTCCTCCTGGACCGCGGGCTCCACAAGACCGACCTTCACCCCGAGACCCCGGCCCCGATCAGGGGCCGCACGCGAGCCTCGAGCGCATTCTCGTTCAGCCAGTGCTCGCCGATCAGCCGGTCGGCCACCCTCCCACCCCGCTCGGACAACTCGAGCATCGGGCACGCGGTGACGCCGTACAGCGCCCCAACGCCGCCGTCCGCGTCGTAGGCGACCGGGATCGTCCAGCCGTGTTTCCGCACCGCCCTGGCAGTCGCGGCGTGCGAGGCGTTGATCGCCACCGCCGCGAACTGCACACCGCGCAGCGACGGCTCCTCGGCGAGGCTCTGCAGCGTCGAGACCTCGCGCTCACACGCCGTTGAGTCGGTCACGAAGAAGTCCAGCACCAGTGGCCCGCGCTTGACCAACAGGCAGACATTGAGCGCGCGCCGATCGTGATGGGCCAGCGTGCAGGGCGGGTTCAGGTTGGCGTCGCCGTTGAGTGTCGACGCGGCCAGCGGCGCGGAGAAAAAGTGCAGCTGTCGTCCCACGGCTACGCCGGCGCTCGACGGCGCATGAGCGGTAAAGCTGTAGATCGCGAAGATGGCCACGAGCACGGCCGCGAACGCCCCGACCATCCACCCGTAGCGGCGAGTGTCTAGGGGCGCTGGGGTCGCTGGCTTCGGGGGTGGAGTTTCCTCTGGGGCGCTCACGCCACCGTGGCCCGCCGCCGGCGCGGCAGGAACCCCCCGACCCGCCCCACGCGCTCGCGAACCCTCGCGAGGACGTCATCGCGCTCGGACAATGCGAGCACCGCGGGTAGCACGAGCAGCACGCCGACCAGCGACACTGAAAGGTCGATCAGCGTCACCAGCCCGAAGTCGCGCAGCATCGTGATGCTCGACAGGGTAAGCACCCCGAAACCGGCGATCGCGGTGATTCCCGAGGCGAGCACCGCCGAACCCGTGAACCGGTAGGTGCGAGCCAGGGCCTCGGCCGGAGCGCGACCGGCGCGGCGCTCCTGCCGGAAGCGCTCGGACAGCAGCACGCTGAACTCCGTCGAGATCGCGATGACCAGCGCCCCCAGGGTGGCGGACATCGGGTTGAGCGGGATCCCCGTCGCGAACAGGATCAGCGATGACCAGCCGGTGGCCAGCGCGATCGGCACGAGCGGCACCAGCGCGCGCTCGACGGTGCGCAGGACGAGCAGCAGCACCACCCCGACGGCGAGCAGGCCGACCAGCAGCATCTCGAGCCGGCGCGCGGACGAGGACAGCGAAGCGTCGGCCTGAGCGGCCAGCACCGGCAAGCCGGCGAGCGCCGCGCTGACCCCGGGGGGTGGATGCAACTGCGCGCGCATGTAGTCGACGAGGCGTTGCTGACGTGAAAGCGGCATCAGCCGGATCCCGAACGCGAGCGTCGCCTCGCGATGATCGTTCGTGATCACCGCCTGGGAGAAGTAGCTGGGGACGGCTTTGAGCAGGCCCGAGATCGCGCTCGTGGTGAGTCCGCTGCAGGAGCCACTCGACGTCTCGGTCCCCGAGCAGAACAGGTCGGGGAGCGACAGGGCGGGGCACAGCATGGCGCGCGCGCAGCCCTTCGCCTCGACGTAGCCGAAGTGCGACAGCAGCGAGTTCTCATATTTGGTCATCCACCCGATCGTGCTCGGCGTGGCTACGTTGGGCGCGTGTACGACGACGTCGATCTCGCCCGACACGCCGGTCACCTGCTCGAGCGTGCGCAGGTCGCGCAGCGCCGGCATGTTGCTCGGAACGAGCTTGGTGATGTCGGACTGGACCGGCGTCTGCGTGCCGGCCACCCATCCGATCACCGCGAGCAGCAGGCCGACGACCAGTACGCGGCCGGGTCGTCGGGCCGCTCCCGCGATCGCCCGTCGGCTGAACGAACCAAGCGGTGAGGTAATCCGCGCGCCCGCGTCGGCGAGGATGTCCGCGGCCCCGCGCGCCGACGCGCCCACGACGCCAAACGAGGGGGCGCGCCACCGGGCGGGCCGATCGGCCCGAGCGGCCGTGCGACGCCGGCCGAGCACCATCGCGGCTGATCCCGCGGTCAGCGCGCAACCGAGCGCCACCGCGATCCCGACGATCAACAGCTCCGCGAACCCACGCACCATCGGCACCGGCGAGAGCATCAGCGCCAGGAAGCCGGCCGCCGTAGCCAGCGCGGCGGTGGCGATCGTCGGCGCCGCCGCGATCGTCGCGTCGGCCACCGGCACCGACAGAACGCCGCCGTCAGGCGCCGCCGACGCTTCGTCTGTTCTCCCCGCCGCCTCCTCGGCGCGCGCCTGGAACTGCACGGCGTAGTCGACCGCCAGGCCGATGAGGATCGGCAGCACGCCGATCGAGGCCATCGTCAGCGACCCGCCCAGCAGCGAGGTGACCCCGAACGTGATCCCGACTGCGGCCAGCGCGATGGCCAGCGGCAGCAACCGCAGACGGCTCCGGAAGACCAGCAGGAGCGTCGCCGCCATCACCAGCAGCGCGGCGATGAGCAAGCCGGCGATCGAGCCGGTGATCGTGTTGGCCAGGTCGTTGGTCACCACCGGCACGCCCGAGACGGTGTATGTGCCTCCGTAGGCGGAGCGGAACATCGGCATCCGCACCGCCTGGCGGATCCACGCGATCGCGTGGGCCTGCTGCGTCGGGCTGAGCGACGCTTTGAGCCGGACCTGGATCAGCGCGGAGTCCTTGCTCGGGAACAGGTAGGCGAACCGCGCCTTGGGCACGTTGACGCCGCGCGTCGGGTCGAACACGATCTCGGGGATGAACTGCGGGTCGTCGATCCGCGGAGTGCCGGAGATCCCGGAGTCCAGGTACATCTGGATCAGCTGTTGGTACTGCTGCTCGCTCTCGAGCTGACCCGCCGCGTTCTCCTCGGCCAGCGCCTTGCTGCGCGACATGTGCTCCCCCAGCGCGAGCTTGTAGGCGCCCTGGCGCGCGTTCGTCACCGCCGCCTGCGAGGCGTTGGTGATCGAGACGATCTCCTGGTTGACCGCCGCCACGGCGCGGTTGAGGAACGTCCCCGGCCCGTAGACGACCTGCGCCGGCCGCGCCTTCATCAGTTTCCCGCACGGGCTGTTCCAGCCGCCGTAAGGAGTCTGCGACCCTGCCGGCGCCGGGGTGAAGGCCTGGAGCTGCTGGTTGGGAACGACCACCTGTCCGGCCAGGCACGCCTCGAGCTCGGTGACCGTGCCGAGGTCCTTGGTCTCGACCAGGTCGGGCAGCGGCTCGCGGATCAGGATCACCACGGGATCGCCGCCGAAATGCTGATCGTCGTCAAGGCTGGCCTTGTAGCTCGACGACGACGTCCCGACGAACGTGTCGGTGGCGGTGTTCGGCTGCAGGCGCAGTGCCAGCGCCCCGCCTGCCAGCGCGAGCGCAAGCACGATGCCCAGCGTCACCGCGGGCCTTCCCGTCGCGGCCCGCACCAGCCGCTCCAACATCCTCACCACCATGGCCGTGCTGAGGCTACCGCCGCGCGCCCGGGCTCGCGCCGCTCAACTGCGCGGGAAGAAACTTCAGCATGCTGAGGTTTCCTCCCGAGCTCCGATCTCAGTCCATCGAGAGTGGACCCTGTGATTCGCCGCTCAGGAACTGACGGATGAACGGGTTCTCCGAGTTCAGCATGTCCTCGGCCGGCCCCGCTTCGACGATCCGGCCCTTCCACAGCACGTTGATGTAATCCGCGACGCGCCGCGCGCTCATGATGTCGTGGGTGATCACGCAGAAGGTCGGAAGGTGCTCCTTCTCCTTCTGCTTGGCCTCTTCCATCATGTCGCGGTGGATCTCCAGGATCAGCTCGCCGAGTAGCGCCGTGCGCACGGGATCGAGACCCGAGTCGGGCTCGTCGAAGAGCACGATGTCCGGCTCGAGCACCAGCGCGCGTGCGAATCCCGCCCGCTTGCGCATACCACCCGAGAGCTCGTTGGGCGCCTTGAAGCGCGCATCGGCCAGGCCGACCTCCGTGAGCCGGCGCATGACGATGTCCTCGATCTCGGACTCGCTCTTCTCGGTGTGCTGGCGCAGCGGGAAGGCGACGTTGTCGTACACGTTCATCGAGCCGAATAGCGCGCCGTCCTGGAACAGCAGCCCGAACTTCTTGCGCATCTCGAACAGCTGATCGTCGGGCATGTTCGGCACCGACTCACCGTGGACCAGGACGTCGCCCTCATCGGGATAGAGCAGCCCGACCATGTGCTTGATGCACACCGACTTGCCGGTCCCGGACGGTCCGAGGATCATCGACACCATTCCCTCGGGCAGACCCATGTTCAGCCCCCGCAGGATGTGGGAGCGCCCGAATGACTTGTAGCAGTCGATGAACTCGACGGCGTCCGGGCGACCCGATGGGTACACGCGGTAGGTGTGCCACTGGTAGTCGTCCTCTCCGGCACCCGGGGGCGGACCGGGGCGCGGGGGCTGCTCGTCGACGACCGACACGCGCGATGGCGGCTGTGGTTCGTCCCGCCGATCGTGCCCGTTTCGCTCGGGCGCGTCGAGATCGCCGCGCATCGGCGCCGGGCGGTCAGGCTCGTTGACGCCCTCGTCCGTGTCGAAATCGTCGTCGTCGTCGTCGTCGTCAGTGTCAAACCGCATGAATCAGCCTCCGATTGGCGCCCGGGGGTTGGCTCCCCAGAACAACTGCGTGCCCAGCATTCCGATCAGGTGCACACCCACCAGGTTGAGCACCATCGACTTCGCGGTGGCGGTACCCACCCCTACAGGCCCACCGCTTGCGTTGTAGCCGTAGTAGCAACCGACGAGCACGATCAGCGTAGCCATCGCCATCGCCTTGATCAGACTGAATAAGAGGTCGGGTGGGTTCTGGAATTCCCAGAAGATCAGGAAATAGCCGCCTGAGGAGACGTCGCCGATCTGCTGCACCACCGCGATGTAGCTCGCCAGGAACCCGGCCCCGATCGAGATCAGGTACACGAACGGCAGCACCATCCACGAGGCCAGCAGCTTGGTCCCGCACAGGAACGTCATGCCGCTGATCCCCATCACCTCGAGCGCGTCGATCTCGTCGGAGATGCGCATCGATCCCAGCTCGGCGACGATTCCGGTTCCGACCTTGGCCGCCATCATGTAGCCGAACGCGAGTGGGGCGAGCTCGCGCAGGTCGCACCAGGCCGAGAACACGCCACTGAACGCCGGCGCGCCCTGCGAGCGCAGCAGGTAGGCGCCTTCGATCCCGCATGTGAGGCCAACGATGAACACCAGCATGCAGATCACCAGCGCCGAGCCGACGATCAGGATGCCCGCCTGCCGCAGCGCCTCGCCGAAGAACTTGAACACGCGCAGGCGGAGCACCTCGCCGATCACCTGGGCGCAGAACTTGGAGATCTCGCCGAAGCTCTCGATCCAGCCCTTGGGGGTGACAATCAGGTCGTTCATCTATCTCGGGATCGTCGTGATTTCCGGATGGGTCGCCAGCAGCGTCTGGGTGAATGCGTAGTTGAACGCGAAGATTCCCAGGAATGCGATCACCACGGCCTGGTTGACGGCGCGGCCGACTCCCTCGGCGCCGCCCGATGCCGTCATCCCCTTGTAACAGCAGACGACCGCGATGATCGCGCCGAACAGCGTGGTCTTGACCACCGAGCCCCACAGGTCGGTCGTCTCGGCGTTGTTGAAGAACGTGGCGAAGAACGGGCCGAGCGACGCGTGATTGACCAGCGTCGCGAGGATCCCGCCGAAGATCCCGAAGATCACCGCGTAGACGTCGAACAGGCCGGTGACCAGCATGAGGGCCAGGAAGCGGGGCACGACGAGGTTCTTGATCGGGTCGACCCCGAGCACCTGCAGCGCGTCGAGCTCCTCGCGAATCTTGCGCGCGCCCAGGTCGGCGGTGATCGCCGTGCCGGCCACGCCGGCGAGCACGATCGCGTCCACGAAGGGCGCGAACTCGCGGATCGAGGACAGCACGAAGAACCCGCCCAGCCGGTCGAGCGCCCCGAACAAGACGAGGAAGTTGGCGGCCTGCAGGCCAGGCGCCTCGTAGCCGAAGGCGATCGTCGAGATCAGCAGCGGGAACCAGCAGAGCTTGAGCGCGAACATGAACTGCCCGACGAACTCGCTGCCGTAGGGGTACGGCGGGCGCACGGCGGAGACCAGCGTCTTGCCGGTCAGGATCATCATGTTGCCGACCTCTTCGAGCAGCCCCTTGATGGGCGCGTACCCTCGATCGGCGACGGCTCTGATCAAAGCTCCTCTGGCCTCCCGGGTCTTGCATGCCGCAACGCGGCCTGCCTGGACCCACCTAAGCCTACGTTGCGGTGATCGCAGATGCCAAATGGGAACCGTCGCCGGGTCCGGACCCAGTTGCTATGTTCGGGCCGCGGTGAGATCAGGGAGCGGTGCTGCGATCTGCGGAGTGTTGGCGGTGGTCGTGCTGGCCGGATGTGGCGGCGGCCAGCGCCAGGACGCCAGCGAGCCGAGCGGGAACTTCCCGGTCACGGTGGCGACGGCCAGCTTCCCCGCCAACCAGCGGCTGTCCGAGCGCGCCCACCTGGTGCTGGCCATCCGCAACGCCGGGAGCAAGGCGATTCCGAACATCGCGGTCACTATCTGCAACGTCACCTGTGCCTATCCCGCGCCGCGCGGCGAGGGCACGTCCGCGGCCGCCTTCGCCCAGGACCTCCAGATGCAGGGCCTGGCCAACCCGTCCCGGCCGGTATGGGTCGTCGATCGGCCGCCCGGACCGTGTAACTACGGCTGCAAGGCCGGCTCGCCCGGCGGCGAGGGCGGCCCCGGGGGCGCCGTCACCGCGTACTCCAACACCTGGGCCCTCGGCCGGCTGGCGCCCGGCCAGACCGCCAGGTTCGACTGGGCCGTGACCGCGGTCGCGCCTGGCCACCACGTGGTCGCGTGGGAGGTGGCCGCCGGGCTGAATGGCAAGGCCAAGGCCGTCACCGGCGCCGGCTCGCTGCCCCACGGTACGTTCACGGTCAACATCTCCAGCGCGCCGGCGCAGACCTACGTCAACAACAACGGTCAGATCGTCACCACGCCGGCGAATAACCCGTAGGGTCTGTTGGGGCCGCCTTCGGCGGCGTCCGTGGGGCCGTTCCGCCGGACGTCCGTGCCCGGCGGGCCTGCGCGCCAGCCACGCAGCTCGACGGCCCAGCCGGCGCCCGGCCTGAAAAAGCGCGCCTTCCTCCTTCCCCGGCTTGGACCGCGCGCGTTCATGCAGCTGGGGGATGCATTTCCGCGCACGCCCGAGGTGGGGCCGCTGCGATGAGCGGTTTTGCAGGCTCGCGGCCGCTGGGTAAGCGGTTTTGCAGGCGAGGGCCGCTCGCGGTGGCACGATCCGCGGTGCTCGCGGTGGCGCGATCCGGGGCGGGACGGGCCCTCGACGGCCCCACGGATGCCGCCGCAGGCGGCCCCTACTCCTCCGAGGACGTGGCCCAGATGTTGATGCCGCTCTCGACCGCGTAGCGGTCGATCTCCTCCAGCTCGCCCGGATCGAAGTCCAGGCGGTCGAGGGCGGCCACGTTCTGCTCGAGCTGGGCGACGCTGCTCGCGCCCAGCAGCGCGCTCGTGATGCGCGGATCGCGCAGCACCCAGGCGATCGCCATCTGGGCCAGCGACTGGTCGCGCGCCCGCGCGATCTCGTTCAGCCCGCGCACGCGCGCGAGGTTCTCCTCGCTGACCATCTCCTCGGACATGTAGTTGCCCTTGCGCAGGCGCGAGTCCGCGGGCACGCCCTCCAGGTAGCGGCTGGTGAGGAGCCCCTGGGCGAGCGGCGAGAACACGATCGCGCCGACGCCCTCGCGGTCGAGCACGTCGAGCAGCTCCGGCTCGATCCAGCGGTTGAGCATCGAGTAGGACGGCTGGTGGATTAGAAGCGGCGTGCCCAGCTCGCGCAGGATCGTCGCCGCCTCCTCGGTCCGGCGGGGGCCGTAGGACGAAATCCCGACGTACCGCGCCTTGCCCTGCCGGACCGCCGTGTCCAGCGCGCCCATCGTCTCCTCGAGCGGCGTGTCGGGGTCAAAGCGGTGCGAGTAGAAGATGTCGACGTGGTCCAGGCGCATCCGCTGCAGGCTCTGCTCCAGGCTCGCGAGCAGGTACTTGCGCGACCCCCACTCGCCGTAGGGGCCCGGCCACATGTCGTAGCCGGCCTTGGTTGAGATCACGATCTCGTCCCGGTAGGGCCGCAGGTCCTCGCTGAAGATCCGCCCGAAGTTGATCTCGGCGCTCCCGTACGGAGGGCCGTAGTTGTTGGCCAGGTCGAAATGCGTGATCCCGAGGTCGAACGCGCGACGGATCATCGCCCGGCTGTTCGCCAGTGGCCGGTCGTCGCCGAAGTTCTGCCACAGTCCCAGCGTGATCGCCGGCAGCTTCAGGCCGCTGCGACCGCACCGCCGGTAGGGCATCCTGTCGTAGCGACCCGCGTCGGGCACATAGGCCTGCCAGCCGAGTTCTGGGTTGAACGGCACGGCGCGCAGTATTCCATGCCGCACTTTGGTCAGATGGATTGCCCGGTTTGGCCATCCGGATAATGACGCCCCCAGGGGCCCGCGTTACGCTCGGGGTCACTCCGAAAAAGGAACCGATTACCCATGCCTCGAATCCGCCAGCAGAACGTCTTCGCCGCCCAGTGGGCGCAAAAGAATGGGGGTTCCCACCCACCCGCCCTCGGCGCCCCTGACCTGACCGTCCCCGACAACCAGGTGTTCGGGGCCAACGTGTTCAGCCCGCACGTGCAGCGCCAGCGGCTTCCCACGGAGGTGTTCAACCGCCTGCAGGTCACGCTCGCGCGTGGCGAGGCGCTCGACACCTCGCTCGCCGACGCCGTGGCCCTGGCCATGAAGGAGTGGGCGCTCGAGCGCGGCGCCACCCATTACACCCACTGGTTTCAGCCGCTGACCGGCTCCACAGCCGAGAAGCACGACAGCTTCTACGCCCCCACCACCGAGGGCACCGCGCTGGCCGAGTTCTCGGGCAAGGAGCTGATCCAGGGCGAGCCCGACGCCTCTTCGTTCCCGACGGGCGGAATCCGGGCGACCTTCGAGGCGCGCGGCTACACGGCGTGGGACCCCACCTCGCCGGCCTTCATCCTCGAGAATCCGAACGGCACCCTGCTCTGCATCCCGACCGCGTTCGCATCGTGGACCGGCGAGGCGCTGGATCACAAGATCCCGCTGCTGCGATCGATGGACGCGCTGTCGCGCTCGGCGATTCGCGCCCTGCGGCTGTTCGGCGACAACAGTGCTGCACGCGTGTTCACCACGATCGGCCCCGAGCAGGAGTACTTCCTGATCGACGAGCAGTTCTACTTCGAGCGGCCCGACCTGTTCACCACCGGGCGCACGCTGTTCGGCGCCAAGCCGCCGAAGGGACACGAACTCGACGATCACTACTTCGGGTCGATCCCCGAGCGAATCCTCGCCTACATGCTCGAGACCGAGCGCGAGCTGGCCAAGCTCGGCGTGCCGGTCAAGACCCGCCACAACGAGGTCGCGCCCAACCAGTACGAGATCGCGCCGATCTTCGAGAACTCCAACGTCGGCTCCGATCACCAGCAGCTGACCATGCAGATCATGCAGAACGTGGCGCGCCGCTACGGCCTCGTGTGCCTGCTGCACGAGAAGCCGTTCGCGGGTGTCAACGGCTCGGGCAAGCACAACAACTGGTCGATGGGAACCAACACGGGCAAGAACCTGCTCGCGCCCGGTGACACGCCACACCGCAACCTCGAGTTCCTGTTCTTCTGCGCGGCCGTGATTCAGGCGGTCAACCGCTACCAGGGCCTGTTGCGCGCGTCGATCGCGTCGCCCGGTCAGGATCATCGCCTCGGCGCCAACGAAGCGCCGCCGGCGATCATCTCGATTTTCCTCGGCGCCGAGCTTACGAACGTGTTCGGCGCGCTCGAGCGCGGCGAGACGTCGGAGACCAGGGCGCAGTCCTTCCTCGGCCTCGGCACGCCGGTGCTGCCGCAGCTGCCCAAGCACGGCGGTGACCGCAACCGCACGAGCCCGTTCGCGTTCACCGGCAATAAGTTCGAGTTCCGCGCGCTCGGCTCGAGCCAGTCGCCGTCGCTTCCGAACACCGTGCTCAACACGATCGTGGCCGAGGCGATCGATGAGCTGGCCGACGAGCTCGAGGCGTCGCTCAAGGACGGACCGCCCGCCGGCGACCCGACGCGCGACGCGGTCCTCGAGGACGCGTTGCGTTCGATCCTCCAGCGCAGCTACGCCGAGAACAAGCGGATCGTGTTCGACGGCGACAACTACGACGAGGAATGGCACGCCGAGGCTGACCGTCGCGGGCTCTTGAATCTGCGGGCCACGCCGGACGCGCTGCCGTATCTCATCTCCGACGAGACGGTGGCGCTGTTCGAGAAGCACGCCGTGCTTTCTCGTCGCGAGCTCGAGTCGCG
>DATJRS010000014.1:0-12669 GCA_035504535.1 Solirubrobacteraceae bacterium | reverse complement strand
CCCAGTGCTCGGCGTACGACCGGTAGGCGCCAATCGGGCCATCGAACGCGGCCGGCGGAAGCGGCGCGAGGTCGGACGCGATCTGCCCGTTCGTATCGATCCCCTGATCCTCCAGGTCGGCGACCTGGGTCCCGTACTGCTTGGCCGGGATGTTCGACCCGAACACCGTCGTCTCGTGCCGCGTGAGGTGGTTGGTGGTGTCCACGTGACCGGCGAGCGCGGCCACGGAGAACTTCTTGCTCCCGGAGCCGCCCGACGGGATCAGCGCTGCCGCGAGCAGCGCGATCACGGCCAGCCCGAGCATGCCCAGCACCAGCAGCGCGTGGCGACGCCACGGCCGTTGCCGGGGGTCTGGCGCCCCTTCCTTAGATATGCCAAGCGGTGAAACGGACATGCCTTTGAGCGACCCCGCCCGGCACGCTAGTGGGACAAATCGCTCCGCTTGTTAACAAGACGTGGCCAAACCGTGTTCGAGAGCGATTGCGAGCCAGTGGGGCTCCCCTCACCGTTCCACCCGTCATGCCGGGAGAACCATCTCGGGTCGACCCACTCGTACACAAGATGTACACGTCTGGTTGACGCCCGGTTCACACCTGGGGCTCATAACTAGATGGAGGATGCCTGCGCGTTGCCGCGTGGCGGCCGGGGCGCGAGACGGAACTGCCGCCGGACGGAAAAGGAGCCTTTGTGCAAACGCGCAGAAGGAAGTTTTTCGCGGCGGCTGCTGGCGCTGCCGTGATCGGGGCGACGGCGATCGGCCTGTCCGTCTCCTCGGCCAATTCAGGCAGTCCGCCAACGGCGCCGACGACCACGCCGATCAAGCACGTCGTCGTGATCTTCGACGAGAACGTCTCGTTCGACCACTACTTCGGGACGTATCCCACCGCTCTGAACCCTCCGGGCGAGCCCGCGTTCCACGCGGCGGCGAACACGCCCACCGTCAACGGTCTGAGCAACGCGCTGCTGACGGCGAACCCCAACGAGAACCTGCCGCAGCGGCTCGATCCGAGCCAGGCGCTCACGTGCGATCAGAACCACGGCTACTCGGCCGAGCAGAGCGCGTTCGACAGCGGACTGATGGACAAGTTCGTTCAGGACACGACCGGTAGCGGCTGCACGCAGACGACGTTCCCCGATTCATCCAGCTACGGACCGAACGGGATCGTCATGGACTACTACGACGGGAACACCGTCACCGCGCTGTGGAACCTGGCCCAGCACTTCGCGCTGAACGACAACTCCTACAGCGACTCGTTCGGGCCCTCGACGCCCGGCGCGATCAACGTGATCGCCGGTAACACGTACGGGGCGATCTGCGGTCCGACGAGTGCGACGATCAACGACTCGACATGTCCGACCAACCCTCCGGGCAGCACGGCGGGCACGCCGGGAATCTCGCAGGGCCAGGGCCCCGGCACGACCTATAGCGACGCCGACCCGTACTACGACGTGTGCTCGGACACCGAGGATGGGAACACGTCGGGCGCGTCGACGATCGAGATGGGTGGCAAGAACATCGGCGATCTGCTCAACCAGGGAGGGGTCACCTGGGGCTGGTTCCAGGGCGGCTTCGCCAGCCCGAGCTACGTGCCCGGGAAGCCGAGCACGGATAACCTGAGCGCGGTCTGCACGGGAGCTCACGACAACGTCGCGGGTGCGAGCGAAACGGACTACTCCGTGCACCACGAGCCGTTCCAGTACTACGCGTCAACGGCGAACCCGCAGCACCTGCCGCCGACGTCGATCTCGATGATCGGCCGTCAGGATCAGGCCAACCATCAGTACGACATCAAGGACTTCTGGGCGGCGGCCGACTCCGGCAACCTGCCCTCGGTGTCCTACCTGAAGGCCCCGGAGTACCAGGACGGTCACGCCGGTTACTCCGACCCGATCGACGAGCAGACGTGGATCGCATCGACGATTGACCAGCTCGAGAGCCTCCCGAGCTGGAACAGCACCGCGATCGTGATCGCCTACGACGACAGCGATGGTTGGTACGACCATCAGGCGGCGCCGGTCATCAACCAGTCCCAGACGTCGAAGGACACGCTGTCCGGTGCCGGTCAGTGCGGGACCAACACGGCCGATGTGCCGGACGGCCAGCAGGGTCGCTGCGGCCCGGGCATGCGTCAGCCCTTGCTGGTCATCTCGCCCTACAGCCGGGTCAACTACGTGGACTCGGAGCTGACCACGCAGAGCTCGATCGTGCGCTTCATCGAGGACAACTGGCTCGGCGGTGAGAGCGTCGGCGGCGGCTCAGACGACGCCACCGCCGGCACGCTCGACGGCATGTTCGATTTCCGGCACCCGACCGCGAGGCGGCTGTTCTTGAACCCGAGTACCGGAGAGCCAATCGGAGGGGGCTGGGGCGGCTGGAGCGCCTACATCAAGCGCCAGTAGACACAGCACGGACACGCGCACTGCGGACGCCGCTGGGGCTCAGCCCCGGCGGCGTTCGTGCATTAAGCGGCGCTACGCGCCAGGATCGCTATCAGCCAGGCGGACTCTCGCGCGACGTCACCCGGATCGACGTGGTGGGCGCCGTCGAACTCGCGATAGTCGACGGTGAAACCGGCCTGTTCGAGCAGCTCGTGGGCGCGGCGAGCGAACGTCACCGGAATCACCATGTCGCCCCGGCCATGTGCGATCAGGACGCTCGTGGTGGTTGCGCGATCGGCGAGCGAGGGCTCCCAGCCTTCGGTCGTCGGGATGAAGCCCGAGAGCGCGAGGATGCCGGCCGGCGCCGGCCGGTCGGCGCCCAGCCCGAGCGCGTAGCTCATCACCGTCCCCATCGAGAAACCGCCGAGCACGGTGCGGTCGGGGCCGAGGCCGGTGCGCTCGAACAGCGCGTCGTGGAAGTCGGCAAGCTCGCGGTAGGCGGCGCGGAAGCTGTCCGGGTCCGGGTAGCCGACGCGCGGCACGAGGTACCAGTGGTAGCCCGGCGAGCCCTGGAGCCGGAGCGGCGCCCGGGGCGCCACGACGTGCAGGCGCTGGCCGGGGTCGAGCACGTCGGCCAGCCCGATCAGGTCCTGCTCGTCGCTCCCGCGCCCGTGATGGAGGACCAGCAGTCCGTCCGGCTCGGCGCGCGGGGGGCGCTCGGCGAAGGTGAGGGGCATCGAGCGAGAGCGTAGTAGTCGGCTGTCGTTTCTAGACTCGATCTGAGTGGCCGGAACGATTCGCAAGATGACCAAAGCCGTCCCGCTGGCGCGTCTGCTCGCGGCCGCCCAGGTGCTCATGCTCGCCCGCACTCACTGGCACCGGCTCGAGCCGCACGAGCGCCGGCGCCTGCTCGTGCTGGTCCGTCGCGGGCGCGGTGTCGGGCGCGGTCTGTCGATCGCCGAGCGGGCCGAGCTGGCCCGGCTGATCGCCAAGGCCGATCCGCGGCTGTTCGCCGGCCTGGTGGTCCAGCGATTCTCGCCGGTGCCGCTGCCGCGCCGGGTGGTCCGCGGAAAACGCTGAGCCGGCGCCCTTGACCCTGACCTGACGTCAGGCTCTAGCGTCCGCGACATGAAGACGGTCGGCGAGGTTGCGGAACTGGCGGGCGTCACCGTGCGCGCGCTCCACCACTACGACGAGCTCGGGCTGCTATCGCCGCGTGGGCGCTCGGAGGCGGGCTACCGCCTGTACTCGGACGCGGACCTGGCCCGGCTGCGGGAGATCCTGATCTGGCGCCAGCTCGGGTTCGCGCTGTCCGAGATCCAGGCGCTGCTCGACGAGCCCGGCCACGACCGGATCGGCGCGCTCGAGCGCCAGCGCGAGCTGGTCGACCGCGACCTCGAGCGGCTGAGCGCGGTCGCCGGTGCGATCGAGGCGGCGCTCGAGGCCGAGCGACGCGGAACGCGAATGGAGGAGACGACGATGTTCGACGGGTTCGACCCAAGCGAGTACGAGGACGAGGCGCGCGAGCGGTGGGGGCACACCGACGCCTACCAGGAGGCCGCCCGCCGGACGCGTGGCTACGGAGACGCCGAGTGGGCGCAGATCCGAGCCGAGTCCGACGCGATCGTGAACGAGCTGGTCGCGCTCATGCGGGCGGGCGAGCCGGCCGACGGCGCAGCAGCCCGTGCGCTCGCCGAGCGTCACCGCGAGCACATCTCGCGCTGGTTCTATCCGTGCTCGGTGCAGATGCACCGCGGCCTCGGGGAGATGTATGTCGCGGACGAGCGGTTCGCCCGCAACTACGAGCAGCTGGCGCCGGGACTCGCGGCGCACTTCCGCGACGCGATTGCCGCCAATGCCGGCGAGGGGACGGTCAGTCGGTGATCGCGATGTGCCCCGGCTGAGCTTCGACGCGCGCCAGCCACGCGCGGATCGCCGGGTAGGGCTCGAGGTCGAACCCGCCCTCCGGGGCCACGTGGGTGTAGGCGTACAGGGCGATGTCGGCGATCGTGTAACGCTCGCCGACCAGGAACTCCCGGTCGGCCAGGTGGCCCTCCATCGCGTGCAGCGCGGCGATGCCGCCCCGCCGCTTGGCCTCGGCATCGCTCTCGGACGGCGTGATCCCGGCGTGCACCCAGAACCGCGCCACCGCGATGTACGGCTCGTGCGAGTACTGCTCGAAGAACTGCCACTGAAGGACCTGCGCCCGCTCGTAGCGATCCTCGGGCAGGTAGCGCGTGCCCTCGGCGAAGTAGAACGTGATCGCGTTCGACTCCCCGAGCGTCCGGCCGTCGTCCATCACGAGGGTGGGGACGCGCAGCCCCGGGTTGAGTTCGCCGAGCACCTCGGCTCGGTTAGAGCGATCGATCACGGACATCTCGCGGCGCTCGTAGTCGAGGCCGAGGTGCGCGAATAGCTGACGGACCTTGTAACAGTTGCCCGAGATCGCGCTGTCGTAGAGGAGCACGACGGGAATCGTCGCACAGCGGCTCGCCAACCCACGGATCGTGCAAAACCACGACACTCGACCCGAATCGGCGGGGCCGTGACGCATCATGCACTTGTGGAGGGTGTCGCATAACTCCTGGCCGTTGTGACCGGCTCACAAGGGGCATTCAGCCGTGGGTGCACGCACCGCGTGAATCGAGCGAACTCTGGCGATTGAGTCTCGGATACGTCAACTGAATCGCCAAAGTTCAGGCACGGGTCGCGTAACCCGTCCGCAGCGTTGTGAGCGAGACACAACGAACCGCACCGCCGTCGGTTTGTGCGACAGGCTCGTGGCATGCACATCGCGTGACGGCTCGCGGGATCGCCGCGGCTTGTCGTGTTATGCATGTCGGCTTGACGGCGGGCGGGCCTGCGGTCAGGCGGCGGCGGCTTCGACCGGCTCGAACAGCGGCCGGGCCGCTTCATCGGCCCACATCAGCGCGTCGACATACAGCTCGCCGGCCCGGCGCACCAGCTTCTGCGCTCGGTCGAAATCGCCCGCCTCGAGCGCGGTCACGCACTCGAGCAGCGCACCCTTCTCGCCGGTGCGCGAGATCAGCGCCTCACGCATGTCGGCCGGGAAGGGGATCAGCGCGACCACGTCCTCGATCGGAGCGTCCATCAGCGCGTCGATCACCGAGAACAGCCCGAGCGTGAACAGCTCGCCCGGGCGTGGCCCCGGCAGCTGCTCGCCGGCGCGCTCGCAGAAGCGGGCTCGGGTGAGCGCGGTCACGGTGAGCTCGGGCGGCTTGCCGTCGACGCTGGCCAGCACCGTGAGCGTGGCCCAGCGCCGGAGATTCTGGACGCCGAGCAGGGCGAGCGCCTGGCGGATCGAGCTGATCTCGAACCGCAGGCCGAAGAAGGCGGAGTTGATGTAGCGCAGCAGCCGGTAGCTGAGGCCGACGTCACGGCCGATCATGTGCTCGAGCTGGCCGAGCTGGACGGTCGGATCCTGGAGGGCGGCGAGCACCTGGAGCAGCGAGGTGCGGTTGGCGAAGATCCCGCGGTTGTGCACCAGCTCGGGGCGGCAGAAGAAGAAGCCCTGGAACAGGTCGAGGCCGAGCTCGGCGCAGTAGGCGTGATCCTCGTGCGACTCGACCTTCTCGGCCAGCAGGGTCATCCCGTAGGGCCTCAGCCGCGCCACCTCGCGCACGACGCCCTCGCGTCCGAGCTCGAGCACGTCGAGCTTCACCACGTCGACGAGGGGGAGCACCCGGTCGGCGCTGACGCTGTACTGGAAGTCGTCGAGGGCGAGCCGGTAGCCCTGGCGCTTGAGATCGATCAGCGCATGGACGAAGCGCTCGTCGAGCAGCTCGTCCTCCAGGATCTCCAGGCCGACCACCGAGGGCGGCATCGTGGCGGCCAAGCCGCTGAGTACGAACTCGCGTGAGACGTTGACCCACGCCTGCTTGGAGCCGACGATGCGCTCGAGCCCGATCTCGGTGAACGAGTTCAGGACGACCGACGCGGTCGCGCCCTCCGAGTCGGACACCAGCGCCGTGGCCGCGTCCCCGCCCCGGAACAGCAGCTCGTAGCCCGCGACCTGGAGGTCCCGGTTAAAGATTGGCTGGCGGGCGACGAAGACTTCTGGCATGCGACGAGGCGGCTGGGGATACCCCTTGCCTGCCTAATCGGCCCATCGCGCCGGAATCTGAACCCCAGGGAACCCGTCCCTGGCCCCTGATCGGTCATTACGCTTACCGCCAGGTGGGCGCGTCTCCGCTGGCATCGGTGCAGGACGTTTCCGCAGCGGCGTCGCTGCTGGATGTCCGCTGGGAGCTGAACGGCCCGCCGGGATGGTCCGAGTATCTGGCGGGGCACATCCCGAGCGCCATGTTCATCGACCTCGACACCGCCCTGGCCGGTCCCCCGGGTGACGGCGGGCGCCACCCGCTCCCGACCGCGGACGCTTTCCAGGCCGCGATGCGCACCGCGGGCGTGTCCGGCGAAAGGCCGGTGATCGTCTACGACGCGGGCACGTCGGTCGCGGCGGCCCGGGCGTGGTGGCTGCTGCGGTACTTCGGGCATCCCCGGGTGAGTGTTTTGGATGGGGGTTTCGGTGGCTGGGTGGCCGCCGGGCTCCCCATCGAGCGAGGGGAGATCGCGGCCGAGCCGGGCGATTTCGTGGCGCGGCCCGGTGGGATGCCGTTGCTCGACGCCCTCGGGGCGGCCGCCCTCGGGGGCGGCGACGGCGTGCTACTCGACGCCCGTGCGCCCGAGCGCTTCCGCGGCGAGCACGAGCCGATCGATCCGGTCGCCGGCCACATCCCCGGCGCGGTGAACCTGCCGGGCTCGTCGCTGCTGGACGCCACCGGCCACTTCCTCGACGGTGGCGCTCTGCGCGAGCGCTTCGCCACGGCCGGGGTGGCCGAGGGCGCCGAGGTGGGCGCGTACTGCGGCTCGGGGGTGAGCGCGGCGCACGAGGTGCTGGCGCTGGCGCTGGCGGGTTACCCGGCGGCGCTTTACGTCGGCTCATGGAGCGACTGGATCACGGACCCTGGGCGGCCCGTGGCCACCGGCGCGTGACGGCGTTGGCGGTTGGCGGCCGCCTCTCAGACCAGGCCACCGCGAACCGCCCGCACGGCGGCCTGGATGCGGTTCTCGACCTGCAGTTTGATAAGGATGCTCGAGACGTGGTTCTTGATCGTGTGCTGGCTCAGGAAGAGCGCGCTCGCGATTTCAGAGTTGTCGAGGCCGCGGGCGAGCAAATCCAAGACTTCCAGCTCGCGCGGCGTCAAGTCCGCCCCGGTAAGCGAGGGCTCGATCTCCTGCGGCTCGCGTAGTCGGCGTATCAGATGGCGGGCAATCCGCGGCGAGATGAATGATTCCCCGCGTTCAGCCGCACGGATTCCCTCGACGATCTGATCGACCGGGGCATCCTTGAGCACGTAGCCACACGCTCCCGCCAGCAGCGCATCCATCACGTGCTGATCGTCGGTGGACACCGTCAACACCAGCACGCGCACCAGCGGTGCCACCGCGGTCAATCGCTGCGTCGCCTCGATGCCGGACATGCCGGGCATGGTGAGATCCATCAACACCACCCCCGGTCCCATTTCGGCCGCGGGCTGGAGGGCGTCGGCGGCCAGCGCCGCCTCGCCAACGACGCGGATCCCTCGCTCCTCCAGAAGGCCGATCAGCCCACGACGGAACAGTTCGTGATCGTCGACCACGATGACCTTAAGGTCATTGCCCGGCACGACGACTCCGATGGCATCTCGTCGCCTCAGACTCGCGAGGCCAGCCGCGGGATGTCCGCGAGCTTCGGCCGCGATCCGGCATGACCCTTAGCCAGCCCCCCTGGGCCAAGTGTTTTGCCTGTTTCTTCTGTTTCAAATGCCGGATTAGGGAACCGTCAGCTCGAGTTGTGTACCGCCGTCGGGAGCACTGTGCGCACTCAGATGACCGCCGAGTGCCGCGGCGCGAGCCCGCATCGTCCGGAGCCCCATACCGCAACCCTGGGGCTCGGTGATCCCCCATCCGTCATCGGTGATGCGCATGACGAGGTCTCCGCCGCCCGTGCCCGACAAGACCACGTCGACACGCCGGGCCCGGCCGTGGAGCGCCGCGTTCACGATTGCCTCACGAGCGATCCGCACGATGTGCTCTCTGTCCACCAGGTCGAAGTCGTTGCTCCGGCCAGGCGCCGTGGTCATCTCGACGTGAACGTCGATCTCCAAGCCGTGGCGATGACGGAGCTCGTCCGCGATCAGGCGGAGCGCCGCTTCGGTCGTCGGAGCAGTCGATGCCGACAGATCCGCGATCATGCCGCGCGAGGTCGCCAGCGCGTTTCGAGCCGCAACCATGAGCGGATGCTCACGCTGCAGTTCGGCCCCGAGGCGTTGACCTTGTGCGGCGATACAGGCCAGATCCTGCGCCAATCCGTCGTGGAGTTCACGGGCAATCCGTTCACGCTCCGAGCTGATCGCCGCGGCCGCCTCTGCCCGGTGCGCTCTGACGTACTCCCAGTACGCGCTGGCGAGCAGCATGGCGTAAGCCGCCAGTCGAAGTGCTTCGCGCGGCGTGATCCAGTTCGTGGCCACTGCCGGGATCGCCAGGTATTGCAGCCGAGCCCCGGCCAGCAGGAACGACGCTCCGGCCAGGAGCGCGCATCGGTTCGCTCCTCGCTGGGCACGGCGCAGGAAGGCGAGCCCGGAAACGACCAATACGATCGCCGCGACAGCGGTGACGGCCAGCTCCACCGGGTGATTGACGGCGCCTTGGAGCCCGGTCTCCTGCAGGCTTGCGCTCCAGCGCGAGCCTGTGGCTTTCTCGAGCAGCTCGGCGACAATGACGGTCGCGGCACCGGTCACCCCCGCGATTCCGATCAGGCCGCGGTTGGGAGACCTGATCAGCTTGCCCGGTGCGAACGCTGCGGCGGCAAATGCAGCCGCGACGACCAGCTCGCAGGCGAGTCTGGCGCCGCCGCCGGCTTCCGCCCTGGTCCCACCGACAAGCGCGGGCGCGGCGCAGTAAACGAAATCCGTGAGCGCCACGGTGACGAGGGCGCACAGGAGCAGCAGATCGGGCAACCGGCCACTCCGCTGGAAGTTCGCCACGAGGAGGCGGGCGGTGCAGATCGCCGCAATCGTGATGACCGTCTCGATTGCGGCGCGGCCACTCGGACTGGTCGTATGGATCGGCCGCGCAAGTTCGAAGCCGAGGACAGCCGCCGACAGAACCCCGGCCGACACTGCCAAGCATGTAAACCAAGCTGGCCCCAGACCGACTCTGACGAGCCTGACCCGAGAGGCCGTTACCTCGATACTCATCGTATTCACCCCAGCACTGAACCCGGCCCGGGGTGCCCGTCGTCAAAGCACCGCAACTGATGTGCCGACTCGAGCCGCCCCGCTCAAGCGCACCGTGTCCAGTTTCTTGCCCCCTTAAGGCTCCGCCCTAGACGTTTTGCGCCACCAAAAAACTATCAAAACGCTGCCTTCCTGTCAATCGCTTGTTAAGGCCGCGCAAACTTCGACCGGGCGGATGAGAGCCACGGGACCGCCAATACGTGGGACCGGACGCCGATTGCGTTTCAGCATCCAACGCCCGGACGGGTTCCGCCCGGGGCCAGGCAAGAGATCTGGACGACGGGATTGTTACCGGCCCGGATCGTGAACTTGTAGTACTTGCCGACCCAGCCTGGACGCTTGATCGTCACGATGACGGTGGTCCGGGGGTGCAGGGGGTCCTTCTGGAAGGGGCCGGCCAGGTTGATGCTGCCGCCGACCGGACACTTGGGCTTCCCCTTCTTCCCGCACCGCTTGGGTTTCGCAACCCGGCTGGTGTGCGTGGCGAACGGGCAGCCTCGACCGTGACACTTGACGAGCACCGTCGCGTCCGAGGACACCCAGTTGACCAAGAGGACAGCGACCTTGGTGGAGGTAGGCGTGTAGTCGAACGTCCACTGCATCGTCGCGCTGATGAGACCGATCACGTGGACGGCCGCCAGTGCAACGCTGACCGGCTGGGCCGACGCGGTGGAGGCGGTGAAGTTCGGGTCGCCGCTGTACCTGGCGGTGATGCTGTGCATGCCGACCGCGCTGTAGGTGAGCGTGCAGCTGGCACTCAGATTCACCAGCGTCTGATTGAGGCACGAGGCGATCGGGCTGCCGTTGTCGAAGAACTCCACCGAGCCCGACGGCTCAACCGGGCCGGGGCGGCTAGCCGGAGGTGCGACCGTGGCCGTGTAGGTCGTACTCTGACCCACGTTCACCGCCGTCGATACGTTCAAAGACACCGAGGTCGAGTCCGGCGTCACCGTGATCGTCGCCGTGCCTGTCGAGCCCGGCGCGGTTGATGAGGTGTTCGGCACGAACACGGCGGTGAGCCGCTCGGGGGACGTGGAGGCGGCGAACGACGTCTGACACGTGGCCCCCGGGTTCGACGGAGTGATCGGCATCGCCACGCAGTTCGCGATAGGCGCGCCGCCGTCGTCGAACGTGATCGCTCCGGCTGGGGAGCCTGACCCGGGATTGACGGTCGCGAACAACGTCACGATCTGGTTTGTGACCAGCGATGAGGACGAGGCCACCAACGAGGTGGTGCTGGGGCCGGCGGCCTGAACGAGCGTCCCCTGACCCGCAATGGCGGGCGACACGGAGCTGTCGGTCGCGGTGATGGTGGCCGACCCAACCGTCGTCGAGCTTCTGACCGGGACGCTGTATGTCCCGTTGCCGTTGTCGGACACCTGCCCGAAGAACTGCCCCGAATCGGTGGACTTGAAGCTGACCGCTTGGCCGGTTAGGAGATGGCCCTCCGCGTCCTTGACGGTCGCGGTCGCGGTTGCGGTGGAGGTCCCGTTGGCGAGAATCACGGCTGGGCTCACCACCACCGTCACCGCGGACGCGGCGCCGACGGTCTGGGTCAGGGTCGCCGTTCCGGAGACGGTGCCGTCGGTCGCGGTGATCGTCGGGGTTCCAACGGTGGTTGAGCTCGTGATCGTCGCGGTGTAGGTGCCGCTGCCGGCGTTGGTCGTGGTGCTGACCTTGTCACCGGTGTCGCTGGATTTGAAGGTGACCGCGGTTTCGTTGGCCAGGAGGGTCCCTTCGGCGTCTTTGACGGTCGCGGTCGCAATGGTGGTGGCGGTCCCGTTGGCGATGATCGAGGTCGGGTTGAGCACCACCGTGACGGTGGCCGGGGGATCCGCGGTCTGGGTGAGGACCGCGGTTCCGGAGACGGTCCCGTCGGTTGCGGTGATCGTCGGGGTCCCGGCGGTGGTGGAGCTCGTGATCGTGGCGGTGTAGGTGCCGCTGCCGGCGTTCGTCGTGGTGCTGACCTTCTCGCCCGTGTCGCTGGAGGAGAACTTGACGTTGGATTCGTTGGAGAGGAGGGTCCCTCCGGCGTCTTTGACGGTCGCGGTCGCCGTGGTGGTGGCGATCCCGTTGGCGACGATCGAGGTCGGGTTGAGCGCCACCGTGACGGTGGCCGGGGGATCCGCGGTCTCGGTGAGGGTCGCGCCGCCGGAGGCGTTGCCGTCGGTTGCGGTGATCGTCGGGGTCCCGGCGGTGGTGGAGCTCGTGATCGTCGCGGTGTAGGTGCCGTTGCCGGCGTTGGTCGTGGTGCTGACCTTGTCGCCCCCGTCGCTGGAGGAGAACCCGACGTCGGGTTCGTTGGAGAGGAGGACCCCGTCGGCATCCTTGACGGTTGCGGTCGCGGTGGTCGTGGCGGTCCCGTTGGCGACGATCGAAGTCGGGTTGAGCGATACGGTCACGGTGGCCGGCGAATCCGCGGTCTGGGTCAGAGTCTCAGTTGCCGGGGTCACGGGCGACGTGGTATCGGTTGCGGTGATCATCGGCATTCCGGGGGTGGTAGAGCTCGTGATCGTCGCGGTGTAGGTGCCGTTGCCATTGTCCGTCGCAGGGGTGGGGCTGATCTTCTCGCCATTATCGGTGGAGGAGATATCGACGGTGTCTCCGGTCACGCCCGCCCCTGTGCTGTCATCCACGGTCACGGTCGCGGTGCTGGTGGAGGAGCCGTTGGCCGTGATGCTCATCGGGGACAGCGACAGGGTCATCGTCGCTCCCGTCCCGGATGCTTGGACGGCAGGAGCGCCGGGCCACAAGCTGATTCCCGCAGCCGCCAGCAGACAGAGCCAAAGGCGCGGGAGTCTATGAACCGATGAGGCTAGGCGTCCCCGAGCCTCGGTGAGCGGCAGCTTCTTCATCTTCCATCTACCTCAAGAGTGTGTTATGTGCGGGGTCCGGCGCCAATGGGCAACCTCGCCCCTCATGCGTTCAGTGCTGAACGCTGGCCCGAGTGGGCGGGGAACGGGTCATCCGCCGGGCTGTTTCGCCGCCG
>DATJRS010000013.1:0-5938 GCA_035504535.1 Solirubrobacteraceae bacterium | reverse complement strand
CAGATCATCCACGCAGTGCCGATGATCGGTCAGGTGTTCAGTGTGGTGTCGGTGGTGGGGGATGTGGCGACGCTCGCCGAGGCGGCCACGGAGACGGTGATCTCGCCGTGGGTGATCGAGAACGAGGTGTCGCTGACCTATGCGGCGACAGTGACGATCTCGCGCGATCCCCGCGCCTCGACGTTCCCGGCCACGGCGCGGTCCTGGCGGCTCGAGGCGCTCGTCGATGGGGCGGTGGGGCTCAGGCCGATCACCGGTCAGATCAACGAGGGCGGGCGGCTGCGCTCCGACCCGCTGGTGCTGTCGGTGACGGCGCCGTTCGGCGGGACCACGATTCAGTGGAGCGCGGTGTTCCTCGATGAGGACGGGATGCAGGTCGGCACCGGCGTCTCTCCTCAGTATCCGAACAACGACTCCAACCATCCGGCCTCGTCGGTGTCCTTCGCCATCGAGCAATTGCCGGCCACGATCACCGATAGGACAGTGTTCAAGCGCGCCGCGACCACCACCTACAGCTCCCATGCCGGTGGGTACACGTGGTCTGACCAGGTGGCGGTGACCGGCACCGCCCATTCGGCTGGAATCGAGGACGTCACGGGCGCCGCGGTCGCCACCTTGGCCGGCGTCGCCGGCATGGTGTGGAAGGAGAACGACCGCTACTACCTGCGCGGCGTGCCACTCGCCCAGAACGGCTCGACGATCAAGCTAGGGCTCGCCACCCACGAGGGATGGGAGCGCCGCCCGTTCCTGCTCCTTGACGCGTTCGTCGACGCCCAGGACCAGGGCAACCACATCCTGTTGGAACCCGACCACAGATCCCCCGCCTACCACGTCCGCCCGGTCACGCTCGACCCCCTGAATGGCTCGATCAGCTGGGACCCAGCCACCTCGTTGGGCACCTTCACCCTGCCGGTCTCCGCCGCGGCCCTGCACTCCTCGGGGATGGTGGTGGCGATCAACACCGACACCGGCCGCCTCGCCGCGCTCCGACCAGTGCGTACGCCTCGCCCCGAGCTGGCTACCTACGCCGCCGGACCGGGGAGCGAGATCGGACTACTCGACTCACCCATCGCCGTGGCGATCACCAACCCCGGCATCGTGCTCTTGCTCGAGGCCGGCAGCAGTCAGCTCTCCGCATTCGATCTCAACCTCAACCCCGTCCGTTATTTCAGCCGCGATCAGGGCGACTTCACCCTCGATCTCGTCTCCCCCGGGACTTACCTCGACCTCGCGGTCGACGGCGCCAGCCAGATCTACACCCTCTACTTCACCGGCAACGGCACGAGCCCCAACGACTACCACATCGACGTCTACAGCGAGACCGGCGAGCCGATCGCCACCCACAGCGCGGGGACCAACATCCCGCACCTCGCCGTGGACTACTGGCGCAGTATCTACGCCCCCAACTACACCCCACTCACCAAACAAGGAACCACCACCGCGCACATCGACGCCCACCTCGGCGTCGCCGAACCATCCCTGTCCCGCTTCAACCCCACCCAGCGAAAATGAGCATCCGATCCAACTCACATCGCAACCACATGCTGGTTATTCGCACAATCATCGTCGCCCTTCTGGCGAGCTCTGTCATGGCAATCGTTCTCGCCGGCACCGGTTCCGCGGTCGCGGCCCCGGCCACGCCGCCGACGGTGCTGGTCTATCAGATCACCAACATGCCGGCTGAGAGCTCGGTCGAAGTCGTCTACACCAGCGGAGTGACGTCCAACTCGAGTGGCTTCGCCCAGTCGAGACACGGCGGGTTTCGGAGCGTCGCGTTCCAGAGCTACTATTCGGTGTCGGTGGACGCCTCCGCCAGCGGAGGCGCGCTGTATGGGAACGTGTCGGAGCACGTTGGTGTCTCGGGTCCCGCGATCACGGGCACCGCGGACGTGCCGGCCGGCGCCACGGTGACGTTGCTCAACGCCACCACCGATCAGACGATCGATCTCCCCAGCGGGCCGTTCACGATCGACACCAGCCAGACGACCTCCGCGGAGCACAGATGAATACGGGTGAGGAAAGCGTCCGGTGCCAGGGGAACGCGGCTTCGTGCCGGGCCGTGGTGGCCATCGGCGGCGAGGCGCAGCAGCGACGCGTCACGGTCGACCTGACCCACGCGGCGCTGTCGCTGGCGTCGGCGAGGGTCGATCCTGGAAGCGACACGACCGGCTTCGATCTGTCGGACGGGCACTTCACCGACGACCGGCAACGGTATGTCGTGACCGTCAACACGCTCGAGACCGAACCATCAGGCGGGCATCTTGTCCTGACCTTCGCCGACCGGTAAGGCGAGTGCACGCCCGGCTCGTGGCAGAGGGGGAATGGCTCCACACTAGCCGCGCCGATCTCAGCCCGGCATGCGGCAGACTGTGGTGCGTACATCGGCAGAGGATCGGCTGTCGGTCTCAGTAGCAGGGGGTCTCTCTCAGTAGCAGGGCTGATCGATTCAGCGCGCCGCACTGTAGACGTTCGTTCGCGGCTCGGGCAGGCTGCTGGTCGACCATTAACCCACCCCCCCGGACGCCGCGGCACGGCGCCCGGACCACGAAAGGGAGCAGTCATGCCACATACCCTCACCCCACCACCCTCACGCTGGCGCGCGCGACGGCTTGCGTCATTAGCCGCCGCTGGCGCGACGTTGCTAGCCGGGACGATGCTGGCCGTGGCCGGACCGGCCAGCGCCGCCTCGGTCGACAACGTCAGCTCGCTTTCGGCGGCTTACACGTTGGAGAACGAGTCCAACGGGTTGGTCGCCGACAACCTCAACCAGAGCACGAGTGCTGGCAACCCGATAGGCCAGTGGCCCAGCAACGGCGGCAGCAACCAGCAATGGACCATCGCCAGCGGGACGGGCTCGGATGCCGGCCCTTACACGATCTGGAACAACCAGAGCGGTATGTGCCTGAACGTGTCGGGCGGCTCGACCGTGCAAGGTGCGCCGGTCATCCAGTCACCCTGCAACGGGCAGGCCAGCCAGCAATGGCAGATCAACTACACCGGAGGATGGGACGGTACAGCGCCGATCGCAACGATCGTGAACGTCAACTCCGGCCTTAACCTCAACTCCACCAAGCAAGCCGCCGGGGCCGGCCTGGTCCAGGGCGGACCGATCACATCCTCGTCGTCAAATGAAAGCGCCGGCGCCTGGAGCGACCAGTGGAGCCTGACACGCTCGACCGGCGGCATCCCGGGCCTCATCACGACCGGCAGCAGCAACTACGTCGTAGACGACCCGGGCTCCAGCACAGCGTGGGGCACGCCGCTTGACGTGTGGCAACCCAACGGAGGGACTAATCAGGAGTGGTACCTTCAGGCAGCCGACGACGTATGGTTCGTGAACGGTGCCGGCGTCGAGTCCGAGGCGACCGAGTATCGAATCATCAATGGGTCCTCCGACGAGTGCCTGGAAGCGGAAGGCAACAACCCACAGGCTGGGGACACGATCGACGAGTACGGCTGCGATCCAAACTACGTCAACCAACCAAATCAGCTCTGGTTGCTCTACAACGTCCCGACCGATTCGGTCGGCGGGATAACCGAATTGATCACACAGGGTGGAGCCAACACGGAGCTGGTCAACCTGGCGACCCTTCCGAACGCCGCCACGCTGACACAAAGCGAGGTCGCGAGCGCCCCAGCGGTGGCCGAATCGAGCACATTCGACCCGGCTGATGGCTCAACGCTGACGCTCCAGCCCCCGAGCAGCCCCAACCGGTTGTGGGAGCTGTACTCCATCAATCCGGCCGGCTCGGGGAGTTCCTCCGCGGCGAGTGACACGCCGTGCACCAGGTTCGCGTGTCTGACCGGCTTCTGATGAGCGACTCCTTCCGCTGATGGCTGGCTGCCCTCCGCAGCCTGTCTCAACGGCGTCCGGCGAACGCTCCCAAGCATGTCGGCTGTGACCTCGGAGCCTCGACCCGCCTGGGTCGGGGCTCCGAGCGGTTGCGTCGTGAGTCTCACCCGAGACCGCTCCAACGCGTACAGCAGCCGATTACTGATCTCGGCAAGGCGTGCTTACTGAAGGCTCGCGTCGCTCAGGACGGGGTGCGCCTTCGGTCGGCGTGCGCGCGTCGGTCCCCAACCCGGGAGGGGGCTGGTCGGTGTCCGGGGGCCCGAGGGCTTCACGTGCGGTGATCGCTCGCTCGGGTCGCCCGTGGCCGATGAACGCGACCGTCCAGCTCGCGATCGTCGCGACGCGGTTCTTGAACCCGGTCAGGAAGGCCAGGTGCACGAGCAACCAACCCAGCCAGCCGATGAAGCCGGAGAGCCGGAGCGGCCCAAGGCTTACCACCGCCCGGAAGCGCGAGATCGTTGCCATCGACCCGAGGTCGCGGTATTTGAACGGCTCGTCGGGCTGGTCGCGCAGCCGGCGGACGATCGTGCGCCCGGCGTGGATGCCGGATTGCATGGCAACCTCGGCCACCCCGGGTAGCCCGTCCAGCGCCATCAGGTCTCCGACCACGAAGATCTCGGGATGCCCGGGTACGCTGCAGTCTTCGCGCACCTGAACGCGTCCCGCGCGATCCACCGCCGCCCCGGTGGCATCCGCGAGAACGTGGCCGAGCGGCGACGCCTGGACGCCGGCGGCCCAGATCTTCACGGCCGCCGGAATCCGCTTCAGGGCGGCTTCGGTGCTGTCGGTGTCGACGCCGGTCGCATCGACGCCGGTCACCCTGACGCCGAGGTGGATCTCGACCCCGAGCCGCTCCAGGTCGTTGATGGTCCGGCGCTGCAACGACTCGGGGAAGGAGGCGAGGAGCTGGTGGCCCCCGTCGAGCAGCAGGACGCGTGCGCGACGGGGGTCGATCGAACGGAAGTTACGTCCCAGGGCACGGTGAGATAGCTCGGCGATCTGACCCGCCATCTCGACGCCGGTCGGGCCGGCTCCGATAACGACAAACGTCATCAGACGAGCGCGCTGCACCGGGTCGGGCTCGCGCTCGGCCAGCTCGAACGCGCCGAAGATGCGAGCACGGATCTCGAGCGCGTCGTCGAGGCTCTTCAGGCCGGGCGCGGAAGCGGCGAACTCGTCATGGCCGAAATAGGACTGGGATGCGCCGGTCGCGACGATCAGGCTGTCGTAGCCGATCTCCCATCGCGATGCGAGCGTCCGCACGGCGAGTGATCGCCGATCCGCGTCGACCCCGATCACGTCGCCGAGCAGGACGCTCGTGTTGCGCTGTTTTCGGAGCACGTCCCGGATCGGCGGCGCGATCTCGCCTGCGGACAGGATCCCGGTGGCGAGCTGGTAGAGCAGCGGCTGGAACAGGTGGTGGTTGGTTCGATCGACCACGGTCACCTGAACCGGCGCGCGCCGGAGCGCGCGCGCCGCGAACAGCCCGCCGAACCCGCAGCCGACGATCACCACGCGGTGCGGCGAGGTTCCGTCAGTCGTGCTCGTGAGACCCGTCATCGTGCGGAGGGGTATGACCGAAGTACATCAGCTCCCAGATGCCGTGATCGCTGACGTCCTCGACCTTGTCTCCGTCAACGAAGTGCTCGAGCTGAACGCTGCCGGTGAACCGGAGGTAGGCGCCGTCGAAGCGCTTGAGCCGAGCGAGGACGTGCTTGACGCCCGAGATCTGGTCGATCAACTTGCGATCGAGGATCGTCTCCTCGCGATGGAAGCTCACCCGGTAGCGATCCCGGCCATCGTCATAGTCGTACACGACGACGTCGGCGATCGGCTTGCCGCTGTGCTCGTCGGTGTGCTCGCCCTCGAGGTAGAAGCTCACCTTGCTGTCATCGTCGGCGACGATCGTCCCGTCCTTGCTGAGCAGGAAGGTCGGCATCTCCGCGTACCCGTAGCGACGCTCGGTGGTCATATAGCTGGAGATGATCGAGTACGGGCCCGCCTGAGCCCTCCCCCAGTACCAGTGGTTCATCAGCCTGGGCATCGCGGTATCGCCCCAGTTGTGGTCGTGGTAGCCAACGCCGG
>DATJRS010000012.1:0-3988 GCA_035504535.1 Solirubrobacteraceae bacterium | reverse complement strand
TGCGCCAGGTACTCGACGATCGACTCGCCGCCCGTCTCCTCCTCTCCGTCGCAGGCGAAGCGCACGTTGACGGGCAACTGGTCCGAGCGGGCGAGTTCGCGCGCCGCAGCCAGGAGCATGTAGAGCTGCCCCTTGTCGTCGGCCACGCCCCGCGCGTACAGGTGGTCGTCGCGGATCTCGGGCTGGAACGGTGGCGAGTCCCAGAGTTCCAGCGGATCGGGCGGCTGCACGTCGAAGTGGCCGTAGCACAGCACCGTCGGGGCCCGATCGGCATCGCGTGAGGCGCGCACCTCGCCGACCGCCAGCGGCTGCCCGTGCCAGTCGAGTAGCTCGCATTGGCCACCCGCCTCGAGCACCCGCTCGCACACCCACTCACCCGCCTGGCGCACCTCGGGTGCCCGGTCGGGGTGGGCGCTCACCGACTCGATGCGCAGGAACTCCGCCAGCTCGTGGAACCAGTCCGGGAGCACTTCTTCAGTAGACCTCGGGCACGAATGTCTGCTCCTCGATCGGCGGCCGCACGTACGCGTCATCGACGCGCGGAGGTAGCTCAATCGGGGGTGGCGTGAGGTCCTCGTAGTCGACCAGGGAGAGCAGGTGGTGGATGCAGTTGAGCCGCGCGCGGCGCTTGTCGTCGGCGTTGACCACCCACCACGGCGCGACCTTGATGTCGGTGTAGCGGAACATCTCGTCCTTGGCCCGCGAGTAGGCCACGTAGCGGGCGCGTGACTCGAGGTCCATCGGGCTCAGCTTCCAGCGCCGCATCGGGTCGTGCACGCGCGCCTGGAAGCGGCGCTCCTGCTCGGCGTCGGAGATCGAGAACCAGTACTTGACCAGCTGGATGCCCGACCGCACGATCATGTGCTCGAACTCGGGACACGAGCGCATGAACTCCTCGTACTCGCTCTCGGTGCAGAAGCCCATCACCCGCTCGACCCCGGCCCGGTTGTACCACGAGCGGTCGAACAGGACGATCTCGCCCGCCGCGGGCAGATGCGGCACGTAGCGCTGGAAGTACCACTGGCTCTTCTCGCGCTCGGTGGGCGCCGGTAGCGCGACGACTCGACACGAGCGCGGGTTGGTGCGCTCCATGATCCGCTTGATCACCCCGCCCTTGCCGGCCGCGTCGCGGCCTTCGAAGATAACCACCATCTTCAGCCCCTTGGCCCGGACGAACTCCTGCATGATCACGAGCTCGCGCTGGAGCTTCAGCAGTTCCTTGTCGAACCGGTCGCGCTTCAGCTTGTTGTGCACCGGTGCGGCGTCGGCGCCATTGGTGGACGGCACGTGCTTGCTCGGCTTGGACTTGGCCATGGTGTCCTCTCTCCTGGTGCGCTCATGCCAAGTCTATGTCCGCGAGCTGGGCGTCGAGCGCCAGCGCGGGCTGCGCGCGTTGCCTCCCCGGAATCAACAGGCCGGCAAGCACGCACACGACGAGGAACGCCGTTGCCATCACGAACGTCTCTTCGAAGCCGGTCACGGCCGGGAGGCCGCGCACCATGTGGTCGACGATGAACGTCGCCGAAAGCTGGCCCCCCAGCGCACCGCCCAAGGTCCGCATCACCGTGTTCATGCCGGTGGCCACACCGGTCTGAGTCGGCGGGACGGCCTGGACGATCAGGTTGCCGAGCGCCGCGAACGCCAGTCCAATCCCTACCCCGAGCAGCGATGAGGAGATGAGCATGTCGTAGGGGTGGCCGTGGGCCACCGCGAGCCAGGCAAACGACACGGCGGTGATCGCGGTGCCCGCGATCAGCGCCTGCTTGGAACCGAATCGTCGGGCCACGCGTCCGGCCACCGTCCCGAGCGCGCTCATCCCCAGTGCCCCGGGGAGCAGGTACAGGCTGGAGACGACCACCGAGGCGCCGAAGCCGAACCCGGTGCTCCTGGGGAGCTGGGCGAACTCCGGGTAGACGATGAACGACGCGTACATGCCGGCGCCGAGCAGGAAGGCGACGAGGTTGGTCGTCCACACCCCGCGGATCCGCATCATCGCCATGTCGACCAGCGGCTCGCGGCTGTGAACTTCGACCGCCACCCAACTCGCGCAGACCACGATCCCCGCGGCCAGCAACCCCAGCGTGCGCGGGTCGCCCCAGCCCCACACGGTGGTCTGAGCGATCGCGATCAGCACGAGCGAGATTCCCACGCTCATGAGCACGGCGGCCATCCAATTGACGCGCCCCGGGGACCGGATCGGAGACTCGGGGATGTAGCGCCAGGTGCACACTGCCGCCGGGAGCATCACGATCAGCGGCAGCCAGAACAGCCAGTGCCAGCTCAGGTGTTCGACGATCAGGCCGCCGAGGACCAGACCGGCGCCGCCCCCGACGCCCAGGATCGCGGACACGAGGCCGATGCTCCCGGGGACGCGGTCGGCCGGAAACTCGTCGCGGATGATCGAGAAGGCAAGCGGGAAGATGCCGCCGCCGGTCCCCTGAATCACGCGCGCCACGATCAGCACTGCGAGCGAGTTCGACACGGCCGCCAATGCCGTCCCCGCCGCCAGCACAACCAGCGTCCCCAGTAGCAATCGCTCCTTGCCGTACATGTCGCCGAGCCGGCCGATGATCGCGGTGCCGACAGAGGCCGACAGCAGGAACCCGGTCAGCAGCCAGGCGACGCCGGTCTCGGTTGTGTGGAGGTCGTGCTGGATCGTCGGCAGCGCCGGGATCACCGCCGAGCTGAGCGCGGCGTAGGCCAGACCGCTCAGGGCGAGCACGCTCAGGATCAGGTTCGGATGGACCGTCCGCGCCGCGTGCGCGGAGGAGTGCCCGGTCATAATGCGTACCTTACGCGTCAATGGAAGACAGCTTTTCCATCAACCGCGCGAACTGGGACGAGCGGGCGCCGGCGCACGCCGCGTCGCCCGGCTACGCCTTCGAGCAGTTCCTGAGCGACCCGAAGTTCATCAGCGACGTCGTCCGCTTCGACCTTCCGTTGCTCGGCGACGTCACCGGTCTGGACGGCGTGCACCTGCAATGCCACATCGGCACCGACACCCTCTCGCTCGCCCGGCTTGGGGCTCGAATGACGGGGCTGGACTTCTCCTCGGCCGCGATCGTGCAAGCGCGCCGCCTCGTGGCCGAGGCGGGGCCGGAGGTCGAGTTCGTCGAGTCCGACGCCTACGACGCGCCGAGCGTCCTGGGACGAGAGCGGTTCGACTTCGTGTTCACCGGCATCGGGGCGCTGTGCTGGCTGCCCAAGATCCGGCGCTGGGCGGAGGTGGTGGCCGAGTTGCTGCGCCCGGGCGGCTGGTTGTTCATCCGCGAGGGCCATCCGATGCTGTGGGCGCTGGACGAGCGAGTCGAAGGGCGCCTCGAGGTCGAGTTCCCGTATTTCGAGCGCGAGGAGCCGATCGTCTTCGAGGGGGGCGGGACGTACGTCGAGACCGATGTGGTGTTCGAGCACACGATCAGCCACTCGTGGAACCACGGACTGGGCGAGATCGTCACCGCGCTGCAGGAGGTGGGGATGCGGTTGACCACTTTGGTCGAGCACGACAGCGTGCCCTGGGAGGCGCTGCCCGGCCTGATGGAGAAGACCGACGCGGATGAGTGGCGGCTGGCCGACCGTCCCTGGCGACTGCCCCACAGCTACACGCTGCGGGCCGTCAAGTCCCGATGATTGATATCGCGCGCAGCACCGACGAGGCCTTCGGCCTCGCGGCCCGCTAGCCGAACGGCGGGCTGGGCAGATAGGGATTCAGCGTGCCGGGCCGGCCGCGCACGCACAGCGCGCCGTACGGCCGGAGCGCGTATCCGGCTCGGAGCAGCAGCTCGATCGCCCAATCCTGTCCGCCGGTGATCCAGCGCACGCTTCGGTGGTCCTCCTCGACGTCTCCGACGAGCTCGAGCGCCCCCCACAGCAGCGCCTGGGCTGCGTCCGGATCGCGCGCGGCGAGCAGCCACACGGCGTGTCCGGGCAGGGTGACGGAGAAGCCGCGGTCGCCGTGGCGGAGCAGGCGTCCCCCACGCCCGAGTGCAAA
>DATJRS010000011.1:0-6039 GCA_035504535.1 Solirubrobacteraceae bacterium | reverse complement strand
CCGGTCAGAGCTCGGGCGGTTCCCACTCGTCGAGCGCCGGCATAGCTCGACCAGGTGCCGGCGAGTGGCGAGCGCGTGAAGCGCATCCTGTCCCGCCGCTGGGCACGGCCCGGCGAGCGCGCTTGCGGCGCTCAGGAAAGGTGAGCCTCCCACGCGTCGGGCGCCGACCGAACCTCGGCCACGTATCGGGCCGCCCACCCTGGCCGCGGCGGCCTCGGTCTGCGGAGCGCGCGCCCGGGCGAACACGCGCAGCACGAGAATGCGTCGGCGAGCGACAGCCTCGGGAGCTCGGCGGCCGCGGCCACGACGATGTTGGGGCTGCCCGTCTTCACCGCTCTCGCAAAGCTGGACACGGCATGGCCCTCAGACGTCATCGGCTGGCCGTGCTTCCGCTCAGTTGCATGGCCGCATTCTGACGAACTTGAGCGAACGTGTGTTCGCGTCCTACGGGCCAGCGCTTCGCTTGGTCGCAGCAGGGTTCGGATCGACGAGGCAGGCCCCGACGAAAAGGCAGACGCCCCACGCCGTTTGCCTTTTCGTCGGGGAAACGACCGCAAAGTCCGGGGAAATGCGGACGCACGATTAGTCGCCAGAACGGCGAGAAAGCCCTGGAAATCACTCTGTTTCAGGTGCAGGGCCGCAGGACTGAAAATCGTGGTGTCCCCGGTTCAAGTCCGGGTCTCGCCACTGTTGGCTGCGGAGCGGTTGCTCATCGCGGTAGCGAGCGATAGGGTCGCGGCGTCCGAGTTGTCTGCGATTGCTGGGGGGAGCTCCATGGCCCGTTACTTCATCCGTTGGCGCGCGATCGCAGGCTTGATCGGTGGATTGCTTGGTCTGACGCTGCTCCTCCTGCCGTCCACGGCGGAGGCCGCGGCCGCCACCAAGACGGCCGTCCAGCCCGGGATCAAGGCTTCGGACCTACCTGGCGCCACGGTGTTCGGCGACACCCCGCCCAACACCCCGGAGACGGTGTCGTTCGTGCTGCGCGAGCGCAACCTGAGCCAGCTCGAGTCAAGCGTGGAGCAGGGCGTCACCGGGTATCTCTCGGTCGGCCAGTTCGCCGGCACCTACGGGCAGAGCTCGTCCAACATCGCCGCGCTCGAGAGTTACCTCGCCGGCTTTGGCATCACCACCCAGGCGTATGCCGACCACGTGGACGTGGTCGCCAACGGCACCGCCGGCGAGTTCGACCAGGCGCTGTCGGTCCAGCAGAAGCAGTACTCGGTGCCGGCGGTCAAGGGCCACAACGGAATGCAGACGATCCGAGCCCAGCGCGTCCACGGCATCGCGCAAGACCCCCAGCTGCCCGAACCGATCGGAAGGTTCGTCCTGGCCATCCTCGGGCTGACGAACTACGGGCCGTTCGGCAGCCAGGCCGTGCACGCCGGCGGGCATGCATCATCGGGCTCGGCCGGTTGTGCTTTCGGGCCGCCGCCCGCGGGCGAGCCGACTCTCTCCTCCGATCCGTCGGCGTGCAAGACACCGACGGACTTTGCCCAGGACTACGGCCTCAACCCGTTGTACGCGCGTGGTGCGAAGGGGCAGGGGCAGACGATCGCGATCGTGACCCTCGCCGCGCTCGATCCCGGCGCTGCGCAGTATTTCTGGCACAACGTGATGCACCTTACGCCGAGCGGCAGGACCGTGACCGTGGACAACGTGGACGGCGGCCCCGGTGCCCCGAGCGATGCGTCGGGGACGGGAGAGACGGATCTTGACGTCGAGCAGTCGGGCGGGTTGGCGCCGGACGCCAACGTGATCGACTACCAGGCGCCCAACACCGACTCCGGGTTCATCGACGCTTTCTTCGACGCCGCCAGCCAGAACCTGGCGAGCAGTGTCTCGACCAGCTGGGGAGAGTCTGAAACGTTCCTGCTCGCGGTCATCGCGAGCGGCCAGGAGGACCCCGCATACGAGACCGCGTTCGATGAGGCCTTCCTCGAGATGGCAGTTCAGGGGCAGTCGGGATTCGATGCCTCCGGTGACAGCGGCGCCTACGAGGCCTCGAGCGACCTCGGAACCACCAACCTGTCGAACGACACCTCGGACGACAGCCCCTACATCACGTCGGCCGGCGGGACCACCCTCCCGTTTACGGCGACGTTCACCGGTCCCGGCGGATCGGCGGCCTTCGGCGACGCGGCCCAGCGTACCTGGGGCTGGGACTACACATGGGCGGCCGCCGCCGCCGCGCAGGGCGAGTCGCTGACGGACGCGGCCGAGACCAACGTCGTCGGCAGTGGCGGCGGGTTCAGCGTCATCGAGCCCGAGCCCTCCTACCAGCGAGGGGTCCCGGGTACGAATTCGTTCAGCGCCGTGCCGTACCTGACCCCGACCGACTACCAGAACTTCGATGGGCTCATCCTCCCCACGGAGTGGACCTTCGATCCGACGCCTTCGGTGTTCTCCGGCTACGGGTCGGGCCGCGCCGAACCGGACGTCTCGACCAATGCGGATCCGTACAGCGGCTACCTGATCTACGAACCGTCGTGGGCGCAGGACGTGCCTCCGCAGCCGACCCTCCAGGGAAGCTGGGGAGGCACCAGCTTCGTCGGTCCGCAGCTGAACGGATCGACCGCGGTGATCGACTCCTCCCTCGGTCATCGCGTCGGCTTCTGGAACCCCGACATCTACCGGTTCGCGACGAGCGCCAACTCGCCGTTCACGCCGCTGGAGCAGCGCGGCCCCCAGAACGACAACATCTACTACACGGGCACTCCCGGTCTGCTGTACAACGAGGGCAGCGGCCTCGGGTACCCGGACCTGGCCAAGCTCGCCACCGACTTCGCCGCGGTGAGATAGGGCGGCAAGGCCCCCGATCTGAGGGACCGTCTCCCGAGTATCTGTCACGATCGTCAACGCCTGCCTGCGCGACGGGGCGGGCGGCAGCCCCACAGCGGTGTTGTCGGAGACAGGGCTGAGCGACGCCGAGCGCCGAAGAGTGCCCGAGCTGATGGGAACCTCGCATGCCGTGTTCATTGCGCCCGGCGATGACCAGCTCGATCAGCCACGCGCGGAGTTGCGCTTCTTCACCAGCGAAGGCGAGCTGCCCGCGTGTGGGCACGGCACCGTCGCTGCGCTGGCCTTCCTTGCCGAGCGCGCCCAGCGCACGGAGTATCGGGCCACGCTCGTTACCCCAGGACGATCGGTCGCCGGGGAAGCGAGGCGTCAGCGGAACCAGATCGTCGCGACGTTCGATCCGGGCGAGGTTCAGCTGCGGGAGGCGACGGCGGGGGAGCGTCGCCTCGCGCTTGACGCGCTCGGCCGCCATCCGGAGATCATCACGTCGGATATCTGCGTCGCCGCAATCGGGCGACCGCGGCTACTTGTGCCGATCGCGAGCCGATCCGCGCTCGCCGGTGTGACGCTGGACTACGACCGCCTGCAGGCCGGTTGCGATCGCCTCGGTCTGCTCGGTTGCTACCTCCATTCGGTCCCCGGCGCCGATGGCCGGCTCGCGGCGCGGATGTTCGCCCCCTCGATCGGGGTCCGCGAGGACATCGCCAACGCGAACAGTGCCGCCTGCCTGGCCGCGAAGCTCGGCCGACACGGAGTCTCCCGACTAACCGTCGACATGGGCGATTCCCTCGGCCAACCCGCCACGGTCACGGCCACGGCGAAGCCCCACGGAGCGAAGATCCAGATCCGGGTCGGCGGCACCGCCGAGGTCCGCGGAACGGTGTTGTCATCGTTTCGGGCATGAACGACAAGATCAATCTCGCGGACAAGCTCGAGCTCCTGAACGGCCTCTGGCAGCCGGGCATCGTCGGCTATCTCAACGATTACAAGCTCGTCGTGGTCAAGGTGCAGGGTGAGTTCGTCTGGCACAAACACGACGAGACGGACGACTTCTTCCTGGTGCTCGCCGGCACGCTCACGATTCAGCTTCGCGACCGCGATGTCGTGCTGCAGGAGGGCGAACTGTTCGTCGTCCCCCGCGGCGTCGAGCACTGCCCGAAGGCGGAGCAGGAAGCCCACGTGCTCTTGATCGAGCCGCGCGGAACGCCCAACACGGGCGACGCCGGGGGCGACCGGACCGCGCCTGAGGTTGAGATCTAGCAGGCTGGACGCGCCACGGGGCCACGCCGGGCCGCGGCGGCCGGGCAGGCGGCGGTCGGGCCAACCAGGACCGGCGCCGACGCGCGCGAGACGCGGGCGGTCCAGCGTTTCAGGCGGCGCCTGGCGCGGCAGCCGGGCGGGAGAGGCCTGCCTCGCCCACCGCCGGCTCGCCGTCCGAGCCCCCGCTCGACGCCTCGGACGAATCGCCGGCACTCGGTCGCCTGGCGCGCGAGGTGCGAAGCCGTCCGGCGCGGCGCACGCGGTCGGCGAGCAGGTATTCGATCTGGGCGTTCACGCTGCGCAGGTCGTCCTCGGCCCATTGGCGCAGCGCGTCGAACAGCCGCGGGTCGAGCCGGAGTAGGAATCGCTTCGGCGGCTGCGCCATCACGCCCTCACGTGTAGAGCGAGCCGGTGTTGATGACGGCCGTCGGCGTGCGGTCGCCCGAGAGGACCACCATCAGGCTCGAGACCATCGCGGCTTTGCGCTCGGGGTCGAGCTCGATGAGGTCCGATTCGGCCAGGTCACCGACCGCGGTCCGGACGAGTCCAGCCACCCCTTGGACCATGGTCCTGCGCGCGGCGATCACGGCCTCGGCGGCCTGGCGCCGCAGCATGAGCGCCGCGACCTCAGGGGCGTAGGCGAGATGGGTGAGGCCAGCCTCCAGCACCTCGATGCCCGCGAGGTCGAGGCGGCTCTGAAGTTCCGTCTGGAGGCTCCGGTTGACCTCATCGGGGCTGCCGCGGAGCGAGGGCGAGTCCGGGGCGGGCGAGACGGAGCCATCGTAGGCGTAGCTCCCCGCGAGCTCGCGCACTGCGGTTTCGCTCTGCACGCTGACGAACTGCTCGTAGTCGTCGACGTCGAGCATGGCCTTCGCGGCGTCCGCGACGCGCCAGACCACGACCGCGGCGATCTCGATCGGGCTGCCGGCCGCGTCATTGACCTTGATCCGCTCGCTCTGGAAGTTGCGCACCCGGAGCGAAACCTTGCGGGGCTTGGCGAACGGGTTGCGGCACCAGAAGCCTGCGTCGGACACGGTCCCGATGTAGCGCCCAAACAGGATCAGCACCGCGGCCTCGTTGGGCTGAACGACGAACAGGCCGCCGTTGGCGAGTCCGGCGGCGATGAACAGGAAGACGCCGAACGCCGCCGCCCCGCTGCCGATGAACTCCATCCCCGTGGCCAGGGCGTAACCGGCGATCACGAGAAGCGCCACGCTCCCGCCCCGGGCGACGGGGGCAGGCCGGTCCTTTGTCGCTTGGCGCGGCGGCGTTGCCCGCGGGTCCTGAGCGTCAGCGGTGGTGTTCGATGGCGATATCACATTTATATTGTTGCACGATCAGACTTATGATATCATCAAGCTATTATGTTGCTACAAGCGGAAGCAATCAAGAGTGTGCCCGGTTCGGCCCACGGGGTCCAGCCGGTGATCGCCGTCGACCATCTGCACAAGGCCTACGGGTCGACGGTCGCGGTGGACGACATCAGCTTTACCGTGAACCCTGGCGAGATCTTCGGGATCCTCGGCCGCAACGGCGAGGGATAGATAGGACTACTAGATATCTGGGCTTTGCAGGGCTTTCGTCGCGTAGCACGCTCTCTGCGCCGCCTCTCGTAGCGCTAGCGGCTCTGCGCGCCCCGAACCCGACGTAGACCCCGAATCGACGCCTCGCGCGCTCAGACGGCGTTAGAGGCGCTCACGCTCGGGGCTCGGCTGGCGTCCTCGCCCCTCACGACGTGCTCGTCGTAGAACCAGCCGACGCTCGGAGCGAACGTGGCCGCGCAGATCGCCACAAGATGCCTGCCGTTCGGCTCATGACGCCCGGCCTCCCAGTCAGCGACGCGCGTCCGGGCAACGTCGAGCCGCTCGGCGAGCTGGCGCTGCGACAGCTCAGCGCGCCGCCGGGCAAGGCGCACATTGCGCCCGACCGTCGTACGGATCAGATCGCCGGGTCCCATGCGTGAGTCTTTGCAAGCTTGCC
>DATJRS010000010.1:0-26051 GCA_035504535.1 Solirubrobacteraceae bacterium | reverse complement strand
GCCGTGATCCCGGCCCCGCTCAGCGGCGTGGTGGGGATCTGGTCATCGACCGGCACCACCAGGCTCCCGGCGAGCGGACGGGTGATGATCGTCTGGACGTTCGCCAGCGTCACCGCCGTGCCTCCGGTCGTCGTTGCGCCGGTGACGGTCGAAGTGATCTTGAAGTAGGCGGTGCTCAGGCTCGTGCAGCTCGACTGTCCGGTGGCGCTGAGGAAGGTCGCGTTCGAGGTGACCGTCCACTGCGAACCGCCGACGGTGACGGTCCGGGTCTGCTGCAGCGCGGTCAGCTGAGCGTCGCTCATCGACTTCAGCCGCTCCTGGTCCTGCTCCGCTACCGCCTGGGCATTGGTTTGCCCCCGGGCAAGCGAGGTGTAGTCGGTGGCCGAGATCAGCGCTGTGGCCACGCCGGCCGAGATGATCAGCGTGATCAGCGCGGCGACCAGGACCTCGATCAGCGTGAAGCCATGATCTGAAGCTGCGCGCGAGCGCACCCGGTCGCGAAGTCCACTATCCACAGGCGAGGAATCGACCCCGCCCCTGCGCTGCTTGAGGAACCGGCCCGTCGGCCATCGCACGTTCATCCCGGATTTGAAGTCGGTTGCTGGGACGGTGGGTGGCCGGAGGGCACGGAGCATGGGCGTGTGGACAAGCGCTTCGCACGCTGGTTCGAGCGATGGGACAGGCGGCGGCTAGACCGGCGCCCGTTTGCTTGCCCCCCGCGCGCGCTATGGCAATTGATCGGCGGCGCCGACGCCGCGCTTAGCCACAATGCACCCGATTGGACACACGGACGATGCCTGCGCGGTCAGACGCGCCGGCGGAGAATCGTCGCCATATCCGCCGGCAGCAGCGGATCGGCCAGCGCCGCCCGCACGTCGGCCGGGCGGTGCAGCGCTCGCTCGGCGCGAAGGATCCCCACCTCGAACCCGACCTCGCGGATCGCGGTCAGCGCCACCCCCATCACGTCGTTGCGCCATGCGTGCTCGGGCAGGGCGAACAACTCGGGCAGCGGCCGCGCGATCCCCACCAGGTAGAGCCCGCCATCGATGGCCGGCCCGAGCACGACGTCGCACCCCGACTCGAGATCGTCGAGCGCGCCAGCCGCGTGGGCAACCCGGAAGCGCGGTAGATCTGGCCACACGATCAGCAGCGGACCGCCGGTGCGAGCCAGCACGCGGGCCGACGCGTCCGCCAGGCGCCCGGCGATCCCTTCTCCGTTCTGGGGAAACAGCATCGCGTCGGGGCCCACCAGCCGGCGCAGCTCGGCCCCGGCGTCGGGAGGCTCGTGCGCAACATGGACCGGCGCACCCGCGCCCACCCTGCGCGCCCATGCCGCGGTCTGGGCGATCAGCGCGGACTGGAGCTCCAGGCAGCCTTCCCGGCCGAGCAGCGGCTCGAGTGCCCGGCGCACCTCGCCGGAGCGCGGCGCGCGCGCCATGATCAGGACCGCCGGCCCCTGGCCGCTCATGGCGGGCACCCTACCCCCGCGGTCAACCCCTTAATACGATGATGGGCGGCGCCTGACGGCGGCGCCTTAGCGAGGGACCCGGCCACCCTCGGCGCCGCGCTCGTTGGCGGGACCGCGCGGCGGCGCAATCCCCAGCACGCGCATCGCCTTCAGCCCGAGCGACAGCTTCTCCCGGCCGTCGGTCGAGGACACGTCCAGGCCGGTCAGCTCGCGCACCCGCTCGAAGCGGTAGCGGACCGTGTGCCGGTGTGTGATCAGCCGCGACGCCGTGGCGTTCACGTTCGCGTCGCACTCCAGGAACGTGGACAGCGTCCCCAGCAGGTCGGTCTCGTACTGCTCGTCGTAGGAGACGAGCGGGCGCACGGTGTCGTTGTAGAAGCGGCGCAGCTCGACGGGGTCGGTCATGTACGGCAACAGCAGCTGGTAGGTGCCGGTCTCCTCGTAGCCGAGCTCGACCCGCTCGGGCTCGCCCTCGACCACGTTCGCCGCCAGCAACGCCTCGTTCCGCGCCCGGCCCAGATCGACCGGATCCTCGGTCCGCCGGCTGCGCCCGATCGCGAAGGCGAAACCTGGCAGGCCGGATTCGAGCTCGCGCAAGACCGCTGATACGACCCGGCGGCCCACCTCTCCGTCGCCGTCGGGCACGAGCACCGCGACCTCGCCCGCGATCTCCTCCCCGGTCGGCGCCGTGATCGCCCCCGGGGCGATCGAGCGCGATCCGCGCGCGGCCAGCGCCAACATCCGGCGGCGCCAGTCCTCCTCGCTTGGGTTGCGCGGGTGCGCTCGGACGATCACGACCGACCCGCCGCTGCCCAGATCGGTACCGAGCTCCTTACCTCGCGCGACCAGATCGTTGCGATCGTCGATCCGGCCCTCGAGGACGGCGCGCTGGAACGCAACCGCCGCTTCCTCTGAAGCGCGTTCGGGCGCTCGCACCCGCTCCACCTCGGAGGCGATCAACGTCGTCACGAGCCGCAGCAGCGAACCGTCGACCGGACGGTCGGTCCTCCGCATCCGCAGCCGCCCCACGGTTGTCTCGGCGACCTTCAGCTCGATCGTGGTCACGTCCGCGGCGTCGCGCATCAGGGAGTGCTCATCAGCCGGCGAGCGCGCCGCGACCGCCAGCACGGTCGCCGAACGGTCGATCAGGATCAGGCTGGTGTCGAGTGCGCGTGCAGCGGCGCGCAGGATCGCCGGCAGCCCGGCGCCGCCCTCCACCGCATCGGTGATCGCCGCGAGCGCGGCCAGGTCGGGCGCGGCGGGCGCCGACTGCTCACGCGCGCGGTCAGCCAAGCCGCCCGATCCCGACCCGAGTCAGGACGTCCCGAGCCGCCCGGCCATCTCGCTCGCGCCGGGTCAGAAGAGCCGGGGCCACTCGACAACGATCAGCGCGCCGAGCAGCACGCCGATTCCCACAAAGGCGGCCAGGACGTATAGCGACAGCACGAGGACGGCCATCCGCTCGTGCACTCGTCGGTAGGCCGTGATCGTCGGGACGACCACCAGGGCGCAGAACGCCGCCAGACCGAACACGGCACAGGATGCCCCGACCAGGTAGGTGATGGATTGGTTACTCACGAGCCTTGTGGGAATTGTGCCCGACGGAGGCGCGGGACCGCGCACAAAGGGCAGAAACGGGCGACGTTAGCTTCCGCGCGGGACCCAGAACTCCTGGTTGACCGGGGTCGCGCTGGTCGCCCCAGGGTACCGATCGGACAGCGCGCCGGCGGCCTCGGACGCCAGGCCGAGCGCCTCCGGCCCCCACCACACCCCGAACACGGTCGGACCTGAGCCTGACACCAGCGAATAACCCGCACCGGCGTCGCGAACCGCGTCGAGCGCGCTGCCGATCTCGGGGGCAAGCGACAGCGCCGCCGGCTCGAGGTCATTGACGAGCAGCGCTGCCGGCAACTCGCCGCCGGCATCCACCGCGCCTCGCAGCTCGCGCCCGCGCGAGGCGAGCTCGCCCGTGCCCCGAGCCAGCCCCAGACGATCAGCCTCCCGGTACACATCCGCCGTCGAGAGGCCGAAGCCCTGCGGCACGATCACGAACGCATGCGGGGCCAGCGGCTCGAACAGAATCTCGACGATGTCGCCGGCGCCCGTGCCCAGCGCCAGCCCCGGCGTCAGCTGGCTGGGAACGTCCGCCCCGAGCCCGCGCGCGAGCTCCTCCACAGCAGCCGCCAATGGAGCGGAATCTGGATCCACGGCCGCAGCGAGGCGCAAGATCGCAGCCGCGTCGGCGGATCCTCCGCCCATCCCCCCGGCCACAGGTATCCGTTTGTCGATGACGACCCGGAGCGGCGGGCCGTCCCACCCGCTGTCGCGCAGGCCTTCCAGCGTCTGGGTCACAATGTTCACTCCGTCTACCCCGGGGCACACGACTTCGTCGGCGCCGGCCGATGCGGGTGTCACCTCGACCGAATCGGCCACGGACACGGACTCGAACAGCGTGACGAGCTCGTGCCGGCCGTCCTCGCGAATCGGCCCGAGGAGCAGGCACAGGTTGACCTTGCCCGGCGCCCGGGAGACGAGCTTCACGAATCGCCCAGCCTCGCGGCGAGCTCCCGGAACTCGGCGGGCGACAGGCGCTCGGCGCGCTCGTCCGGCGGATGCCCCATCGCGACGAGCTCCGCGCGCGCCCGCTCACGCACGCTCGGCGAGGCGCCCGGCGACAGGGCCAGCGACCCGGCCAGCGCCTTGCGCCGATGCGCGAACGCGGCGTGGACGAGCGCCCGCACCTCCGGCTCGACCTCCGCGATCGCACCGTCGACCCGAAGACGCCGCAGCCCGACCAGCACCGAGTCGACCCGCGGGACCGGCCGGAACACGGTCCGCGCCACGGGCCGCAGGACCCGCACCTCGCAGGCCAGCTGCGCCAGTACCGAGGGCACCCCGTAGGCCGGATCGCCGACCGACGCCGCGAGCCGCTCCCCCACCTCGCGCTGGACCATGACGACCCAGCGGTCGACCGAGACCAGCTCCTCGATCGTCCGCAGGATCACGGTGGCGGCGATCGAGTAGGGCAGGTTGGCCACGACCGCGGTCGGAGCCGGGTCCAGCGCCGCGAAATCCAGAGCCAAGGCATCGACCATCCACAGACTCACGTTCGGGAACGGCGCCAACACCTCCCGCAAGCCGTCCTCCAGCCGCTGGTCTACCTCCACCACGTGCAGATGCGCCACCTCACCAGCCAACCGCTCAGACAGCACACCTTCCCCACCACCGATCTCGAGCACCACGTCGTCGGATTCCAAAGCAGCGAGCCGCTCGATCACCCCCAGGATGTTGCGGTCGACCAGGAAGTTCTGGCCTAGCTTGACCACCCGAACACCTCGGCCGCGGCCGCCTCCACCCCCGCGTCAAACGACTCGTAAGGCACGCGACGCTCGACGGCCAGCACACGAGCCGTGTCGGCCACGTACGCCGGCTGGTTCGGTTTGCCCCGCACCACCTGCGGCGCCAGGTACGGCGCATCGGTCTCGACCAGCAGCCGCGCGGCCGGAACCCGAAGCGCCGCGACACGCAGGTCGGGGGCCTTCGGGAAGGTCACGTTGCCCGCGAACGAGATCCACCAGTCATCGTGCGCCAGGCACTCCTCGATCCGCTCGGGCATCGAGAAGCAATGCAGGATCACGCGCACCCCGTCCGCCAGCTCGGAGAGCATCGACAGGGTGTCGTCCTCGGCCGCGCGCGTGTGAATGACCAGCGGCTTGCCCACGTCCCGAGCCAGCGAGATCTGAGCGGCGAAGGCCCGCTTCTGGTCCGCCTCGGGCGCATAGTCGCGGTAGTAATCGAGCCCGGTCTCGCCGATGGCCACGCACCGGGGATGCGCCGCCAACGCCGCCAGCTCGGCCAGGTCGGCGTTGTCGAAGCCCGTGGCCGCGTTCGGATGACGCCCAACTGCCGCATACACCTGCGGAAAGGCCTCGGCCGCCGCCAGCGCCGCGCGGCACGACCCCCCGTCGGTCCCCACGGTCACGATCCGGGTCACCCCGGCCTCCAACGCGGCCGCCACCAGCGAGGCATCGGGTGGCTCGCACAGGTCCAGGTGCGTGTGAGAGTCGATCACCGCTTGGGGAACAGCGGCTCGAGCGACTGCACGGGCAGCCCGCTCCCGCGCTCGGCAAACAGCGCGCGCTCATACGCGACCTCGGGCTCGCCAAGCGCCAGCAACAGCTTCTCGACGCTCGCCGGCATGTACGGGTGCAGCAGGACGCTCACGACCCGCACGCCCTCGGCCAGCGACGCGAGCGTCTCATCGAGCGCCGCCGCCTGCTCGAGGTCGCGCGCCAGCTGCCACGGCGCGCGCTCCTCCACGTAGCGATTCAGGCGACGCACCCGATCCCAGATCAACTCCAAGGCACGGGTCGGCTCCGCGCGGTCGAGCACCACCGACACCTCGGCGGGCAGGACCTCGAACTCGCGCGCCAGCTCGCCATCGGTCGCCGCTGTGGGGATCACCCCGTCGCGGTAGCGCTGGATCATCGCGATCGTTCGGCTGGCCAGGTTCCCGTACTCGTTGGCCAGCTCCGCCTCGTACCGGGCGCGCACTGCGTCGAGACCCACGCTGCCGTCGGCGCCGAAGGAGACGTCTCGCATCAGGTAGAAGCGCAGCGCGTCGGTCCCGTACAGCTCCATGACCTCGAACGGGTCGAGCACGTTGCCCAGCGACTTGCTCATCTTGCGCCCGTCGGAGCCGAGCAGGAAGCCGTGCACGAACACGTGGTGGGGCACCGGCAGGTCCGCGGCCATCAGCATCGCCGGCCAGAACACCGTGTGGAACTTGAGGATGTCCTTGCCGATCACGTGATAGGTGGCCGGCCAGAAGCGGTCGGTCAGGTCCTCACCCGGCCGGGCATACCCCAGCGCCGTGTAGTAGTTCAGCAGCGCGTCGAACCACACGTAGAACACGTGCTCGGGGTCCCAGGGCACAACCACGCCCCACTTCAGCCGCTTGCGCGACAGCGAGATGTCCTGCAGGCCCGACTGGATGAACGAGTGCGCCTCGTTGTAGTGGTGCCGGGGCATGACGAAATCGGTCTGCTCGGCGTATAGCCGCTCGAGCGGCTCCTGGAACGCCGAGAGCTTGAAGAACCAGTTCTCCTCGCTGTGGCGCTCGAGCGGGATCTCGTGGATCGGGCACCGGTTGCCCTCGAGGATCTCGTTCTCGACCTTGAAGTCGGCGCACCGGGGGCAGTACCAGCCCTCGTAGATCCCCTTGTACGTGTAGCCGTTGTCGTGGACGACCTGCATGACCTCCTGCACCCGCCGCATGTGCTCGGGATCGGTCGTCCGGATGAAGAAGTCGTTGGAGGCCTCGAGCTGAGGCGCGAGCGCCTTGAACTTCTCGGCGTTCAGGTCGGCCAGCTGCTTGGGCTCGATGCCCTGCGCGGCCGCCGCGTCCGCCACCGGCTCGCCGTGCTCATCGGTCCCGGTCAGGAAGAAGACGTCCTCGCCCCGCTGGCGCTTGTGCCGCGCCAGCACATCGCAGGCAATCGTCGTGTACGCATGCCCCAGGTGGGGCTGCGCGTTGACGTAGTAGATCGGGGTGGTGACGTAGAAGGACATCGATGCCCCTTGACTCTATTGGGGCTGCGCTGCGCGCAGCATCCATGGGGCCGTTCCGCCGGGCGTCCGTGCCCGGCGGGCCTGCGGCGCCAGGCACGCAGTTCGACAGCCAACCGGCGCCAGGCATGCAAAAGCGAGCATTCCCCCGCCCCGGCCGGGACCGTGCGCGTTTATCCAGCTGGGGGATGCATTTCCGCGCACGCCCGAGGTGGAGCCGCTCCGATGAGCGGTTTTGCAGGCGAGGCGGCCTCTAATCGGCGGTGAGGGCGCGGTACAGCTGATTCGCGGCCACACCGGTGAGGTCGGCCACCACCGACGCGGCGACGCGCGGCTTGGCGCCGGCCTCGACCAGCCGCCGCACCGCATCGAGGGCAGGCCCTACGTCGGGGTCGGTCGACGCGGGCGCGCCACCAACCACGAGCGCCACCTCGCCGCGGGGCGGCTCCTCGCGGTAGCGCGCGGCGAGTTCGCCGGCGGTGCCGCGGACGACCTCCTCATGCACCTTGGTCAGCTCGCGCGCGACGGCGACCGGGCGCTCGGGGTCGAGCTCGGCGAGGATCTTGAGCGACGCCGCGACCCGCTTGGGCGACTCGAACGCGACCAGCGTCTCGGGCGAAGCGAACGCCTGCTCGAGCGCGGAGCGCTTGCGCGGCAGGAACCCGGCGAACCGCCACCGGTCGGCCGGCAGCGCGCTGGCCACGAGGGCGGCCAGGGCGGCCGAGGGACCGGGCAGCACCTCCACGGCCAGCCCCGCCGCCACGCACGCCTGCACCAGGACGAACCCCGGATCCGACACGAGCGGCGTGCCGGCATCGGAGACGAGCGCGACGACCGCGCCGTCGCGCATCTTGCCGACGAGCTCGTTGGCGCGCTGGCGCTCGTTGTGCTCGTGGTAGCTGACGAGCTTCCCGCCGACGCCGTAGCGGTCGAGCAGCACGCGCGTGCGCCGGGTGTCCTCGCAGGCCACGATGTCGGCCTCCCGGAGCGCGGCCAGGACCCTGAGGGTGACGTCCTCGAGGTTCCCGATCGGGGTCGGGCAGACGACCAGCCGGCCGGCACTCACCGAGACGCTCATGGCCGCTGCTCGAGCCCGTCGAAGGCCAGCGCGGCGGCCCCGATCATGCCCGCCTCGACGCCGAACGCGGCGGGCACGATCTCGACGATGTCGCGCGAGGGCGGCAGGGCGCGTCGGAGCATCTCGGCCCGGGCGGCGGCCAGGAGCCGCTCGCCGGCGCCGATCACGCCACCGCCGATCACGACCACCTCGGGGTTGAAGATGTTCACGAAGCTGGCGATGGCCACGCCGACCCGGGTGCCGATCAGCTCGATCGTCTCGATCGCCGCCGCGTCGCCGTCGTGGGCGAGCTCTGAGACCAGCGGGCCCTGGAGCTCACGCCCGACGGCCAGCGCGCGGCCCAGGCCCGAGTGCGGCCGCTCGCGGGCGATCCGCAGCGCCTCGCGGGCCAGCGCGGTACCCGACGCGAGCGACTCGAAGCACCCGTGGTTCGGGCAGTTGCCCTGACAGGGGGGGCCGTTCATGTCGATCACCATGTGACCCAGCTCGGCGCCGGCGCCGACCGCCCCGCGGTAAAGACGCCCGCCGAGGATCAACCCGCCCCCGATCCCGGTCCCCAGCGTGATCAACACCGCCTCGTTGCATCCTCGGGCGGCGCCCGCGCGGTGCTCGGCCAGCGCCGCGAGGTTGGCGTCGTTATCGACGAACACCGGTAGGCCGAGGCGTTCGGTCATCACGTCGCCGAACTGGATGTCCTTGAGCGGAAGGTTGACCGCGACGACCGCATTTCCGGTGCGCTGGTCGATCAGCGAGGGGATGCCAAACCCCACGGCGTCGATTTCCCCGCCGGCGCCGTCGCGGGTTTCCTCGACGGCATCGACGACCACGTCGAGCAGGTACGACACGTCGAGGCGGTTGATGCTGCGCTGCACGCGGTGATGCACCGAGAGCCCGGAATCGACCGCGCCGGCCAGCAGTTTCGTACCGCCCATGTCGACGCCAATCGTGCGCCGGCCCGGCATGCCGTCACTATATGGGGAGATGCCGAACGACTTGGGACAGCCTGACTACAAGGTCTACCGCGCCGGACCGCGCGGCCTGAAGGCCCGTCTGCGGGGCGAAGAGGACGAGCTGAGGCTCGGCCCGTCCGGCCCGGACGGACCGGATTACCACCGCTACCGGGCCGGCCGGGACGGCCGCGGGCCCTCCGGGCGCTCCGGCCGCCGGATCTCGTGGAAGCGGGTGGTGCTCGGCCTGGTCGCTCTGATCGTCGGCTGGGTGCTGCTGTCGTTCGTGCTGTTCATGATCAGCGCCTCGAGTCAGTCCAACCCGGCGATTCTGGCCCCGGCCAAGGCCCAGCTCACCTCCGGCGGTCCGATGCTGACCTCGGCCAACACGGTCCTGATCCTCGGCCTCGACAACCGGCCGACGAGTGGCGTCGACTCCAAGGAGGGTGGTGGCGCCAACACCAACGAAGCCGACGCCAACACCGACACGATCATGCTGTGGCGGATCGGGGGCGGGGTCTCGCGCCGGCTGTCGATCCCGCGGGACACCCTGGTCAACATCCCCGGCCACGGCGAGGAGAAGATCAACGCGGCCTGGGCTCAGGGCGGGCCGGCGCTGGCGCTCCAGGTGATCAAGCAGTTCACCGGCCTTCAGATCAACCACGTGATCGTCGTCGACCTTGGCAACTTCCCCAAGTTCATCAACGACATCGGCGGCGTCAACGTCAAGACGGGGAAGATCTGCTCGAGCATCTCCGGCGGAGCCGCCGACGGTGGCTTCACGCTCGACCTGAGTCCTGGCGTCCATCACCTCAACGGCGAGCAGGCGGAGATCCTGGCCCGCACGCGCGAGAACTCCTGCAACGCGGCCAGCAACGACCTGACCCGCGAGGCGGCCCAGCAGCAGATTCTCAACTCGATCAAGTCCCAGCTCCTGACGGTGCACACCTTCTTGCACCTGCCCTGGGCGGCGTGGGATGCGCCCGGCGTGATCCAGACCGACATGGGCGGCCTGACCCTGATGCAGATGTTCGTCGCCTCGGAGATCGGCGGCTCGGCCCCGCCCAGCCTGCTCTCCGAGACGGGCAGCACCTACAACGGCGAGGACGTCCTGATCCCGAACCAGGCCAACGTCCAGTCCCAGGTGGCCAAGCTTCTGAACGGATAATTGCGGCCGGTTGACCCCCGCTGAAGAGTCGCCTAAGACTCGTTGCGAGCGCGATATCACGGCCGCTACCCTGGGTCTCTCGTCCGATTCCTGACGACTCGACCCCGGGGGCTTGAGATTTTCGTCGAAATGCCGATAGGGGCAGTGTGATTTTCGTGCTGCCACGGTCTCTCCGGTTGGTCACCGCCTCGAACAAGCGTCCAGCCGGTAGCGAATGAAGCAGCTGTTCGGCTACCTGCGCCGTCATCTCCGGCTGTCCGCCGCCGTCGCGGCGCTGGTTCTGGCAGCCCTCGTGGTGTTCTCGGTGCACGAAACCGGCTCGGCGCACGCTTCGGCGGATGCGGCCCACGCACCGGCCTCGAGCGGCGCCCTCGCCTCGAGCAACGCCATCGCCTCGGCATCGCCCGCACCCGCCCTCGCGTCGCACCGCAGGTTCACCGCCCTGGCGCGCCACGGCCGCCAGCAGGTGGCCGCCGCGGCGCAGGTCGCGAGCCGTGGGGTCACCGCCGGCCGGCGGAACACGGTCGCGCTCACGCGCCCCTCGGGCCGGCACGGCCTGCGGACGTCCCCGCCCACCAGCGCGGCCCTCGCGCTCGCGCTGCGCCAGGCCACCGGCCTCTCGCCGGCGCAGGTGACGACCCGCGACGTCTGCCCGGCGGCCCGCCCCGGTCAGGCCACATGCGCCGCCCAGGCCATCGTCCTGCGCTCGAACGGTGCGCTGGTACGTCCGCTCGTCCACCGGGGGGCGACGCTCGGGCGCGTCCGTCACGCTCGAAGCTCCGCCGGCGCCGCGCCGGCCAACGGGACGCCGGTCAACGGGACGCCGGCGGTGGCACCGGCGTCCGGCACCCCCGCGTACCTCGAGGAGGCCTACGACCTGTCTTATCTGTCCCAGACGCAGGGGACCAATGACACGGTGGGGATCGTCGACGCCTACGACGATCCCACCGCACAGGCGGACCTGACCACATATCGCTCCAACTACGGGCTCCCGGCCTGCACGGGCACGAACGGGTGCTTCACCAAGGTCAACGAGCACGGCGGCACCTCGCCCCTTCCCGCCGCCTCGAGCGCCTGGGATACGGAGATCTCGCTCGACCTGGACACCGTGTCGGCGATCTGCCCGAACTGCCACATCCTGCTGGTCGAGGCGAACAGCTCCAGCACCAACGATCTCCAGAAGGCGATGCAGACGGCGGCCAACCTGGGCGCCGGCCAGATCTCCGACAGCTGGACGATGGCCTCGACAACCGCCCCGTCCTCGAATTTCGTCCCCTCCGGCGTCCCCACGGTCGCCGCGACCGGCGATAACGGGTATGTCGGCCCCGGCGAGGACAACTACCCTGCCGGGCTCGCCGGCGTCACGGCTGCGGGCGGCACCTCGCTCGCATCCGCCTCGAGCGCCACTCCCCGCGGTTTCAGCGAGGCCGCGTGGTCGGGCGCCGGCTCGGGTTGCGACCTCAACGTCAACAAGCCAAACTGGCAGACCGACAGCGGCTGCACGGGACGCTCTTACGCCGACCTCTCTGCCGACGCTGAGCCCCAGACCGGGCTCGAGATCTACGATGACGGAACCTGGGAGCTGGTCGGTGGCACCAGCCTCGCGACGCCGCTGATCTCGAGCTACTACGCCCTCACCGGGGTCACTTCGGGGTCGGCCCAATGGGCCTACGCCGACAGCGCCCTGCTCAACGACATCACCTCGGGCTCGAACGGCAGCTGCGCCGCCGACATCTCCTACATCTGCAACGCCGGTCCCGGCTACGACGGCCCCACCGGCGTCGGCTCGATCTCGGGCGACGTGGTCCAGGGCGCTCCCGGCATCGGCGGACCTTCGATTCCGACCGGGTCCGGCAACACCTACACCGAAGCCACTCGCTCCGACGGCGCCACGATCACGGGCGGGATCTATCCCAACGGCCTCGACACCAGCTGGTGGATCAGCTACTGGCCGGCGAGCGGCAGCAGCGGCAATGCCAAGCAGACCGCCGCTACCGACATCGGGTCGGGCACCACGCCCGTGATGGTGACCGGCTATCCCACGCACCTGACGGCCAACACCAAGTACGACTACCAGATCGTGGCCGAGAACAGCGACGGCACGACCGACGGCTACACCTACAGCTTCACCACCGCGGCGTCGTCCAGCACGACCCCGGTTGCGTCGTTTACCTCCACCCCCACTGCTTCCACGTCCGGCTCGGTCAGCTTCAACGCGAGCGCCTCGACCGACACCGGCGCGGCGATCACCGACTACAGCTGGGACTTCGGCGACGGCACCAGCATCGACGATGCCGGCACCACCCCGACGGTCGCCCACCAGTTCGCCAACCCCGGCACCTACAACGTCACCCTGATCGTCACCAACAACGACGGCCAGAGCGAAACCCTGACCCAGAGCGTCACGGTGTTCACGTTCTCGCCCGGCCAGCCGACCCCGGAGAACAACCAGGTCAGCTTCAACGCGAGCAGCTCGAGCCATTCGTTCGGCTCGGGCGATACCTACAGCTGGAGCTTCGTCGGCCCCGCCGGTACCAACAACCCCACCACCGCCACCGGGCCGAGTCCGACCGAGCCTCTGAACCGCGGCAACTATCAGGTCACGCTGACCGTCACCAACGCCGCCAACCAGACCGCGACCAGCACCCAGACGGTGACCGTCGATGACCCGCCGAACGCCAGCTCCGTCAGCTTCACGACCTCGGCGACCACCGCCATCACCCCTGGCACGCCCGTGGACTTCACCGCGACCGCCTCGAGCCCCGACGCTCCCGCGGGGTCGATCGCCAGCTACAGCTGGAACTTCGGCGACGGCACCACCGATGCCAACCAAACGGGGGCGACCGACACGCACAGCTACACAGCCCCCGGCGTCTATCCGGTCAGCCTGACCGTCACCGACGACCTCGGTCAGACGTACACCACGCCGACCCAGAACGTCACCGTCGACGCGACGCCGGTCGCAGCCTTCACTTCCGCGCCCGACCAGTCCAACTACGAGCAGATCGACTTCGACGCGAGCAGCTCGAGCGACTCGGTGGGCACGATCACCAGCTACAGCTGGAGCTTCGGCGACACCAGCGCCAACGGCCCGGGCACGAGCACCCAGGAAGACCCCAGCTACACCTACGCCAGCCCCGGTACCTACACGGTCACGCTGACCGTCACCAACGACGCCGGCCAGACCAACACCATCACGGAGCCGGTCACCGTCGACGACGCGCCCACCGCGACTCTGACCCCGTCCACGACCGTGACCACGCCGGGGTCGGCCGTGAGCTTCACCTCCACCGCGGCCAGCCCCGCCACGGGCGGCTCCATCACCAACTACAGCTGGAACTTCGGCGACGGGACCACGCTCAGCGGCACCAACCCCGACCCCACCCACACGTACGCCTTGCCCGGGAACTACACCGTGACCCTGACCGTCACCGACAACCTCGGCGAGACCCACACCGCCTCGGCCACGCTCACGGTCGACTCGGCTCCGAACGTGGCCTTCACCGCGTCGGCCAACCCGGCCACGGCGGGCTCGACGGTCGGCTTCAACGCGGGCAGCTCGAGCGATTCCTACGGGACGATCACCGGCTACAGCTGGAACTTCGGGGACGGCGCCACGGCCGCGGGCCTGGCCCCGACCCACGCCTACGCGGACCCGGGGAACTACACGGTGAGCCTGACCGTCACGAACAACGCCGGCCAGAGCGCCACCCAGACCGGCACGATCACGGTGACCAGCGTCGCGAGTCCGACGCCGCCGACCACGAGCACCCCCACGCCCACTCCGGTCCCGACCCCCAAGCCGCTGACCGCCAGCCTGACCGGCGCCAAGAGGCAGAAGCTCGCCCCGGCGCTGGCGCACGGCGTGAAGGTCAGCGTCGCGGTGAACCAGAGCACCCGGGCCACCTTCCAGATCACGCTTCCGCTGTTCCAGAGCAAGATGGCCCACGGCCGCAAGGGCAAGAACGCGCCGGTCGCGCTGCTCCAGACCGGAGCTCGGACGCTCGGCGCGGGCAGCCACGGCATCACGCTCAAGCTCTCGCGCGCCGCCGCCCGCGAGCTGGCTAGCTCCGGCCCGCTCGTGCTGACCGTGAAGGTGACGCTCACCGGGCCGAACGGGTCCAAGCTCACCCGCACGCTGAAGATCACGCTCGCCCGCTGAGACCGCGGGTCGCACGCTGAGACCGCGGGTCCACGCTGAGACCGCGGGTCGCCCGCTGAGGCCGCGGGGCGAGGCGCCCGCGCGAGCCCGCTAGTCCGAGGACTTGGAGGTGGTGCTCTTGCTCTCGGACTTCTTCGAGTCCGAGCTCTTCGAGTCTGAGCTCTTCGAGTCCGAACTCGACGAACCGGAATCCGACGAACCGGACGACTTCGACTCCGAGGAGCTCTCACTCTTGTGACCGTCGGAGCTCTCGCGGTTGCGCTTACGCGTCCCGTAGTCGGTGTTGTAGAAGCCCGACCCCTTGAAGTGGACCGCGGGCGGGCGGAACACCCGCGACACCGGCGCCTCGCACGTCTCGCACGTCTGGACCGGATCGTCGCTCATGCGCTGCATGACCTCGAACAAGTGTCCCTGCTCACACCGGTATTCGTAGATCGGCATCGCTTCAAGAAGTATAGCCTCGGGACTTGGCACTCTCAAGGCGAGAGTGCCAAGAGAATCCGGGGCGAGCCGCCCTCGGATGGCCACGGATACCATCCAGCGCCATGCCGGACAATCCATCTGTGGCGGCCGATGATGTCGTGACCATGGACAAGATCGTGTCGCTGTCCAAGCGGCGCGGGTTTGTCTTCCCGAGCAGCGAGATCTACGGCGGCCTGGGCTCGAGCTACGACTACGGACACTACGGCGTCCTGCTCAAGAACAACGTCAAGAACCAGTGGTGGCGCGCCATGCTCCAGGAGCGCGACGACGTCGTCGCCCTGGACTCGGCCATCATCCAGCACCCGCGGACGTGGGAGGCGAGCGGGCACCTGGCCGGCTTCACCGACCCGCTGGTCGATTGCCGCACGTGCAAGCTGCGGTTCCGTGAGGACCATCTCGACGTCTCCGCGTGCGGCCGCAAGCCCTCCAAGCACCCCGGCGAGACACCCGACTGCGACCTGACCGAGGCGCGTGACTTCAACCTGATGTTCGAGACGACGGTCGGGCCGGTCAAGGAGGAGGGGTCGACCGTCTACCTGCGCCCTGAGACGGCCCAGGGGATCTTCCTCAACTTCAAAAACTACCTGCAGTTCTCGCGCAAGAAGCCGCCCTTCGGGATCGCCCAGATCGGCAAGAGCTTCCGCAACGAGATCACCCCGGGGAACTTCATCTTCCGGACGCGGGAGTTCGAGCAGATGGAGATGGAGTTCTTCGTCCCTCCGCCCGAGGCCCAGCAGTGGCACCAGCACTGGCTGGCTGAACGGACGAACTGGTACACGCGGCTCGGGATCCGGCCCGACCACCTGCGCCTGCGCGAGCACGACAAGGATGAGCTCTCGCACTACTCGAGCGCCACCAGCGACGTCGAGTACCTGTTCCCGATCGGCTGGTCCGAGCTCGAGGGGATCGCCAACCGGGGCGACTTCGACCTGACCCAGCACGCCAAGTTCTCCGGGCAGAAGCTCGAATACGTCGACACCGCGACCGGCGAGCGCTACGTCCCCCACGTGATCGAGCCCGCGGCCGGCGCCGACCGGGCGCTGCTGGCGTTCCTGATCGACGCCTACGACGAGGACGAGATCGAGGGCGAGCGCCGCACCGTGCTGCGGCTGCACCCAGCCCTCGCGCCGGTCAAGGTCGCGGTCCTCCCGCTCGTGCGCAAGGACGGCCAGCCCGAGCTCGCCACCGAGGTCTTCCGCGACCTGCGCGACCGCGTCCAGGCCGAGTACGACGAGGGCGGCGCGATCGGGCGCCGCTACCGCCGCCAGGACGAGATCGGGACCCCCTGGGCGGTGACGATCGACCACCAGTCACTCGAGGACCGGACGGTCACGCTGCGCGACCGCGACAGCCTGACCCAGGTCCGGATCAAGATCGAGGAGCTGGGCGAGGAGATCGAGCTCCGCCTGCGCCAGCCCTGGCGCTCCCCCAAGCTGGCCTAGCTCCGAGCCGGTTTAGGGGGTCACAACCCGTAACTCGGCGTGCGACGTCGGTCGGGTTCAGGCATATGGGCCGCATAGGCGAGTGAATCGGAATTCACCGCGGAAGGCGGGCCGAGTTCCGGGTTATCCCCCGTGTACTGCCGGCAATGGGCGTGAGGTTGGTCACAGCCAGTGGGGAATCGGCGACCACGGCGCGGCCCGTGAGTGAAACTGTCACGACCGTGCCCGCGACGATCGCCGCCGACCAGGTCTCCTACGCCGATCTCTACGCCCGCTGGGAGCACGGCAACTGGCGCGCGACCGAGATCGACTTCTCCACCGACCGCGAGCAATGGGAGAACCAGTTCAGCGACATCGAGCGTCGCAGCGCCCTATGGACCTACTCGCTGTTCTTCCACGGCGAGGACGCGGTCGCCGACAACCTCTCGCCGTTCATCGATGCCGCCCCGCGCGAGGAGCAGAAGTACTTCCTGGCCACCCAGCAGGTCGACGAGGCCAGGCACGCGGTCCTGTTCGCGCGCTTCATCCGCGAGGTGGCGGGCGCCGGCGCCGACATCGGCTCTTCGCTCGAGCAGACCCGGCCGAAGCTCACCTGGGGCTTTCGCAAGGTGTTCGAGCGCCTGGACCGGATGGGAGACGAGTTGCGCAAGGATCGCTCGCGACCCAAGCTCGCCCAGGCGATCACGCTCTACCACGTGGTGATCGAGGCGTCGCTGGCGCAGCCCGGGCAGCACTTCATCGAGGAGGGCCTGACCAAGCGCGACCTGTTGCCCGGGTTGCGCGAGGGCATCGGCCACGTCGCGCGCGACGAGCAGCGGCACATCGGCTTCGGGGTCAAGATCATCGCCGACCTGGTGCGCGAGGATCCCGACTGCGAGCCGGCCGTCGCCGAACTGCTGCGCGAGGTGCTGCCGTTCACGACCGCGGTGTTCGTGCCGCCAGGGTGGGACGAGCGCTACGTGACCAGCTTCGGCTTCACGCTCGAGGACATCTTTGCCCAGGGCGCCGAGTCGATGGAGGCGCGCCTGCGCGCCGCGGGCCTTGACCCGACCAAGATGCGGCTCGGCCTGCCCTTCGACCTGCCGCCGATCGAGCGGGCGCGGCGCGGGCTGACCCTGCTGCGCGCCGGCTATCTGGGTGAGCCGAACGGCCCGGTGAGACCCAGCCCGGAAGCCACGGCGATGCTGTTCGACGGCCTGCGCCGCACGGTCGACGCCACGGCCGCGCCCGGCGCCACCATCCAGTGGGACTTCAGCGACGCCGAGCCCTGGCACATGCGGATCGACAACGGCGGGGCGTCGGTCGCCCAAGGTCGTGCCGAGCATCCCGACCTGACCTTTCACTGCCGTCTGACCGACTGGGTGGACATCGCGGCCGGGCGCACCGAGCCCTGGCGCGCACTGCTCCAGCGCAAGGTACGCCCCACCGGCAGCCTGCGGATGCTGCTCCGCACGCCCAAGCTGTTCGCCTAGTCAGTCAGTCACCACAGCGACGCGGCGGCCTCTTCGAGGAGTGCCATCGCGTCCTGGAGACCGTCCTCCATGCCCGAGTTGATGTGGGCGTCACGGTTCGCCTGGCTCGAGTGCTGCACGAGGATCGACAGCGTGGTGCGCCCGTCGACCTCGGTGAAGGTCACCGTGTCGAGGGCCGGCGCGTCGGGCATGCCCTCGTACACCTCGGTCGAGACGATCCGCTCGTCGGGCACGATCTCGCGGTACTCGCCGTGGAAGGCGACCTCGAATTCGCCGTGCGCGGTCATCGCGTAGCGCCAGCCGCCGCCGACGCGCAGGTCGATGTCGCACACCGTCATCTCGCCGCGGTTGGCGTGCCACCAGCGCCGGACCAGCTCCGGCGTCGTATACGCCTTGAACACCAGATGCCTGGGCGCATCGAACTCCCGCGTGATGAGGATCTGCTCATCGCCCGGCAGCGTCACCGTCGCCCGCCTACTGCTGGTCACCGTCATCTCCTTGCTCCTTCTGTTTGAGGTCTTCCAGGACGGCATCGAGTTCGTCGAACCGCTCCGACCACAGGCGCTCGTAGTTCGAGACCCAGTCGTGGATCGGCTTCAGCGCCGGGCCGTTCAGGCGGTACAGCCGCTGGCGTCCCTCGTCGCGAACGTCGACGACTCCCACCTCTCGCAGCACGCGCAGGTGCTTTGACACCTGGGGCTGGCCGATCCCGAGCAACCGCACGAGGTCGTTCACCGCGCGCTCGCCACCCGAGAGGGCATCGAGGATCTCCCGCCGCCGGGGTTCGGCCACCGCGTTGAACGCGTCGGTCGTGGTCGCTGCTCGTGCCATGGGCGCAATCATATACCCATATGGGAATACGTCAAGGGTGCATAATCGGAGCGGCCCCCGTAGTTCGCGCCGCCAGGAGGTTGGTCTCTGCCCGACGAGCAGCAAGCGTTGGTGCTCAATGCGCTGCGTAGCGCGGCGGGCGCGCCGGTGAGCTTCTCCGAGCTGCGCCAGGCCGGCGTTGAGTTCCCGGCCAGCATCGTGTCCGAGCTCGAGCTGTCCGGCGTCGCGATCGAGCGCTGCCGCGTGGCCGGCGGACGGGAGCCCGGTGTCCGCCTTACCCCGACCACCGAACCCCCGGCGGCGCCGGCCCCCGATCCAAACGCCACACCGGCCCCGGCAGCCACATCGCGCGCCCGCCCCGAGCCCGTCCCCGCGCCGCCGCCGCCAACCGCCGAGCCTCCGCTGCCCGAAGACGACTGGAGCCGGGTCCGCCGCTACCGGGCGTCGCCCCGCGAGGGGCTCCTGCTCGCCGTCCTGCGCCCCAAGCGCCTGCTCGCCCCAGTGGCGCTGGTCGTCGCGGTCATCGTCGTGGTCGCGGTCGTCGTGACCGCGACCGGGCTCGGAGCCGGCAGCAGCCCTCGACACGAGCGCGTTGCCCAGCAGCAGCCCTCAAGACCAGCCACGGTTACGCCCGCCGCCCACACCAGAACCACCAGAACCGCCCGAACCACCGGAACCACCACCGCCGGCACCACCACTGGAACCACCACCGCCGGCACCACCAGCACCACGACGACCCAACCAGCGCCCCCGCCGGCCCCGGTCTCGCCCACGCTCGCCACGCAACTCGAGACACACGGCCACGAGCTGCTCACCGGCGGCCAGTACACGGCCGCGGTCCCCGTCCTCGAGCGGGCGATGGCGGCTACCGGCGAGAACGTCAACTCCTGCGTGGACCCCGAGAGCACGATGTGCCTGACCTACGCCTACGCGCTTTACGACCTCGGCCGCGCCCTGCGCCTGAGCGGGAATGCGGCCGCCGCCGTCCCGGTCCTCGAGCGCCGGCTCCAGATCGACAACCAGCGCCCGACCGTCATGGCCGAGCTCGAGCTCGCCCGCCAGGGCGCCACGTGAGCGCCGCTACGCGACCGTGACCGGGACCCCGGGCGCCGCGCCGGCGACGTAGCGCGCGGTTGCCGCGGTGCGCGCCACGACCACGTAGGCGCCCGGCTTCCGGCCCCCGAAGGCGGCATTAAAAGCCCCGCCGGGAGCCGGCGCACGCCTGCTCGCCACCAGACGGCGGTGCCCCCCTGCAAGCCGGTACAGGTCAACGGTCACGGGTGGGCCAGCCGGCGAGATCGTGCCGGTCACGGCCACCGGCGAGGAGGAGACGAGGCTCAGGGTCAGCACGGGGACCACCGAGACGGCGACCACGTCGGACACGGCCGCCGGGGCGGGCTGGCACAGGACGCGCAGCATCACGTTCTGCGCCGGGGTGAGCGTGAAGCTGAAGGCGCCGTTGCCATCGGTCATCGTCGTCGCGATCGTCGTGGCCACGCCGTGCGGCCCGACCGACTGGAGCTCGATCGGCGCGCCCGCGAGCCCGCCGCCCTGGAGGTTGGTCAGCAGGCCGCCGATGCTCGTCCCCGCGCCGGCGGTGACCGGCGCCGCCGGTGCCGAGTAGATCCGCAGCCTCGCGGGCGTCCCGGCGAGCCCGGCGATCTGGGGGCGCATCGACGGCAGCCGGGCGTAGAGCGCGTTGCCCGGGCAGCTCGTCGTGCAGCCGTCGCGATGACCGGCGACGCGCGGCAGCGACACGTGGGCGCCGGGCGCGAACCGCGTGTAGACCGCGCCTGATGGCTCGACCTCGACGATGACCCGCCCGAGCGTCGGGACGCCGTGGAGCGAGAGCTTCCAGGCCAGGGCGTGCTCGAGTGCGCCCAGGGCCGCCGGCGAGGGGACCACGTCCATGAAGTTGCCCAGGACGACCATGCCGGTCGACTCGGCGTTGTAGCCGCCGGCGTGGGCGCCCATCACCGGCTGGTCGATCCCACCGGCACGGGCCTCCCAGATCCGGCCGAACTCGTCGACTGCGAAGTTGTAGGCGATGTCCCAGTAGCCGCGGACGTAGACGTGGTAGGCGAAGATGCCGAGCAGGATCCCCGGCACCTCGCCGGCGCTATAGCCGTTGGCGGTCACGCTGTGGTGGACGAAGGCGAGCTTGATCGTGGCGAACACGGGCAGGTGCTGCGGCGGTGCGTGACCCTGCGCCCAGGCCTGGCGGGCGATGATCGGCGGCTGGCCGGGACCTGTCTGAAGGATCGGCTGCGCCAGCGGGAGCGCCTGCGCCGCGCTCGCATCGCCCACGCCACCCAAGGCACCGGCCGGAAGGTCGACGAAGTGCAGTCGCACGCCGCTCACCGCAACCGCGCTGCGGAGCTGGACCTGGTCCGCTGGCCCGGTCCAGACGGGCTCGCCGAACCGCTCGTCCCCGGCGGGCGCGCGATCGGGACCGTGACCGAGGATCGAAGCCGGGACCCACGGACTCCACGCCCCGCCGACCGAGCGGGCACGGAGCTCGATCCGGGCTTCCTCGGCGCCGCTCCACTGCACCCCGACCAGCGAGAAGACCTGGGACGCGATGATCGGATTCGACTCGCGGCCGGCCCTCAGCGAGCCCACCGGGCGGCTGAAGACCTTGGCGAAGCCACCGCCCTGCGCCGGCGGCCGGGCGAGCGCCCCGGCCGGGTCTAGCAGGGCACCCGGGTCGATCAGGGCCGCCGCGCCGGCCACAGCTGCGCCTCTCAGCACTGTGCGTCGCGTGACGCCGTCGGGTGAAGCCTCGCCGCTCATCATCGTGCGACTAGAAATATTCAACACGGCCCTGGATGAGAAGTTCCTACCCCGCGCGCCATATAACAACTACCTCACATTTGCCACCGCGCTCAGCTTGAACCCGCCGGGCACGGTTACCGCACTGACGGACTGCACCTGCACGTGGGGATCGTTGAACAGCGTGATCGTGGCGATCCCGCCGAACGGGACGTCCGGCGCCACCACGAGCGCTCCGTTCTCGGTTCCGAGAACCGCGTTCACGCTGGCGGTGAGCCCGAGCAGGCTGGCCGTCCCGCGCAGGATCAGCTGATCGCCCGAGGAGGCGATCGGCTCGACGTCCTGGAGGAACGGGACCGCCGAGCGCAGGTCGGTCTCGAGGATCGTCGCCGAGCCGGTCAGCTCGCTCCCGCTCTTGTGCAGCACGGCGTCGTGCAGGGTGATGGCGCCCGAGACGAGCTCCTGGGCCGAGGCGTCGATCGTGCCCACGCCGGCGACCCGGTTGATCGAGGAGCCGATCGCGCTCGAACCCGAGCGGTAGTCACCGAGCCGGACCACGACGCTGTCCGCGTGACCCCACAGCAGCTCGATCGCCGGGAACGCCCTGACCTTGACCGAGAGCACCGTGCCCGAGCGGGCGAGCTGATCGCGCAGCCGATTCGCCGCGATGCCGGGCAGCACCAGCTGAGCGACCACGAGCACGAGCAGCACCAGCCCCGCGACGCCCAGGGCGATCAGCCGGCGCACGCCGGAGACTCAGCTCAGGACGGCGCGCGCGGCGGCGATCGCCTGCTCGGTGAGCGGGCCGATGTCGAGCTCGGGCTCGCTCAGGCGCCGGACGATCACGCCGTCGGCCAGCGCGAACAGGAACATCGCGGCGAGCTCCGGGGCGACGCGCAGCGAGAGCACGCCGGCGGCGCGCTTGCGTTCGAGCGCCTCGCCGAGATGGGATCGGGTGCGCCGGCCGAGCACCGCGAGCTCGGCGGCGATCTCCTCGTTGCGCTGGGCCAGCGTGAGCATCTCGTAGATCATCACCGGCGCCGGCCCGTCCCCGAGCCAGTCCTCGAAGCTGCGCACGAGCGCGTCGAGCACGGTCTCGGCGTCGTCCGCGGCCTCGATCGCCTCCTCGAGGCGCTCAGTGCGGACCTCGGCCTCGCGCCGCACGACCTCGATCAGCAGCCGCTCCTTGGTCCCGAAGTAGTAGTGCAGCAGCCCGCGGGAGACGCCCGCCTCGCCGGCCACGGCGTCGAACGTCGAGCCGGCGATGCCGCGCGCGGCGACGCTCGTCCGCATCGCCTCGACGATCCGCGTCGCCTTGGCGCCGGACAACTCCCTCGGGGCCGGGAGACGCGATTCGGCTGCCGCGCTCAAGGGGGCGATTCTAGTGGCCCCTTAAAGCGCCGGAGGCGCCCTCAGGCGCCTCCGCACTAAGTGGTCGAGCCCGACCGCACCGCTTACGCGGCCCCTACGGGCGAGCTGGGCGGCGTCGATGCCGAGGCCGGCGGCGGCGTGTACTCGAACTCCTCCTCCTTGCCGAAGATCAGGTCAAGCACCTTAGTGCGCAGCGTCTCGCTGCCCGCCAGGGCCAGCCCGAACCCGAGGCTGAGGATGAACAGCTTGCGGGCGAAGCCCCCACGCTTCCGGGCCTTCTCCTTCTTCGGGGCCTCGGTGAGGGCGTCGGTCGCCTCGCGGAGCGCCTGGACGGCGATCTGCACGTCCCGCTGGAGCTTCTTGTCTTCCAAGATCACCTTGGTCGCCGGCTTGCCGTTGGTCAGACGCGCGTACGCGCTCCGGCTCGAGTCATAGGCGGTCCGGACGTTCTCGCGCAGCTTGGCGTCCTGGATCAAGCGTTGGATGTACGGCGTCGCCTTGCTGAGATTCGAGAGGTCCACGGATTTCACCTGTGAAGCCACGGACTTCTTCTTTGCTATTGCCATTGGTCTCCCTCTGCTGGGGTCGTCGGAGTCAGGATACGGCAATCACGCGCCCCTTCGGGGGGTTTCTCCGGGTGGGTGGGTACCTAATCTTCCCTGGATGAAGCGGGGGGCCCTCAGGCGGCTCTAAGCGTCCCGGCGCGCCGCCGGGCCGGCCGGCGCTGGAGCGCGACCTCGAGTGCCTCCTCGACCGTCGAGACGAATCGGAACTCGAGGTCCTTGCGGAGATGCTCGGGAATCTCGTCGGCATCCTGCTCGTTGAGAGCCGGGGCGATCACGATCCGGATCCCGCCCCGCTGGGCGGCCAAGGCCTTCTCCTTGAGCCCCCCGATCGGAAGCACCTGGCCGGACAGGGTGATCTCACCGGTCATCGCCACGTCAGCGCGGACGGGGCGCCCCGAGAGCAGCGAGGACAGCGCCACCACCATGGCCACGCCCGCACTCGGGCCGTCCTTGGGCGTCGCTCCGGCCGGCACGTGGATGTGGATGTCGTGCGTCGCGAACCAGTCCTCGGGCAATTCGGGGACGAGCTCTGAGACCACCGAGGAGCGCACGTAGGAGAGCGCCGCCTGGGCCGACTCGCGCATCACGTCGCCGAGCTGCCCCGTGATCGTCAAATGGCCCGCCCCGGCAAACGCGGTCGCCTCGATGAACAGCACCTCGCCGCCCACCGGGGTCCACGCCAGCCCGGTGGCGACGCCCGGTCGCGCGGTCCGCCGGCGCGTCTCGGAGAAGAACTTGCGCTTCCCCAGCGCCGAGCGCACGCGCGGCTCGGTGATCGTGACCTTCCGCTTCACGGACCCCTCGGCGACCTGCCGGGCGACCTTGCGGCAGATCGTCCCGATCTCACGCTCGAGCTGGCGCACGCCGGCCTCGCGGGTGTAGTCGGCGATGATCACCCGCAGCGCCGGGTCGGTGAACGCGATCCGGCCCTTGGATAGACCGTTTCGCTCCATCTGGCGCGGTACCAGGTACCGGCGGGCGATCTGGAGCTTCTCCTCCTCGGTGTAGCCGGCGAGCTGGATGACCTCCATCCGGTCGCGCAGCGGCCCCGGAATGGTGTCGAGCGTGTTCGCCGTGGTGACGAACATCGCGCGCGAGAGGTCGAAGGGGAGGTCGAGGTAGTGGTCGCGGAAGGCGTGGTTCTGCTCGGGGTCGAGTACCTCGAGCATCGCGCTGGACGGATCCCCACGGAAGTCCGCCCCCATCTTGTCGATCTCGTCGATCATCAGCAGCGGATTGTTGGCGCCGGCGTCGCGCAGGGCGCGGATGATCACGCCGGGCATCGCCCCGATGTAGGTGCGGCGGTGGCCGCGAATCTCGGCCTCGTCGCGGACGCCGCCGACGCTGATCCGCTCGAACTTGCGCCCGAGCGCGCGCGCCATCGATCGACCCAGAGACGTCTTCCCCACCCCGGGCGGCCCGACGAAGCAGAGAATCGACCCACGCGCGTCGGGCTTCAAACGACGTACCGCCAGGAACTCGAGGATCCGGTCCTTGACCTGCTCGATGTCGTAGTGGTCCTCGTCGAGCACGGTGCGCGCGTGCTTGAGATCCAGGTTGTCCTCGGTCGAGGTGTCCCAGGGGAGCGCGGCGATCCACTCCAGATACGCGCGAATCACCCCGTACTCGGCCATCGCCGGCTGCAGGCGCCCGAGCCGGCCCAGCTCCCGATCGACCTGCTTGCGCACGATCTCGGGGAACTCGATCGCGTCGAGCTGCTCGCGGAGCTCGCCGATCTCGGCCTGGACCTCGTCGGTCTCGCCGAGCTCCTCCTGGATCGCCTTGAGCTGCTGGCGCAGGAAGTACTCGCGCTGCCCCTTGTCGAGCTCGGACTGGACCTGGGACTGGATCTTGGAGCCGATCGCGACCACCTCGAGCTCCCGGGCCAGGATCTCCGAGAGCCTGCGCAGCCGCTTGGCCACGTCGAGCTCCTCGAGCAGGCCCTGCTTCTCCTCGGTCTTGATCCGCAGCGCGCCCGCGATCAGGTTGGCCAGCGTGCTCGGGTCCTCGACGTTGGCCACCATCACCTGGAGCTCCTCGGGCAGGTACGGGACCTGTTCGATGATGTCGGTGAAGGTGTGCTGGACGTTGCGCATCAGCGCGATCAGCTCGGGCGTCTGATCGACGACGTCGGGCGCTTCCTCGATCTCCGCCGTCAGGTACGGCTCGGTGCCCACCCAGCCCGTGATCCGGATGCGCTGGCCGCCCTGGACGAGCACCCGGAGCGTGCCGTCGGGCACCCGGATCATGCGCGCGACCGAGCCAAGCACGCCGACCGAGTACAAGTCATCCGGGCTCGGGGTCTCGACCTCGGGGTGGCGGCTGGCCACCATCGCGATCGTGCGCTCGCCACGCAGCGCCTCGTTGATCAGCTCGACGCTCCGGGGCTGGCCGATGTTGAGCGGCACCAGCATCTCGGGGAAGGTGACTGTGTCGCGCAGGGGCAGCACCCCGACCCGCTCGGGCAGCTCGCGCGTGGCCCCGACCGTGACGTCCCGGGCGGGACGCTCCGCGGTGCCGACCTCGATCACGGGCCGCCTTCGCCCGAGCGGCCGATCGGCACCGGTCGGGGGCCGGGCTCGTGCAGGAGAGGCAGCTCGATCCGCAGCATCCCGTCCTCATAGAGCGCCTTGGCCTCCTGGCCGCGCACCTCGGCTCCGAGCTCGACGACGCGGCGGAACTGGCCGCGCTCGATCTCGACCTGCTGGTAGACGTCGTTCTCG